>JBJXEW010000039.1:0-54331 GCA_046156035.1 Phycisphaerales bacterium | reverse complement strand
GCACTTCTACTTCCGCAACAACTTCAACGCCGATTCGGGTGTCATCAGCATGTGTGTGGTGCTCTCGATCCTCGCCAAGACGGGCAAGCACATGAGCCAACTGGTCCACCCGCTGGCCCGCTACCCGCAATCGGGTGAGATCAACTTTCAGATCGAAGAGAAGGACGCCGCGATCGCCGCGTTGCGGAAGGAATATGGAGCGGCCGCGAAGGGCGCGACGATCGACGACCTGGACGGCATCACGATCGACGCTTTCGCCAAGCACGGATGGTGGTGCAACGTGCGCAAGAGCAACACCGAGCCGCTGCTGCGCCTGAACCTCGAAGCCAAAGACAAGAAAACCCTCGAGCACATGCTCACCAAGATCAGCCCCATGCTCGGCCACCGAGTGGCGCACTGAGGGAAGACGCGAGGAAGGGACGAAGGCACGAAGAAGGCACGGAGGCAGAAAGGCACGCAGCCACGAAGGGGACAATGCCATGTCCGATCCGATCCGCAGCTATCGGGACCTGATCGCCTGGCAGAAGGCCTACGCACAAGGGCGGGCAGTGCACGAACAGACACGAGCGTTCCCGTCAGACGAGCGTTTCGGCCTGACGAGCCAGATGCGCCGATCCGCCACCAGCGTGCCCTACAACATTGCGGAGGGATATGGTCGTGGCACGACTGATTCCTATGTCCACTTCCTGCGGATGGCGCGAGGCAGCCTGTTCGAACTCGAAACGCAGATGATGTACGCCAAAGACTTCGGGTACTGGTCTCAGGACACGTTCGATGAGATGCACCACAACTGGAGAGAAGTGGATCGATTGCTGCAGGCCCTGATCCGCAGCCTGGGCGGCTGATTGCTCGGTGCCCTTGTGCTTTCTCTGTGCCTTCGTGCCTTCTTTCTCCCTCCGTGCCTTCCTCCTGCCTTCGTGCCTTCATGACTCTTTCCGCCTTCCTCGAACACTGGTCGCTGGCCGAAAACCCCTTCCGGGGCGAGGAAGCCCGTCAAGACCCGGTCTTCACGCGCTTGGCCTCGCTCCCGCCCACGGTGCCTTCCGATCGGCCCTTCGGCGCCATCGGCACGCCCCGCCCCGGCTCGCGCGTCCAGCACCCTGACTTTGAAAAGATCGTCGGCGACTTCGGCCGCCCCAGCACGGCCATCGTCTTCGGCGAAAAAGGCAGCGGCAAAACCGCCATCCGCCTCCAACTCGCCGAGCACATCGCCTCGTACAACGTCTCGCACCCGGGCGCCCGCGTGCTGCTGCTGCCTTACGACGAACTCAACACCGTCCTCGACCGCCTCCACGCCCGTGTGCTGCCCAGCCTGCGAGACAAGCGCGCCGGCCCCGCCGACACGCTCAAACAAATCCGCCTCGTCGATCACCTCGACGGCCTCTTCTGCTCCGTCGTGCCCCGCGTCGTCGATGCGTTCCTTGATGCCCCGCCCCGCACCACCGAGGCAGCCGCGCGTGTGGACCTGGGCAAAGACCCCGCCGAAACACGCCGCACCGCCCGCGCCCTGGACAAGAGCCTGCGCCGCGACCTCCTCTGCCTTCAGGCCGTCTATGACCGCGCCGAGGGCGCGGAGGAACGCACCGCCGCGCTCCGCCGCCGCCTCGGCCTCCACCGGCCGTGGCTGGGCTATGTGGAGGGCGGCATCGCCTACGCGGGGTGGCTCATTCCGCTGTCCATCCTCGCGGCGTTCGGCCAGCAGGAAAACTGGCAGTTCGAGCGTAGCGGCCCCGTCTGGACCTCCGCCTTCTTCATCGCGCTCGGTGTGTGGCTCGTCTTCCTCCTCAAAAAAATCACCAGCGAACGCTTCGGCCTCGGCCGCCAGGCCAAACGCCTGCGAAAGCAGATCCGCGTCGCCCCGCGTTCCGAAGGCTCTTACCGCGAATCGCTCCGCGAACTCCCCCCCTCCATGCGCACCACGCAGACGCTTCCGGTCACGGATTCCGACGACCAGCGTTACGCCATGCTCGCCCGCCTGCTCCGCGTGCTCGCGCCCTTCGGCTACACCGGTCTCATCATCGTCGTTGATCGCGTGGACGAGCCCACCCTCGTCTCCGGCGACCCGGACAAGATGCGCAGTGTGGTGTGGCCCATGCTCAACAACAAGTTCCTGCAGCAAGAGGATGTGGGCGTGAAACTCCTCCTGCCCATCGAACTGCGCCACCTGGTCTTCCGCGAGTCCGCGGCGTTCTTTCAGGAGGCGCGGCTGGATAAGCAGTGCACCATCGAGCGCCTCGCGTGGTCGGGCCCCATGCTCTACGACCTGTGCAACTGCCGCCTCAACGCGGTGCGGCCCGCCGGCGCGCAGCCCATCTCACTCACCGATCTCTTCGCCGAGGATGTGCCGCGGGCGGACATCATCGATGCCCTCGACCAGATGCACCACCCGCGCGACGCGTTCAAACTGCTCTACCAGGCCCTGGCCGAGCACTGCTCCAACGTGCCGACGGAAGAAGCGAGTTTCAAGATTCCCAGAGCGCTGCTCGATTCCGTCAAGAAGCAGCAGGTCGAGCGCGTCCGCCAACTCTATATGGGTGTGCGTCCGGCCTGAAAGCGACGCCAGACTCCAGACTCCAGACGCCAGACTCCAGACGCCAGACTCCAGATGGCAGGTGTCTGAAGTCTGGCGTCTGGCTTCTGGCTTCTACCCCATCCGCTCCAGCCGCGCATACGCCAGCACCAGGGTCTTGGTGCCGATGCCGCGGAACTTCACGCGCACCCGCGCATCCGCCCCCGGCGAGAGTTGCTCCACCACGCCCTCGCCAAACTGCGGGTGGCGAACGCGCTGCCCCGGCGCAAACGCTGCGCCGCTCAGCCCTCCTCCGCGCGAACCCGATCCACCCCCCGCACCACCCAGCCCGCGCGAGCCCCCCGCCAAGTACGCCCGCATCCCCTCATCGCCCTCGCGTGCGCCAAACGCACCCGGCCGCGCGACACCCATCGAATCGCTCTGGTCGCTCGTCCGCACGCCCGGCCCCGCCAGTTCCTCCAAAAACCGGCTGGCAATCGCCCGCTCCGGCACGCCGCGGATGGTGCGATACGCCGCGCTCGTGATGTGCAGGTCATCCATCGCCCGCGTTACACCCACAAAGCACAGCCTTCTCTCCTCCTCAAGCGCGCTCTCGCTCTCATGGCTTCGCGAGTGCGGCAACAACCCCTCCTCCAGCCCGATCATCGCCACGCACCGAAACTCGAGCCCCTTCGCCGCGTGCAGCGTCATCAGCATCACCGCGCCCTGCGTCTGATCGATCGCATCGGTATCCGCCACCAGCGCCACGCGCTCCAAGTACGCGCTCAGCAACTCGCCGAGTGTCGGCGGCGCGGATGGTGGTGCGGGTGCGGTCGGCGCACCATCCACATCCGGCTGATACGCCTCCTCAAACTCACGCGCCGAACTCACCACCTCCGCCAGATTCTCCGCCCGCTCATCCTCACTCGCATACATCTTCTCCAGCCCGCTCTCGCGGATCACCCGCTCCACCAGTTCCGGCAGGCTCCCCTCCGCCGCCACCGCCGCGAGGCTCTGCCCCATGAACTTGGCCGGCTCCGCCCCGCCCACACCAGCGCGCACGCCCGCACCCTCGCGCCACGAATCCAGTTGCTCCACAAACTTCGCTATCGCCCCGCTCGCCCGCGCCGAGAACCCCAGCGCACCATTCGGCAGCGCGGCTTCCCGCAGCCCGTCAATCAGCGTCAGCCCCCGCGCCTCCGCATTCGCCTCCACCCGCTCCAGCGTCGTCCCGCCAATCCCCCGCGCGGGCGTGTTGATGATCCGCCCCAGACTCACCCCGTCCGCCGGGTTGGCGATCACCCGCAGATACGCCATGGCGCTGCGCACCTCTTCCCGGTCATAGAACGCCGTGCCGCGCACCAGCACATACGGAATCGCCTCGCGCCGCAGCGCCTCCTCAATCACGCGCGAGAGCGCATTCGTCCTGAAGAACACCGCCATGTCCTTCCACGCAGACCCTTCGCTGCCTTCCGCATCGCGCCGCGCCTTCAACCAATCCACCACCAGCGCGGCTTCATGGTGCTCATCCCTGCACAGCACAATCTGCACATCGCCTTGGCCTGGTGGGGCACCCGGTGGGGCGGACGTCCCGTCCGCCTTGCCTTGCTTGCCTGCCTCCGTGCCTTCGTGCCTCCGTGCCTTCGTGCCTTCTCTCCCATCCCCCCTCACCGCAATCAGCGGCTTGTGCTTGCGCTGCTTGTTCTGCTGAATCAGCCTGTCCGCCGCCGCCAGAATCGGCTCCAGACTCCGGAAGTTCTCCCCCAGCGCAATCACCTGCGCCGACGGATAGTGCTTCTCAAACTCCAGAATGTTGGCAATGTCCGCTCCCCGCCACCCGTAAATGCTCTGGTCCGGGTCCCCCACCACGCAGATGTTGGGCAGCCCACCCGCCTTCCCTCCCGGCCCGCCCCCGGCCGCCCCCTCCTCACCCGCAATCAGGTTCGCGATCACCAACTGCGCGTGGTTCGTGTCCTGATACTCATCCACCATCAAATACCTGTACCGTCCCTGCACCGCGCTCCGCACCGCCGCGCTCTCCTTGAGCATCCGCGCCGTCATCAGCAGCAGATCATCAAAGTCCACCGCGTTCGCCGCCCGCAATTTCCGCTCATACGCCTCGTACACCCGCGCAATCGTCCGCCCGTAGAAGTCCGTCGCCTCCGCCGCGAACGCCTCCGCACCCATCAACTGGTTCTTCGCATTCGAGATATGCCCCAGCACCGTGCGCGGCGGCCAGTTCGCCGTGCTCAGGTTCAACTCCGCCACCACCTTCTTCATCAACGCCGCCTGATCGTCCGCGTCGTACACCACAAACCCCGGCTTCACCAGGTTCACACCCTCGCTCCCCGCCAGTTCGCTCCAACGCCGCAGCAGCCGCACGCACAACGAGTGGAACGTCGCCACCGTCAAGCCGCGCTTGGCCGGGTCCTCCCCCAGAATCGACCCCACCCGCGCCCGCATCTCCCCCGCGGCCTTGTTCGTGAACGTGACCGCCAGAATCTGCCACGCCGGCACCCCGATCGCCACCAGCCGCGCAATCCGCCGCGTAATCACCCGCGTCTTGCCCGACCCCGGCCCCGCCAGCACCAACAGCGGCCCCTCTTCGTGCAGCGTGGCCTGCTGCTGCGGAGGCGTGAGCCCCTCCAGGAACGGATCGGATTGGCTTGCGTGCTGGTCAAGGTCGCTCACCGTCCATCCTAGCGCTCGGGCTTTGCAGCGCCGTGCCCTTGCGGCTCTCCCTATAACTGGCCTCGTTATGGCCCAAGAAAAGAACATGTTCCTGCGCGTGCTGGTCCCGGTCGTGTGCGTCTGCGCCGTCATCGGCGTGGGCTTCGCCGTGCTCACCAACACCGGCAAGCAGAAAGCCCCTGCGCCCCCGACGCAGGTCGCCACCACGGCTGCGCCTGCATCGCCACCCTCTCCGCCCCCGGCCGAGGGGATCGCTGGGTCCGCGGGGCCGGGAGAGGTGCCTTCCGCCAGCGCGCAGCCCAGGCTCTCCGAACCCGCCGCCGCTCCACCCGCGCCCACCGGCACGTTTTCCGCCCGCCTCTGGCCCGCCGCCGAGGCCGGCGTCGCCCTCATCCCCCTCGGCGACCTGCGCGGCAGCAAGGCCACCGCCGCCGGCGCGGCCGCCGCCCCCACCATGCTCCTGGAGTTCTCCCACATCGGCGCGGGGCTCGCCTCGCTCCGGCTCGCCGACCACTTCGATTCCACCGGCAAAGACCGCAAGCACGAAATCCTCCAGCAGATCGAGCGCCAGGAGGTGCCCCTGGCCGACGGCACCACCATCGAGCGCACGCTCGTGCCCATGGCCCTCTTGGGCGTGGAGATTGACGGCGCGTTCGTCAACCTCGCCACCGCGGCGAGCGACGGCCAGTCTCAGGTGTGGAAGCAGGTCGCCCCCGGCAGTTTCGAGGCACACATCATCGACGCCTCCGGCGCCACGATCGGCATCATCAAACGCACGTACACGCTGGAGACCGGCCTCTACGACGTCATCCTCACGCAGACCTTCGAGAACGCCAGCGGGCGCGCCCTCACGCTCCGGTGGCACCAACTCGGCCCCGTTGATCTGCCCATCGGCATCATCCGCTACGGCGGAGATGTCCGCCGCGTGCGCCTGGGCTACCTCCCGCCCCGCGCCACCGACCCGGACCAGCAGTTTGTCCGCGGCGACACCCGCTTTCTCCTCGCCCACGCCGCCGTTCTGGGCGAGCCCGCCTTTGACGCCGGCCGCAACGAGTTCGCCTTCGGCCCGCACGCCATCTGGCCCGATGCCGCGGCCGTCACCGAGGGCCTCTCCCTCTCGTGGGCCGCGTTCACCAACCGCTACTTCGCTGTGGCAGTCCATCCCGTGCCCGCGCGCCAGGCCCCACGCACCGACACGCCCGCCGGCAGCGTGCTCGACAAGCGCTTCCACCTCGCCGCGCAACTTGACCGCGTGGTGCTCAGCACCGCCCCCGCCGGCGCCGACAAGGCCCAGACGCTCGCCACCGCCGTCATGGCCCTGAAACTCACCAGCCCGCCCACGCCCGTGGCCGCTGGCGCAACCGCTGATGCCTCGCTGGCCTTCTACGCCGGGCCCAACGCGAAGAAATACCTCGCCGCCAGCGAGGTGCAGGAACAGATGGGCCTGCCCGAACTCCTCGTCTTCACCTTCGGCGGCCCCTGCGCCTTCTGCACCTTCCAGCCCATCGCCCACCTGCTCCGCTGGTACATGGGCCTCCTGCACGACTACATCCTCTTCGACTGGGCACTGGGCATCATCGTGCTCGTCTTCACCGTCCGCACCCTTCTCCACCCCGTCACGCGCTGGAGCCAGACCAGCCTCGCACGCTTCTCCAAGCAGATGGGCGCACTCGCCCCCAAGCAGGCCAAGATCAAAGAGAAGTACGCGAACGATCCGGCCAAGATGCGCGAAGAGATCGGCCGCCTGATGAAGGAAGAAGGCATCAACTACGCGGGCGCCCTCGGCTGCCTCCCCATGTTCCTGCAAACGCCCGTCTGGATCGCCCTCTACGCCATGATCTTCTTCACCTTCGAGTTCCGCCACGAGGGCGCGTTCTTCGGTGTCTTCCAGGCCCTCGGCCACCCCACGTTCCTCGCCGACCTCTCCGAACCCGACCGCCTCATCCCCTTCGGCACCAGTTTCCAGGTCCCGCTCGTCAGCACGCTGATGGGCCCCATCGACGCCTTCAACATCATCCCGCTCATCCTCGGCGTCGTCTTCTTCATCCAGCAGAAGTACCTCACACCACCACCCACGAGCGCCCTCACGCCCGAGCAGGAGAGCCAGCAGCGCATCATGAAGGTCATGACCGTCGTCATGTTCCCCCTCATGATGTACAACGCCCCCGCCGCGCTCTCCCTCTACTTCATGACCAACTCCACACTCGGCATCATCGAATCGCGCTGGATCCGCGCCGGCATCGAGCAGGCCGACAAAGACCGCGCCCTGCGCGGCGACACAAACACCGGCCGCGTCGGCGTCCGCGTCAAGAACGGCCCCGGCTCACCGGGCCGTCCGGGCACCCAGCAGCCCCAGGGCTTCATGGCCCGCCTCCGCACCATGATGGAAGCCAAGCAAAGAGAAATCGAACGTCAACGCCTCGACAAGGCGCGGCGTGAAGGCAAGAAGTAGCAGAAGGCACTGGGCACTGGGGACTGGGCACTGGGTTTGGCTGTCCCCGATCCCCTGTCCCCTCTCCCCTCATGGCTTCACAAGACACCATCCTCGCCGTCGCCTCCGGCCACACGCGCGCCAGCACGCCCTCGGCTCGCACGCTCATTCGCCTCTCCGGCCCCGCCGCGCTCGACGCCCTCAACGCCTGCCTCGATTCGCCCCTCCCCGCGCCCGCCGCCCGCGCGGCACGGTTCCGCCTCCCCTCCGGCCACACGCTCCCCATCCTCGCGCTCACCGCACGCGCCCCGCACAGTTACACGGGCGAGCACGCGGCGGAACTCCTCGTCCCGGCAAATCCCACCCTCACCAACCGCATCCTCGATGGCGTCAAGCGCCACCCGGACGTGCGCGATGCCGGCCCCGGCGAGTTCTCCGCACGCGCCTACCTCAACGGCAAACTCTCGCTCCCTCAGGCCGAAGGTGTCGCCGCCCTCATCGCCGCCGCGAACACGGGCGACCTCGCTGCGGCGCATTCCGCCATGCAGGGCACCGGCGGCCGGCGCTTCAGCGCCTGGGCGGATGAACTCGCTTCACTCCTCGCCCTCGTCGAAGCCGGCATCGACTTCGCCGATCAGGAATCCGTCGTCCCCATCGCCCCCGCCCTGCTCGCCACGCGCCTCGCCGCCCTCTGCGCGGCGATGCGCCACACCCTCGGTGCGCACTCCGGAGCGCACGCCGACGACTGGCGGCCGCGCGCCGTTCTGCTCGGTCGCCCCAACGCTGGCAAGTCCTCGCTCTTCAACGCCCTGTTGGGCAGGCGCCGCACCATCGCGTCGCCCATCGCCGGCACCACCCGAGACCTCATCACCGAGCCGCTGCCGCTCGACGCTGAGACGGCGAGCGCCACCGCACCGCTCGCGGCCCTGGGGCTGGAGGTGGCGCTGGTCGATGCGCCGGGAATCGAGCCCGCCACACGCGCTCTTCTCGAGCGAGCTGTCTGCTCCAGCCGCGTCATCCTCTGGTGCGATCCATCCGCGCAGTTCTGCACGCCCGACCTCCCCGCGGCCGCGGTGGGCAAGCCCACCATCCGCATTCGCACCATGGCCGATCTGCCGCTGCCCCTGCCGCACGCGCAGCACGGCCCGCCCCCCCTGTCCGTGTGCGCTGTCGACGGCTACCAACTCCCCGCCCTGCGCCGCGCCATCATGGAGGCGTGCTGGTCCACGCCGCACGCGGGCGCTGAAGCCTCCACGCTCCTGCCGCGCCACCGGCGCGTGTTGGCCGAAACCCTCTCGTCGCTCTGTGCCGCGGCAGACGCGTCCGAACTCCATCGCGCCGAACCCTGCGTGCGTTCACCCGAACTCCTCGCGGCCCAACTCAGGCACACGCTCGACACGCTCGGCCACCTCACCGGCCGCACCGACCCCGACGCCATCATCGGACGAATCTTTTCCACTTTCTGCATCGGCAAGTAGCACCGAGCCGATCTTCGGGTAGACTGACCTTCGACAAGCACGGAGGCAACATGGCTGAGCACAACGGACGAGAGGATCTCCCCGCAGACTCCGGCCCTTCAACCGATCCGCCGCCCCTGAACGGTCCCAAGGCCTCCCGCCAGCGCGCCGCAATCGCCGAGCGCCCCGCCGCGCGGCCGCAGCCGCCCCGCGTGGACCACCTCCCGCCCTTCAAGGTGCTGCTGCACAACGACGACGTGAACGACATGGGCTTCGTCCTCCAGTCGCTCATCGAACTCACACCGCTGCACCTCGCCGCGGCCGTGAAGGTCATGGAACACGCCCACGAGGAGGGTGTCGCCCTCGTCCTCGTCACCCACCGCGAACGCGCCGAACTCTACTGCGAGCAGTTCGCCACCAAGGGTTTGTGCGCCACCACCGAGCCGGCCTGAGCCGATAATCCTCCGCTTCCGCCACCACCACGCCACCCCCGCCGCGCCAAACCCACCCCGCAGCCTTCGCACCCGCCCCGTCCGCTGGCATCCGTTGGCCCCAATCGCATGCTCCCTTCGCAACGCCATCTCCCGGCGCGGCATCGGAGGCAATCATGCGACTGCGAATCGGCGAACTCCTGGTCAAGCACGGCCTGCTCACACTCTCCCAGTGCGAGCACATCCTCTACCTGCAACGCGAGAGCCAACGCCCCTTCGGCGCCATCGCCGAAGAGCAGTTCAACGTGCCACCCAACGCCCTCCACGAGGCCTGGGCCGAGCAGTACGAGCAACTCGCCCCGCGCACCAACCCCACCGCCGAACAGGTGGAGCCCAAGGCCTTGTCGTTGGTCTCACGCCGCCAGGCCTGGCAGTTCCGTCTGCTGCCCCTGCGCTTTGAGAGCGGCGAGGTCGTCATCTGCACCACCCGCCAGCACCTCCCCCGCGCCCTCAACTTCGCCTACCGCCACCTCGGCCCCGAGTGCTCCTTCGTCATCGCCGAGCCCCAGCACCTGGGCCCCGCCCTGCAGCAGCACTACCCCTGGTCCGGCCCCGTGGATGCCGCCATCATCGGCGACCTGGCCGCCTTCGCCAAGCCTTGACCGCCCGGAGTGATCGGAGAGAGAACCCCCCCTGCCCCCCACGGAAGTGGCGGGAAGGAACATCAGGATCGTTTCGTTTCATCGCGGGCCGGGTGCCAAATCCACGCTTCACACCAGCGTGGGAGCAAGGCCCGCACGAGCAGCGCGGCTGAGGACGGTCAACAGCCGTTTTTGGCGAGCCGGAGGGTCGGCCACGGGCACGCAGGATGCGTCGCCCGACCGAATCCGCAGCATTCGCATCCCGCCGGGGCCCCACAAGGGACGGCCATCTCGGTACCTCGGCACCGGCCCGGTCGCGACACGACCCGGGCCGGTGCCGCTTTTTGCCCTTTGCCCTTTGCCATTTGCCATTTGCCATTTGCCATTTGCCTTCGATCCCTTCGCCCCTTTCCTACCATCCCGCTTCATGCCCCGCACAGCCAAACCCAAGCCCAAAGCCCGCACCAAAGCGGCCCCCGCCCCCGCGCCGACCAACACCGTCGCGTTCGTCTCGCTGGGCTGCCCCAAAAACCTCGTCGACTCCGAAAAAATGCTCGGCCTGCTTGCTTCGGACGGCCTCACGCCGGTGGACTACACCGCCGCCGAGGCCGGCGAGCACCTTGATGCCATCGTCATCAACACCTGCGGCTTCCTCGAAGCCTCCAAAGAAGAATCACTCGGCGTGATCCAGGAAGCCCTCAAGCGCAAGGCCGCGGGCCAGGTCGGCCGCGTCGTCGTCGCGGGGTGCCTTGTGCAACGTCACCGCGCCAAGATGCTCGAATGGGCACCCGGCATCGATGCCATGATTGGTGTCTTCGACCGCGACCACATCGTTGATGCCGTGCGCGGCACGGCTCTGGTGGGGCGGACGTCCCGTCCGCCTCTCGAATCTGCCGACCAACCCAAATACTGGATCGCCTCCAACGCCCTCGTCGCCGCGGGCGAGCGCGGCCTCTCCACCACCGGCCTCACCGTCAACGGTAAAGACGGCAACGGCATCGGATACTTTGAGGACGACCGCACACGCCTCCGCCTCACGCCGCGCCATTACGCCTACCTCCGCGTCAGCGAAGGGTGCAACCAGAACTGTGCCTTCTGCACCATCCCCAGCATCCGCGGCAAGATGCGCTCCAAGCCCCTCGACGCCATCATGGCGGAAGCCAAGGAACTCATCGCCGACGGTGTCTTCGAACTCCACCTCATCGGCCAGGACACGACCAGTTACGGCGACGACATCGGCATGGGCCTCAAGACTCCCAACATGCAGCCCGACCGTAAGGGAGGGCTTGGAGGCAACCAAGGCGAGGGCGGCCTGCCCGCCATGCTCGCCACCGTCAGCCGCGCCTTCGACGAATCGGGCGTCAAAGACGGCTGGATCCGCCTCATGTACGCCTACCCCTCCAACTTCAGCCGCGCCTGCATAGACGCCATCCGCTCCACGCCGCGCGTGCTGCCTTACATCGATATCCCCCTCCAGCACGCCAGCGACCGCATGCTCACCGCCATGCGCCGCAACATCACCCACGACACCACACGCCGCCTGATGGACGACCTCCGCACGCGCGTCCCCGGCATCACGATCCGCACCACGTTCATCTCCGGCTTCCCCGGCGAGACCGAGGCCGATCACCAGCAACTGCTCGACTTTGTCCGCGAGCAGAAGTTCGAGGCCGTGGGCGTCTTCGAGTACAGCCACGAGCCCGGCACCGTCGCCGGCACCATGGAAGATGACCCGATGCTCGCCGTGCCCGCCAAGGTCAAAGCCCGCCGCCGCGGCGAGATCATGGCCCTGCAACAGTCCATCGCCTTCGCTCGCAACGCTTCCCTCGCCGCGGAGTTCGACGAGAAGAACCCCACACGCACCGGCCGCCGCGTCGATGTCCTCATCGACTCATCCCTCAAATCCCGCGGCCGCGCCACCAGCGGCGTGGGCAAGGGCGGCGGTTTGTATCAGGGCCGCACCGCCGCGCAGGCCCCGCAGATCGACTCGACCACGTTCGTGCAGAGCGCCGAAACACTCAGCCCCGGCGAGTGCGTGGCGTGCACCATCGTCGGCCACGACAACTACGACCTGATCGCCCGCCCCACCAACGAACTCGAAAAGCGCGTGGGGTTGAAGGTGATTCGGTAGGCGAGTCTACCCTCAACAGCAGCCCATGGCTCTGTGCGTGCGGCAAGGCCGTGTGCAGAGGCGTGCCCAGCAGGGCTGAGAGCGCCCGCAATTCTGGGTGGCCATCGGTCACGGAGTCGATGAAACTCATCTGCCGAGGTGGCAATCAGCCGATCGGGATGTATATGTGTAGGATGCACATGCGAGGAGTTCAGCAATCGTTGGGCTAGCGGACTATCTTGGGAAGGGCCTCTATACGGCGGCGGATGCCGCCCGGCTAGCGAACGTCACGCCCGCCACGATGGTTCGCTGGGTGTTTGGCTCTGGCCGCGGTCGTTCGGTCGTCAAGGCCGAGTTGCCGAACGATCGAATCGTCAGCTTTGTCAACTTGGTCGAGGCCATGGCCATTCACGATGCTCGGTGGCAGACCCGGCTCGGGCTCGAACAAATTCGATTGCAGGTGGAGCAGGCAGAGACGGCGTGGGAGAAACCCCACGTGCTCGCCCGCAAGCACCGGATGTACCGGTTTGGCAAGCAGCTGATCATCGAACTGGAGGACTCCACGCTGGTTGGTGCCTCGCGGAAAGTACGGAACCAGCGGTACTTCCGACCAATCGTAGAGAACTACCTCCGGCCGCTACGCGATCACAGCGCACAAGCACACGCGATCGTGCAACCTTGGGCGGAGAATGCCGCATTTGGCGACGATGGACTGGTACGCAGCCTCGTGCTTGATCGTGGCCCCGATGACTTGCAGGTTGTACTCGATCCGCATGTGCATTTTGGGGAGCCGATCATCATGCCGTGCGGCCTCCGCGTGCGAACGCTGATAGACGCGGTTGCTGGCGAGGGTTCCGTCCAAGCTGCCGCGTCGCTCTATGAGGTACCCGCGCAGGCCATCGACTTGGCGTTTCGATTCGCTAGTGCCAAGTTTTCGCGTGCCGCGTGAAGCTCTTCATCGACGAGTGCTTGGCCCCCAAGACTTTCAAGGCGTTGGCTGCTCTCGTGGCATTCGACAAAGAGCCCGTCAAGATCGAGCACTTGCTGGACCGCTTTCGGCCCGGTACGCGAGACGACATCTGGGCGGCGCACCTCCAAGCCGAGCCCGGATGGATCGCCGTGACGGTTGACAGCGGCGGGGTCAACGATGGCGTGCCCGCTCCGATCATTCTGCCCAAGTGCCGCATAACGGGCGTGTTTCTCGCCCGCAAACTCGCCCAAGCGAGCGGGTTTGAGAAGGCTCGTGTGCTCTTGAGCGTCTATGACCAGTTGCGAACCCGAGTGGTGCCAGCCCCACCAGGCACGAGGTTCAAGCTGTTGCGCCGCGATGGGCGACCCGTACTGGACGAGTGGCCGCTCGGGATGAGGCCACAACCGCCACCGGGACGGTTGTTCTAAGGTGCCCTGTCCCACGATCATCCGCCCGCGGGGGAAGATCGTGCTGTGCTCCCCACCACTGCCCTCAAATCCATCGTCAGCACCGCGCCCTCCTTGGGCAACTCCGCCACGCCGATCGCCGTGCGCGCGGGCCGATGATCGCCCATCGCCTCCGCATACGCCCGGTTCATCTCCGCAAAATCGCTCATGTCCTTCAGGAACACGTTCACGTGCACCACGAGCCGCAAGTCACTCCCCGCGGCCGCCAGCATCACCGCAAAGTTCCGCATGATCTGCCGCGCCTGCGAGTACGCATCCGGCCCGGCCAACTTCCCCGTGGCGGGGTCGATGCCCGCCGTGCCGCTGATGAAAATAAAGCCGCCCGCCACCGCCACATGGCTGTAGGGCCCGATCGGCTCCGGCGTCCCGAGGGGTGTAAGGGTTTCAACGGTGGCCATGCGTCCGCCCTTCTGCATTTCCCATCCCGCCCGCCGTACAGTACCCAAGACGGAACGCCGACCTGAGCCGCTCCGCCCGCCACGGACCCGCCCCACCATGAAAAAGAACACCGCTCGCAACGGCGTCGCCCACACCATCAGCGTGGACATCCGCGGCGTCGTCTACCGCGAGGGCCCGTGGTACATCGCCCACGCCCTCGAACTCGACCTGCCCGCCGAGGGCAACACGCCCGACGCCGCGATCCGCGCCGCCATCGACCTCTGCGCGTTCCAGGTGGCCGAGGCGATCAAAGACGGCGACCTGCGCTCCATCTTCCGCCCCGCGCCGCCCGAGTTGTGGGAACTCTTCGCCCGCGCTGTGCCGCGCTCCAGCCCCAGTGCCGCGCGTGGCTCGCGCATGCAGATCGCCTTCCGCGAACTTGCACCTGCGGCGTGAGCGCCTCACTCCAGCCGTGCCCGCGCGGTCTTGACTTGCGAGAACGGTCGGTCTTGGGTCTCCATTCATGGACCGCCCCCTCAAATACCGCGACCTCCGCCGCATCCTCGGCCGCTTCGGCGTGCTGGAAGACAAGTCGCGCGGCAAGGGGTCGCACCGCATGTTCGTGGGCGTGGTCGGCGGCGTGCTCCGCAAGTTTCCCACCGCCTGCCATGCCGAGGGCGACACCAAGCCCGCGTCCGTGGTTCGCGCCTTCCGGCGAGCGTTCAACCTGACGGCAGACCACGGGGTGAGCGACAACGAGTTTTATGGCTGAGACGGCCCGTTTTCGCGCATGTCATCGCCCCGCCCGCTCACTTCGCGCGGCGTTCGGCCGCGAGAACTGCACCAGCCCGCCCCCCCCTGCCGATACCCTTTTCTCTCATGCTGCGCCCCGGCCAGATCATCGTCCTCTGTGTCGTCGCCCTTCTCACGCTGGGCGTGGTCATGGTCAACTCCGCCGGCATGACGGTCGATGCCAAGGTCTCACCCTCGGGCCTCCTCCTCTCCCGCTCCACCATCTACATGGCCCTCGCCCTCGCGGCGATGGCGTTCGTGGCTTTCCTCGCCCCCGTCCACTGGCTCGAAGCCGTCCGCCCGCGCGAGTCCGCATCCGACGCTTCCGGCACCGCCTCATCCTCATCCGCCCACACCACCAACCCCTCCGGCTGGTCGCTCGGCACACTCTGGCTCGGCACGCTCTCCCTCCTCGCCGTCGTCTCGATCGTCTATCTCCCCGGCCTCGGCTCCGCACGCAAGGGCCAGAACCGCTGGGTCGAGTTCCGTCTGCCCGCCATCGGTGACCTCACGATCCAGCCCAGCGAACTCGCCAAGTGGGGCCTGGTCATCCTCATCGCGTGGTACGCCGCGGTCATGGGCCGCCGCCTCGCCTCCTTCTTCTCCGGCCTCCTCCCGGCCCTCGTCGCCGTCGCTCTCATCGCCGCGGCTGTCGCGCTCGCCGACCTGGGCACCGCCGTCCTCCTCTGCGCCGTCTCCGTCGCGCTCCTGCTCGCCGCGGGCGCCAAACTCTGGCACTTCCTCATCATGCTCCCGCCCGCGGCCCTCGCATTTGCCGCGGCCATCTTCGCCCAGCCCTATCGCCTCGAACGCATCCTCAGTTTTCTCCAGCCCTACGAAGACCCGCAGGGCAAGGGCTACCACATGATCCAGAGCATGGTCGCCATCGCCAACGGCGAAATCTTCGGCCGCGGCCTGGGCAACGGCCTCCAAAAATTCGGCTACCTCCCCGAAGACACCACCGACTTCCTCTTCTCCATCATCTGCGAAGAACTCGGCCTCTTCGGCGCCCTCCTGGTCATCTCGCTCTACGCCGCGCTCCTCCTCGCCGGCATCGCCATCGTCCGCCGTCAAACCGGCCCCATGCTCAAACTCATCGCCCTGGGTGTCATCACCACCGTCGGCGTGCAGGCCCTCATCAACCTCGCCGTCGTCACCGGCCTGGCCCCCACCAAGGGCATCGCCCTGCCGCTCCTCTCCTCAGGCGGAACGGGTTGGATCCTCACCGCCGCGTCACTCGGTCTGCTGGTGGCGATGGATCGCTTGAGCGCGCCGGACGAAGCCCACGCCGCCGCCGCGACCACGTCGGGCGGCCTCCTCGTGGCACTCCCCCTGCCGCCAAGCCGCGCCTGAGAGCCTGCCTGTGGCACCCCACACCTTCATCTTCGCCGGCGGCGGAACCGGCGGCCACCTTTACCCCGGCCTCGCCATCGCCCACGAACTCCGCGCCCTCACGGGCCCCGCCACGCGCTGCCTATTCCTCTGCTCCTCGCGCCCGATCGACGCCTCCATCCTCTCCGCAGCGGGCGCCGACTTTCACCCCATCAGCGCGCAGCCCTTCTCGCTGAGCCCCCGTGCGCTCTGGCGCTTCGCCAACTCATGGGGCGTGGCCATCCGCCAGACACGCTCGGTGATCCGCGATGAGCGAGCGCGCAACCCGCACATCCGCCTCGTCGCCCTCGGCGGCTTCGTCGCCGCGCCCGCCGTGCAGGCCGCAATCGCCGAGCGTCTCCCCATCACACTCATCAACCTCGATGCCGTCCCCGGCAAAGCCAACCGGTGGATGTCTTCGCGTCTGCGCGGCCGCGCAAACACCCTCGCCTTCACCACCTTCCCCGTCGCGGCTCCCTTCGCCCACTGGTGGCAAACCGTCCCGCCCATCGTCCGTCGCGAGGCCGCGCCCGACTGCACCACACAAGAGGCCCGCGCACGCCTCGGCCTCGACCCTTCCCGCCCCACGCTCATGGTCACCGGCGCAAGCCTCGGCGCCCGCTCCATCAACGACCTTCTCCCGGCGTTCATCGCGGCAAACCCCTCCGCCCTCGCGCACTGGCAGGTCCTCCACCAGACCGGCACCGACGACAACTCCGCGCTCACCTGCGCCTACGCCGCAGCCTCCATCCCCGCCCTCGTCACCAAGTTCGTGCCCGACATGGGGCTCTGGTGGCGCGCTGCCGATCTCGCCATCGCCCGCGCCGGCGCGGGCCTCGTGGCCGAGGCCTGGGCCAACGCCGTGCCCACGCTTTTCCTCCCTTACCCCTACCACAAAGACCAGCACCAACGCCTCAACGCGCAGGCCCTCGTCCGCATCGGCGGCGCACGCTGCGAAACCGACCGCATCGCACCCGCCGCCAACCTCGCCGTTATCGGCCCCATCCTCCTCAACCTCCTCAACTCCCCCGCCCAACGCGCGGCCATGTCCGCCGCCATCCGCACGCTCGGCCCCGCCAACGGCTCTGCCCAGATCGCCGCCGCCCTCCTCCAACCCGCCACGGCCTGACACGGGATTTCGCCCGAACCAGCCGCGATTCGCCTGCCATTTGCGCAGGGTGTGGTAGACTGGAGAAGTCATGGACCCTCACACAGGGACGGGCGACCGCCGCGCCCACTCCCGACCACACACCGACCCACCCACCCGCGCGGCCACATCCGCCTGCATCATCTGGCACCCCGGCCCCGACGAACCCCCGCCAGAACTCATCCGCAGTTTCCAGCGCCACGGCGCATCCCTCACCCTCTGCACAGACCGCTTCGCCGCGCTCGCCCATGCCTGCCTCGCCACGCGGCCACACGCGGCCAACGCACCCCGCGCCGTCCTCGTCATCCTCGTCAATCCCCTCTCCCTCCCCGGCGCGGCAGACCTTGTCCGCGCCCTGCGCCGCTTCGCCCCCGCCTCCGCCGCGTGGGCCTTCGAGCGCACCGCCAAGCCCGCCCTCCGCGCCGTCTCCGCGGGCGACCTCATCCGCTGGTCCGCTCCTCCATCTGTTTCCCCTCCCTCTGGGAGGGGCCAGGGGAGGGCGGAAGACCCACCGGCCGTAAGGGGCCAGGGGAGGGCACAAAACCCTCCCGACTCCACCCCCGAACCTGCAACACCAAGCACAAATCCGGGCGATCCGAACCCCATTCCCCTGCGTATAGATCAGCGACGCAGCCGTTCCACTCCCCCGCGGCAAGCCCAGCCGCGATTGCGCCTCGCAGGCCAGGAAGGCACCGTTCACGGTCCTCTCGCAGCCGGCTCTTCGCACACACCGGCCATCGAACCCAAACCCCTCGCCAGCGCGCAGGCTCCTTCGCCCGCGCCCGATTCCGCCGCGCCCGATCCCGGCCCGCTCCTGAGCGCCGAAGAACTCTCCATGCTCCTCAGCGACGACTTCGCCATCGACCCTTCGCTTCCTGACGACACGCAAGACGAACCGCCTCCCGCTTCCTCCGCCGCGCCGCGTGCCAGTTAGTGCCCGTCTCCGCTTCACCCCCTCCCAGAGGGAGGGGGCAGGGGGGTGGGCGAATGTTCTCCGGTCCTGCATCAGCCTTCCATCGTTCAAGCCCGCGTGTTCCTTGCTCGCACATGTCCAGCCTTCCCTCCCAACCCGGGCCCCCGAGCGCCGATCCGCCGACGCTGCGCCTCATCACCGTCGGCCGCACCGGCCTTGAGCATGCGCTCCGCCGCGCCGCATCCGCCGAGGCGATGGAACTGGTCCGCGTCCCCACGCCCCTCGAAGCCGTGGGTGAACTCGGCGAGCCGCTCGACAGCATCGATCGCGCCGCCGTCCTCATCGCCGACGGCTCCGTCGCCCCCGAAGAAACACTCTCCTTCATCGCCGCACTCCGCCTCATCGATCCTTCCGCGCCCGTCCTCCTGGTGGCCGACACCGACGCCGCGGCTGCCGATGCACCCATCCCCGCCGGTTACGACGGCATCGTGCCACCCGACGCCACCGCCGAAGAGGTCCTCTCCGCCATCGCGCTCATGCCCGAGCCGGATGCCGCCCATCCGCCTCGGGTCCGTCATCCCCCTCCGGTCCTACCGGAGGGGGTGGCTGAGGTCGCGCAGCGACCGAAGACGGGGGAGGCTCCTCACTCTGCCCCCGCCCCCGCGGACACGCCCCTCATCCACGCACTCCTCACGGGGCGTGACCTGCTCATCCCCGCGATGGACCTGATCCGCGCCCGCGTGGCTTCGCCCCTCGTTCACTTCACGCCCGCGCCGGCCGCGGGCACCACCGCGCCAGCGCCCAGCGCACCATCCGCCTCCATCCCCACGGTCCCCGTCTGCCATCGCGCCAAAGTCTTCGGCACGCTCGCTTCGCCCGCGCTCGCCGCCGATGCCCTTGCCCCGCACGGGCTGTGGCTGGGCGCGTGGCTCGCGCTCGCAGACCAGCAGACCGCTCTGCGCCAGGCCGCGATGCTCGATGACCTCACCGGCGCGTACAACCGGCGTTACTTTGACCGCTACCTTGCCGCGGCTCTCCAGCAGGCGCAGTCTCACCGCCACACGCTCACGCTGATGGTGTTCGACATCGACGACTTCAAGTACTTCAACGACCGCTTCGGCCACCCGGCAGGCGACGACATCCTGCGCGAGACCGTGCGTCTCCTGCGCTCCGTCATCCGCCCGGGAGACCGCGTCTGTCGCATCGGCGGCGACGAGTTCGCCGTGATCTTCTATGAGCCGCAGGGCCCGCGCGACCCGGCCAGCAAGCCTCCCGAGTCGGTCTCGCTCATCGCCCAGCGCTTCCAGAGCCAGGTGCGCGAGCACCGCTTCCCCAAACTCGCCGACAAGGCCCCCGGCCCGCTCACCATCTCCGGCGGCCTGGCCACCTTCCCTTGGGACGGCCGCACGGTGGATGAACTGCTGGAACGCGCCGACCAACTCGCGCTCGAATCCAAACGCGCCGGCAAGAACGCCATCACGCTCGGCCCGGGCCACGCAAGGGCGTGAAGGCCGGCCCCTTCAGCGAAGCCTTCTTCACGCCCAATCTCGGCATCTTGGAAGAAGATCGTCACCCTTTGTACCGGCGTGGCGTAGGGTACGGGCAAGTGTGGCCGCGTGTGGAAGGAGCCGCGAATGGTGAAGCGTTGGCGGGAGGTTCTGAGGGCGTGGTGTGTGGTAGCGGTGCCGATGGCCGCGTGTGGTGTTGGCGCGCCGGCGCTGGGCGCGTTGCCGCCACCCCCGCCCGGTGTGCAGACGATTGAGCGTTACGGCCAAGAGTTCAGCGTGGTGGGGTCGCCGGGGAACCCGAACTACTCGTCCATGCACGACTTCCGGCAACTCGGTGGCGTGGATTCGACGTTTGCGATCTCGCGGACAGAGACGACACTCCAGGAGTGGGTGCCGTTTCTGAACGCCCTCCGCCCCCACCTGACGGGCGTGCCATCGGTGGCTCTTGCCGGAACCTACTTCGGCCTCACGCTGGATGCAAATGGCAAGTTTCGTGCTGTTCAAGGGTACGAGCGTAGCGCCGTCTTTGTCTCTTTCTATGCGGCCGCCGCGTACTGCAACTGGCTCAGCAATGACAAGCGCGGCGCAGCCAACGACCTTTTCACAGGGGTGTATGACCTGCGGGGCGTAGACATCACGACCGAGGCTGGCGACATCGACGAATCGATCCAGCCCGCCAGCGGTGCCGCGTTTCGACTGCCGACGAGGAATGAATGGATCAAGGGGATGTATTGGGACCCCAACAGGCACGGAGAGGCGCTTGGAGGCTACTGGCTGTATCCAACGAGATCGGACAGTGTGCCCAGCGTCGGCGGGCCGGGCACGGACGCCGAAACGAACGCCGGGCTGGGGCCGTTCTTCAATGGCATGTGGATCCCGGTTGCTTCGTATCCACTGGCGCGGAGCCCTTGGGGCTTGCTCGATGGGTCGGGAGGGGTGCCGGAATGGACTGGCGATGCCGAAACCGGAGGCCGGTGGGCGCTTGGGACTGGCTGGGACGGGCCGCCGGAATTGGACCGCATTCAGGCGAACATGGGAATCGCAACCGCTTCGCCTGTGGGCCTGGGCATTCGGCTTGTGGCTCAAGTCCCGAGTCCATCGGTTGCTGCGCTGTTTCTGCCGCTCCCCTGCCTTTATTTCAGGAGGTCCAGATGCTCACGCTTCGTCGCTCCGTAAGAGGTGGTGTGCCTAGGCCGAGCGACCACCGGGCTTGAGCCAACCGGAGATGCACCGAGTTCACGCAACGCGCCCCGCGTTCTCGGACCCCCCTCCCCCTGATTCACCCCCTCGTTCCCGTCGATAACCCAGTCATGGACTGGATCGACCCGCCCGCCGACCGTCGCGAAGCCGCACGCCGCAGCGCCAAACTGCTGCTCCTCGGCGCCGTCATGGTCGCCGCGGCCAGCCTCATGAGTTCCCTCATCCCGCGGCAGTCCTCCGCCTCCGGCGGCAGCGCACCCATGCCCAGCCGCGCCTCCCCCCCCGCCCCCGCCAAGCCCGAACCCGCCCTGCCCGAGACCATCGCCGCGCCGCTCAAGGACGAGGCCGGCCGCCCGCTCCTGGGCTCACTCCGCACCGCTACGCACTGCCTCTGGTTCTACGCCGGCGAGAACGAGCCCCTCGTCACCATCTGCAACGCCCGCGGCAAGGTTCTGCAGGCCGGCGTGCCCCAGAGCGAGGTCTACCAACTCTTCCCGGAACTGCAACTCGAACAACTGCAAGACACGCCCGACACGCGCCAACTGATGCACGCCGAGCCCGCCGCCGCGCCGCCGGGCGAGTGAGCACCACCGTCGCGGTACCATCACGCCCATGTCTCCACTCGGCCACGCGCTTCTCACCACCTTCGGCCTCGGCCACCTGCGCCCCGCCAGCGGCACGTGGGGTTCGCTGCCGCCCGCCCTTCTCGCTGCCGTCCTCGTGCTCACGGGCCACTCGCACTCATGGCTGTGGTGGGCCGCCTTCAGCGCCATCGCGGTCGTCTTCGCTCTGGCGTGCATCCTGTTCGGCGATGCCGCCGAGGCCAAGTGGTTCAAGAAGGACCCCGGCCACGTCGTCGCCGATGAAACCTGCGGCATGGCCCTCACGCTCCTGCCCCTTCCCCTGCTCGCCCTGCGCTCCACGCTTGGGCAGTTGGGCATGGTGCTGGCCGCGTTCCTGCTCTTCCGCGTCCTGGACATCATCAAGCCCCCGCCCGCGCACGGCCTTCAGCGCTTCGGCGGCGGCTGGGGGATCCTGCTCGATGACCTGGCCGCGGGCCTGTACGGCGCGGGTCTGATGCTCCTCCTGACGCCGCTCGTGCTCGCGCCCGCGTGAAATGGCCGACTCTCCCCCGGCATCGCCCTGACCGATCACTACACTTACCCCTCTCCCACACCCGCGGAGCACCGGCGTTGACCATCCTCGAACGACTCAGCCAGACGCTCGAGCGCGTGCAGGCCTACCCGTGGTGGCAGATCGCCATCGAGTTGCTCGTCATCGGCATCCTCACCTGGGGCATCGTCCGCTTCATCCAGTCCACACGCGCCGCCGCGGCGCTCAAAGGCCTCCTCCTGCTGCTCATCATCGGCGCCCTCCTCGTCCGCATCGTCGGTCAGCGCGATGCCTTCCAGCGCCTCACCTTCCTCTACGACAACTTCCTCACCATCTCCGCCCTCGCCCTCATAGTCATCTTCCAGCCCGAACTCCGGCGCGGCCTCATCCGCCTGGGTGAAACCGCCGTCTTCCGCCGCACGCCGCAACCCGTCGTCGTCGTGGTCGAGGCCATCGCCGAAGCCGCGGCGTACCTCTCCAAGGCCAAGTTCGGCGGCCTCATCGTCATCGAACGCGAGACCCCGCTCAAGGCACTCGCCGAGGGCGGCACCGTCCTCCACGCCGCCGTCTCCAGCCGCCTCATCCAGACCCTCTTCTTCCCCGGCACCGCCCTGCACGACCTCGCCGTCATCATCCGCGGCGGCGAAATCCTCGCCGCGGGCGTCCAACTCCCCCTCGCCGAGCCCTCCGCCATGCCCGATGCCTCGCTGGGCTCGCGCCACCGCGCGGCCGTGGGCCTCACCCAGGAGTGCGATGCCCTCGTCGTCGTCATCAGCGAAGAAACAGGCGCCATCAGCCTCGCCGAGCACGGCAAACTCACGCGCGGGCTGGATCGTGAGGAACTCGAAGAGACGCTCGTGAAAAAACTCCGGGCCGCCGCCGCCAAGCCCGGCGGCCGCGTGCGTGCCACCTTCGCACGTCCCGGGGCGAGCACCGCAGACCCGTCCGGCGAGTCGGTCATGGGCGCTTCGGTTGCGGGGATGTCGCTGGCGGAGGCGACGGGGTCTGCCGAGGCAGCGCCGGAACCGCGCCCGGCCCACGATCGCCCGCTGATCTGAGCCGCACCACCACGCTCGTGCCCATCTTCGGCACGCGGGCCGTATCCGCGATCCACTCCGGTTCCAGCCGCGCAGAATCCGGGCTCAGCGCCTGCCGCAGCCCCACCACCTCGCTGCCGAACGTGTGCAGACCCACCACCACGCCCGTGCCGTCCGCGTCGTACACCTCGCGGTGCTGGCCCGTCGCGGGGTCGGGCCGCTTTACGAAACGCGAGCCGCTGAACACCCACACCGGCGGGGTTTTCGCAACGCCCGTGCCACCCGCTCCGTCAAACCCGCGCCCGTCCTTGGCACTCTTGATCCATTCCGCGGGCCGCGCGATCACCTTCTTCCCGTCGCCCCCCGCGTACTCAAACTCCACCGCCACCTCCGGCCCCGCCGCGGCGATCGCCACCGCCCGCCCGTCGCGAGACTCGAACCGCCCCGGCGCGCCAGGCTCCAGCCCCAGCATCAGCAGCGCCGCATGAATGTGCGACGGTTTGGCCCGCGTCATCACCAGACTCTCATGCTCACGCGAGTCCGGCCCGCACACCAGCAGTTCCAGATACACGTGCGGTGTCTGCGGATCGTGGCAATCCATCGGCACCACACCGTCAAATTCAACGACCTTGGCCGCGAGGTCCACGCGCACGCCGGGAAAGATGTCGCGCGCGGCCGGGGGCTCGCCGGGGACGGAGCGTGCTGGAACCGGCTCCGGCGCGGGTTGCAGCACAAGAAGCACGCACGCCACCGCCATCGCGCTCATCATGATGCCACCAACCTCTTGAACTCGTTGCCACGGTGTTCGTAGTTGGGGTACTGGTCCCAACTCGCGCTCGCGGGTGAAAGCAGCAACGCATCGCCGCGCTTCAGGTGCTTCTGGGCCGCCGCCACGGCCTCGCTCAGCGTGCTCGAAAGCGTCAGCACGCGCACGCCGCGCGCCTTGGCCAGCGCGAAAATCGCCGGCCCCGTCGCCCCCAGGCAGTGCAGGCCACCCAACTGCCGCGCGGCGTCCGCCACCGGTCCAAGATCAATCTTCTTGTCATACCCGCCCGCCAGCAGGTGGATGTTCGCCCGCGCGATCCCCGCGGATTCCAGCGCATCGAGTGCCTTGAGCATGGCTTCGGGCGTGGTGCACTTGCTGTCGTTGTAATACACGATGCCGCGCCGCTCACCCACCATCTCCAGCCGGTGCGGCAACCCGCCGAACGTGCACAAGGCATCCACCAGCGCCGGCCGCTGCCCCTCGCCCACGGCCATCACGCACGCCTCCAGAGCCATCGCCGCGTTCAGGCGGTTGTGCGCACCCGGCACGCGCAGCGTGCGCCCCGCCAGCGCCTCATCGCTTGTCACGATCAGGCGCGCGCCCTTGCCCAGAGCGGGCTTCTCCGCCGCGCTGGCGCCGATCACCGCCCCGTCCCCCTCCACCTGGTGCCGCAGCAGGTTCCGCTTGCTCGCCACGTAGTGGTCCATGTTGCCGTGCCAGTCCGTGTGGTTCTCCGCGATGTTCGTCATCACCCCCACGCGCGGCGACCAGCGCATCCGCTCCTCCTTCACCCAGTGCAGCATCGCGCTCGAAATTTCCAGCACCACCCACGGCTTTGCGCCCGGCGCCAGGCCATCCAACTCGCCCAGCAGCGAGCCGCCGATGTTCCCCCCCATCAGCACCGCCTCACCCACCGCCCCAAGCGCGTGCGCGATCATCGCCGTCGTCGTGCTCTTGCCCACGCTCCCCGTGATGCCGATGGTCCGCTCGCGACCGATCGTTTCGTCCACGCGCCGCAGTGTGAGGCCCATCTCGGTCGTGATCGGGATGCACGCATAGCCCGCCGCACGCAAATAGCGGTTCTCCCACGGGCGCGGCACCGCCGGGTTTGCCACCACCATCTGGCACGTCCGGAAGTCGCTCAGGTCGTGCTCGCCCAGCCGCAACTTGATCCGCCCCGCGGCCACCAGGTCCTCGATCTGGGCGAGCGAATCCGCCAGGTCGGCCTCCGGCGCGGTGTCGGTCACCAGCACTTGGGCCCCTTGCGCGGCGAGCCAGCGGGCCACGCCCACACCGCCGCCAAAGCGACCCAGACCCATCACCGTGATGCGTTTGCCCGAGACATCCATGCAGGATCAGGATATCGCGCGGGTGAGAGCTCCTCCCCCGATCCGCCTGCGGCGGACCACCCCCTCCGGTGGGACCGGAGGGGGATGTGATTCACGGGATGCGCACCCAGAGCACCAGCGCGGCGCACACGAGCAGGCCCAGTACCGCCGCCATCACGGGCAGCCATCCGGAGATGCGGCTGGCCGGCAGCGGCGCGGCTTCGGGCACCATCTTGAGGCGTGCCTCCACCTGCGGGTTCAGGGCACCCTTGCCGATGCGGCGGCCGTCTTGCACGATCGCGATCACCAGGTTCACATCGAACTCGCGCAGGCCCAAACGGACACCGGCGGCGACGAGGGCCTGGCGACGGTCGGGCGGAAGGATGGCCGCGCGGCCGCCGTCGAGTTGCTCCGACACTCGCCGCGCCAGCACCCAGCGGGCATCGAGCGGAGACATGCCGCTGGCGAGGATGTTGGCCTTGGCCACGGCGTGCCGGGCGGGGCGGGCGGCGGTGGCGGGTGAATCGCCGACCCGATAATCGCGGCCCGGCGTGCTCGGCGCGGCAGGGCGCAGCACGGTGTGGCGGCTGGGCAACGCGCCGTCTGCCACAAGCGGCGCATCGTCCGCCAGATGCAACACGGAATGGCGATTCTGACGATCCATGGCTTCCCCACCACGCTACTGGCACAATCCGTGCCGCGCGGGGAAGCGACAGGTTTTGGACAGGGATGGGCGGAGGCCCACTCGGAGAGTGGGGACGCAGCCAAGACCCACTCGGAGAGTGGGGGTACCCAGAGAGCGGGGGTGCCGGGAACGCCGATACGCTTGCGGTGATGACGGCGGCGGGGCAGACCGAGCAAGGCGGAGATGTCGCGGCACCGTTGCCGACGATCGCCACTGCGCTGACGCCGGAGCAGGTGGTGGCCACGCTCGACGGTGTGGCGCGGCGCGGCAAACTGCCGGGATTTGTCGCGGGGGGCGGCCGCGCGAGTGATGGGGTGCTGTTTGTTGTGGATGCGTTCTCGACACCGTTTGATGGACGGGTACGGGCGCGGGCGTTGGCAGGTGAGAGCGGCGGACGGGACGTCCGCCCCACTGAGCCCGGCAGCACCACGCTCGCGTTCGAGGTGCGCCTCAAGCCGCTCTGGCCCACGGTGTTTGTGGTGGCGATGGTGCTGGCGATCTGGCCGGGCGTGATCCTGACCGAGTCGCTGCTGGCATCCATCTTCCCGCACACGCCGTGGACGTGGGAGTACACGTGGTGGTGGTACATGCCCCTCTCCATCCTCGGATGCCCGTGGGCGATCTGGGATGCGTTTGGCAAGTCGCGACGGGGAGCGCGGGTCTCGGCCCGAGAGGCAATCGCGGGCATCGGGGCGGCGCTGGATGCGGGCCCGGCGTAAGGGTTCGGCACGTGGAGCGCCGGTGAGGGAGCGGCGAAGCGCGGTTCGTGGGGCGCGGGGCCAGGCGTACCCACACGCTCCGCGTGGGTGCCTTGTCCTCATCAACCCATCAACTCATCAACTTTTCTGTTTGCGCGGCCGCGTTTGCGCGCAATCTCGTGGTCATCCCTCCGCTTCCCCTTGCCCGCGCGCCAGCCCTCGTGCATCATCGCCGCGTGGCGAACCCGCTCCCCCAACCCGCCCCTCCTGTTTCCTCCCCCGGCTTGTCTGTTTCCTCCCCCTCTGGGGGAGGTGGTCGCCTCGGGCGACCGGAGGGGGTGTTTCGTCCCACCGACTCGCGAGGCTCTGCGAGTGAGTCGGTGTCCGCCACTCCGCCACTTCGTCACTCTGTCACTGCGTCACTTCTCCTCCCCGCCCTCCTCAATCCCTCCCTCTCGCTCCTCGACATCGCCGAATCTCACAACCTCACGCTCGATCAACTCGCCACGTTGCTCGCCCGCCCAGACATCGCCGAGCAACTCGACGCCCTCCACTCCGCCGCGGCACTCCGCGTCCGCATCGTCGCCGCCCACCACCTCCCCCGCGCGGTTGAAGCCCTGGGGGCCATCATCCACGACTCCTTCGACGACGAGAACCAGCCCACGCTCGACAAGACCAACTTCCGCCTCATGGTCTTCCGCCAGCGCCGCACCGAAACCGTCCGCCGCACCGCTTCCACCATCCTCCGCCTCGCCAACTTCCACCCGCCCTCTCGCGTCAGTGGTTCTGGTGGGGCGGACGTCCCGTCCGCCTCCCGCGCCACCGATTCCCGAGTCTCTGCGAGGGAGTCGGTGCCGTTCAACGCGCAGGGTCATGGCACCGCGAGTGAAAGCGAGCGGTCTTCGGTCCGGCCCCCTCCCGCCGCGCAGCGGCGCACGACCGTTGCCGGGGGTGAGCGAGGGTCGCCGAGCGAACCCCCGGAAGCCTCCTCTGTGAGTTCCTTCGCCCGCGGCGCTCAACGCCCCGAGGGCGCACCCCGGCTCACCCCTCGCCCCTCCTTCGCCTCCCGCCTCCTCGCCGCCTGCGGCGCCGCCCGCTCATCCGGCGATCCGTGATTGATCGCATGCCGGCCCGGCCGCACGCGACCAAAGCACGACCAACCCGCTCGCGGCTTCCGTGGCCCTTCGAGCCTTGTGTGAACCCCGAAATCCTGTTGGCACCCCCCGCAGAACCGAGGTACACTCTGGTCGGTGTAAGTTCGTCTCCACCGTGCCGAGGCTGCCATGCAGGAGATGGTTGCTCAATCGGGAGTTTTCAGCCTCCGCTCGCGCGGCGGGGTCTTCGTGCGCGCCCTGGTGTATGTGCGCGCGTGGTTGTTCGTCGCCGCGCTGCTGAGCGGTGCGCTCCTGCCGCACGCGGCACGGGCCGACTCCCCGGCCCCGGTCTGGGTGCCCGGTCCCGATGTCGTAATCAAAGCGAGATACGGCCACGCCATGGCGTACGACTCGGCCCGGGGTGTCACTGTTCTCTTCGGCGGCTACAACGGCCTTGTACGCAACGGCGAGACCTGTGAGTGGAACGGCATCGCTTGGACCCCGCTTGCGGCGAGCGGACCGTCACCTCGGTATTTACACGCGATGGCCTATGACTCGGCCCGTGGTGTCACCGTGCTTTTCGGCGGATTCACCGGCGTTTCCAATGGCGAGACCTGGGAGTGGAACGGCGCGCTCTGGACACAGCGTGCCGTGAGTGGACCTATGCCACGACACTCGCACGCCATGGCGTACGACGCGGCCCGCGGCGTAACCGTCCTCTTCGGAGGGACAGACGGCTCCACAAGCAACGGCCAGACCTGGGAGTGGAACGGCACCGTCTGGACCCAGCGTGTCGGGAGCGGGCCAACGCCGCGATACAACCACGCCATGTCGTACGACGCGGCCCGCGGCGTCACGGTTCTGTTTGGTGGACTTAGCGGCTCCGTGATCAATGCCGAGACCTGGGAGTGGAACGGCACGGCCTGGACACAGCGTGTCGTGAGCGGTCCATCCCCGCGATACAACCACGCCATCGCGTACGACGTGACCCGCGGCGTTACCGTGCTTTTCGGCGGAGTCACCGGCCTTCCCAACGGCGAAACGTGGGAGTGGAGTGGCGCGGCTTGGACCCAACGTGCCGTGAGCGGCCCTACAAGGCGGCATAGGCACGCTCTCGCGTACGACTCCGCCCGTGGTGTAATAGTCCTATTCGGCGGCACCAACCTAGTCGGCGGTACCACCGGCTCATCAGTTTACAATGACACATGGGCGTGGAATGGCACGCCGTGGACACAGCGTCTTGCGGGCGGCGGCCCTACGCAGCGATACGGCCATGACATGGCGTACGACTCCGCCCGGGGTATAACCGTCCTGTTTGGCGGGACCGCCGGCTTTTGGGATGACGAGACTTGGGAGTGGAACGGCGCGGCCTGGACACAGCGTGCCGTGAGCGGCCCGACGCCGCGAGATGGCCACGCCATGGCCTATGACTCCGCACGGGGTGTTGTGGTTCTCTTCGGCGGGGTCAACGGCACGGCGGTGTACGGCGAGACCTGGGAGTGGAGCGGCACGGCTTGGACACTGCGTGCTATGAGCGGCCCGACGCCGCGATCGCGGCACGCCATAGCGTACGACTCGGCCCGCGACGTAACCGTTCTCTTCGGCGGTAACACCGGCTCGGCATATAACGGGCAGACGTGGGAGTGGAACGGCGCGGCGTGGACGCAGCGTGTCGTGAGCGGCCCGTCGCCGCGGACCGGCCACGCTATGGCGTACGACTCCGTGCGCGGCCTAACAGTTCTCTTCGGGGGCGACACGGGCTCCGCCAACGGCGAGACTTGGGAGTGGAACGGCACAGTCTGGACGCAGCGTGCAGTGAGCGGCCCTTCGCCACGCTCCAACCACGCGATGGCGTACGACTCGGCACGCGGCGTAACCGTGCTCTTCGGTGGGGCCGCGAACGCCTCCTCGTACAGCGGCGAGACCTGGGAGTGGAATGGCACTTCCTGGACACAGGCTGTTGGGAGCGGCCCACCGTCGCGAACCGGCCACGCCATGGCGTACGACGCGGCACGAGACGTGATTGTGATCCACGGCGGCACCAATGCCGACGGTTCTTTTCAGGGAATCTGGCTCCTCGGCATTCCACCAACGCTCGCGCCCTCAGATTCTCCTCTGGTGCTGTGCCCCGGCCAACCGCTCGCGCTGACCAGCGGCGCAACCGGCTCCGGCCCCCTCTCCTACCAGTGGCGCACAGGCAGCCCCGCAACCCCGATCGCCGGCGCAACCGGCGCGGCGTACTCGGCCCCATGGAACACCGCCGCGGGCATGTACGACTGCGTCGTCTCCAGCCCCTTCGGCACCGCCACAATGGCACCCGTCGAGGTGTCGCTCAACCTGGTGGATTACAACTGCGACACCGTTGAGAACCCAGACGATCTGGGCGACTTCATCACCGACTATTTCACCGCCCCGGCCATCCCCGGCCCCGGCGGCTACGCGGCCCCGTGCCCCGAGAACACCCCGCCCTTTGACACCGGCTATCGCGCGGCGTTCATCCCCGACGGCTCCCCGCAGTGCAGCGAGCCGTATCCAGACAACCTCGGCGACTTCATCACGTACTACTTCCTGCTTACGTACTGATCGGCCCGTGCCATCGAAGTCCGCTTTGGGACTTCGATGCTGCCTTGATGAACACAGGATCACATCGAAGTCGCCCGGAGCGGCGACTTCGATGGCACGGGCCTCAGATCGTGCTCTCCGTCACCCGCAGCACTTCTTCCACGCTTGTCTGGCCGGTGGCGGCCTTCTTGAGGCCGTCGGCACGCAGGTTCGCCATGCCGCGCTCGGTGCAGAAGCGGCGGAGTTCCGAGACGTTGGGGCTGCGCACGATCATGTCGCGCAGTGTGTCATCAACCCGCAGCAGTTCATAAATGCCCACGCGCCCCGAGTAGCCCGTGTTGCGGCACTTGTCGCACCCCTTGTGTGTCCAGAGTTTGTCGGTGTTCATGCCCTGGATTTCGAGGAACTCCTTCATCTGCTCGGTGGGCGTGGTCTCCTGCTTGCAGTGCGGGCAGAGGCGGCGGAGGAGGCGCTGGGCGAGCACGCCGTTGACCGCCGCGGCGACGAGGAAGGGCTCGAGGCCGATGTTGACGAGGCGGGTGATGGAACTGGGAGCGTCGTTGGTGTGGAGCGTGCTGAGGACGAGGTGGCCGGTGAGCGCGGCCTGCACGGCGGTGACGGCGGTTTCGTGGTCGCGGATTTCGCCGAGCATGATCACGTCCGGGTCCTGGCGCAGGAGTGCCTTGAGGGCCTTGGCGAAGGTCATGCCGATTTTTTCGTGCGTCTGCGTCTGCGTGATGCCGTCCAGGTGGTACTCGATGGGGTCTTCGACGGTGGAGACGTTCATCGAGTTCTTGTCGAGTTGGCGGAGGGAGGCGTAGAGCGTGGTGGTTTTGCCCGAGCCGGTGGGGCCGGTGACGAGCACGATGCCGTGGGGGAGTTCGACCAGGCCCTTCCAGATGGTGAGCGTGTCGGCATCGAAGCCGAGTTCCTCGAGTTTCACGCTGATGGAGCGCGTGTCGAGGATGCGCATGACGGTTTTTTCGCCCGCGGCCACGGGGAGCGTGGACATGCGCAGGTCGAGTTTGCGGCCCTGCACCGTGCAGCGGATGCGGCCGTCTTGCGGGAGGCGGCGCTCGGAGATATCGAGGTTCGCCATGATCTTGAGGCGGCTGGTGATGGCGCTGGCCATGCTCACCGGCGGGTTCATCATCTCGTACAACTCGCCGTCGATGCGGAAACGCACCTTGAGCTTCTTCTCGCCGGGCTCGATGTGGATGTCGGAGGCGCCCTCCTTGGAGGCGGTCTGGATGATGTAGTTCACGTAGCGGATGACCGGGCTCTCGCCGGCTTCTTTCTCGAGGTCGACCTCTTCGTTGGACTTCTTCTCGAGTTGAACATCGCCCTCCTGCACCTCGGAGAGGATGGCCGAGACATCGACATCGTCCTTCTTCTCGGCCTGGCCGGCGACGAGTTCGAGCACGCCGCGGACTTCGAAGGCGGTGACGACGACGGGCTTGATGCCGGAGACGCCGAGTTTCTGGCGGACCTCGTCGAAGAGGAAGACGTCGTCGGGGCGTGTGACGCCGAGCACGACGCGCGAGCCCTCGAGGCGGAGCGGGACGATCTGCTTGCTGCGGCAGAACTCGGGGGAGAGGCGCTGGAGCATCTTGCCGTCGAAGCCGCCGTCGAGGCCCTTGTGCAGGTCGATGCTCTCGAAGGGGAGGCAGGCGAGTTGGGCCACGCAGCGCTGCAACTTGGCCTCGTCGCACCCCTGCTCGACGAGGACATCGATCAGGCGTTTGCCGGGCGACTGGCGGATGACTTGCTGGGCGGTGGTGACCTGCGAGGCGGTGGCCGCGGCGGCGTGGACGAGCAACTGGCCCAGTTCGGTGGGCACGGCCAGCGCGGTCGAGTCGTGCAGAGGCGCATCAGGTTGATACACGTCGGAGAGGGACTCGCCCGGATGGGGTGGAGGGGCGGTGGGCGCAGCAGGGGTTGGCACGGCCGGGTCGTTCTCAACGATGATGTTCTTGTTGAAGGAGCGCTGCCCGGCGGGGACGGCGGGCACGATGCTGAACACATCCTCCGCCTCGTCGATGGCGTGGCGGCGCGCGGCCGGCGCGGGGGTGCCGGAACCGGCCGCGGGCGGCAGGGCGCGCCGGGTGGCGTGGGCAGCGGCGTGGTCGGCATCGATGCCGAGTTCGGCGAGGATGGCGTCGATGTCGCGTTTGCTCATGGTGGTGTCATCCCGATGCGGCCGCGGGCGGCCGCGCTAGGGGTTGCCGGGCCACTGCGAGAGCGGCGGGAGCGAAGACGATGGTTGGAGTTCGGCGGGCTGGGCGGGAGCGTCGGGGATGGTGAACCCGCCGCGGTTGAGTTCGAGTTGGTAGATGGTCCCCTCGCAGACGAGTTCGACGGTGCGGCCCTTGATGGCCTTGACGGTGAAGAGGTTGGCGACGGTGTCGCCGGGGCGGACGGTCTTGCCGCTGATGCGTGCCGCGGGGGAGGCGCCGTCGATGATGGAGTTCACGACGAGCCCGGCGAGGGCATCGGTGAGCGCGCGGCGCTTTTCGGAGGCGCTCCGGGAGAGCCGCTCGGCCTCGGCCCGGGCGGCCTCGGCGCTCCTGGAGCCGTCGTCGCCGGGAGCCACGCTGATGGGCAGGACGTTGGCGATCTCGAAGGGGTTGAGTTTGATGCTGTCGCCGGGCACCTGGAGTTGCACGCGGCTGGCGTTGAGGTCTGCGAGCACGACGGCGTGGTCGCCCAGGGAGCGGGGCGCTTCGTCGATGAGTTTGGTGTCGAAGCGCACCTTGCCGAAGGCGGTGCCCGGACCGATGCCCAGCGCCCGCATGCCCACCAGCGCCCCGCCGGCCAGGAAGAGGCCGCCCAGCAGGAGTTGCGTGCTGGAACTCATGCGCGGCTTGGAGGGCTGGGCATCGGCCACGCCTAGCCCAGAGCCGATGGTGAAGGAGGCGATGGGCTCGGGCTGACCCGGCGCGCCATCGGCACCGGCGGGGCGGGCCGCGTGGGCGAGTGTGCCGGTGCCGCCCGCGGCGGACTCGGGGGATGGATCAAGGTGAAAGCCGTTCACTTGCCGCCTCCGTTCTGCGGGCCGGGTCCGCCCGCGGGGGTCGGGGGCTTCTCGCCCTGGTAGTAGATGGAGAGTGTGAAGGTGGCCTTCATGGTGCCGTCGTTGTCGCCCATGCGGACGATTTTGAGATCGGGCAGGCGGGTGATGCGGGGGATGCGTTCGAGTTCGAGGAGGAAGCGGTAGAAGCCGTCGAAGTCGCCGGTGATCTCGACCTCGAGGGGTTGCTCGAAGGCCTCGCCCGCGGGGAGGCTCTTGTCGCTCTTCTTGAAGAGGGGGAGTTTCAGGCCGTTGCGGCCGGCGATGAGGGCGACCTCGCGCAGGACGTTGTCGATCTCCTTGCCGGAGGGGAGGCGGGCCTCGATGGAGTCGATGCTGGACTTGATCTCTTCGTTGCGCTTCTCGAGGTTGGCGTAGCGGGCGGTGGCCTCGCGGAGTTTGGCGAGCAGTTGCTCTTTCATCTCGATCTCGGCCTTGGCGCGGGCGATCTCGCGGTTCTGCGGGCGGAAGACCAGGCCGTAGGCCACGACGGGCACGGCGATGATGACGGCGAAGACGATGAGTTGCTTGGGTGTGAACTTCACGGCCGCCCCCCTTCCGGCTCGACCACGCCCGACAGGGCGGCATCGGCGGGAACCGCGCGGGGACCGATGCGAGAGATGTGCAGGGGCCGGATGCGGCGTGCGTCCGCGTCGGAGCGGATCTGGGCCTCCATCTTGAACTTGCGGACGGGGGTCTTCTCCACCAACGACTCGGCGCTTGAGACCAAGTCCACGCGGTGCAGCAGCCCGCACTCGGCCAGTGATTGCTGATAGTCGGCCACGCCGGTGTCGTCTGCGGAGAAGCCCACCATGGTGAGCGTGAATTCCATGCGTGGCGGGCGCGGCTTGGGGGGCGGAGTGGCGTTGGCGTCCTTGCCGCCCGGGGCGGCCTTGCTCAGACTCTTGGCCGCGGGGGCGGGCGGGGGCGTGTCCTGCACGCGTTTGCACTGGAGCGTGACCTCGCTGAGGGTGACGTGGTCGGGCATGCGGTTGACGAGTTCGGCCATGAGGATGGAGCGTGGGACGCGCTCGATGAGACCGGTGGTGATGAGGGCCTTGTCCATCATCTCGGCGGTCTGCTGCTCGATCTTCTTGAGGGCCTCGATCTTGCGGGTCTGCTCGGCGTACTGAGCGTCTACAGCGACCTGGCGGGCCTTGATCGAACGCCACGCGGTGTTGGTGACGACGAACGCGCCGACCACACCGATGAGGACCACGCCCATGAGGACGAGGCCGAAGAGGTTCATGCGGGCCTCGGCACGCTCGCGGACGTATTCCTCAGGAAGGAAACTGGCCCCGCCAGCACCGCCTGCACGGTTGCCCGCGCCGCCGGCACCGGCACCGGCACCGGCAACGTTGCGTGGCGAACCCGGGGGCATGCTGGCTTTGCTGAAGAACTTCATGCGAACTCCATCAAGAGAGCGGGGCGACGGTCGCCCGGGGGTGAGACGCGAAGGGCTAGAGGTCGGTGGGGCAGAGCGTGAGGCCGTAGGCCACGGCCCACGCGGGCTGCGGTTCGGAGAGGTTGACGCGCGCGCCGCCGGGTGAGGACGGGGTGGGCAACGGGGCACGCCCGAGGCGCGCGAGCGGGTCGGCGATCTGGGCGGGCAGGCGCAGGATGCGGGCGATGTGCTGGCAGAGGCCGACGTTGCGGGCCTCGCCGCCGACGAAGATGGCGCGGGCGATCTTCTTGCCGGGGAAGAGCCCGTCGTGGTAGCGCAGGCACATGGCGATCTCGTCGGTGAGCGCGTCGAGGGCTTCGCCCAGGTCAAACCGCTTGCCGTCGACATACCCGACGAGCGGGGCGCGGACGGCCTGCACCACGGCGTGGCCCACGGGGGCGGCGATGCTGCGGCGGTTGCTCTCGATCGCGACGCCGGCGGCGACCTCGGGCGCGGCGTTGAGAGGGCGGGGCCTGCTGGCCGCGGCCTGGGCCATGCCGGCGGCGAGGACCGCGAAACCTTCACCGTGGGCACCGTCGGGGATGGGGGCGGGGGTGGCCGGGTGGGTGGCGCCGGGGCGGGTGTCGATGACGCCCGCGGGCACGGAGGGTTGCACGGGGCGGATCGCTTGGAGGGCGGCGCGCCGGTGCATGCGTGCGATGGGCACATCGCACTTGGCCTGGGCCGCGATGGCCTGGTCCATGAAGAGACCGCCGACGGGGAGCGTTTTGGCGAAGACGAGGCGCGTGCCGTGGGCCACGAACATGCGCGTGGCGCTGAAGCCCATGTCGAGGTAGAGGCTGACGGTCTCGGTGTCGCCCACGCGGCGGGTGATGTGGTCGAAGGAGCGCAGGATGGCCGAGCACTCCGGGTGCACGCCGACGAGTTCGAGGCGTGCGGCGCGGGCACCCTCCATGAGTTTGCGGACCAGACCCGCGGCGACGGCGAGGGCCACGACCTCGACCTTGCCGCCGGCGACGGCCCCCACTTCCATGTGGCGTGCGACGATCGAATCCGGGGCGCAGCCGAGTTGGCTGGCAAGATCGGCGCGGACGAGTTCGTTGAGGTCGATGCCCGGCTCGGGCACGACCTGGATGTGCTTGCAGAAGGTGAGGGAGGAGGGCAGGGCGCACACAGCGCGCTTGCCGGTGATGGCCGCGGCACGGAGCAGGCCGGGGAGTTGTTCGATCTGCCAGACCAGGCGCTGGTTGGCGTCGGCGGCAAGGTGCTCGGGCGTGAGCAAGGCGGCGGCCGCGGCGATGGTCGCGGGTTCACCGGGTGAAAGTTGCAGAACCTTGAGGGCGCCGGAGCCGAAGTCGATGGCCAGGGGCGGCGCTCCGGGGAGGAGGCCGCCGCCGAGGTTCTTCAACCTGTCCCAAGCCCAATGGGCCATGATGCGTGTCGCCTCCGGGGGCCGCGCCGTGGCGGCCCCCCCACCCGGTCCGCGCGGCCGTGCTCGGTGATGTTCGTCGAACCGACGGGTGGGGGCGATGAGCGGTAACCAGCGGGCGCGAGCCGTGCAGGGCTGAAGCCACCGGCACAGGCGGGCAGGCTTGAAGCGCGGGTCCGAAAAGCCCTGGGGCAAGTTCCCTGGAGCGCGGTTCGCAACCTTGGGCGTTCTCGGGCGTACCTAAGGAGCAGGGGGGTTGTGCAGGAGATTCGGCGATGTCCACAGCCGCGGCCAAGGTGAACAGGAAGAAGTGGTTGATGCTCACGGCCGGGCTCGGCGGGCTGGCGGCCGTGGGCGCGATCCTGGCGGCGGCCACATCGGCGGAGCGGGCCCCACCATCGGCGGGCGGCAAAGAGCGGGCCGACACGGGCACCGCGGAGGTGACGAGTTTCGACGTGACGGTGGTGGCGCGCGGGCAACTGGAGGCCAAGAACCAGATCGAACTGCGCAACCCGCTGGAGTTCCAGACGACCATCACGGAGATCTGCAAGGAGGGCATCACGGCCAAGGCGGGGGATGTGCTGGTGCGGCTCAACGCCGACAACATCCAGACGCAGGTGGATGAGACGAAACTGCTGATCGAGACGGCGAAGGCGGAACTGACCACGGCGACCAACGGCTACGAGATCCAGGTGAACGAGAACGACTCGGCCCTGCGCAAGGCGAAACTGGCGGTGGACCTTGCGGAACTGGACCTGCGGCAGTGGGAGCGGGGCGAGGTGCGGAGCCGGCGGCAGCAGTACGGGATTGCGCTGGAAGAGGCCCGGCGCGAGCACGCCCGCCTGAGCGAGAAACTGGAGCAGGCGCGGCCGCTCTTGGCGAAGGGCTTTTTGTCCAAGGATGAGTTTCAGCGCGACGACCTGGCGAGCAAGAAGGCCGAGAGTGCGCTGGCCAAGGCGCAACTGGACCTGGAGACGTACGAGAGTTTCCAACTGCCCAAGGAGGAACGCACGAAGCAGTCGGCCCTCGAAGAGGCGAGGTCTGAACTCGAGCGTGTGGACCGCAAGAACGAAAGCCAACTGGCCAGCAAGGGCGCCGACAAGGCCAACAAGGCCCAGCAACTGGCGCTGCGCACCACGCGCCTGGCCAAACTGGAGGGGCAGGTGGCCTCGGCGACGATCAAGGCGCCCAGCGACGGGCTGGTGGTCTACTCAACCAGCCTGGCGCGGGGGTGGTGGAACGACAACGCCGGCCCCTTGCAGGTGGGCCGGCAGGTGCACCCGAATGAACTGCTGATTGCCCTGCCCGACACCAGCGAGATGGTGGCGGCGGTGAAGGTGCCCGAGAGCATCGCGGGGCGCATCCAGAAGGGGCAGCGGGCGGTGGTGAAGATTGATGCGCTGGGCGGCCAGAGCGTGAACGGCACGGTGGACTCGGTGGGCCTGATCGCCGAGGGTGGCGGGTGGAGCGAGGTGCGCGAGTTCACGCTGAAAGTGGTGCTGGAAAAGAGCGGCCTGGCCATACGCCCGTCCATGCGCTGCGAGGGCGAGGTGTTCATCGACCGGGCGGAAAACGTGCTGGCCGTGCCGATTCAGGCGGTGGCCAGCGACGGGCCGGTGCAGTATGTGCTGGTGGCGGACGGATCGGCCTGGCGCAAGCGGCCGGTGAAACTGGACAAGCGGTCGGACCGATTCGCGGGGATCGCGGTGGGGCTGAAGGCGGGCGAGCGCATTTTGCTGCGTACGGCGCAGGCGGGCGAACTGGCGAACAAGCCGTGGGACAAGGCCGAGTTGGCCGCGGTCGGGTGGGAACTCAAGGACGATGGCAAGGTGGTGGCGAAGGCGCAGCCAGCACCGACGGGCGGGGCGGCTCCCGCGACGGCGGTGGTGAAGGCCACGGAGTTGGTGGAGGTGAAGACCGAGGCGAAGGCGGAGTGACGTGAGGTCGGCGGACGGGACGTCCGCCCCACCCAAGGCACAGTGGCTCAGAGTGATGCGGCGAGGCGGGTGAGGCGTGCCAGTGCGCCGGGCAGGTCCCAGCGTTGCTGCTGGCGGTTGCCGGTGGTGTTGCTGATGGTGCGGATTTCGGCGAAGGGCACGTTCAGGCGGGCGCAGATGTGGGCGATGGCCGCGCCCTCCATGGCTTCGGCGAGTGCGCCGGTGCGGGCGCAGACCTGGCGTGCGAGCGCGTCGGTGCCCGAGCAGGTGGAGACGGTGGCGATGGGGCCGAGACGATCTGCGAGGGGGCGGAGGAGTTCGAGCAGCGCTGGGTGCGCGGGGATGGCGTTGCCCTCGAAAGGCCCGAGGGGGAAGCCGAGGTCCGAGCAGGAGACGAAGCCGGTGGGTGAGTCGAGGCCCTCATCGGCGTAGATGCTGGAAGTGGCGAGGAGGGAAGAAGTGAGGGGAAGCGCATCGAAGTCGGCTCGCCGAGCCTCGCCGACTTCGATGGCACGGAGCATGCCCGCGATGCCCAGCGAGAGGACGGCGGCGTAGGGGTGCGGCGAGAGGGCGAGGGCGGTGGCGGCGGCCGCGTTGACCTTGCCGATGCCGCAGAGGAGGCAATCGAAGCGGTCGTTGATTGGGTGCGTGGCCCACTTGCCCGCCACGCTGGCTGCGGGTGTGGGTGCTGGAGGAGTGCCCGGAGCGACAGCGCGCAGGCCAGCGACAACGGCACGCCACTCGGCGGGGGCGGCGACGACGAGCAGCACGCGTTTGGAAGACTGCCAGTTGGCCAGAACGGCGGTCATGGGGTGAGCGTATGTGGGGCGTGGTGCGGGCACGCCCACCTACGATTGGGCGTGCGGGTGATGTGTGTGCCGCGCCGACGGCGGGGCGGAGAAGTGAGGACCTCATGCTGAACGACGTGAACCAACAGCCGCGCGGGCGGAGTGTGCGGCGGGGGTGGGCCTCGCCCAGGGCGCTGGTGGGCGTGGCCGCCGCGCTGGCGGTGGTGGCGGGGAGCGTGGCGGTGGTGGCGGGGTTGGGGGGGGCCGCGAAGCAGTCGCCGCGGTCGCGGGGGGCGAGCCTGACGGAGAGCGTGGCGGTGGTGGTGAGCACGTTCGATATCAACGCGACGGCGGTTGGTGAGTTGGAGGCGCGGCGGCAGATCGAGATCCGCTCACGGCTGGAGCAGCCCACGACGATCGTGGATGTGCTGCGTGAGGGCACGACGGTGAAGGCGGGCGATGTGCTGGTGCGGCTGAACGCCGACAACATTCAGCAGCAGATCGACGAGGAGATGCTGCGCGTGGAGACGGCGCGGGCGGATTTGGCGGTGGCGGAGAACGCCTACGAGATCCAGATCAACGAGAACGATTCGGCCCTGCGCAAGGCGATTCTGGCGGTGGAACTCGCCCAACTGGACCTGAAGCAATGGCTCGAGGGCGAAGTGGCGGCGATGCGGAGCAAGAACGAACTGGACCTGGACAAGGCCAAGCGCGAATTGGAGCGGTTGAGCGACCGGTATCAGCGGAGCCAGGCGCTGATCAAACGCGACTTTATTTCGCGGGATGAACTGAAGCGGGATGAACTGGCGTTTCTGGAGGCCCAAGCCGCGCTGCAGACGGCGGAGTTGAACCAGCGGATCTACGAGAGTTTCGAGTATCCCAAGGGCGAGAAGACCAACCGCAGCGCGCTGGAGGAGGCGACGGCTGAGGTAGAGCGGGTGCGCCGCAAGAACGAGAGCCAACTGGCCAGCCGCAACGCCGACCGGATCAACCAGCGCCAACAACTGACGGTGCGTGAGAGCAAACTGGCCAAACTGCGCGAGCAGTTGGAGGCGGCGACGCTGCGGGCGCCATCGGACGGCATGGTGGTGCACGCGACGAGCCTGAACCGCGACCGCTTTGGTGGTGATGCCGCGCGGGGCAGCATGGAGGTGGGGCGGCAGGTGACGCGCAACGAACTGCTGATCGTGCTGCCGGACACGAGCGAGATGGTGGCGAGCGTGCGTGTGCCCGAGAGCCTGGCGGGGCGCGTGCGGCCGGGGCTGCCAGCCACGATCCGCATTGATGCGCTGCAGAACCGGACGGTGCGTGGAGAGGTGCTGAGCGTGGGCGTGCTGGCCGAGAGCGGTGGCTTCCGCGATCCCAATCTTCGCGAGTACACGGTCAAGATCAGGCTGGACGACAGCGCCCTGGCGATGGGCGTGCCGCTGCGGCCGTCGATGCGGTGCGAGGCGGAGATCGCCCTGGACCGCGTGGAGCGGGCGCTCGCGGTGCCGGTGCAGGCGGTGTTCACTGATGGGCCGGTGCGCTTCGCGTATGTCGAGGGCGACGATGGGTGGCGGCGCAAGCCCGTGCGTATGGCGCGGCGGAGCGATCGGTATGCGGAGATTGCCGCGGGGCTGGTGGAGGGGCAGCGTGTGCTGGTGCGTGCCCCGGCTTCGGGCGAGGTGGCCGATGTGCCGTGGGACAAGGCGGAACTGAACGCGGCGGGGCTGGATATCGGCAGCGATGGCAAGATCGTGGTGCCCGGCCGGCCGGCCGCGGCGGAGGGTGCGGGCGCACCGGATGCGGGCGAGACGCCCGCGGGGAACCCGGGTGGTGGGCGGGGCTCACGGCCTGGCGGACAGCGCCGGCCGAGCGGCGGCGAGGGTGAACGACCGGCGACGGGGCCTGCGAACCCCCCGGCGGGCCCGGCTGCCGAGCCGCCGCGGCGCGAACAGCCCCCGGCACCTGGAGCCAAGGGGCGGGGGTAGGCCGGGCGGGGTTGGGGTAAACACCGTTGCGATTGATTCTCAGCCGCACTATCATGTGCTTGTGAGCACGCCCAGCAGCAACACCCCGGCCGACGCACGCTCCATGGTCGGCACCGGTGAAGCGGCGAGCGCGGACGCCGTGCCGGAGGTGGTGACGCTGCCGCTGGCGAGGCTCAAGGTGGGGCAGTGCGGCACGATTCAGGAGAAGCGGCTGGACGAGCCGGACAAGGCGGTGCTGCGGGCGATGGGGCTTTCGTGCAATGCCAGCGTGACGCTGTGCCGGCAGGGCGAGCCGTGCATTGTGGCGATCACCACGGAGGGAGCCGCGGGCGGGCGCTTGGGCGAGGCCGGGGGGGCCAGAGACGGCGGCTGCCGGATCGGCCTGACGCGGGAACTGTCGGAGAAGATCTTCGTGTCTGTGCGCAAGGCGCACTGAGCCAAGGAAGGGCAGCATGGGGACACCTTCACGGCCCGTGGTCAGCGTTTCGTCGCCACGGGATGGAGGCGGCGGCGAGCCGCGCGGCCCGAAGCGCGTGGCGCTTCTGGGCAACCCCAACACCGGGAAGACGACGCTCTTCAACCGGCTGACGGGGCTGCGGCAGAAGACGTCGAACTTTCCCGGCACCACGCTGGATGCACGCATCGGGCGCACGGGACCGGCGGAATCACCGATTGATCTGATCGACCTGCCGGGGGTCTATTCGCTGTCGCTGGACCAGTTGGAGGCGCGGGTCTGCCGCGAGGCGCTGGAGGGGACGGTGGCGGTGGGCGGGCGCACGGGCGAGCCGGATGCGCTGTGCGTGGTGGTGGACGCGACGAACCTGGCCCGCAATCTGCGGCTGGCGGGTGAGGTTCTGCGGCGGCGCATGCCGACCGTGGTGGCGGTGAACATGATCGACCTTGCCCGCAAGCGGGGGCTGAGGATCGACGAGGCCGAACTGGCCAAGAGACTTGGCTGCACGGTGGTGGCGTGCTCGGCACGCACGGGCGAGGGGCTGGGCGCGCTGGCGGCGCAACTGGGCGCGGCGACGATCCCCTCGCGGACGCCGCCGGGGGATGAGGAGAGTCTGTTTGCGTGGGCGGATGAGGTGTATGCCGCGGCGGCCGCGGGGCCGGTGGCGGGGGGAGCGGGCAGCGAGGGGCGGCGGGCGGCGAGCGCGATCGGGCACACGTTCAGCGACAAACTGGACCGGTTCTTCGCGGGTCCTCTCACGGGTCTGCCCGCTTTCGCGCTGATCATGGGCGTGCTGTTCATGAGCATCTTCTCGATCGCGGCGTGGCCGATGGAGTGGATCGGCGGGGCGTTTGATTGGCTGGCGGGCGTGGTTCGCGGGGCGTTGCCCGCGGGGCTGGTGAGTGAACTGCTGACCGACGGGATCATCAGCGGGGTGAGCGCGACGGTGGTGTTTCTGCCGCAGATCTGCCTGCTGTTCTTCCTGATCTCGCTGCTGGAAGACACGGGCTACCTCGCCCGCGCGGCGTTCTTGATGAACCGCCTGCTCGCGCCCTTCGGGCTGCAAGGGCACTCGTTCGTGCCGCTGCTTTCGAGCCACGCGTGCGCGCTACCGGGCATCATGAGCGCGCGGGCGGTGCCCGACCCGAAGCAGCGGCTGGCGACGATTCTGGTGGCGCCGTTCATGACGTGCTCGGCGCGGCTGCCGGTGTATGTGCTGCTGACGGGGCTGCTGTTTCCGGGCAAGCCGGTGCAAGCCGCGCTGGCGTTTGTGGGGTGCTATGCGCTGGGCATTGCGGCCGCGATGGTGAGTTCGCTCATTGCGCGCCGCACCATCCTGCGCGGGCAGGCGCGGCCGATGGCGCTGGAACTGCCCAGTTACAAACTGCCCAGCGTGCGCACCGCGCTGCTCACCACGCTGGACCGCGGGTGGGTGTTCGTCAAGAACGCGGGGACGAACATTCTGTGCATCTGCATCGTGCTGTGGTGGCTGGGGGCGTTCCCGAAGGTTGAGCCGCCGGCGAGCGTGCTGACGATGCGTGAGCAGGCCGCGGCGGTGGTGAACGCCGAGCCGGAGCGTGCGGCGGAACTGGCTGCGCGGGCGGACAGGATGGAGGCGGCGGATGCGAAGAGCCGGAGTTTCATGGGAAGCATCGGCCGGTTTGTGCAACCGGTGTTTGCGCCGATGGACTACGACTGGCGGCTGAGCGTGGGCGTGATGGCAAGTTTCGCGGCCCGCGAGGTGTTCGTGAGCACGATGTCGATCGTGACGACGGGGGCGGATGACCCCGAGGCCGAGGGCGTGCTGGATGAGGTGGCCAAGAGCACGCGGGATGACGGCCGGACGCTGATCTTCACGCCGCCGGTGGCGTGGTCGCTGCTGGTGTTTTTCGTGCTGGCGATGCAGTGCCTGCCGACGCTGGCGGTGACGGCGCGCGAGAGCGGGCACGTGAAGTGGGCGCTGCTGCAACTCGCGTGGATGAGCGGCGTGGCGTACGGGGCGGCGTGGATAGCGTTCAAGGTGGCTGGCGGGTAGAAAAAGGCGGTACGCAGAGGGCGCAGAGAGGGCGGAGAAACGCAGAGAAGAGCGAATGGCCGTGTGTGTCGTGGATGTGTGAGGTGGCTTGAAGCGCCGAAGGGAGTTCCCGCGCCGATTTCGACTCTGCGTACCTCTGCCTCCTCCGTAACCTCTGCGTACCGGCTTTGGCGTTTCACGATCCACTCATGGGCTTGCCCTTCCGCACGGTTGAGTTCTGGTTGGTGACCTTCGCGTTTGCGGGGGCACTTGTGTACTTGCTGCGGGGCGTGTTGCCGATACCCTCTCTCTCGGCACGCTCGCGCAGGCAACGGGGCGAGCGGCGCGCGAAACTGACGATCGGCGGCAGGCCCGTGAGCGGCACGCCCGCCGCGGGGATGCACGAGAAGGACCAACACGCATGAGCGCACTGGACACACACGCGACCGACTTCGCCCCGCACCACGCACACGCGGACCATGCGGCCCACGCCTCCCCCACTGCCGCTGCCACTGCCCCGGCCGCGGGCGTGTGGCCCGACTCGACCTTGTGGCGGTGGCAGACCGCCGCGCCGGCGGAGCGTGTGCTGGGCGTGGTACTGTGTGCGATGCTGACGGCGGCGTGTGCGCAGATCAGCGTGCCGATGCCGGGTTCGCCCGTGCCGGTGACGCTGCAGACGTTTGCCGTGATCCTGTCGGGCCTGGTGCTGGGGCCGGCGCTGGGCGCCTCGAGCATGGTGCTGTATGTGCTCGCGGGCCTGGTGGGCCTGCCGGTGTTTGCCGGCGCTGATGGCGGGCTGCGTGTGGCGCTGGGCGCGACGGGCGGGTACTTGCTGGGATTTGTGGCCGCGAGCGCGGTAGCCGGGCTGATTGTGCGGCGGGCGCGCGAGCGCGGCAGGGCAGCACTTCACGCGGCGATTTTGGCCGCGGTGGTGGGGAATGTGATCGTGTTCGCGTGCGGACTGCCGTGGTTGAAGGTGGTGGTGGCCAGCGACTGGGCCACGACGCTGAGCATGGGCCTGTGGCCGTACCTGGTGGGGACGCTGGTGAAGGTGCCGATGTCGGTGGCCGCGGCGGTGGGGCTGGGCGTGGTGAGCCGGGTGAGGTGAGGCTTGCGCGTTGGGCTTCACCCCACGCACGCATTCCTCTGCCCCTCCGGGGCAGAACCGGAAACCAAACACGCCTTCCACGGGTTGCGCTGCGCTCCACCCGTGGCTACAACCCGGCGCCCCTCCGGGGCGAAGGCGCGCCGGCCTCGCTCCGCACATCCTCATCAACTCGTCAACTCGTCAACTCTTTCTTCGCTCAACCCCCCGCGCTCACGACCGGCGGCATGCCCACGGGCGACGCGGCGGTTTCGTTGGGCGGGGGCGGCACGAAGGGGAGGTACTCGAGGAACGTCTTGTCGCGGTTGAAGACGGGGTAGACGTACGGCCGCTGGTCGGCAAAGGGGGCCCTGGCCTCGGTGAGCCAACTGAGCCACACCTTGCGGTCGGGGGGCAGGCTCTGGCCGGTGAGCGTGCGGAGCGAATCGTGCGCGGCGATGTTCACCACGAGGTGGTCGTCATCCAGCGCGGCGATAAGGGCCTGGGCCACCTTGCCCTGCGGGTATTGCCCCAGCGCAGTGGCGGCCTCGGCTCGCACCTCGTGGTCAAACTCGCGCTTGGGATCGGTCGCGGCGATGAGCGGGTCCACCGCTTTGTCGGCGTGGATGCGCTGCAAGGCCCGCGCCGCCTCGATTCGCACGCGCCGGTCGTCTTTCACGGCCAGCAGGGGGATGATGAGTTGGGCGTGCTCGGGCCGGCCGTGCAACGAGAGCGCCCGCGCCGCCACAGCCCGCACGCCGGTGTCGGGGTCGTTCTTGATCTGGTCTTCATAGACCTTGAGGTACACGTCGCCGCCGCCGAAGGGCGCGTTGGCGATGGCGTTCGTGCCGCGGTAGCGCTTGTCGGCGTCGTAGGGGTTGATCATGTCCTTGGCGGCGTCGATGGGCTTCTGGGGGGTGAAGGCCCCGAAGATGCTCTCGCTGTCTGCGGCGCGTTGTGTGGCGGCTTCGTCGCACGCGCCGACGAGCGCCGCCAGCAGGGCACAGGGAAGAATGACTGGTTTACGACGTGCCACGTTCATGCTGCAAGTGTAATGACCATGCCGGCCCGTCGGCTGGATAGGCTTGCGAATGCGTGCAGAGCGTGCGGCAGGGCGTGGGTGGGCTGCCGCGGGCGCGGGCCTGATCGCGGCGACGCTTGTGTGGTGCGGGGCGTGCGCACAGAACGTGGCCGCGCCAGAGGCCGGCGTGGTGGCCGGGAGCGGGGGCGTGCTCACGCTGGGGCCGGAGCGGCCGCCATCGGGCACGCTCACCTGCCGCGAGACGAGTGTTGATGTGCCCGCCGCGGCGCGGTACGTGTCGGCCGTTGAAGACCAACCGAACGGGTTGCTGGCGCTGCGTGTGGACGGGCCGGACGGGCGGATCAGCACGACGCGGGTTGAGGTTGAGCCCGGTGCCAGCGATGCCTCGCCTGTGGTGGTGGAAAAGACGCGTTCCACGCTCGACGTGCGGCTGCGACCGGACGGCGCCCTGGTGGTCGAGCGGTCTGCCGAAGCGCGCGACGACGCGTTGACGGTGTTTGAACCCGCGCTGGTGGCCATGCCCGCGGTGCTGACGGCGGGCATCGTTCACAGGCAAGAGTTCAGCATGGTGGTGCACGCCGTGGCCCAGCCCGCGAAGGTGAAGGCCCGGGGCGAGGCCAGCCAGCAGATTGTGTACGAGGCCGACCAGGCCGTGACCACGCCCGCGGGGACGTTTGAGTGCCGACGGGTGCTGACCACGTTCGCGGCGGCACCCGGTCCGGCCCGGGTGGAGGTGCTGACGCGGTCGTGGTATGCGACGGGCGTGGGGCTGGTGGCCGAAACGAGCGATGAGCAGGTGTGGGTGCTGGGCGTTCCGTTTCGCAGCAGTCGGCGCAGTTGGGCGATCGAGGCGTTGAAAGCGCCCGGGTCGGGTGTGGCCTCGCTGGCCCTGCGATACACAAACAGACCACAAACTTTCGGGCGTGAAACCGCTGGAACGGGGTGGAATGACGCGGGCCGAGAAAAAGTTGCTCGCATTGAAGGCCGGAATGCGTTAGAGTGAGTGAGCGGCTTGGCCGCGAGCCGTTGCCGGGATGGAATGGCGAGGTTGACCGACGGATTCAGCCCGTAGGGAGCAGCACATGTTTCGCGCTCGCACGTACGTTGTTCTTGCCTGTGCCGCGCTGGCGTGGACATGCGCCTCGGCCAGCGCTCAACTCGCGATTCCGTGGCACACGATCGACGGCGGCGGCGGCACCAGCACGGGCGGCACGTTCAGCCTGTCGGGCACGATCGGCCAGCCCGATGCGGGCGGCCCGATGACGGGCGGCACGTTCTCGCTGACCGGTGGGTTCTGGGCCGGTTCGGCCGCGGCACCCTCGTGCCCGCTGGATTACAACCTCGACGGCTCGCTGAACCCGGATGATCTGGGCGACTTCATCACGGATTACTACACGGTTCCGCACGTGCCGGGCCCCGGCGGGTATGCGATCCCCTGCCCCGGCAATGACCCGCCGTACGACGACGGGTACAAGACCGGTTTTACGCTCGACTACACCGGACAGTGCAGCGAGCCTTTCCCGGACAACCTGGGCGACTACATCACGGCGTATTACCAGGGGTGCTGAGAGGCAGACGCCAGACATCAGACGCTAGGCACAGACCCAAGCGGCCGGGCTGCGCCCGGCTTGGGTATCCTTGCACCCGCCTTTGACTCCACGCCCCGCCGCGTGCGAGATCAGCTGGGGATCCAAGAACCACACCGCTGCACGTGACGAATAGACACCCGCCCGGACTGACCCGGGCCTGCCGGAGACCCGCCCCATGGCCAAGATGTTCTACACGATCGACGAGGCCGCCAGCAAACTGAAGATGTCGGCCGAGAAGGTGAAGGAGATGGCCACGAGCGGGCAACTGCAGGAGTTCCGCGACAAGGACAAACTCGTCTTCAAGCGCGAGCAGGTCGATCTGCTCGCCGGTGGCGATGACGACACGATCCGCCTGGCGGACTCGGGCGAGATTCCGCTGGTGACGGACCAGCCCAAAGCCGCGGCGGACTCGGACTCGGGCTCACCCGTGGAGGGGGCCAAGGAGCGCTCGGGCATCTCCATCTTCGATGCCGAAGAGGTGGAAGATGTTGACCCCATGGCCCAGACGCAGATGTCGCCCTCGCAGTTGGGCGATGCGGGCGGCTCGGGCTCGGGCCTGCTGGACCTGACGAAGGAGGCCGACGACACCAGCCTCGGTGGCAATCTGCTCGATGATGTGTACGCCAACAAGGACGGCTCCGGCAGCGCGGCGGGCGCGCCGGCGATCGGCGGTGGCGACGGCGGCCTGTTCGAGCCCGCGGGCGTGGCCAGCGATGTGGGCGGCATGGTGGGCGGGGGCGTGGCCTTGGTGGCCGCGGAGCCGTACGACGCGACGTGGTCGGGCATCTCCGGCGGTTTGGCGTTTGGCATGGTGCTGGTGCTCACGCTGATGATCGCGGTGACGATGATGGCGATGAACGGCGCGGCAAGCACGGGGCTGGTGCCGCTCTTGGCGAGCAACCTGTGGATGTACGTCGGGATCCTGGCGGGCCTGCCGCTGATCGGCGCGGCGGTAGGGTTCTTTGTGTCGCGGAAGTGATCGGGCAGGACAGGGGGCGGCGGGGATGATGCATGAAACCCCGAAAGTTGCTCATCCGCATTCAGTTCTCGCAGCACAATGTGCGTTTCACCGACTTTGAGCGATTGGTCGTGGAACTCGGATTCGTGCGCGTCGATGGGCAGGGCAGCCATCGCACCTATGAGCACTCCCGGCACAAGCAGGCGAGGCTGAACCTCCAGCCGGTGAATGGTGAGGCCAAGCCCTACCAAGTTCGCCAGTTGCTCAAGGTGATCGAGGAATACGATCTGCGGCCGGAAGGAGGCTCCGATGTCAAGTGATTACCACATCAACGTCTTCTTCTCTTCCGATGATCGCGGGTACATCGCGGACATTCCGGACCTCAAGTACTGCAGTGCTTTCGGCAAGACACCGCAGACGGCTCTGCGCGAGGTGTTGAAGGCGAAGTTGGCGTGGCTGCGCTCGGCGAAGCGCGCCAAGGTGCGCATCCCCAAACCGCGCTACCGGCCGGCCATTTACGCCGCGGCGTCGTGAACAGGGCGACGAGCCGGCTGGTGTCGTGATTCAACTCACTAGATCGATCAGGCCCAGGCCGCCCACCACGCAACTGACGATGCCGTTGAGCGTGAAGAAGGCCATGTCCAAGCCGCGCTCGCCGCGACGCGCGAGCACGATGTGCTCGGCCACGAGCAGGCCCGCGGCGATGACGACGGCGGCAAGAAACAGCGGGCCGAAACGGGGATCGCTGCGCCAGGCCATGAGGAGGCACCCTGCCGCGCCCGCGTGCAGAAGGCGGCTGAGCCAGAGGGCCCGGCCAATGCCCAGGCGCGCCGGCACGCTGAAGAGGCCCAGGCGGCGGTCCACATCCACATCCTGCAGGGCGTAGATGACGTCAAAGCCCGCGACCCAGCAGACGACCATGGCGCTCGTCCACCAGAGCGCGGGCACGGCGGTGATGGCCGCGGGGCTGACGGCGAGCGAGGCAGCGAGGGGCGAGATGGCCAAAGCCGTGCCCAGCAGCACATGGCAGAGCCACGTGAAGCGCTTGGCAAATGAGTAGAAGGCCAGCCACGCCAGGACGGGCAGAGCGAGCGCCAGCGGCCACCAGTTGCCGGAGAGGGGCCAGAAGAGACCGGCGGCGATGATGAAGCCGAGTGCGCAAGCCGCGGCCATGAGGAAGGCGGAGCGAGCGGGGAGTTGGCCGGAGGCGACGGCGCGACGCTGGGTGCGTGGGTTGAGGGCATCGAGGCGTGCATCGGCGAGGCGGTTGACGAGCATGGCCCATGTGCGTGCCAGAACCATGCAGAGCACGACGAGGGCGAGTTGAAGGGCGAAGATGCGCGAGGGCGGGCCGCCTTCGGCGGGTGCGCGGCGGGCGAGGAAGGCCCCCAGTACAGCGAAGGGCAGAGCGAAGACTGAGTGGGCGAGTTTGATATCCAGCGCGGCGAGGCGCAGGGATGAGCCCAGGGTTGGCCGCGCGGGGGGGGCGGAGGGCTTGCTGGTCTGTGGTGCCGCCGGATGGGCGGTGAGGGCGGTCATGGGGGATCATATTGATGACTGAAGGCGGGCGGGGCAAACCCGGCGTGGAGGAGTGGCCCGGCGAGTCTGTGCACGGTGCCGGGTTTGCCTTGCGTACGGAAACCCGCCGGTGGATCTCGCGTACATTCCGGTGGCCGCGTCCACGCGGCGTGGTATATTTGAGTGTTCACGAGAGAAGGAAGAGATCAGGAAGAGAGGAATTCCCATGCGGCTCAGTCAGTTTGCACCCGCAGTCTTTGCCGGCGTAGCCGTTGCTTTCTCTGGCGTGTGTGTGGGCGCGCCCGCGATTGAGCCGGTGTCGCAGAGCAGGCTGATCACGGCTTCGGCCCAGGGCAGCACGCTCATGTTTCCCCCCGTGATTCTCCCGCTCGTGACTCAATCGTACTCGGCGCCGTCGTTTGCTCCGCCCGCCGTGACCCAAGTTACAGCGGCATCGGCGGGACTGTACAGTGCCTCGACGACTGCGCGGCATGCATCGAGCCTGACCCCATCACTGGTCTCGGGCAACGGCACCGTCTCGACGTCCCTGCGACCCGGCCGTTATGACTATGGCGGAGCGACAACCGGTCGGGCAGCGGCGAGGTTCGAGTATGTGTTCGATGTTGCGGATGAAACCGACTACCGGTTGCGGGGCAACGCGTATGTGCTGGGCAACCTGCCTGTGGAGACCTCCGCACTCACCAACCCGACGTGGGCCATCATCTCGCACACAAGGACCGCGTTCATACGGCTGGCACACGCCGATGGCACGGTTATTCGGGAGCGCCTGAGCCCTGCCTCGGGGGTGCTGCCGCAGTTCGATGTTCAGGGGCGGCTGAGCGCAGGCCGGTACCGCCTGTCAGGAGAAGCCAGTTTTGACGCCACGGTTCAGGGATACTCCAACGGCCCCGGCCCCGAGGCCACATCGATCGCGACGTTCCAACTCGAATTTTCCGCGACGGTTCTCCCGCCACCGTCGGCCGTGGCCTTCGCGGCGGTGGGGATCCTGTGGGCAACGAAAAGGCGTCGCGCACGCACCTGAACGGCGAAGCGCGGCCCGCCCTCACCCGGCAGCACCCAGCACCCTCTCCGCCGCGCGTTTGGCACGCCGTGCGGTTTCGGGCTTGTTGTGCATGGCGGCCCAGACGATTGCGCCTTCGACGAGCAGCGTGAGGGCCATGGATGTGCCGATGGGGTCGGGCTCGCCCGCCTCGATCGTCCACTCGTGGATCAGGTCGCCGAGGCGCTTGGTGTGCTCGACGGCGATGCGGCGCGCGGGCGAGGCGGTGTCGGAGAGTTCGCTGGCGATGTTGATGAACGCGCAGCCGCGGTACTCGGGCGTGAGGAACCACTCTTCGAGGGCATCGAAGACGGCCAGGAGGCGGGCACGCCCGCCGGCAGGGGCGTGGCGCTTGACGGAGGCCTCGCACCAGTCGAACCACCAGGCATCGCGCTGGGCGAGCCAGGCCTCCACAAGGTCGTCTTTGCTCTTGAAGTGCTTGTAGAGCGACATCTTGGCGACGTCGGCTGAGGCCACCACGCGATCCACGCCGACGGCCTGCACGCCGTGGGCGTAGAAGAGTTTGCCCGCGGCTTGGAGGATGCGCTGGCGTGCCGGTGGCGCGGCCGGGGTGTTGGCCGACCCGGGTGCAGGAGCAGAAGAACTCATTGTGAAATCCCGTCGGTAGCCGGTGCGGGGGTACGCGGAGTTTATGCCGCGTGTGGCACCCGCACGGGGGGAACGCCCGCACGAACTGGGGATTGCGCGGCTCGGAGAGCCGAGGTACCCAGAGAGGCTAATGGCCGCCGGTGCTGCCGAAGCCCCCACTTCCGCGAGCCGTGTCGTCGAGTTCGCTCACGACCGTGATGGCCGCGCGGCTGACGGGCGCGATCACCATCTGGGCGACGCGTGTGCCGTGCTCGAGGCAATAAGGCTCCGACCCGTGGTTGATGAGGGGCACCATCATCTCGCCGCGGTAGTCGGCATCGACGGTGCCGGGGGCGTTGGGGAGCGTGACGCCGAACTTGCTGGCCAGGCCGGAGCGGGGCCGAACCTGTGCCTCGTAGCCGGGGGGGAGCGCGACAGCGAAGCCCAGGCGGATGATGACGATCTGGCGCGGGGCGATGGTGACCTTCTCGCCTTCAGGCAGGCACGCGGCGAGGTCCATGCCTGCCGCGAGTTCGGACTTGTACTCGGGGATGATGGCGCGGGGGTCGAGGCGCTTGAGGCGGATGGTGAGTGCGGGTGGCGAGGGGTGCATCGGTGAGAGGGTACGGACAGCGAGGGGAAAAGCTCAAAGCAGCAAAGCTCAAAACTCAAATGCGGAAAGGGAATGATGCCGCGAGCGGACTGGCACCGCCAACCCGCAGCGAACCGGGCGGCCGACTCCGCTTTGACCTTTGACCTTTGAGCGTTGAGATTTGCTGCTTTGAGTTTTCTACGCGCACGCCACAACGACGCTTTCCAGGCATCGTCGCGGCGAGCAACACGTTGTGCGTGCGCTACTTCCAACCCGTCAACGGACGCGTCCGCGCTTGAAGCACGGAAACCGACACGACAGCGCACTATACACCACGCCGCGCATATCGCAAGCGCGTTCGGGTTTTATCTGGAATGAAACAGGAAGGATGCTTGGGAATGTGTGGAGAGACCCGCCGGTCAGGCGGCCCCGCGCATCTCGGGCACGTGCTTGCGGAGCAACTCCAGAACGCGGCCTGTCTGGTCGGCCCCCCCCCACCGACGCACGGATGCCATGTCGTCGATCATGTGGGTGATGGCCTGCGTGCCCGCGGGTGTTGCACCGGGATTACCCATCTTCCAAGAGCCGATGCCGGGGTGGGTGGTGGGGGCGAGGTTCTCTGCCTCGTAGGCGAGTTGCTCGAAGAGTTTTTCGCCGGGGCGGATGCCCGAGAACACGATGTCCACGGTGGGGGCAGCGAGATCGATCGGGGCATCGAGGGTGACGGGGAGTTGTGTTCCGGGGGGGAGCGTGTCGGTGCGCACGCGCGGCTGGTAGCCGCTGAGGCGCACGAAGCGCAGGGCAAGGTCGAGGATGCGAACCGGCTCGCCCATGTCCAGCACGTAGAGCGGCGCACTGGTCGGATCGCTGGAGAGAGCGGCGGCTTGGGCCACGAGCGTGGCGGCCTCGGGGATGGTCATGAAGTAGCGCGTCATGCGCGGGTCGGTGATGGTGATGGGCGCGCCGTCGGCGAGTTGCGCGGCCCAGATGGGGATGACGCTGCACGCGCTGGCCAGGACGTTGCCGAAACGGACCATGCTGAAGCACGTCGGCCCTGCCGCGAGGGACGACACGTACATCTCCGCGAGGCGTTTGGTGGCGCCCATGACGCTGGTGGGGTTCACGGCCTTGTCGGTGGAGATGAGCACGAAGCGCTCGGCGCCGCAGGCCAGGGCAGCATCGGCGATGGCCTTGGTGCCGAAGAGGTTGTTGTTCACAGCGTGGCTGGGGTGGTCTTCCATGAGCGGCACGTGCTTGTGCGCCGCGGCGTGGAAGATGACGTGGGGGCGGTGTGTGCAGACGATCTCGAGCGTGTGCTCGGCATCGACCACGTCGTGCAACACCGCGCTGCGAGGGATGCCGGGGAAGCGGCGGGCGAGTTGGTTGTCTATGGAGAAGAGGGCGTTCTCGGCCCGCTCCATGAGGATGAGGCGCTCGGGGTTGAACGCCGCGGCGACGCGGGCGAGTTCGGACCCGATGCTGCCGCCCGCGCCGGTGATGAGGATGCGCTTGCCGGTGAGGATCGCGGCGACGGCGGCGCGGTCGAGGCCGTGGTGCGTGCGGCCGATGAGCACGGCCGGGTCCATGTCTGGCCGCAGGGCCAGTCGGGGGCCGACGGCCGGGGCAGGTGAGTGGGTGACGGGGTGGGCGGTGAGGGCGGACATGGGAAGAAGAAGGCACTGGGCATCGGGCACTGGGACTGGGGACTGGCGGACGGGACGTGCACCCCACCAGAGCATTGACCCCACGGCAAGGAGGCACCGACTCTCTCGCCAAGCCTCGAGAGTCGGTGGCACGGACGGCGGACGGGACGTCCGCCCCACCGGTGTTATCGGCTCTCGGGACGGGTGGCGTGAGCGTGCCGCTATGCTGGTGCGAGATGATCACACGGCTGGCAGGGATGCTGGAGACGGTCGAAGGCCACGCGGCGACGGTGCGGCCGTGGCTGGGCGCCGGGGCGGGGTTGGCCACGAGCGGGCCGGGGGGGGGCGGGGCGGACCTGGCGATTGAGGTGCTGGTGCCGGGATACTTCGCCCGTGAACTGTCGGTGCTGTGCGGGCAGCGGGTGGTGTTTCACACACTGACCTACTTAGAGGGGCAGGGGCAGGGCTCATCGTTCATTCCGCGGCTGCTGGGCTTCGCCACGGCGCAGGACCGGGCATTCTTTGAACTCTTCACAACGGTGAACGGCATCGGCAACCGCAAGGCCCTGCGGGCGCTGGCCGAGAAGCCGTCGGTGATTGCCGCGGCGATCATGCGGCGGGATGCGAAGGCGCTGGAGAAACTCCCCGAGATCGGCAAGCGCATGGCGGAGAAGGTGGTGGTGGAACTGCACGGAAAAGTGGATGCCTACGCGGCGGTGGAGCACTCGGGCACGGGCGGCTCGCTGAACGGTGACGGTGGCCTGCTGCCCCGCGGGGGGATTGAGTCGTCGTCGCTGCCGCCGGCGGTGCGCGATGCGATTGATGCCCTGGTGAACTTGGGCGAGACACGGGCGGATGCGGAGCGGAAGGTCGCTCGCACGCTTGAGC
>JBJXEW010000028.1:0-177610 GCA_046156035.1 Phycisphaerales bacterium | reverse complement strand
GTGTTCGAGACGGTGGAGTGTGCTCCTGAATCCGGTGGCCGTGTCAATCGGACGGTGTGTGATTCGGCGTGGCGTTTCGCATTCTTGAGTGCGTACGCAGAAATACATTGGTGGTGTGCGGCGGATGGGCGAATGGCAGCTACAACCAACACCACGCGCCGTCTACTTATAGAGTCTCGCTCTTGCGTATGCGTGTGTGCCGCGTGAATGGCGCGCAAACTGCCACACCTTTGTGGCACTCACAAGGCCCGTTCCGCTTAGGAGGCCGATTCCAGAAAACACACGGGGGCACGGCCCGCTGCGCTCGCCAGCACATCCCCCTCCGCTTCCCGGCACATCCCCCTCCGCTCCCTAGCGGAGGGGGTGGTCCGCCGCGGCCGGACCGGGGGAGGAGTTCCGCAACATGCAGCCCGACTGTGAAGGAGGGCTTGGCCTGATAGCAAGCCCCCCGCGCGAGCGGGGCGGCAAAGGCCCCGGGGGGCGTGCCTGTCTGTGCCACAGGCTCGGGCCGGTTGCGGCCCGTGCCTGTGCCCTGTGTCCTGTTCGTCGGCCCCAGCGGGGCCGAGGGGTGTAGCCCCGTGCGAAGGGAGGCGCAGCCGACCGGACGGGCGCAGAGGGTGAAGCGCCCGGCGGGCTGGTGTTCCCAACGCCGCAGGAACTTTGGGACCGCACGTTCGCACAGGCCAACGCTTGGCGCGACCGCTTCGCGGCCGTGCCTTTCCCCGACAAGAGCGGCACATGGAACATCCGCTTCTATCAGGAGATCGCCGTCAACCGCGTTCTGGAGCGGATCGCGCAAGGGGGGGAGGGGAAGGATCGGGCGCTGCTCACACTCGCCACCGGCACGGGCAAGACGTCCATCGCGTTCCAGATCGCGTGGAAACTCTTCAGCGCACGCTGGAACCTGCAGGATTGGAAGCGGGGTCGATCCCGGCTATCTGCTGGCCGACACGGCCTTCGACTGGGACACACTGCACACGCAGTGCTCCCAGCGTGACGTGCGGCTGCTTGCTCCACGCCGTCCGTCGCGTTGGGGCAAGGGGCTGCGCCGCCAAGCCTCCCGCGTTGGTGCCGCCCGCCGCGCCTGCGTCGCCGCGATGGAAACCCCGCACGCCCACTTCGCAAGGGACTTGCACTCACTCCGGCCCGTGGTCGAACGCGTCTTCGCCCGCCTCGAAACGCGCTGGCGCATCGGCCACCCGCCGTTCTACGTTCGCCGCCTGGCGCGCGTCCGCCTCTGGGTGCATACCGCCCTCATCCTCGACCACTTCCTCCAACGCCAAGCCGCCTAAACGAAAAAGGTTCTCACGCTCCGGGCTCGTTGGCGTGCATCGAGCGGTCTGTCTCGTGTCCCCCGCGGCGGGTTGCGTGGCCGCGCCGGTCTGCTCGTGGCACGCGCCGGTCCGCTCGGGGCACGCGGCGCTCTGCTCGGGGCACGCGCCGGTCTGCTCGGGGCACGCGGCGCTCCGCTCGGGGCACGCGGCGCTCCGCTTGTGGCACGCGCCGGTCCGCTCGGGGCACGCGCCGGTCTGCTCGGGGCACGCGCCGCTCTGCTGCGTGCCACAAAACTTCCGCTCGCGCGGTCTGGTCCGTTGTAAAGGCCGCCGCGCCGAGCCTGAATCGCGGTTTGCGCGCTCCGCGGGCCTGTCTGCACGCACGCGCGGCCCAGGGGCCAATAACTGAGGGAAGGTGTCAGGGGACAGGGGACAGGGGCGGGCTAAATGGACAAGTGGCCAAATGGACAAATGGACAAATGGACAAATGAAGGCAAAGGAAAGCAGAAGGCACGAGGAAGGCAGGGGGAAGGCACGCAGGCACGGGGAAGGCAGGAGGAAGGCACGGAGGGACGGGTGCCCCGTCGCTCACGCTCCGCGCTCGTTGGGGCAGGCCCTCCCCCGGCCCTTCGGGCCACCCCCTCCGACGGGGTCGGAGGGGGATGAACGGCCAACGGCTCACGCGTCACGCCCCACGCCTTACGCCTCACGGACCGCCGCCACCAGCCCGCCTATGATCCACCTCACTTTGCCAGTGGCCTCAGTTTTCCGATTGCCGCCCGCGAGACTCGCGGCTGGATTCGGAGCAGTTCTGGGAATCTGCTGGCGGCGTCGATCTTCGGCCCTCTCCTTCGAGGGGCAACCGAACTCGTCGCTCCACCCCAGTACGGCCGCCCTTGCACCAATCAGGTTGGTTCGAGCAACGCCCGAAACAGTTCGACTTTGGTCGGTACGCCCGTTGGGTGCCGCCGGTCGAGGAGTCATGGTTCACTTATGGGTTTCACTTCACTTGCACTGTCCGAACCGTTGATGCGCGCCCTCAAGCATGAGGGCTACACGATCCCCACGCCCATCCAGGCCAAGGCCATCCCGCCGATCCTGGAAGGCCGCGACGTGCTGGGCTGCGCCCAGACCGGCACCGGCAAGACCGCCGCGTTCGCGCTGCCGATCCTGCACCGCCTCAGTTCCGCGCCCGTTGACAAGAGCCGGCGCGGGCCGACACTGCCGCGCGCGCTCATCCTCTCGCCCACGCGCGAACTTGCCACGCAGATCGCCGAGAGTTTCGGCACCTACGGCAAGCAGACGCACATCTCCGGCACGGTGGTGTACGGCGGCGTGAGCCAGTTTCACCAGGTCAAGGCCCTGCAGCGCGGCATCGACGTGCTGGTGGCCACGCCCGGCCGCTTGATGGACCTCATGGAGCAGGGGTTCGTGAACCTCTCGCAGATCAGCATCTTTGTGCTCGACGAGGCCGACCGCATGCTGGACATGGGCTTCATCAACCCCATCCGCAAGATCGCCGGCAACCTGCCCAAGAACCGCCAGACGCTGCTCTTCTCGGCGACGATGCCCAAGGAGATCATGCACCTTGCGGATTCGCTCCTTCGCAACCCGGTGAAGGTGACGGTCACGCCGGTGGCGTCGGCCGCGCCGCTCATCGAGCAGAAGGTGTACTTTGTGCCGCGGCCCAAGAAGCAGGCGATGCTCGAGCACCTGCTGAAGGACCCGGCACCGTCGCGCGTGCTGGTGTTCACCAAGACCAAGCACGGGGCGGACCGTGTGGCCCGCAACCTGAACCGGGGCGGGTTCCTGACCGAGTCCATCCACGGCAACAAGGCCCAGAACCAGCGGCAGCGGGCCCTGGAGGGCTTCCGCGCCGGGCGCAGCCGCGTGCTGGTGGCGACGGATGTGGCCGCGCGTGGGCTGGATGTGGACGGGATCACGCACGTCATCAACTACGACCTGCCCATGGAGCCCGAGGCGTATGTGCACCGCATCGGCCGCACCGGCCGCGCCGGCGCGACGGGGATCGCGATCTCGTTCTGCGATTCGGAAGAACGCGACCTGTTGCGGGCGATTGAGCGCCTGACGGGCAAGCGCGTGCCGACGGCGGGCGACCTGCCGGAACTGACGTACAACCCGCTGCACCACGAGCCGCGCGAGATGGAGCGGAGTTCGCAGGGATCGCGCGGGCCACGCGGCGGCGGAGGTGGCGGGCATCGCGGGGGGGGCGGGGGGGGCGGGCCGCGCGGCGGATATGCGGGCAGCAACTCACGCGGGCCGGCACGATCCGGGGCCACGCAAGGGTCGTCGGCCCACCAAGGGACCGGCGCGGGCGGGCCTTCGCGGTCTGCCGGTGGCGCGGCCCCACAGCACGCCGGCGGCGGTGGTGGCGCAGGGCCGCGGCAGTGGAACAAGCCCACAGGTGGCGGTGGCGGGCGCGGGCGGAGGTAAGGCCTCTGACGGAAGGCGCCGTCGGTCTGGAACAACCGCAGATTGTCAGTGGTCAGGTCGGCCCACGGGCCGAAGAGTTGCGCAGCGTTGAAGCCGCCGCCCTCCATCCAGGTGCTGCTCGATCGGCTTGACCGTGCGCCCTCTCGCGATGCGCGGCACCTGCGGGCACGGATTCTGGCGGCAGTTCATCGCAACGGCGGGCGCGAGCCGCCTGCGCAGGTGCTCGCCGAAATGACCGGGGCGATTGATCGCTCGCTTGAAGAGCGCGAGGAGCGTGCACGGCGCGCACCCAAGCCGACGTTCCCGCAGCAACTGCCGGTGAACGACCGGCGCGAGGAGATTGCTCGCACGATCGAGGCTCATCAGGTGGTGGTGCTGTGCGGCGAGACGGGTTCGGGCAAGACGACGCAACTGCCCAAGATCTGCCTGAGCATCGGGCGCGGCATCGCGGGCATCATCGGCCACACGCAGCCGCGACGGTTGGCGGCGCGCACGGTGGCGGCACGCATCGCGGATGAACTCGGCACGCCGCTGGGGCCGCGCGGTGCGGTGGGGTACAAGGTGAGGTTCGGGGATGAGAGTTCGCCCGACTCGTACATCAAACTGATGACCGACGGCATCCTGCTCGCGGAGACGCAGGGCGACCGGCTGTTGGAGCAGTACGACACGATCATTATCGATGAGGCCCACGAGCGCAGTCTCAACATCGACTTCCTTCTCGGCTACCTGCGGCAACTCCTGCCGCGGCGGCCGGACCTCAAGGTGATTGTGACGAGCGCGACGATTGACCCCAAGCGGCTGAGCGACCACTTCGGCGGGCCCGAGCGTGCGCCGATCATCGAGGTGAGCGGGCGGACGTATCCGGTGGAGGTGCGGTATCGCGGCCTCGCGGAGCGCGAGGCCGACGACTTTGAGCGCAACGAAGACCTGGCGATTGTGGATGCGGTGGATGAGTTGTGCGCACGCCCCGCACCGGGCGAGCCGGGGCGCGGCGGGATCGACGGGGACATCCTCGTGTTCCTGCCCGGCGAGCGAGAGATTCGCAACGCGGCGGAGGCCCTGCGCAAGCACGGGCGACCCGGCTTGGAGGTCCTGCCGCTGTTCGCACGCCAGAGCGGGCCGGAGCAGATGCGGATCTTCAACCCGTCATCTGCACGCGGCAGCCCGCGCCGCGTGGTGCTGGCCACGAACGTGGCCGAGACCTCGCTCACGGTGCCGGGCATTCGCGCGGTGGTGGACACGGGCTACGCACGCATCAGCCGCTACAGCCACAAGAGCAAGATTCAGCGCCTCCCCATCGAGGCGATCTCGCAGGCATCGGCGAACCAGCGTTCCGGGCGGTGCGGGCGCGTGGCCGCGGGCATCTGCATCCGCCTGTACGACGAGACCGACCTGAAGGCGCGACCAACCTTCACCGACCCCGAAATTCTGCGCACGAACTTGGCGACCGTGATCCTGCGGATGCGGGCCTTGGAACTGGGGGCGGTGGAGGCGTTCCCGTTTGTGGAGCCGCCGGATGCGCGCATGATCAAGGACGGCTACGAGACGCTCTTTGAACTGGGCGCGATCGACGAGGCGGAGGCGCACGGGCGCATCACCGAGGTGGGCAAGCGCCTGGCCACGCTGCCGGTGGATGTACGCATCGGGCGGATGATTCTGGCGGGCGCCGAGGAGCACTGCCTAAGCGAGGTGCTGCCGATCGCCGCGGTGCTGGCGGCGCAAGACCCGCGTGAGCGGCCGATGGACAAGCAGCAGGCGGCGGACCAGGCGCTTGCGGCGTTCCGGCACGAGTCGTCTGACTTCCTGACCCTGCTGAACATCTGGCACACGTACGAGGTGCAGGAGGATGACCTTTCGCACTCGCGCCTGCGGGCGTGGTGCCGCGAGCACTTTTTGAGTTTCACGAAGATGCGCGAGTGGCAGGAGACGCAGCGGCAACTGCGCGACCTGTGCGAGCAGATGCACCTGCCGTTCAACGGCAAACCCGCGGTGGAAGACGCGATCCACAAGGCCCTGCTCACCGGCCTGCTCTCCAACATCGCGACCAAGTCTGAGGCGGGGGGCGGGTTCGACTATCTCGGGGCACGCGGCAGCAAGGTGAGCATCTTCCCCGGCTCCACGCTCTTCAAGAAGAACCCACGCTGGTTTGTGGCCGCGGAGATCGTGCAGACCACGAAGTTGTACGCCCGGACGCTGGCGAAGGTGCAGCCCGAGTGGATCGAGCGCCTGGCGGCCCACGAGATCAAGCGCACGTACAGCGACCCGCACTGGAACGCGGAAGCGGGGGAGGCGAGCACGTGGGAACGGGCGACGATCTTCGGGATCGTTCTCGCGCCGCGGCGGCGTGTGAACCTGGGCCCGGTGGACCCCGGCGCGGCGAGGACGCTCTTCATCCATCACGCGCTGGTGGAGAACGATGCAGGAATCGAGGCCCCGTTTGTGCGGCACAACGTGCGCCTGCTGGAGGAGGCTCGGACGCTGGAGGCGAAACTGCGGCGGCCGGAACTGATCGCGGATGTGAGCGCACGGTTCGCGTTCTTTGACAAGCGGTTGCCGCAGGGCGTGTGGAGCGTGCCCACGTTCGAGAAATGGCGGCAGGAGACGGAGCGGCAGAACTCGCAGGCGCTGTTCATGGCGATGGCGGATGTGCTGGCACCCGAGGCGGCGGATGCCGCGCGGCCGGAGGCGTTCCCGGACTCGGTGCCACTGAGCGCGGACAGCAGCGGCCCGCGCGGAGACCTGACGTATCGGCTTGCACCGGGCGAGGAGAGCGACGGCATCACGCTCACGCTGCCCATCGAGTCGCTGCCGCTGCTGGATGTGGACCGGTGCGCGTGGCTCGTGCCGGGACTGCTGGTGGAGAAGGTGCACGCGCTTGTGAAGAGCCTGCCCAAGGCGACGCGGATTGCGCTCACCTCGGCTGGCGGAGCCGAGACGGCCGCGGCGGGCGACACGGCCGGCGGCACACGCCGCGCGGCGGAGCAACTGGCGGGCGTGCTGGCGTTCGGGCGCGGGCCGTTGCCCGCGGCACTGAGCGAAGCGGCGGAGGTGCTGCGGGGGATCAGCGTGCCCGCCGCGCAGTGGTCTTCGGCGGGCGTGCCGGATTACCTGCGCCTGCGCGTGCAGGTGCTGGACCGACACGGCAAGGACTTGGGCGTTTCACGCGATACCGCGGAGATCAAGCAGCGGCTGGCGGGCAAGGCCCAGCGAGCAGTGGCGGGCCTGGCACGAGCCAAGTACGCACGCTCGGGCCTGCTCACGTGGGATTGCGGCGACCTGCCGCCCACGATCGAGGTGGATGGACCAACCGGCCCGGTCGTGGCATATCCAGCCCTCGTTGACGAGGGCGACTCCGCGGGGCTCACGCTTGCCGAAACGCCCGAAGCCGCGGCGCGGCTCACGCGCGGCGGCGTGCGGCGGCTGCTGGCACTTGCGTGTGTGGAAGAACTCTCGCACCGCCTGCGCAACCTGCCGACGTGGGACGAGATGCTCAAGCACTACGCCCCGCTGGGCGCAGCGGCAGACCTGAAGAGCGACCTGACAGACGTGATCGTGGAGCGGGCGTTCCTCGCGGGGGAGGGCGACCTCCGCACTGCGGCGGACTTTGAAGCCGTGCAGACGGCCCACTGGGGCAAACTCGCTCAGGCGACGATGGAGGTGGGGACGCTGGTGGCCACGGTGCTGGCAACGCGCCAGCGGATCGCGGCGAAGATCGGCTCGGGCGTGCCGCGCACGTGGGCGGTGTCGCTGGCGGATATCCGCGAGCACGCGGCGTTCCTGATGCCCCCCCGCTTCATCCGGCACACGCCCTTCGAGCACCTGCGGCACATGCCGCGCTATGTGGAGGCGGTGTGGCAGCGGATGGTGAAGTTGCGCGAGGAGGGCTCGCCGCGCGAGGCACGGGCGCTGGCGGAGGTCGGCCCGCCGTGGAAGCGGTTTACCGGATGGGTGGCGGCAGCGCACACGAGGGCGCTAGCGCACGACAAGGAGCACGCGGGCGATGGGGAAGCGAGTGACGCGGGCGGACGGGACGTGCGCCCCACTAGGCCCGGCGAGGGCAAGAAGGGGCACGCCCTGCCGCCCCCGAAGGCCCGAAGGCGCGGAGCGCCGAGCGTGCCGAGTGATATCGCGGCGTGGACGGTGCTGGAGACGAGTCTGCCGCCCGAGGTGCGCGTGTATCGGTGGATGCTGGAGGAATTTCGGGTGTCGCTCTTTGCGCAGGAACTGGGGACGGCGACGACGGTGTCGGTGAAGCGGTTGGACGAGGCGTGGGGAAAGGTGAAGGGATAGATGAACGCCAAAGGCGGACGGGACGTCCGCCCCACCAGATGCGCAGCCCGCTATAGGCCCTGCGCGGCGAGCGCCAGCGCGGCTTCAAGGGCTCCCACCTTGGCACGGATCTCGCGATACTCCGCGTGCGGGTCGGAATCGGCCACGATGCCCGCGCCCGCCTGATAGGCGTAGTGCCCGTCACGGAAGACCAGCGTGCGGATGGCGATGGCCTGATCCATGTCGCCGCCCTTGCCGAAGTAGCCCACGGTGCCCGCGTAGGCCCCGCGGCGGACGGGCTCGAGCGCATCGATGATCTCCATGGCACGCACCTTGGGCGCGCCCGTCACGGTGCCTGCGGGGAAGGTGGCGGCGAAGAGATCAAACGCGTCGCGGCCATCCTGCATCTGGCCCTGCACGCCGCTCACGATGTGCATGACGTGGCTGTACCGCTCGATCGTGCGGTACGGCTCCACACGCACGCTGCCGGGCTTAGCCACGCGCCCGAGATCGTTGCGGGCAAGGTCCACCAGCATCACGTGCTCGGCGCCTTCCTTCGGGTCGGCGAGGAGTTCAGCCTGGAGCGCGGCATCGGCGGCTTCGTCTTGGCCGCGGGGGCGTGTGCCGGCGATGGGGCGGAGCGTGGCGGTGCCGCTGGCGAGGCGAACGAGTGCCTCAGGTGAGGAGCCGACGACCTGGGCATCGCCGAAGTCGAAGTAGTACATGTAGGGCGAGGGGTTGAGCAGGCGCAGGGCGCGGTAGACCTCGAACGGGTCGGTGTGGCAGCGACCGGAGAAGCGGATGGAGAGGACCAGTTGGAAGACATCGCCCGCGCGGATGTGGTCTTTCACGCGGGCGACGCGCTCGACGAACTCGGCCTCGCTCAGGCTCGCGTTAGCGGGTTCGTGGCCGCTGCGCACCGGGGCGGGCGGCATGGGGCCGCGGAGGGCGGCGACAATCTCGCGCCGCAGCGACTGACGCTCCCACTCCTCACCTGCGTGCAACAGGGCCACGCGGCGTGTGAGGTGATCGAAGACCAGCATCGACCGGGGCGCGACCATGACGGCATCGGGCTCACCCGCGCGCGGCGCGGCGTGGGCGGGGAGTTTCTCCAGGAGGCGAACGAAGTCGTAGCCGATGAGGCCCACGAGGCCACCGTCAAACGGCAGGCCGGGCACGGTGGGGCGCAGGGCCGGGGCTTGCGCGAGAGCGGCCCGCAACTGCGCGAACAGGCCCGCCTCGGGTGTGGCCCCGGTCGACGGCGAGACGTGAACGGTGCCACCATTGACACGCACGCGCAGCGCTTCGCCCAGCCCAATGAACGAGTAGCGGGCCAGCCGCTCGCCACCCTCAACGCTCTCGAGCAGGAAGTTGGCACCGAACGGGGCCAGTTTCCGGAAGGCCGAGACGGGCGTATCAAGGTCGGCCGCGATGTCAAAGGGTGGCTTCATGGCGGCAACGGCGTTGGGCTTACCTGCCGCGGGGCGAGGTTCGAGGCTTGGCAGAGGATAAGCGTCACCGCGCTTGACTTCGCGGGCGGCACCGGCAAGAGTTCACCGGATGAACCGCACCCTCGCTCACCACGGCCACCATCACCACGTGCATACGTGAGCCGGTTGTGGTGCGTTCCTGTTTTTCTGTGAACCACTTTCGCCGGCCCTCGTGCCGGCGATGTTCGTTTTGGCGAGCAGGCGGCACCGGGTCCGGATCTTCCACCAGAAGCCCGAGGCCAGCCCATGCTCCCACGAACCGACTCTGACCTTCGCCTCGCGCTGCCCAAGGGGCGGATGCACGACGGCATCCTCGCGCTCTTGAGCGAGGCGGGCATCCGCATGGGCACTTCTGCCCGCGGCTACCGACCGAGCGTGTCGCTCGCGGATGTCGAGACGAAGATTCTCAAGCCGCAGAACATCCTGGAGATGCTGGACGCTGGCACGCGTGATGTGGGCTTTGCGGGTGCCGATTGGGCGGCGGAACTGAAGGCCGACGTCGTGGAGGTGCTGGACACGGGGCTGGACCGGGTGCGGATCGTGGCCGCCGCGCCGCGTGCGATGCTGGAAGGGGGAACCCTGCCGCGCCGCCCGCTGGTGGTGGTGTCGGAGATGGAGCGGCTGGCCCGGGCGTGGGCGGTGGCGCGCGGGTGTGATGACCGGTTCATCCGCAGTTACGGGGCGACGGAGGTTTTTCCGCCCGAGGATGCGGACGTGATCGTGGATGTCGCCGCGTCGGGCGCAACGCTGGAGGCCAACGGCCTGGCGATCGTGGAGACGCTGCTTCACTCCAGCACGCGGCTGTACGCCAGCCGCGCCGCGATGGTGGACCGTGCCAAGCGCGAGCGCGTGGAAGCACTGGCGATGCTGCTGGGTTCGGTGCTGGAGGCCCGCAAGCGGGTGATGCTGGAACTCAACGTGCCCGCGGCACGGCTGGAGGCGATCGTGGCGGTGCTGCCCTGCATGAGAGAGCCCACGGTGAGCAGGCTGCACGCGGATGCGGGGTATGCCGTGAAGAGCGCTGTGCCCAAGGACGCGATTGCCGCGCTGATACCGCGGCTCAAGGCGGCGGGCGGGAGCGACATTGTGATCAGCCCCATCTCGCAGGTGGTGCCGTGATACTTGCAGCGGCCGATCGTGTCGCGGGGCGGAGTGCATATCGGCGTGCGCCGCAGGCGCGCCCCATCGACCTGCGCCTCGATGCCAACGAGGGGCGTGGACCCGACGGCCAATGGCTTGAGGACGCGCTGCGGCAGACGGTGGCCAGCGTGGGTGCGTATCCGGATGCGAGCGCGCTGGAGACGCTGCTGGCGGAGCGCTGGCTCGGCGCGCGTGGGGGCGACACGGACGCGGCGGCACGCGTGGTGGTGACGGCGGGCGCGGACGATGCGCTGGCACGCATTTGTCAGGCGTGGCTTCAGCCCGGACGGCGGGCGCTGCTCACCTCGCCCACGTTCGAGATGATCGAGCGGTACATCAGGCTCTCGGGTGGAGACGCGGTACCCGTGCCCTGGCTCGAAGGGCCGTTTCCTACGCGCGCGATGCTTGCGTGCATGACCGCGGACACGGCGCTGGTCTTCATCGTAAGCCCCAACAACCCCACGGGCGGCGTGGCGGAAGTGGACGACCTGACGGAACTCAGCGCGGCGGCCGCGCAGGTGGGGGCGTTGGTCGTTCTTGACGGCGCGTACGCGGAGTTTGCGGATGCCGATCTCACGCCCGCGGCCCTGCAACTGCCCAACGTGATCGTGGTGCGGACGTTCTCCAAAGCGTGGGGCCTGGCGGGCCTGCGTGTGGGCTACGCGATTGCGCCCACGGCCGCGTGCGCGGGGTTTCTGCGTGCCGTTGGGCAGCCGTACGCGGTCAGCGGCGTGTCGCTAGCGGTGGCCCAACGCTGCCTCCGCGAGGGCGAAGCGGAGCAGGCACGCGCGGTCGCCCGTGTGCGGCAAGAACGGGCACGGCTCACGCGCACCCTGCAGGAGCTGGGCACACGCCCCATCGCCTCGCAGGCCAACCTGGTGCTGACGCGCTTCGGCAGAGGCGGGGCAGCGGCCGGTGCGTGGGCGGCCGATGCGCTCGCGGGGTTGGGCATCGCCGTGAGGCGGTATGACACGGGCGAACTGGCCGGGATGGTGCGTGTTTCGTGCCCCGGCGATGAGGCCGCGCTGGAGCGCCTTGAGGGCGTGCTGCGCAGCGCACTGCGCCCCGAGGCCCTGCTGTTCGATCTCGACGGCGTTCTGGCGGATGTCTCGCAGAGTTACCGGCGGGCCATCGTCGAGACGTGCGCGCTGTACGGCGTGGACCTGGGCCCGGCCGATGTGGCAGCGGCCAAAGCGGCCGGAAACGCCAACAACGACTGGGTCCTGACACAGCGTCTGCTCGCCGCGCGTGGCATCAACCGCCCCCTCGCGGAGGTGACGGCGGCGTTCGAGCGGCCCTACCACGGCGACGGCACGAGGCCGGGCCTGTGCGCGAACGAGCGGCTGCTGACCACGCGCGCGTTTCTGGATGGGCTGCGCAAGCGCCTGCCCCTGGCCATTGTGACGGGACGGCCACGGGCCGACGCGGAGGCGTTCCTGCGTGCCCACGGCATCGAGGACTGCTTCTCTGCGTTGATCTGCATGGAAGACGGCCCGCCCAAGCCCGACCCGGCGGTGGTGCACCTCGCGCTCGCACGCCTGAACGTGCGATATGCCTGGATGATCGGCGACACCGTGGACGATGTGCGTGCCGCCCGCAGCGCGGCGGTTGTGCCCATCGGTGTGTGCCCGCCGGGCGAAGTGCTGGAGCAATCCCGGCACACGCTCACCGCCTCGGGCGCGGCACGCGTGCTCGCCAACGTTGAAGAACTGACCGGCTTGCTTGACCTGACAGGAGCGACTTCATGAACCCCCCTTCGCCGCGCACCACCTCCACAGCCCCCGCCCCCGCCCCCACCACCACCGCCGCGGCACCGGGAGCCGCCCCGCGGCGTGCCACCGTTGAGCGGGCAACCAGGGAGACACGGATCAAGGCCACCCTGTGCGTTGACGGCTCCGGCACCATCGACGTGAAGACCGGCATCGGGTTTCTGGACCACATGCTCACGGCTCTGGCCACCCACGCGGGGTTCGACCTGACTCTGGCCTGCGAGGGCGACCTTGCGGTGGACGATCACCACACCGCGGAAGATTGTGCCTTGGCGCTCGGTGATGCGATGGGCCGCTGTCTGGGTGATCGCACGGGCATCGCCCGCTTCGGTGAAGCGCACGTGCCGCTCGACGAGGCGCTCGCCCGCGCCGTGGTGGACCTGGTCGCCCGCCCCCTGGCGGTTGTGAACCTTGATCTGCGGCGCGAGCGCATCGGCGAGTGGGCCTGCGAGAACATCTCACATTTCTTCCGCTCGCTTGCGATCGCGGGCCGCTTCACGCTGCACGTGGATGTGCTGCGCGGCGACAACGACCACCACAAGGCCGAGGCCGCGTTCAAGGCCCTGGCCGTGGCCCTTCGGGCCGCGGTGCGTGCCACGGGCGGCGGTGTCCGAAGCACCAAGGGGGTGTTGTGAGCGTGAACGAAGCATCCGTGGTCCACGTCGTCACGACCGGCACGGCGAACGTGGCGAGTGTTGTGGCCGCGCTGGAGCGGGCGGGGGCTCACGCGATCGCCACAACCGATCCCGACGTGGTGCGGTCTGCGCTCGCACTCGTTCTGCCGGGTGTCGGATCACTCGGCGCAGCCATGGCGGTGCTGGGCGCTGCGGGCCTTGTTGAACCGCTGCGAGATCGCCTCGCCGCGGGGCGTGCGACACTGTGCGTGTGTCTGGGAATGCAGATGCTGCTGCAGGGGAGCGAAGAGAGCCCCGGCGTGCGGGGGCTCGGTGTGCTCTCTGGCGTGGCCCGGCGCTTTGAGGAGAACGCGGTGCGTGTGCCGCAGATCGGCTGGAACGAAGTCGACCCTGACCCCGCGTGCGGGTTGCTGCAATCGGGTGCGGCGTACTTCGCCAACTCGTTCAGGCTTACTTCGCTGAGCGAGCAAGACGCTTTGGCTGGCTGGCGTGCGGCACACACGGAGTATGGCGGACGCTTTGTCGCCGCGGTCGAACGCGGCAGCGTGCTTGCGTGCCAGTTTCACCCGGAACTCTCCGGTGCCTGGGGGGCCGCGCTGCTGAAGAGGTGGGTGCAGCAGGCAAGGGACCTCGGGCCGGCGGCCGCGAGCCCCCCAGCGTGGTCGCCGGTGCGCCCAGAGCGTCTGCAGGGTGCGGGCGTGATGCGGCGTGTGGTGCCGTGCCTGGATGTGCGCGATGGACGGGTCGTGAAGGGCGTGCGGTTTGCCGGGCTGCGAGATGCGGGGTGCCCGGCGGAGCGTGCGGCGGCATACCAGGCTCAGGGGGCGGATGAACTGGTGGTACTCGATGTTTCCGCAACGCCCGAGGGGCGCGGTGCGGCGCTGGAAACGGTGCGGCGCGTGCGCCAGGCGATCTCCATCCCGCTCACCGTGGGCGGGGGCGTAAGGACCATCGATGATGCCACCGCCCTGCTGGAGGCCGGTGCGGACAAGGTGAGCGTGAACAGCGCGGCGGTGCGCGACCCGCGCCTGCTTGCGGCATTGGCCGGGCGCTTCGGCAGCCAGTGCGTGGTGCTGGCGATTGACGCGGCGCGACGGAGCGGCGGCTGGCAGGTGGTGGTACGCAGCGGAACGGAGCGCGTGGACCTTGATGCCGTGGAATGGGCACGCAGCGGCACCGACGCGGGCGCGGGCGAGGTGCTGCTCACCAGTTTCGATCGCGACGGCACACGCAGCGGGTACGACCTAGCCCTTATCGCGGCGGTGGCGCGTGCGGTGCGTGTGCCCGTGATCGCCAGCGGCGGTGCGGCGGGGCCGGAGCACCTGGCCAATGCGCTGCACGCGGGCGCCGAGGCGGTGCTCGCCGCGTCCATTTTTCACGACGGCGAGTGGACCGTGGCGAGCGTGAAGCGTGCGCTTGCGCAGCGCGGCGTGCGCGTGCGCGAAGAGGCAACGCCGGACACCAGACTCCAGCCGCCACAGTTCAGACCCCACACACCCGGCTTCACCGGTGAGAGGCCAACATGCTGATTCCATCGATTGATATTCAGGGCGGACAGACCGTGCAACTGGTGCAGGGCACTCGCAAGGCTCTTGATGCGGGCGACCCTGCGCCGATCGCCAGACGCTTCGGCCGCGTGGGCGACGTGGCCGTGATTGACCTTGACGCGGCGATGGGCAGAGGCAGCAACGCCGAGTTGGTGCGGGGTGTTCTGCCGCTGGCGCGCTGCCGCGTGGGGGGAGGGATTCGGGATGTGGCCGCCGCGCGTGCGTGGCTGGATGCGGGCGCGAAAAAAGTGATTCTTGGCACCGCCGCCAGGGAGGAAGTGCTGCGGGAACTGCCACGCGAGCGTGTGATCGCGGCGCTGGATACCCGAGACGGTGAGATTGTGGTGGAAGGGTGGAAGAAGGGCACCGGACGCGCTGTGGAAGATCGGATGCGCGAACTGCGCGGGTTGGTGAGCGGATTCCTGGTCACGTTCGTGGAGGTGGAGGGAACCATGACGGGCCTGCCGATGGCGCGGGCCAAGGCCCTGCGCGAGGCGGCCGGTGATGCGCGGCTGACGGTGGCCGGCGGGGTGAAGAGCGCGGCGGAGGTGGCGGAACTCGACGGGATGGGTATTGATGCGCAGGTCGGGATGGCGTTGTACACGGGCGCGATGGACCTGACAGACCCCCTCGCGGCAATGATGCAGAGCGACCGGCCCGACGGCCTGTGGCCCACCGTGGTGGTGGATGAGCGCGGCGTGGCCCTCGGGCTGGCCTACTCCAACGCCCAGAGCCTGCGGGCGGCGGTGGCCGAGGGGCGCGGCGTGTACTGGTCTCGTCAGCGCGGCCTGTGGCACAAGGGCGACACGAGCGGCGCGGTGCAAGAGTTGCTGCGCGTGGATGCCGACTGCGACCGCGACACGCTGCGCTTCGTGGTGAGGCAACGCCCCGCGACGGGCGCAGCCCCGCGGGACGCAGCGTTCTGCCACACCGGGTCGCGCACATGCTGGGGGGGCGATTGGGGCCTGGGCTCGCTGGAGCGCCGCGTGCTCGGAAGCGCCCAACCGGGGAGTTACACGCGGCGGCTGCTGCGAGAACCGGAACTGCTGGCGGCGAAACTGGTCGAAGAAGCGGGCGAGTTGGCCGCTGCCAGCACACGCGACGAAGTGATGCACGAGGCCGCGGATGTGCTCTACTTTGCCACCGTGCGCATGAGCGCGGCGGGCGTGATGGTGGGCGAGGTGGAGACCGAACTGGATCGGCGTGCGCTGAAGGTGCTGCGCAGAGGCGGGGACCGCAAGGGGCCGCCCGCGCCGGACAATGCGCCTGGATCGAGCGCCGGTCGCACACCGCTGCCGCCAGCCGGCGGGCCGTGCCGCCTCCTGCGTGTGCTGAGCGCGGCCGAAGCGGTCTCGCGGTGGTCGGGCCCGGTGGATTCCGCCACGCTCGACGCGGCGAAGAGAATCGTGGACGAGGTGCGGGCACGCGGCGAGACGGCGGTGCGTGAGCACGCGGAGCGGCTGGGCGACGTGGCTGCGGGTGGGCCGCTCGTGCTCTCGCGGCAGGACATGCGGCGGGCACTCGACACGCTGGAATCTGAGCAGCGCAAACTGCTGGAACGCGCGGCGGAACGGATCGGACGCTTCGCCGCGGCGCAGCGTGCGTGCCTCAGCGATCTCACCCTTGCGGCCGCCGGCGGGCGCATGGGTCACCGCGTGATGCCCGTCGATCGCGCAGGGTGCTACGCCCCCGGCGGACGCTTCCCGCTCCCTTCGAGCGTGCTGATGACGGCCATCACCGCACGCGCAGCGGGGGTGCGTGAGGTGTGGGTGGCGAGCCCGCGCCCGTCCCATGCAACACTTGCGGCAGCAGCAATCGCGGGCGCGGACGGCTTCTTGGCCGTGGGCGGCGCTCAGGCGATCGCCGCGTTTGCGTACGGCGCCGGAGACGTGCCGCGCTGCGACGTGGTCGTTGGGCCGGGCAATCGTTGGGTGACTGCGGCCAAGAAACTCGTGGCGGGGGATGTTGGCATCGACATGCTCGCCGGACCGAGCGAGGTGCTGATTCTGGCCGACGAGTCCTCCGACCCGCGTCTGGTCGCTGCAGATCTGCTCGCGCAGGCCGAGCACGACGAGGATGCCAGCGCGATGCTCATCAGCACCAGCGGCACGCTCGTGCACGGCGTGGAAGACGCACTGGCCCGGCAACTGGCCGACCTGGACGCGGGCTCGGCGAGCGTCATTCGCCGGGCCCTCACCAATGGCTTCGCGGCCGTTGTCGAGAGCGAGGAGGCGATGGTGGCCCTCTCAGATGCGATCGCACCCGAGCACCTGGAGGTCATGACACGCAACCCCGTGGCCCTGGCCCGACGTGTGCGTCAGTACGGCGGCCTGTTCGTGGGGGCTGGTGCAGCGGAAGTGGTGGGCGACTATGGGCTGGGGCCCAACCACGTGCTCCCCACGGGCGGCTCGGCGCGCTTCACGGCCGGCCTGAGCGTGTTCACGTTTCTTGCCGCGCGGACATGGATCGAGTCAGAGGACCGGCTGGACCCGTCGATCTACCTCGACGCGGCGGGCTTGGCACGCCTCGAAGGCCTCGAAGCGCACGCCAGTGCGGCCGAGGCCCGATAAGCATGTGGGCTCGCAGGGCGGGCCACCCACGGCGGGCCGCGGCGTGCTTGCAGCCGCACCGAAGCGATGCGCATCAACACGCGCTCTGGTCTGTCCGATAGCAATGCGCAGCCGCGGGTGTGCGGTGCCGGAGGCTGCCCATTGGAATCCAAAGCCGAACCAAACGTGGTGCGACAGCACGAGCGGATCCAGTGCCGCCTCGCGGCCTCCGTGGGTGTGGCGCAGGAGATGGCCGATCGTGTGGTCTTCTCCGGCCTGGTGTGCGGCTCCGGGCGTGCCGGCGGCACGGTGGTGGCGGACCTGATTGACTGCAGCCGCGGCGGCCTGGGCCTGCGGATGAAGGTGTTCGTGCCCAAGCACACGCGGCTGGTGGTGAAGGCGGCCTGCGGGCCGATGGGCGAGCCAGGCGAGTTTCTCGTGGTGGCGCAGCGCGTCAAAATGCTCGACCGCGGGCCAACGTACTACGTGGGCGCATCATTCCCTGCGGATGCCAACGCCGCCGCGGCGGTCGAGGGCCTGCTGGTGGCGGCCCGTGCCGCGGCCGACGTTCCCAAGGAGCCCGCGCATGCTTGACCACGATGAGTTTGTCGTGGCCGCGCTGGTGGAGGAGGGCCTGCTCGGCAAGCCGGCGGCGGAGGAGATCGCGCGATTTGCGGCTGAGCAGAACGTGCGCATCAGCAAGGCGCTGGTGCAGCGTGGCCTGGTGACCTCACGCGACCTTGCGCTGGTGCGGGCGACGATCTGCGAGTGCGCCTTTGTCGACCTGGATCAGTTCCAGATCGATGTGCGCAACGCCGCGCTGCTGCCGCGGGGCTCGGCCGAGACGATGGAGGCCTTCCCGCTCTTCCTGACCGGCGATGTGGCGACGGTCGGGATGGTGAACCCGATGGACCTGCGCAGCGTGGACCAGTTGCGCACGCTCCTGAAGGTGGAGATCGACCCGGTGTTGTGCGAGGCCGAGAGCCTCACAAGGCTGATCGACCGGGCCTACACAATGACCGGGCAGTTTGGTGCGTCCGGGGCCGCGGCGAGTACGGCCACAGCATCAGCGGCGACCGAGGCCGAAGCGGCCATGGGGCGCGAGCCGATCGTGGCGGCGGTGAACCAGATTCTGGGGTCGGCCGTGGAGAAGGGCGCATCGGACGTCCACATCAACCCCGACGAGACCGCCCTCCACATTCGCTTCCGCATCGACGGCCTGCTTCAAGGCCAGCAGGGGCCGGCGCTCGCGGCCCACCCCGGGCTGGTGCAACGGCTGAAGGTGATGGCGAATCTGGACCTGACCCAGACGCGGCGTCCGCAGGACGGCAAGTTCCGCTTCGTCCACCGCGGGCGCTATGTCGATCTGCGGCTGTCGATCATCCCCACCGTGTGCGGCGAGAATGTGGTGATGCGGCTGCTCACCGGGAGCGGGCACATCAAAGGATTCCCGGAACTGGGCATGCAGCCCGGCGAGGCCACGGCCTTCGAGCAACTGCTCGACCACCCGCACGGCATGGTGCTTGTGACCGGCCCCACGGGCAGCGGAAAGACCACGACGCTCTACACGGCCCTCAAGCGCCTGAACACTCCTGAGCGCAACATCATCACCATTGAGGACCCGGTCGAGGTGCGCATGCCCATGATCCGGCAGGTGCCGGTGAACGCCGAGATCGGCATGAGCTTTGCCGGAGCCTTGCGCAGCGTGCTGCGGCAAGACCCGGACGTGGTGTTCGTGGGCGAAATTCGTGACGAGGAAACCGCCCGCATCGCGGTGCAGGCGGCGCTCACGGGCCACCTGGTTCTGTCGAGCCTGCACACCAACGACGCGCCGGGCTCGATCCCGCGCTTGCGCGACCTGGGCTGCCCGGGCTTTGCCATCAACGCCGCGCTGCTGGGCGTGGTGGCCCAGCGGTTGGTGCGCCGCGTGTGCGCGGACTGCGCCAAGCCCTTCGAGCCGGAGGCCGCGACCCTCGCTCAGTTCGGGCCCGAAGGCGTGGGAGCGAAGTTTGTGCAGGGCACCGGTTGCTCGCGCTGCATGAGCACCGGGTACAAGGGCCGCGTCGGCATCTACGAACTGCTGAAGATGACGCCGGCGATGCACGCGGCCGTGAACGCGAACGCGCCGGTGGATGTGCTGCGTGCCGCGGCCGTTCGCGCGGGTGTGCGGCTGATGTGGCGCGACGGGCTGGAGAAGGCCAAGGTGGGCCTGACCACCCCCAGCGAGGTTCTGCGGGTTGCCGCAGCGGTGGAGGTGGCGGCCGAGGCTCCCACACCCATGAAGGTGGCCGCATGAGCGCCGTGGCATTCGCGTACAAGGCGATGGACCGCGGCGGTGCACGCCGTGAGGGCACGGCCAAGGCGGCGGATCGTGCCGAGGCCTACCGGCAGGTCGCGGCCATGGGCCTGGTGCCGCTCTCCATCGAACCGGCACGCGTGCGCGGCAAGGCCGCCCGCAAGATCAAACTGAAGGACCTGGCCCACTTCACCTCGCAACTTGCGGTGCTCATCGGTGCGCGGCTGTCGATCAGCGAGGGACTGGTGAGCATCGCCGAGCAGGAACGCGGCCCGGAACTGAAGGCGCTGATCTCGGAGTTGGCCTCTCGCATCGAAGGCGGGCAGTCGCTGGCCGACGCGATGGACGTGCACCGCACAGTCTTCGGCGATGTGTACGTGGAGACCATCCGCGCGGCGGAGAAGACCGGCAACCTGCCCAAGGTGCTCGACCACCTCTCGGAGATGCTGGAGCGGCAGCAGGAGACGCGCCAGATGGTTCGCGCGGCCCTGACGTATCCGGCCGTGGTGCTGGGCGTGATGGTGATCGGTGTGGGCTTTCTCGTGGGGTTCGTCGTCCCAAAGTTTGCCACAATGTTCGCGTCGCGGGGCGTGAAACTGCCCGCGATCACGCAGGTGCTCGCGGCGGCGGGCGAGTCGATCAAGGGCTTCTGGTTCCTGTACCTGCTGGCCATCGGCGGCCTCGTGTTCGGCTTCCTGAAGGCGCGGGCCACTGCCCGAGGCCAGGCCCTGATCGAGCGCGTGCTCGGACGCGTGCCGGTGGTGAACGCGATCACGCAGGGGCTTGCGCTCGCGCGGTTCGCTCGCGTCATGGGCCTTTCGCTCTCTTCGGGCCTCGGCCTGATTGATGCCCTTGACCTCGGCGGCAAGTCCAGCGGCAGCACGCTGCTGGGGGCCGATATCGAACGGCTGGCGCGGCAGGTGCGCACCGGCGGCCGGCTGAGCGAGTGCCTGAACGCCTGCACGTACTTCACCTCGTTCGCGCGGCGGATGATCTCCGCGGGAGAAACCTCCGCCCAGTTGCCCAACATGTGCGCGCTGATCGCTCGCCACTACGAGCGCGAGACCAAGCACCAGACCAAGACGCTGACCACGCTGGTGGAACCGCTGTTGATCGTGGTGATTGCGTTGGTGGTGCTGGTGGTCGCACTGGGCATCTTCCTGCCCATGTGGGACATGGTGAACCTGGTGAAGTAGTGCTCACGCGCAGTCGGGCACAGGCGGTGCGAACGACGGAAACAGAGGGCGATTGCGGAGAAGGCCGATGGTTCATGCCCACCACACGAAGCGCGCCGCGGCGTTCACGCTGATCGAACTGATCGCGGTGGTGCTCATCCTCTCGCTCCTGGCGGGCGTGGCCGTGCCGCAATACTTTGACCACGCGGCCAACGCCCGGACTGCGGCGCTCCAGGGGACGCTGGGCAACGTGCGTTCGGCCTGCGGAAACTTCTACGCCAACTCGAGCCTCAACGGCACGGCCCGCTACCCGACGCTGGCGGAGTTGAGCGGTGCCGGGGTTGTGATCGCCGACGCCTTCCCGGCGATGCCGTTCAACGCGCAGCGGACTGTCGCCGCGGCGACGGCCACGGAGTTCTCGGGCCGGTCCGTGAGCGGCACGGTGGGGTGGCGCTACTACGTTGACAACGCGCTGGCAGTGCCGGCGTGCGGGTTCTACGCGAACTCGACAGCCGCGACGACGGTTGTGAGCGCGGGCGGCGCGGCATCCGGGAGCGCGTGCGGCGGGACGGCCGCCACCACGCTGACGGCGAACCAGTTGTGAACATCGACCGCGCGTCGCGGCCGGGTCCGGTTGTGCGGAGTGTGCGGAGTGTGGCGCGCAGCATGGGCATGGAAGAGCGGGTGCCAGCGACAGAACTTAAGACGCACCCCCCGCGGGCCGACAAGAGAGACTGTCGGGTGCGTGGAATCGGCAGCATTCGAAGAACGTGTCGTTCTCGACTCTACATGTCAAAGAACCGGAGGCCTTGCTCATGACTCTCACCCGTCGCTCGTTCCGTTCGGCGTTCACGCTCATCGAACTCATCGCCGTGATCGTTGTGCTCGCGATCCTCGCGGGCGTGGCGGTGCCGCGGTACTTTGACTACACCGATCGGGCCCGGACGGCGGCCCTGCAGGGCACGCTGGGCAACGTGCGTTCGGCGGCCTCGAACTTTTACGCCAACGCCTCGCTCTCTGGCACGCCCGCGTACCCCACGCTGGCGCAGTTGACCACCGCGAGCACCGTGGTGATGGACTCGTTCCCCGCCAATCCGTACAACAGCCTCTCCACCGCCACTGCGGCCACGGCCGCCGAGTACACGGCCCGCACGGTGAGCGGCACGGCCGGCTGGCGCTACTACGTTGACAACACCACCACTCCCCCCGCGTACGGCTTCTACGCCAACTCCAGCAACAACACCACCGTGAACAACCCCAGCGGCAGCGGCGTGCTCACGGCCAACCAACTCTGAGTGATCAAGGGCCGGTGGCCCTACGCCCCTTTCTGCACGGCCGATGGCTCTGGCCGTCGGCCGTGCTTGTTTGCGGAACCGGCGGCGAACCCGGGCAGCGCGCGGCCGCGCTCACCCCTTCACCGGCACGAGCCGATGCGATCCACAACGATGCACACGCACCTTCCACGGCGGTTCCTGCGCGTTTGCAGCGCGTTCACGCTGATCGAACTCATCGTGGTCATGGTCTGCATGGCCGTGGTCGCCGCGGTGGCGATCCCGTCCATGAGCAACCTGGGCACCCAGCGGCAGGCCGTGGCAGCGCGGCAGGTGCTGCGCGACCTCACCTACACCCGCGAGCGTGCCATGGCGGCAGGTCTCACGCACTGGGTGTCGTTCAACACCTCGTCCAACACCTACAGCGTCCTGGCCGAGAACCCGGCCTCGCCCGGCAGAGCAGGCGCAACAACCATCACCGATCCGGCCTCTGGTGCGCTGTTCCTGCAACGCCTGAACACAGGCGAGTTGGCCGGGGCCACACTGAGTACCGTGACGTTCGACTCGACCAGCGAGGTGTGCTTTGACCGCTTGGGCAGGCCGGGGAGTACGGCCGGGGCCACGCTGGCGGCGGATGGCACGGTGTCGCTCTCGGGCGGTTGGGTGGTGCGAGTGCTGCGCACCTCGGGCCTGACCACCCTCACCGGGGGTGGGTCATGACACGCGCGCGTCGCACCCTCGCGGCCGGCTTCTCTCTCATCGACACCATCGTGGCGATCGTGGTGCTTGCGCTCGTCGTTCCAGGCACGGTGGTGGCCATCAGCGACGCGAGCGTGCAGCGGGCATCGACCATCGCCTTCTCGCGGGCCCGTTGGCTGGCCACCGAGAAGATGGAGGACGTGATCGCCGACCGCGCCAGCGCCACCCGCGGCTACACGTACATCGCGGGCTCGAACTACACCGCCGAGACGAGCCTGGCCGGGTTCCCGGGCTTCACACGCAGCGTGGCGATCACCGAGACCAACGCCTCGCTCACGACGTCAGGAACAGGCTACAAGACGGTCGTGGTCTCCGTGGCCTGGGTCGACCCGCGCCGGGGGGCCACAACCCTGGCGATGTCCACCGTGCTCACGGACTACACACCATGACCATCCGCGTACACCAAACCCGAGGCCGTCGCCGGGCCTTCACGCTGATCGAGATGATCGCGACGATTGTGATCATGGGGACCATGGGATCGATCGCCTCGGGCGTGATCTACCAGGCCTCGCGAACGTACACGGAAGCGGCGCTCTCGGCCCAGTTGCACGCCGAACTCTCGGCCGGGCTGGACCGGATCGACCGGGCCCTGCGCGAGATCACGCTCAAGTCCCCGTACGCCTCCAGCGCGCCCAATATCACGTCGCTGTCGGCATCGTCTATCACCTTCAACGGGACATCGGTGTTGGCGGTCTCGGGCGGGCAGGCGACGCTGAGCGAGAGCGGTGGGCCGACCGGCGTGCTGTTGCAGAGTGTCAGCGCGTTCGCGATCCAGGCCTTCGATGAGTCCAACGCCGCCATGGCCGCCACGCTCTCGGGCACGGCGTGCGACGCGGTGCGACGGTTGAGTGTGTCGATCACGCTCACACGCGACGGCGTCAGCCAGACGCTGCGCACCAAGGTGTTTCTGCGGTCGCTGCTGAAGGGCGGTGCGCCGTGAGCATGAGCGTCGCCCCGCACACGGCACGCGGCTCCGCGTCCATCGGCGTGATCATCGCGCTGGCGGTGCTGCAATTGATCGTCGTGGGCGTGGTCCTGGGTGGGGCAAGGGATCAAGACCTGACCACGAAGCGCCTGGCCGCGCTGCGGGCCCAGTACGCGGCGGAGGCGGGCGTGAACATGGCGGCGCGTGAGTTCGCCCTCAACGCCGACGACGACGGCGACGGGATGATGGGCACGATCTCGACCAAGACCGCGCTGACACAGGCAACGTTCAGCGTCACCAAGGCCGTCGCGGGCCCGACAAGCACGTTCACCGTGAGTTCCGCGAGCGCCGACGCTGCACGCCGCGCCCGACTCGTGGGCGTGGAGAGCACGCCGTCGTCGTCGACCACGCAGGGCGTGAAGTTCGAGGCGTGGACGCTGACGGCGGCTCCCAGTGCGCTCGCCAGTGTGCCCTTCGGCACCACGCCCACGGCGGCGGGATGGACCCCGTGGGTGAACGTGCCCAACAGTTCAGGAGCGGCGTTCTGGCAGGGTGGCCCGAACAACCGGTTCGGCGTGCGCTTCTCCGGCAAGATCACCATCCCGACGACCGGCTCGTGGACGTTCTCGCTCGGGTCGGATGATGGCTCGGACCTTTCCATCAACGGCGCCACCCTCATCAACCATGACGGTGCGCACAGTTTCAGCACGCGCACCGGGATCATCACGCTCGCGGCGGGCGCGCACGACTTCACCGTGCGCTACTTTGAAAACAGCGGCAACAACGGGTGCGTGCTCTCGTGGAGCGGACCCGGTGTGCCCACGACCACCGTGATCCCCCCCACCGCCTTCAGCACGTCGCTCTCGGGCCTGGCCGCTGTCGCCGCCACCACCACGGTCGCCATCGCGGGCGAGGGCACCGTGCTGGCATCCACGGTGAACGGTTACGACTCGTCCCTGGGGCTCTACGGCGGGGCCAACATCGACAACACCAACAGCATTGTCGCGGTCAACGCCACGGCGAGCAACCGCTTCACCATGTCGAGCATGGCCCGCCTGCTGGGCTCGGCGAGCGTCGCGCCGGGCGGCATCCCGTCAAGCGTGATCTCGCTCTCCTCGGGCGCAACCATCTCCGGCACGCAGACGGCCGGCGCGAGCAACGCGGCCGTGGCCGGGCGGCAGGGCGTGCCGGCCGTCGGCAGCAGTTCGGGCAACGTGACCTTCTCGTCTGGCACAACCACGATCGCGACCGACAGGTACTTCAACAACCTCACGATCAGCAGCACGGCCGTCGTGAACGTGACGGCCCCCGTCTACATGCGCGTGGACGGGAACCTGACGGTCAGCAACTCCGCATCGCTCACGATCGACACGGGTGGGTCGCTGACGATGTTCGTGTACGGCAATGTCACGCTCAGCAACACGAGCACCGTCAACATCAACACGGGCTCGTCGGGGCGCCTGCGGATCATCATGATGGGCAACAACCGGACGATCCAACTCAACGACTCGTCGAAACTGTGCGCCGCCGCCGTGGGCAACACCGCCGACCTCAGCCTGACCGGCTCGGGCTCGCCGCCGTGCGAGTTCTGGGGGACGTTCGCCGGCCGGGCAGTCTCCATGACGGGCCGGTCGCTCATCCACGCCGACCTTGCCGGACGGACCGGCTCGGGCGGGTCCGGCACACGCACGGTCAAGTTCACGTCCTGGGCGATGGTCCCGTAACCCGCGGCACAGGCGCAGAAGGCACGCCAAGCCGCCCGACGATGCACGCGGTCCACAACCCGCCCGTTCGGAGCGCCGATGACGACCCGGCCAGCGCCGCTCAAAGCCTGACGGCCGGCCAATCGCAGAAGGGGCCTCCTTGCACGCCACACGCGTTTTCATCGAGATCGTTCCCGCCCGCATCGCCATGTGGGTGGTGCGGCACGGCCGGGTGGTGGCGTCACGTCAGGAACCCCTCGCCTATGCCAACTGGGCTGATGCATGGCCGGGCCTGCTCTCCGACCTGCAGAAGCCGCTGGCGCAGTGGACAGCCGAGTTGGGCGTCGCCGGCCGAGAGACCGAGGTGGTGTACGCGTCGCCCTCCGGAAACGTGAACGTGGTGTCGTGCCCGCAGTCGGCCGGCGAGGCGGGCGCAAGGCACGCCGCAGAACTGGCCATGGTCGGCCCCGGGGCGACGACACAGATCGTTGACACCGCGACGCTCTCGATCGATGCACCGACGAGAACGGCCGCGCTGCCGCGCCAGCATCATGTGCTGGGCGTGAGCGAGGCAGAGTTGACGGCGAGCGCCATCGCGGCGTGCGTCCAGGGCGCGGGCCTGCGGGTGGCGCGGCTGTTGCCCATGGACGCCGTGTCGTTGGTGCGGGCGGCCTCCCGGGCGGGCGAGGCCGGTGGCGGGGGTGCGCCGGCGGATCCCAGGCCTGAGCCCAGCGTGCGTGTGGTGGTGTGGATCAGCGGCGCCAGCACCATCGTGCTCGCCGCATCGCCCGGACGCGTCCGGTTTTTCCGCATGCTGTCGCTTGGCTCCGAATCGCTGGTGGACTGCTTCTGCCGCCCGCTGCGGTCTGATGCCACGCCGACACAGCCGTTTACGCCCGACCGCGGCGCGGCACGCCGCCTGCTGGAACTCACGGGCATCCCCACACCCGAAACGGTTGTTGATGCCGAGCGCGGCATCAACGGCGCGGCGGTGCTGCCGGGCCTGCAGCCGGTGTTGCAGCGCTACGCGGTGGAACTCAAACAGACGATCCGCTTCGGCATTCCCGAGAACGAGCGCGACGGTCTTGAACTGTGCTTTGTCGGGCCCGGCGGCGCGCTGCCACGCTTGGCGGAGGTGATCACGCAACTCTCCGGCTTCCGTCCGGAACAGATCGCCGCCGTCGGCGACACCGAAGCGCACGTGGCTCAGGACCCCGGCGCCATGCTTGCCCAGACCCTGGCACGGTGCGACCTCAACCTGCTGCCAGCCGACGTGGCACGGGAACGGGTGCTGCGGCGCGTGCGGCGGGGCATGTGGGCGGGCATCGGCAGCGCGGCCGCGCTGATCGCGATGTACGCGGGGAGCGCGGCCCTGACCCTCCGCAGCGAGAGCCTGCGGGCCCAGGGGCTGGCCCGGTCAGCCGCCGCGCTGGAGAAGGAGCGGATGGTCTTCCGGCAGGCGAGTGATGCTCGCGCTGCGGTGGCGGACCTGCGTGCGCGGATGGCGGCGCGCATGGGCGAGAAATATCCGTTGTCGCACGCTCTGGCAGCGATTGCGGAGAACACGCCCGAGGGCGTGACGCTCGCGTCGATTGATTTCACAACCAGCGACACGGGGCGCGTGTCGTGCGCCCTGGTCGGCGTGACCGAGGCCACGGGCTCTGCGGACGTGGCCACGGTGCTCACGTCCTATGCCCAGCAACTGGCGAGCGTCCCGATCCTGCGGAACGTGCGGCTGGGGGGCACGCAGCGACACCGGGTTGGCACCACCGACGTGAACCGATTCGAGGTCTCCATGGAACTCGTGGGGCTGCCGCCCGGCGCATCGCCCGCGGGCGCGGGCACACACGCCAACGCTTTGGAGGTCCACCCGTGAATCCTGCCGCCGTCCGATCACTGTTGGCCGAAGGCGGCATCGGCCTGGCCGTCTGCGCGGGCCTGCTGTATGGCCTTGTTGAACCGATCGAGCGGCGGACCGCCGCCGTGCGGGCCGCGGTGGCGCAGGTGGAGGCCGGACCGGCCTCCGGTGAGGCCGAATCGCCCGACGGGGCGCGAGCGGCTCTTGCCGCCGCCGTGGCGGAGGCGGCCGACGTGGCCGCGACATCGGCGCCGGCCGCGACGCAGTCGGACCTGTTTGCCGCGGTGATGAGGCTGGCGGAGACGCACCGAGTGCGGGTGGAGCAACTGCAGCCGGCCACGATGACGGGGACCGTGCGTGCGCCTCCCGCGGCCCCCCCATCGCCCGTTGTTGCGGCCGCCGCGGGCGTGCCAAGCCCCGCGCTCGCCCCGGCCAAGCCAGAAACCGTGCTGGGGTGCTCGTTGTCGGTCGTGAGCGACTTCGGGTCGCTGGTGCTGTTTGTGGATGAGTTGCAGCGGCAGGCGGGGTTCGGCAGGGTGCACACGCTCAGGCTCTCGCCGATGAACGAGGCCGGCAGTCGGGCGGTAATCGCCGCGGTGCAGTCCGAGCACGTGTCCTTCGACACGAGCCCGGTGCGCGCTGCCGCCGGGCTTGCCAGCGCGGAGAAGGAGAGTCGGCCATGAACCTGGCAAGACGGACCAAGGACAGGCTCATGGTGGCGGGCGTGCTCGTAGGGCCGATCGCCTGCGTGCTGCTGGTGCGCATCGGCACGGGCTTGCAGCCCCAGTCATCCGCGGCGGCAACGGCCGGACAACCACAGGCTGCCGCGCTCGCGGCGCCCGGCACGCCGGCAGCCCTGACACCGGGCCAGATGGCGGCTGCGGCGTACGTGGCGGCGCGTCCGGTTCCCGTGGTGGCGCGCTCGCCCATGGCGTTCATCCCATCAGAACCGACGGATTCGGCAGACGCACAGACCCTGGTCTCGACCGACGATCCGCAGGACGAACGGCCAATCGATGCGCCAACACTGGCCTTGTCCACGATCTACTCCGGCGCGGCCAGCGCAGCGGCCATCATCAACGGGCGTGTGTACAGGGCGGGCGACACCGTGGCCAAGGGATGGACGGTGCGCGAGATCGACCGCGATCAGATGGCGGTTGTGATCGACGGCCCGGGCGGCCGCGCCCTGCGGCTCACCCAACCACGCAAGAACTAACCGCACAGGCAAGGCCGCTCACCGGGCGGCGACCGGCTCGGCTCGCAGCGGAGTTTCGGTCGGCCCCGCTCCGTTGCCCGGCGCGGGCTGCGCGGCCGGTGCGGGGGCAAAGCGAACCGCCTTGGCGTTGTCGTAGGCCTCGATCACCTGCACGAGTTCATTCCCGTTCCAGTTGGCGGGCCGGATGCCGGCGACGATACGCTCCTTGCAGGCCGCCTCCTCGATGGGGCCCAGGCCCAGTTGCTCCACGTCGTTGAGCAGTTCCACGAGTTGATCCATCAGCAGGCGGGCGTCGTTGTCGGCCGGCTGGTCGAGCAGGAACTCGGCGATGGTGGCGGCGTCGAAGTCGGCCTCGGTGTCGAACGCGGCGACCTCGTCGAGCAGGGCTCGTGCGTCATCCCCCCGTGCCTCCAGCGCCTTGTACGAATCGACCACGCGTTGAACGGCCTCGGGCGACAGACGCCCCTCGGAGACCTGCCGATCCGTCGAACTGACCTGCGCGGTGTCGGGCTTGTCGTTGAAGATCGAGCGGCCCACGAGGAACTCCACCAGTTCGGCGGGCACCGTGCCGCGCACGTTGACGGCGATCCGCTCGAGTTCGGCCCGCAGGGCCTGGCCGATGGAGGTGTCCGGCTGTATCTGGGGCACATCCACGATGGTGAACGGCGTGATGGTTTCGGACACGTTCTGGTCCGTCGGCCCTTGGGCACGCCGCGTGAGCGGGAGGAAGCGGCCGGTGGGCAGCGGTGGCCCGGTAGTCGTGTCTGTGAACTCGGCGATGAACTGGGCCTGATCCCCGCCGCCGCCGAAGTAGGCGCGACGGCGCACGGTGCCGGGCACCTCGCCGGTGATGAGGATGGTGTTTGTGTCTGGCGCGGCAAAGTCGGTGGTGCCGGTGGTGACCATCGGCGCGAACACGCCGGGTGCCGTGAAGCCGCCGGTGACTCGCACGGGGCTGGACGAGAAATTGATACCGGAGCCGGAGACGAAGTTCACGCCCTCGTCCTGACCCTGCGTGTTCTGGCCCGCCGGTGTGATACCCAGCACGTTGCCGGGCGGGCGGGTGCGCACGCGGATGTTCGCGGAGTTGAGCGTGAAGGACCCGGTGGTGATCACGTCGCCGACAAACGCCGTGCCGGTGAAGGCGGCCGCTGTGCCCGTGCTGATGGTGAGGTTGCCGGTGGCGAGCACCTTCTCGTTCTGGCCGGTTGCGAACGTGCCGCCGCTGGCGATGTTCACCGTGTGCGTGAGGGCGTGCGCCGGGGCCTGCGGATCGAACACGCCGCCGCCGTTGAACGATGCGGGATCGGTGAAGAGAATGGTGGAGATGGCGGGGATGCCCGCCGTGCCGTCGATGTTCGCGGCGCCGACCGTGCCCACGTTCAGACCCAGGAACGAGAGCGGCGAGGTGTTGCCAATGTTGCCCGTGAACGTGAGCGGCACGATGAAGTTGCGGAGTTGGTCGAGGTTGGACAGGTCCACCATCGTTGGCGCGGCGGACGAGGCCGTTGAGACGATGCGGAAGGCGCGGGCCGTGCCGTCGGAGTTGATGTTGCCGGCGAAGAAGGCTCGCCCTTGGTCGGCGTTGACCAGCGAATCGCCGGTAAGCACCACGTTGTTGCCGAAGCGGATCGTCTCAATCGAGTTTGCCGCCGCCGCGTTCTCGATGGTGATATTGGCCCCGATGTTGGTCGTGGCGCCGCCGTTCACACGCAGGCTTGCCAGCGGCCCGCCCGCGGCGTCGGTTCCGCCCACCTCACCGGCGAACGTAGCGACACCCGCAACATCCGTCAGCGTTGCGACCAGCGACCGCCCACCGCCCGGTGCAGACTGAACCGTGGCGTTGAAGGCGAGCGATGTGCCCGTGAGCGTCCGCGTGCCGCCAACCGCCCCCGCGAGCAGGACGGCGTCGTTGTAGGTCTGCGTGAGCGTGGTCGTGGCGTTGCCCGACAGCGTGGTGGTGCCGCCGGCATCGGTGGTGAGGCTGGCCAGCGGGCCCGTGGCACCGATGGCGGCGCCGAAGGTGGTTGCCCCCGTTGAGTTCGCGGCGAGGGCAAAGGGGCCGTCAACAGTGCCTGTGAACGTGAGCGGCCCGGCGCCTGCGTTGATGGCGGTGACACCGGTCAGGGTTGCGGGGCCCGAGCCCAGGAAGCCGGCAGTGTTGAAGGTGCCCGCGAGGGTGATAGCCACGGCATCGTTGATGGTGAGCGTGCCCGTGTTACCGCCTGCCACCGCGGAGAAGGAGCCGTCGGCGTTGCTCATCACGGCACCGAGCGGATTGGCGCCGGTGCCGAGCAGACCCATGAAACTCGTCAGGCCCGTGCCGGAGGAGACCAGCGTGAGGTTCCGGGCACCGCCCGCGGCGGACTCCACCGTCGAACGGAACGTGCCCGTGTTGTAGTTGAGCGTGAGGGTTTGGGCCGCCGCGAGGTTCGAGCCGCCGATGGTGAGGGCATCGCCGAAGTCGAACGCACCAGCAACCGAGAGGGCGGTGGTGTTGAGGACCGTGGTGCCGTTGGCGTTGGTCGTGAGGCTGGCGAGCGGGCCGTTGACCGCACCGACGATGCCGCCGAACGTGGTGGCCCCGCCGCCGGTGGTGTTCACCGTGAGCGCCCGTCCGCCGGCGTTCTCGTTGTCCACGGTCGATACGAAGGAAACGGCAGAGCCGGTGAGCGTGCGGTCCGCAGCCGCGGCCCATCCGAGGAGTGCGGCATCGTTGTACGTTTGGGCACCGGTGGTTGTCACGGCATCACGGAGAACGGTGGTGCCGCCGCCGTCGGTGGTGAGGCTGGCGAGCGGCGTGCCCGCTCCCACGGTGGAGTTGAAGGTGGTGGTTCCGCCGCTGGTGGCCGTGAGGGCTTGGCCGCCATCCACCGTGCCGGTGAAGGTGATGTTGCCGATGGAGCCGTTGGTGGTGTTCAGCAGGACCGCGCCGGTCGCCAGCGTGGTGTTCGACGCGAAGCCAATGTTCCGGTCGTTGGTGTTGATGGTGCTGCCGTTCAGCAGCACCGTGCCGGTGCCCGCCGCGCTGGTCTGGATGAACGCACCCGTGCCCGTGAGGTTCAGCGCCGTCGCCCCAACGGTGAACAGGCCGGCGTTGTCGACCGCGATGCCGCCGGTGCCTCCGACCTGCACGCCGCCATTGATGGTGAGGTTGGTGCCGGTGAAGTTGATGCCCGTTCCGCCCGTTGTGGTCGCCAAGCCCGTGAACGTGGTGAGCCCCGTGCCGGCCTGCTGCGTGTAGCCCGTGCCGCTGAAGGCCCCCATGAAGGAGACATCGTCGGCGGAGACCACCGTGGTGTCGCCCAGCGGCACCGTGTCGCCCACGGCCCCCTGGAACGTCACATCGCCCGCCCCCGCCGTGATCGAGAGCGTCTGCGCATCGGCCGTGGTGCCGTTCACTGTGCCCTCAAAGAGGAGGTTGCCGCCCGAGGTGTTGATGATCGTGTTGCTGGCGAGCACCGCATCGGCCACGCCAGCGCCCGTGTCGTTTACGCTGAAGTCGCCGCCGTTGGTGAGGTACGTGCTGTTGAACGTCACCGTGTCATCGGCGTACAACTGGAAGCCCGCCCCCTGCGTGCTGACATTCCCGATGCTCAGCGTGCCGCCCGCATCGGAGGTGAGGCTGAAGAGCGGGCCCGTGGCCACACTGCCGCCGACATCACCCACGAACATGGTGGCACCAGCGCTGCTCACCGCCAACGCGCGGCCGATGCCGCCCCCGGCCGTTTCATTGTCCACCGTGGAAGAAAAGGTGAGCGCGGAACCGGAGAACGTGCGGCTGCCCGCCGCGCCCGTGGCCCAGCCCAGCCGCACCGCGTCGGTATAGGTCTGGAAGGTGGTCGTGGTGACGGCATCTCGCAGGATGGTGGTGCCGCCGCCGTTGGTGGTGAGGCTGGCGAGGGCGGTTCCGGCACCGACCGTTGAGTTGAACGTGGTCGTGCCGCTGGTAGTCGCGGTGAGACCGAAGGCACCGCTGACGGCGCTACCGAAGGTGATAGCGCTCGCCCCGCCGTTGATCGTCAGGTTGCTCGTGAGCGCGGCCGCGTCGTTGAATGTGGCCCCCGCCGTCACCGTCACGTCGCCGTTGAGTTCCGTCCGCTCCGTCGGGGCGTTGTTCGCGCCCGCGTTCAGGTCCGTCGTCAGGCTGGCGATATTCACCATGCTGGCAAAGCGCGTGAGCGTATCGCTGTTGGCCGTGAGCGCGAAGGCACCGGTCACGGCCCCACCGAAGAGGATGTCGCTGGACCCGGCGTCAATCGTCACGCTGTTGGTGAGCGTCACCGCGTCGTTGAACGTCGCACCGCCCGTGACGGTCACGTCACCGTTGAGTTCCGTCCGCTCCGCGGGGGCACCGTTCGCGCCCGCGTTCAGGTCCGTTGTCAGGCTGGCGATGTTCACCGCCGCGTTGAACCGCGTCACGCCGTCGCTGTTGGCCGTCAGGCTCTGGGCCCCGCTCACCGTGCCGGCGAACGTGATGCTGCCCGCGCCCGAGGTGACCGTCGTGGCGCCCGTCGTCAGGGTAATCGGGCCGTTGAAGTTGACGGCCTGGTTGTTGGTGCTGATCGTGCTGTTGGCGAGCGTGACACCGCCCGCACCGCTCTGATTGAACGTGCCCGTGCCCGTGATGTTGACCGCGGGCGAGGCCACCGTGAGCGTGCCGGTGTTGGCGACCCCGATCCCGCCTGTGCCGCTGACGGCAGTGCCGCCATTGATCGTGAGGTTGGCGCCCGTGAAGTTGATCCCGATCGCGCCCGTGGTTGTGGCCAAGCCCGTGAAGGTGGTCGTGCCCGTGCCCGCCTGTTGCACATAGTCCGACGCGACGAACGTGCTCTGGAAGGACACGTCATCCGCTGAGACCACCGTCACAGCGCCCAGGGCCACGGTGTCGCCCGCGGCACCTTGGAACGTGACATCCCCGCTGCCCGCCGTGATCCCCAGGGTCTCGCCGTTGAGGTTCGTGCCGTTGACGGTCCCCTCGAACATGACCGGTCCGCCGCCGGTGATGATCGTCGTGTTGCCCGCGAGAACCGTGTTGGCCGTGCCGCCGCCCGCGTCGTTGACGCTGAACGCGCCGCCGGCGGTGGTGTATGCGCCGTTCAGTGTCACGGTCGAATCGGCGTAACTCTGCGCACCCGTCGTGCTCACGCTCAGGAGCGTGCTGGTACCGTCGGCGTTGGTTGTCAGGCTCAGGAGCGCCCCGTTGGCGCCGCCGCCCACGATCCCGCCGAACGTCGTGATGCCGCCGCCGGTGGTGTCCACCGTCAGCCCGCGCCCGCCAGCGTTCTCGTTGTTCACCGCGGCGTTCAGCGACACCGACGAACCCGAGAGCGTCCGGTCTGCCGCGGCGGCCCAGCCGAGGAGCACCGCGTCGGCGTAGGTCTGGCTGCCCGTGGTTGTCACCGCATCCCGCAAGATCGTCGTCCCGCCGCCGTTGCTGGCGAGGGATTCAAGCCGCTGGGCGTTGTCGCCCACGGCACCGCCCAGCGTGGTGGTGCCCGTGCCGCTGAGCGTGGCGCCGGTGGTGCCGTCGGCGTTTGACCGCAGCGTGCCCGCAAATGTCAGGTCCGTGCCGGTGAACGTGCGCGTACCCGCACCCGTCACCTCCACCGCGTCGCCAAAGTTCTGCACGCCCGTGGTCGTCACGTTGCCGCCGATGCGGGTGGTGCCGATGGCGTTGGTGGTCAGCGTTGTCAGCGGCCGCGCATCGCCGGCCGTGCGCTCTCCACCCACCTCGCCGGTGAAGACCTTGAGGCTGTTTGCGCCGGAGGCCGTCGTGAGGCTCAGGCCGCGGGCACCGCCCATATCCGAATACACGCGGCCGCCGAACGTGATGGATTGGTCGTTGCCCGTGCTGGTGAGCGAACGGGTTGAACCCACCGCCCCGGCCACGCACACATCCTCGCTGAACAGGAACGAACCGGAGATCGAGAGATCAACCGCGATGCACGTCTCCCCGCCGCCGTTGGAAGTGAAGTTCGTGATGTTGGTGAAGGCGCCGCCCAGCGTGGTGAGGCCCGAGGTGGTGATGGTGAGCGAGGCGCCGCCGCCGGGGCCGGTGACCGCGCCCAGCGTGAGGGGCGTGGCCCCGAGGCTGAGAATCGTGTCGGCCGGGATGAAGAGCCCAGCGTTGAGCGTGAGGAACTCGAGCGCCGTGTTCGCACCCACGAGGCCGGCGAACGAGGCCGCCGCGCCGTTGATGGTGAGGCCTTGCAGGTTCGCCGCGGTGCCGTCTACCGACGAGTTGTTGTCCAGAGCGCCGGCGTTGTTGGCGTTGAAAGCAATGAGGCTGCCCGCGTTCGCGGTGAGCACATAGTCCGCGCCCGCGGGCGTGTTGGCAAGAATCACCCGGTCGCCGTATGTCTGGTTGCCTGTCGTGGTGACGTTGCCGCCGAGCACCGTGGTGCCGCCCCCGTCGGTGCTGAGGCTGGCGAGCGCGTTGCCCACGCCAGCGCCCACCGTGGAGTTGAACGTGCTGGTGCCGCCGCTGGTGGCCGTGAGCACCTGGCCCCCCACCACCGCGCCCGTGAACGTGATGTTGCCGTTCGTGCCCGCGGTAGTGTTGAGCAGCACCGCGCCCGTCGCGAGCGTCGTGTTCGACGCGAACGCGATGCTCCGGTCGTTGGTATTGATCGTGCTGCCGTTGAGCACCACCGTGCCGGTGCCCGCGGTGCTGGTCTGGCTGAGGCCGCCCGTGCCCGTCAGGTTGATGGCCGTCGAGCCGATGCTCAGCGCCCCAGCGTTGTTGACGGCGATGCCGCCCGCGCCGCTCACCGCCGTTCCACCGTTGAGTGTGAAACCAGCGCCCGTGAGACTGATGCCCGTTGCCCCGGTCGTCGTGATGAGGCCGCTGAACGTGCTCGTGCCCGCGCCGGTGCTGAGAGACTGCGTGAGGTTCGCCGCCCGGATGGTGGACGAGGCCGTCACCGTGGTGGCATCGGCGATCAGGATATCGCCCAGCGCGCTGATCGTCGCACCGCCGCCCACCGCCGCCTGGAACGACACGCTGCCGGTTCGCCCGCCGAGCGTGAGGCCGCGGCTGGCGTTGTCCTCACTCACCACCGTGCCGGCGAAGGTGATGTTGCCCGCAGCGCCGGCACCGGTGCTGAGCGTGGCGGTGCCGGTGGTGAGCGTGACCGGGCCCGTGAAGGAGATGTTCTGCTCGTTGGTGCTGATCGTGCTGTTGGCCAGCGTCACCGAGCCCGCCCCGGTCTGGTTGAACACGCCCGTGCCCGTAATGTTCACCGCCACCGCGGCGATGGTCAGCGTGCCCGCGTTGGCCACGGCGATGCCGCCCGCGCCGCTGACGGCCGCGCCCCCGTTGAGCATGAGGTTGGCACCGGTGAAGTTGATGCCCGTCGCGCCGGTCGTCGTGGCAAGACCCGTGAACGTGGTGGTGCCGGTGCCCGCCTGCTGCAGGTACCCCGAAGCCCCCAGTGTGCTCTGGAACGACACGTCATCCGCCGAGACCACCGTGGCGTTGCCTAGGGCCACGGTGTTGCCCACGGCTCCCTGGAACGTCGCGTCGCCCCCGCCGGCCGTGATTCCTAGCGTCTGGGTGTTCGCCGTCGTGCCATTAAGCGAGCCCGTGAAGGTGATGTTGCCGGCGGAGGTGGCGATGGTGGTGTTGCCGGTGAGCGTGGCGTTGCTGTTGACGCCGAAGGCCGCGTTGGTCGTGGCGTACGCCCCGCTCAGGTTCACGCCCGTGGCCCCGGTGTAGTCCTGCGCACCCGTGGTCGTCACACCGATGCTGCCGGCCGTCGTGCTCGCGTTCACCGTCAGCGACAGGAGCGCCTGCGCGTTGCCGCCCACGATGCCCTGAAGTTGGGCCGCGCCCGCCGTCGTCGTCAGGCTCAGGCCGCTCTGGCCGCTCGTGCTCGAACGCACCGTGGAAGCAAAGGTGGCACTCCCGGCCGCGATCGCCCGCACGCCCACGCCGGTCAGCACCGCCGCGTCGTTGATCGTCAGCGCGTTGGTCGTGGTGATATTGGCCCCGATCACCGTGCTCTCGGCCGCCCCGCCGCCCCCGTTGTCGGTCGTCAGGCTGTCCAGAGCGCCGTTGGCACCACCGCCGACGGTCCCCGCGAACGTGGTCACGCCCGCGCTGTTCACCGTCAGGGCCCGCCCGCCCGCGTTCTCGTTGTCCACGCTCGAGTTGAACGACCCCGCAGACCCGGAGAACGTCCGCACGTTCGCTCCACCCGCCGTCCACCCCAAGAGCACCGCGTCGTTGTACGTCTGGCTGCCGGAGGTGGTGACCGTGTCCCGCAGCGTGGTCGTGTCTCCCGCACCGCCGCCACCGCTGGTCGTGAGCGACGCGATGTTCACCGTGGAACCGAAGAGCGTGGCCGCGCTGCTGTTGGCCGTCAGCGCGAAGGCACCGCTCACGGCGTTGGCGAACGTGATGGCGCTCGCACCGGCGTTGATCGCCACGTTGCCGGTCAGCACCGCCGCGTCGTTGAACGTGGCCCCCGCCGTCACCGTCACGTCGCCGTTGAGTTCCGTCCGCTCCGTCGGGGCGTTGTTCGCGCCCGCGTTCAGGTCCGTCGTCAGGCTGGCGATACTCACCGTGCTGGCAAAGCGCGTGAGCGTGTCGCTGTTGGCCGTCAGGGCGAACGCACCGCTCACCGCACCACCGAACGTGATGCCGCTCGAACCCGCGTTGATCGCCGCGTTGCTGGTGAGCACCACCGCGTCGTTGAACGTGGCACCGCCGGTCACCGTCACATCGCCGTTGAGTTCCGTCCGCTCCGTGGGGGCGTTGTTCGCGCCCGCGTTCAGGTCCGTCGTCAGGCTCGCGATGTTCACCGTGCTCCCGAACCGCGTCACGCCGTCGCTGTTGGCCGCCAGGCTCTGGACCCCGCCCACCGTGCCCGTGAACGTGATGTTGCCCGCGCCGGCGTTGATCGTCGTGGCGCTGGCCAGCGTCACCGGGCCCGCCGCCGAGAACCCTGTCGTCGTGAACGTGCCGCCCAGCGTCGTCGCCCCCGCGTCGCTGATCGTCAGCCCGGCGGTGTTCCCCCCCGCCGTCGCGCTGAACGTGCCGTCCGCGTTGCTCAGCACCGCGCCCAGCGCGCTCCCACCCGTCCCCAACGCCCCCTGGAAGTCCGTCAGCCCACCGCCCGACGAGTTCACCGTCAGGTTCCGCGCCCCACCCCCCCCACCCGCCGCCGAGGCCACGCTGGCGCGGAACGTCGCACCCGCGTAGTTCAGCGTCAGCGTCCCGCCGCTGGCCAGGTTGCTCCCGCCCACCGTGACCGCATCGCCAAAGTCCAGCGCCCCCGTCGTCGAAACCGCCGTCGTGTTCAGCACCGTGGTCCCGTCGGCGTTGGTCGTCAGGCTCAACAGCGCCCCGTTGGCGCCCCCGCCCACCACCCCACCGAACGTGGTTGCGCCCGCGCCGCTCGTGTTCACCGTCAGCCCACGCCCGCCCGCGGTCTCGTTGTCCACGGCCCCGTTCAACGACACCGACGAACCCGACAGCGTCCGGTCCGCCGCCGCGGCCCACCCCAAGAGCACCGCGTCGTTGTACGTCTGGCTCCCCGTCGTTGTCACCGCGTCACGAAGGATCGTGCTCTCCCCCGCACCGCCTCCACCGTTGTTCGTCGTCAACGACCCGATGCTCACCGTGCTCCCGAACGTCGTCGCCGCGCTGCTGTTGGCCGTCAGGCTCTGGCCACCCGTGACCGTCCCCTCGAACGTGATCGCGCCCGCACCCGCGTTCACGAGCGTGGTGCCGCCCAGAACCGCGTTCGCTGTGCCCGCGCCAGCGTCGCTCACGCTGAAACTACCGCCGTTGGTCGTGTACGTGCCGCTCAGCGTCACCGTCCCGTCGCTGTACGCCTGGAAGCCGCCCGCCTCTGTGCGGACATCGGACAGGCTTGTAGAGCCACCCGCATCGGTCGTGAGGCTGAACAGTTCGCCGTCGGTCTGGCCACCCACGGCCGACATGAACGTGGTCGTGCCCGTGCTCACGATGCTCAGCGTGCGGTCGTTGGCCGCCGCGTCATCGGCGTTCACCGTGCCCTCAAAGAGCACGGTGCCGTTGCCGGTCGAAATGATGGTGTTGCCGCCCAGCACCGCGTTGGCCGTGCCGGCACCGGCGTTGTTCACGCTGAATCCACCGCCGTTGGTGGTGTATGTTCCGCTCAGCGTCACCGTGTCGTCCGCGTACGCCTGGCTCCCCGCGGCCTCGGTGGTCACGCTCTGGAGGCTGCTCGTGCCGCCGCCGTCGGTGCTGAGGCTGAGCAGCGCCCCGTTGGCACCACCGCCAACGGCTCCGGCGAACGTGGTGGCTCCGGCGCTGTTCACCGCCAGCCCGCGTCCACCGGTGTTGTCCACGTTGTCAACGGTGGAAGCGAACTGAACCGACCCGCCCGAGAGCGTGCGTGTGGCACCGACGGCCCACCCGAGCCGGAGCGCGTCGTTGTACTGCTGCGCCCCGGTGGTTGTTACGGCATCGTCCAGCCGTGTGGTTCCGTTGGCGTTGGTGGTCAGCGTGTTCAGGCCGCTCACGGCACCGCTAAAGAGCGTCAAACCCTGGTCCGCATCCGCCTCGGTGGTGTTGACCGTCAGACCGCGAGCACCGCCCGCCGCGGAGCCCACCGTGCCCGCGAACGTCGCGTTGCCGGCCGTCACCACACGGGCCGTGCCCACCGTGCCGCCGATCTGCACCGCATCGTTGAAGGTCGCATCGCCGCTGGTGTTGATGTCCGCCGCGATGATCGTGCTCTCGGCCCCGCCGCCGCCGTTGTCGGTGGTGAGGCTGAGCAGGGCTCCGTTGGTCGCGTCGCCGCCCACCACGCCGCCGAAGGTGGTGGTTCCCGCGCTGTTCACGAGCAGGCCTCGCCCGCCCGTGTTGTCCTCGTTGTTGACCGTCGCGGCGAGTTCAACCGCGCCGCCCGACAGCGTGCGCGTGGCCAACGCCGCCCACCCCAGCAGCACCGCGTCGTTGTACGTCTGGCTGCCCGTCGTCGTCACGTCATCACGCAGGATCGTCGTTCCACCGCCGTCGGTGGTCAGGCTCGTCAGCGCGTTGCCCACGCCCGCACCCACCGTCGAGTTGAACGTTGTCGTGCCCCCGCTGGTCGCCGTGAGCGTCTGCCCGCCGATGAGCGTGCCGGTGAACGTGATGTTGCCGCCGGTGCCGGCGGTGGTGTTCACCGTGGTGTTGCCGGTGAGCGTGGCGTTGCTGTTGACGCCGAAGGCCGCGTTGCTGGTCGCGTAGGCCCCGCTCAGACTCACGCCCGTCGTGCCCGTGTAATCCTGAGCCCCGGTGGTGGTCGCCCCGATGCTGCTGGCCGTCGTGTCCGCGTTCACCGTGAGTGAGAGCAGCGCCTGGGAGCCGCCGCCGACAACACCCTGCAACTGGGCCGCGCCGGTCGTCGTCGTGAGGCTCAGGCCGCTCTGGCCGCTCGTGCTCGAACGCACCGTGGAAGCAAAGGTGGCACTCCCGGCCGAGATCGCCCGCACGCCCACGCCGGTCAGCACCGCCGCGTCGTTGATCGTCAGCGCGTTGGTCGTGGTGATGTTCGCGCCGATCACCGTGCTCTCGGCCGTCCCGCCGCCCCCGTTGTCGGTCGTCAGGCTGTCCAGAGCGCCGTTCGCACCCCCGCCAACCGCGGCGGCGAACGTCGTCGCGCCGGCAGCGTTCACCGTCAGGGCTCGCCCGCCCGCGTTCTCGTTGTCCACCGCCGCGTTGAACGACACCGCCGAGCCTGAGAACGTCCGCACGTTCGCCCCGCCCGCCGTCCACCCCAGCAGCACCGCGTCGTTGTACGTCTGGCTGCCGGAGGTGGTGACCGCGTCGCGCAGCGTGGTCGTGTCTCCCGCACCGCCGCCACCGCTGGTCGTGAGCGACGCGATGTTCACCGTGGAACCAAAGAGCGTGGCCGCGCTGCTGTTGGCCGTCAGGCCCTGGCCGCCCGTGACCGTCCCCTCGAACGTGATTGCGCCCGCGCCGGCGTTGACGGTGGTGCCGCCCGCCAAAACCGCGTTCGCTGTGCCCGCGCCAGCGTCGCTCACTCTGAACGCACCGCCGGTGGTGGTGTAGGTGCCGTTGAGCGTGACCGTCGAATCCGCGTAACTCTGGGCCCCCGTCGTGGAGACGCTCAGGAGCGTGCTGGTGCCATCCGCGTTGGTGGTGAGGCTCAGCAGGGCGCCGTTGGCGCCCCCGCCCACCACGCCGGCGAAGGTCGTGGTGCCGCCGCCCGTCGTGTTCACCGTCAGGCCACGCCCGCCCGCGTTCTCGTTGTCCACCGCCGCGTTGAACGACACCGCCGAGCCCGCCAGCGTCCGGTCCGCCGCCGCCGCCCACCCCAGAAGCACCGCGTCGTTGTACGTCTGCGCGCCGCTGGTCGTCACCGCATCCCGCAGGATCGTCGTGCCCCCGCCGTCGGTCGTCAGGCTCGCCAGGGCCGTGCCCGCGCCCACCGTCGAGTTGAATGTCGTCGTCCCGCCGCTCGTGGCCGTCAGGGCCTGCGCGCCCGCCACCGCGGCCGTGAACGTGATGTTGCCGGTGGTGCCACCGGTCGTGTTCAGCACCACGGCCCCCGTCGCCAGCGTGGTGCCCGACGCGAAGCCAATGTTCCGGTCGTTGGTGTTGATCGTGCTGGCGTTGAGCGCCACCGTGCCCGTGCCCGCCGTGCTGGTCTGGCTGAACGCACCCGTGCCCGTGATGTTCAGCGCCGTGGCCCCGATCGTCAGCAGCCCCGCGTTGTCCGATGCGATCCCGCCGGTGCCGCTCACGGCCGCGCCGCCGTTGAGCGTGAGATTCGCGCCCGTGAAGTTGATGCCCGTGGCGCCGGTGGTCGTCGCCAGGCCCGTGAACGTGGTCAGGCCCGTCCCGGCCTGCTGCACGTAGCCCGTGCCGCTGAAGGCCCCCATGAACGACACGTCATCCGCCGACACGATCGTGGTGTCGCCCAGCGGCACCGAGTTGCCGACCGCCCCCTGGAACGACACATCCCCCGCGCCCGCCGTGATCGACAGCGTCTGCGCGTTGAGGGCGGTGCCGTTCACCGTGCCCTCGAAGAGCACATCGCCGCCGCCCGTGTTGATCACCGTGTTGCTGGCCAGCACCGCATCCGCCACGCCCGCGCCCGCGTCGTTCACGCTGAAATCGCCGCCGTTGGTGATGTAGGTGCTGTTGAACGTCACCGTGTCATCTGCGTACAACTGGAAGCCCGCCGCCTGCGTGGTGGCATTCCCGATGCTCAGCGTGCCCCCCGCGTCCGACGTGAGGCTGAACAGCGGCCCCGTGGCGACGTTGCCGCCCACATCGCCCACGATCATGACCGCGCCGCTGCTATTCACCACCAGCGCCCGGCCGATGCCGCCCCCGGCGTTCTCGTTGTCCACCGTCGACGAGAACGTGAGGGCCGAGCCCGACAGCGTGCGGCTCCCCGCCGCGCCGACGGCCCAGCCCAGCAGCACCGCGTCGTTGTACACCTGGCTGCCGGAGGTGGTGACCGTGTCCCGCAGCGTGGTCGTGTCTCCCGCACCGCCGCCACCGCTGGTCGTGAGCGACGCGATGTTCACCGTGGAACCGAAGAGCGTCGCCGCGCCGCTGTTGGCCGTCAGGGCGAACGCGCCGGTGATCCCCTGCGTGAACGTGGCATTGCCCGCACCGGCGTTCACCACGGTTGTGCCCGCGAGAATAGTGGTGATGCCGATCGTGAAGTTGCCCCCGTTGGTCGTGTACGTGCCGTTGAGTGTGGCCGTCTGATCCCCGTAGTTCTGGAACCCGCCCGCTTCTGTCGTCACACTCTTGAACGACGACTGGCCGGGCGCATCGGTCGTCAGGCTGAACAGCGCCTGGGTGGTGCCGACAGCCTGGTTGAACGTTGTGTTCCCCGAGGCGACCACCGACAACGCCCGGTCCTCATTCGTGGCGTCGTCGGCGTTCAGCGCGCCGTTGAACAGCACGTTGGTGCCCGTGATCGTTGCGCCGTCGTTGGCGAGCGTGAACGCGCCCGCGTACGTCTGATCTCCGGTCGTGAAGGCGTTGGCACCGCCGAACGTGGTGGCCTGCGAAGCGAAGATCGACTCGAGCCGGATGCCCGCCGTACCCAGATCGCCGTTGAACACCGCGTTGCCGGTCGTGGTCAGGCTCTGGACGCCGCTGGCCGTGCCGGTCAGCGCGCTGTTAAACGTGATCGTGCCGAAGGACGCCCCGGCCGTGCTCTTGAACTCCGTGTCCGCCGCGAGGCGCACCGTGCCGGTGTACACCTGCCGACCGTCGTCTCGCGTGGCGCTCGATGTCTGCACCAAGCCTTGGTTGAACACGATCGTCCCCGCGGCCGTGATGTCCAGGAACGAGGGGCGCGAAGCCTCGGACGTGTTGCCCACCGACGTCGAGAAGATCACGTCGCGGCCCGCGTTCACCGTCAACCCGAACGCTCCGTTCACCGTCGCCGAGGTCCCGTTCGATGTGAACGTGATGTCGCTCGTGGCACCGTTGGCCACCAGCGAAGCGTTGCCGCTGAGACGCAGGCCGTTGCCGGCCGGTGAGGTCGCCGCATAACTGTACAACTGCGAGCCGGCGTTGGTCGTGATCGTGAAGCCACCAACGACCGCCTGGTTCAACTCGATGCGGTTGGTGACCACCGAGAGCGAGTCGGCCGTGATGTTGCCGTTGATGCGCACAAGCCGGCTGTTGCTGGTCACCGTGTTGATCGTCATCGCGCCGGCCGTGATCACCGCGTTCTGCGCGAGCACCACGTTGGCCGTGCCCGTGCCGATGATGCTGAGCGCACCGCCGCCGGTGTTGATGACCTCGTTCACCGCGATGCCCGTCGGGCCCGCGGCCTGCAGGTTGATCGCGCCGCCGCCCGCCGCGGCCGTGCCGATGCGCGAGTCAAGCACGCCGCCCGTGTTCACGGTTACGCCCGACGAGCGGTTGCCCGCGGTCTTGCCCAGCGTGATGATTCCGCCGTTGGAGCGCAGCGCCGCGTTCACCGTCACCGTGCCGATCGTCGTCGTCACATCCTGGGTTGGCCCGGAGCCTGAGCCATCGTTGGCGAACAGATTGATATCAAGTTTGCCGTTGGCAGCGCCGCCCGCAGTGGCATCGATGGATGCACCCGCCGAGATGATGATGTTGTTCGCGGCCTTCAGCGTCAGCACGCGGGTCGTGGCCGCGGCAATGTCCACCGCGAGCGCGGCGTTCCAGGTGATGTTGCCCGCCTCGGTCGCTCCATCGAGCGCAAACGTGCGGATCTCCACATCGGTGCCGCCCTCCAGGGCCGTCTCAATCGCCGTAACATTGATGCTGGCCTCACCGGCGTTGGCCGACTCGAAGGGGTTGAGCGTGGCCGGATCGATGCCCCCCGACGCGACGATCGTGATGTTGCGAGGGTCCAGCAGCCACTGGCCCGCGCCCGTGCCGCCCGCGGCCGAGACATCCGCCCCGCGGATATCCAGCGCTCCCGCGCTGGAGGTTTCGATGCTGCCGCCTCGCCCCGTGCCGGTCGCGTACGCGCGCCCGTAGAAGCCGGTGAACACGTCGGACCAGATCACCACCTCACCACCGTCGGCGGCGGCTCCCGTGCCGTCGGAGCGGATCACCGAATCGGACATGACGACGGTGGACGTGGCGTGGCCGAGCGTGCCGCCGCCCTGATACTCACCGCCGATGGCGATGCTGCCGCCACCCCCCCCACCCGCCGCGCCGCTGGCGTCGATGCTCGCGCCCATCACGCCAACGCGCTCGCCCGTGATGCGCACCTGCCCGCCGCGTGCCTGGTCTGCGCCGCCCGATCCTGTCGCGTCGATCGCGCCGGAGATCTGCACGTTGCCACGCCCGGAGCCCTCGATGGCGATATCCCGCGCGCGTGTGGCACCCGTGTGGCGGATGGCCATGGAATACAGGTCGCCCGCGGCGATGGCAACCCGCCCGCCGCGTGCGTTGATCGTGCCGCTCTGCTCTACGCCCGTGCCGGCCACCGCGGGCGCGCCGGTGGTGGCCACCTGCACAAAGATCCGCCCGCCGCGCTCGCCCATGTAGACGCTGTCGCCGGAGGCCATGACGACCGTGCCCCCGGGGCTGTTGATGACGCCGCGGTTGGCGACCTCGCGCCCGATCAGCGCCACGGTCTGGGCGTTGATCGTGCCCTCGTTCACGACGGCACCGGACATGTCCGTGAAGTTGTTGTGGCCCTGCAGAAAATCGGCGTCGCTGAGGTGCGCGGCACCGGCATAAATGCCGCCCACATTCACGACCGCGCCCTCACGGAAGTAGACGCCCGCGGGGTTCATGATGTACACAATGCCGTTGCTGGTGAGCGTGCCGGCGATCTGCGTGAAGTTGCTGCCCGTGATGTTGTTGAAGACGCGTGAGGCCGCGTCGGGCTGGACGAAGCGCACGCTCTCGTGGCGGGCGATGTCGAAACTCTGGTAGTTGATGATCGTGTTGTTGGCCGCCGTGATCGCCGTGTTCGCGCCGTCGCGCACGAAACTGGCCGAACCGCTCACCACGGTCTCACCCTCGGGCCCCGCCCACGCGGGCGCACACATCGCCAGGGCGGCCGAAGAGGCGGCCATGCCCGAAGCCAAGGTCCCAAGCGTGCCCCGCCGCCCGTATGAAAAACGCATGAGCAACTCCTCGATGTCGATACGCAACAACCCGAACCCCGCTCACCATCCGTCGCCGGCACACCGCCCCGATCGCGCCTGCCGCCGCCCGCCCCGCCCCGCCCCGCCGGCTCAGAACAGCAGCGTTCCGACAAAGTGCAGCCGTCCATCGCCCCGATCCACCCCGCTGGAACCCTTCACGTCTTGCAAGGCCACGCCGTAGTCCACGCGCACGTTGAGGTTGCGACGAAACTGAAGTTCGATGCCCACGCCCACGCCCACAAGCGTCTGATCGAACTCGTTCACCGCCGCCTGATTGTTCTCCGTCCGGCCCGCGTCCACAAACGTGCGCACGATCAGGTCCCAATCGGGTCTCGCGTACGGCTGCTGGGGTGCCCAGCGAAAGGGCTCGCCGAAGACCTCGCCCGGCTCCGTCTGCACGGCCAGCATGCGTGGCACGTGCAGGCGGTACTCCACCGTGCCGACGTACACGTTGTCGCCCGAGGCCGCACTCTCCGGGTACCCGCGCACGGTGTACAACCCGCCCGCGACCTGCTGGAAGTTCGGCGCGAGCCTGTACCCGAAGGCCGTCTGTCCCTTGAACGTGACCGACACCTCGTGCGCCAGCGTGCTCTCGCCGCGCAGGAAGGCGTCACGATCCAAGAGCGGCTCAAGGAAAAAGGTCTGCTCCGCGCTGAACTGGATCGTTTGCCAGTTGGTGTCGGTTCCCAGGCGGCCCAGGCGCTGCAGTTCGCCCGGGTCCGTGCCGGCAAGGTGCGGGAGATTGGCCTGAAACGCCAGCGAGATGATGGTGTTGGCCTCGTCGGTCAGGCGGTCCAGCCGGGCCCCGAATATGGGAAGCACGAAGTCCGTCTCGCCCCGGATCGGCTGCGCGGGGTTGGTGTTGTTCTCGACAAACACGTGCTGGAACTTGGCGCCAGCGAAGAGATCAATGAAGACCTCGCGTGCCTGGAAGACGTTCAGGCTGATCTCGCCGCCCGCCAACCACTCATCGCCAGTGAACCGCTCGTTGGACCGGCCGACCTCGGAGGCGTCGTACTGGCTGAAACTGCCGTACGCCCGGACCTTGAGCCGCTCCTCATCGTCGAGCGGCACTTCGTAGGACCCGTTGAAGATGTGCGTGGACTCGAAGCCCCCGGTCACGTAATCCAGCGACAGCGTGTCGTCGTTGCCCGTGATCTGGTTGTGGATGAGGCCCACGCGCTCACGCCAGATGTTCGTCTGCTTCGTGCCCGTGTTCGAGCCCTGGATATACACCAGCAGCGGGTCCGTCTCGCGCACGAGATAGTCCAACAGCACCGAACCGGGTCGGTCCGCATCGTCGCCCGAAATCGCAACGTCCACGCGCCGCCCGGCCCGCCGGTTCAGCCGCAGCACATACTCGTCCAGCGACTCCCGCACGAGCAGGTCGTTGCGATCGGCCGCGCCCTCCGCCACGGGTGTCAGCGGCGAACTCTTCCGGATCGACTCGTGCTCGGGCAGATCGATGCGGGTGCGCCGGCCCTCAATCCGCTGGCCCGCCGCGATCGTTCGCACACGCGTGACTGTCGCGGCGTACACGTTCACCGAGAGCCTCGTGGCACCCTCTTCGCGCCCGTCCGTCCACTCAAGCGTGTCCGGGTCCTGCTCAATCTCGTTCTGGTCGATCTCCGCAAGCACGCCGATCAGGTCTCTGGCCGTCAAGGCATCACGGATGGCGATCAGCACGCCGATGACCGCTTCCTTCGAGAACTTGACACCCCCCTCGACCGCAGCGAGGCGACGGTTCAGTTCGCCAACGGTCAGGGCCTCCGCAGCCTCGCCGGGCGCGGGCGCAAACCACCTTCCGTCGCGATTGACGAGCGACAGGCTCGCCGCGTCGAGGAGGTCTTCGATGGGAGGCAGTTTGGGGTGCGGCTCCGGCAGGTACCTCGCGTCAAATTTCGAGATCAGAATCTGCGCGATCTGCGCCACCACGGGGGTGTCGCCAGCCTCGGCCTTTGCTTCGGGCTCCTTGGCCAGCGCATCTGCCGGGGTCGGCTCCTGCGGCTGCGCATCCTGCAGCGCGTGCGCAAACGACCCGCAGCCCATACTCCCCGCCACGGCCGCCAGCCACCAAGCACAGCGCGTGCCGCGAACCTCTGGCCGCGGCGCGGGCTGTCCGGACGAGGCTCTCGCACGGACGCGCGGGCCAACTTGCTCGGTCAGTTCACACATCCGACAGTCCTCTCATGAGCATCTCACACCGTGCGTCACCGCCACGCCGCCCGCAGCCGCACCATCCCCGAACAGCCCCGACGTGCACGGTGAGCATAGTACCGGAAAGTCCGGAAACGTGCAGAACGCACTCTGGCCCAAGGCCCATCGTCAACAATCCACGCTGCGCACCCGTTGCGCTCTCGGACCCCCCTCCACCCTCCTGCGCGGCATGGTGAACCTTGGCGGGCAGGCCCAGCAGGGCAACCCACGTTTCGCAGCGGACGGGCCCAGCCCACTGGCCCGGCACCCCGGGCACGTCGATGCCTCTTCCCGAGCGAACAGGGCCAGGAGCGTCCCTTCGCCCACGGAGAGCCCGCCATGAACCGTTTGACCCTTCGCGTGCGTTGGACCGTCGGGGCACTTGCCGCGGCCGTGGTGGCGGCCACGGGCGGCTGCGCTTCGCCCTCAAAGCCGCCCACCGCCAGCATCGGCAGCCAACTCCAGCCCGGGTCCACGATCGCTGTGGCCGATGCGTTCGGCGCAAGAGTGTTCTCGTCGCCCAAGTCGATCGCGGCACGCAAGGCGTCTACAGCCTCCTACGCGGCCGCGCGGGAGTGAGCGGGCCTACCTGCCGCCCGCACCCAAGTAGGCAAACTGCGCGCGGGCCTTGGCCAGTTCGCCCTTGTACGACACGCCCGTCTCCTCGTTCGTCACCAGCGTGGGCGTGAACGCCAAGCGGAAGCCCACATCCGCAAAGCCACGCTCACTGCCGTTGCGCAGTTGCTGACCGGCCAGGCGCGTTGGCTGGGCGATTTTTTCGTCGAGAGCGGCCCCCGCCAGGCTCACGCAGGCCGCCGCGGACCCTCCGATGATGCCCGCGCTTTCACGCACGGTGTCGGCGTCGAGGAAGGCCCGGATCTCCGAGGCCTTCACGGATGACATGCTGGTCGGCTTCTCGAAGACCCACTCGCCCACGTTGCCCAGCAGGTGGCTGAACACCGCCGCCCGCGAGTCGCTGGTCTTGTCGAACCAGAGGGTCCGATCCTGGGGCGCCGCCACCGCGACGCATCCATCGCGCTGCCACCCCGGAAAAAAGACCGGCTCCTCCTTCCACGCAGGCGGGCCGTCGCGCTTCTGTTTGCGATACGCCCGCGTCTCGTCGACGTTCGGACCGCGCAGATTCCACTGGCCCGGATTCTGCCAGCCCGGCTCGGCCTCGAGCGCGGCCTGCCACTCGCCCGTCGTCGGCAGCCGACAACCCGCCAAGCGCGCGACATAGGCCGCGGCCACGACGGACAGATACTGCATCGGGTGGTCCGGGGAGGGCGGGGCCACGCTGCCGCGGAGACCCTCCGGATAGTACTTGTCCGGGTCCTCAACCTTCTCAGACTCGGTGACCCATGCGAGCAGCAGCGGACCGGCCCCCATCTTCTTGGAGGCGGCGGCGATGCGGAGGTCTCGGCGGTTGTCGTTGAACGACCAGACCCGCGGGAAGCCGTCCAGCGTGTCCGAGAAGAGTGAGGTCGTGATCTTGCCGGGATCGCGGCGCAGCAGTTCGATGGCCATGCCGGCGCTCACCTCCGTGGTGGAGATGTACACGGGCTTGCCGGCCGTCTCGCCCGCCTTGGGAAGCACGCGTCGGAAGGTCAGCCCTGTGGTCTTGAACTCCAGGGGCACTGCGCGCACCACCGCCGCATCGAAGACCGACTTGCCGGGCAAGAGTTTCAAGCGGTAGGCGGGCGCATCATCCCCGCCGCCGGGCACGAAGTCGAACAGATCGTTCATCGCCGCAGGACCCGCCCGGTCGAGCGGCAGGGCCTGCTCACCCCCGCCCACGTTCCCTGCGCCCAGGCCCCTCAGCAGGTCAAACGTCTTGCGGGCAATCGCGTTGCCCGCCGGGGCGCCGGCCTCCAGTGCCAGAACGGCCGCGACGGCCGCCTTCAGTTTCGACTCGTCGGGGTCCTTGTCCAGCGTCTCCTGAATGCCCGCAAGGGCCAGGTTGTAGCGTGCGGGCCACGACATCTTCGCGATCTGCTGATCCTCTACGCCGAAGTCGGCCCGCTGCTCGCGGGCTGACACCAGCGCCGCCTCAAGCCCCGCCCCGCCCAGCGACTCCACATGCTGCACCCAGCGGCCCGCCCGCGCCGCCCTGGCCTGGTCCTTGATCGCGGCAGACACACCCGAGGCCTGCAGCGCGCTAAACACACTGCGCTGCTGCCCGAGCCACGAGTTCTCGCCGGTGGGCTTGATCTCGCCCAGGCGGGTCCACGCCGTACTGATCGCCTCGTCGCTGGCACCCGGACGCGTCGCCGCATCTACCAGTTCGTCCGCGGTGCTGGCCTTGGCCACACCTGCAAACGCGTCGTACCGCACCAACAGCGGCGCGAACACCGACCGCACGCCCGCAACCGCCAGAGCCGGCGATTGCTTCAGCCCTTCGGCGAGTTGCTGCACCGTCTCTTTGCGGCCGGCGGCCGCCTGGCCGAGGCCCGCGCCCGCCTGGAGCGCGTCCTGGAGTGACTTGGCGTCGAGCGCGGCACGCTCGATCACCTCCACCGTCTGCCTGAACGTGTCGCCGCCCGCCTTCGCCGCTCGCTCAATATCGACCGGCTTCGCCACCGCCTTCAAATCAACCTTCCCCAGTGCTTCGTTGATCGCCTCTTCACGGAGGCGATCGACAACCGGAACGAGGTCTCCTTGCCACGGCGTGCCGTCAATCTTCGGTGCCGCGGCAAACACAGGAGGCACAGCCTTCAGGGCCGCGAAGATGGCCCCGGCCTCTACGGCAAGGTTGCCCGCGTTCTCATCCGTGCGGGCCGACTTGAGCGCGCTGGTGCTGGCCAGCCACGCACGATCGACGGCCGCGGAGTTCACACCGACGGACGCGGGCGCCACGGCCTCATTGAACCTGCCGATGGCCTCACGCTTGGCCGCGAGCGCGGCCTCGCCAGCCGTTGCCTTCGCCTTCGCAGCGGCGACGGCAAGACTGATCCCCTTGGAAAGTTCGCCCGCCGGCGACAATTCTTGGGTGATTGCTGCGGACTCCTTGGTCAGGGCCTCCTGATACTTCTTGATCCATGGTCGCTCAACAATCGCCGCGACCCTCGCACCCATATCGGCGAGGCGCTTGGCAAGTGACTCGTCGTTTGCTTCGCTCAACTGCCTTCTGAGCAGACTCAGCGATGCCCCCCACTGATCCGTTTGCCGTGGGTCTTCAGCATCCGGTCGCCTGTAGGCATCGACCTCGCCCAACAGCGCGGTGACGCCCGCAACATCGTTTGCGGACTTGAACTTGGCCGGCAAGCCCTCAGCGTTGAGCGTGCCCAGATCAATCTTTTTGTCACTCGATACGGTTCGCAACAGCGAGACCATCCCGTCGATCGCCTTCCCGCGTTCCTCGGCGCTCATGCCCTTGTTCGCTTCAAGGAACCCGTTTGCCGCTCGCTGCGCCGCGGCACCCATTTCTCGCACGCTGGCCGCGGGGCTGTTCTGCGCCAGGTCAAGCGCGTCCAAGGTCTCAGGCGGAAAATCGCCCTTCGCCTGCGCCGCGGCCACTCGTTTCTTCCGCTCCTCCGCGCGCCGCTTGTCATCGTCAGATTGATCGGCGAGCGCCTTCGCCGCGCGAGCCTCGGCACGCGCAACCAGCCCGGACGGGCCATCGAGGTCGGCGGTCACTTTGGCCGATCGCTCAGTGATGTCCTTCTTCGTGACATCGGTGAGTGTCTCGTCGAGGAGGTCTCGCACACGCTTCTGGATCGCCGCGACTTCCTTGAACTCGTCGCTGTCGGTCAGCCCCGCGTCCCGCAAGGCCGTGCGCGCCCTTTCAAGCGACACGCGCCAAGCCTCCGCCTTTCGCGGATTGTCACCTTCATCAAGCCGCGTGTACTTGGTCAGCGTGCTCGCCCATGCCTCGAAGCCTTCGAGGTCCTTGATCTCGTCGAGTTTGGGGCCCAGGTCGCGCTGCACCAAGGTTTCGTCGATCTTGGCCCAGTTGTTGGCGATCTGCTCGAGCGTCGTAATCCTTGCAGCGATCACGGGGTCGCGCTTGGAGGCATCCTTCTCGTCCACCGCCAACTTCTTGTCCAGGTTCGCGAGTAACGGCTCGTACTTTTCGCCGATCTTGCCGAGCAGTCCCTGCCGCCGCTTCACGTTCGTGAGCGTGTCCGCGATCTGTCCGGCGAAAACACCCTCGCCCCGTTTGGGAGCGCTGGGCCCGCGTGTAAACACAAGAGCCGCCAGCAGCGCGATCACCACCACCGCCCCCACCGCCGAGCCGATCAGCACCGGCCGGGGAATCTTCTTCACCTTCCGCAGTTCGAACGCCTCGTTGGGCAGCGTCGGGTCCTTGACCGTGATCTCCACACGCCGCCACTTCACCTCGCTGGCGGGGAAGGCCGTCCCCACCGTCTCCTTCAGGTCGCGGCTCAGCAGAATCTGCGAGTTCTTCGCGGCCTCCACCACCGGCTTCACGCCGTCCACCGCCGCGCCCTTGAACTCCTTGAGCTGGCCGTCCTCAAACGTGATCCGCATCGGCCCCTGGTGCACCGCGATGCGGATGAGGTTGTCGGTGCGGCTGCCTCGCGAGAAGCCCGTGAGGAACCGCTCCCACTCCTCCTTCGTGGCCACGTCACGCAGGTCGATGGCCCCCGCCACAGCCTCCACCGGGTCCTTGAACGCCGCGGCCACGCCGTGCTCGGTCGTGAGGATCCACGGCTCCTCCGTCCGCCGCGTGATCATCTCCCGCACCAGGTCCTCAAGCCGCTGGCTGAAGCGCTGGTAGATGTGCGGCAGCACGCGCAGGGCATCGTGAACGTTCTTCGCATCCACCCACATCACCGTGCGGGTCTCGCTCTTGCTCTGAATGTCCTGAAAATCCCACAGTTCCACCGGCTCGGGCTCGCCCGGCACGGCCTTGCGCCCGATGCACACCCACTTGTACTCTTCACGCTCGGGCAGGTTCTGGAACGCGTCCTCACGCACCGGGCGGGAGAGGATCAACTGCCACGCCGCGCTCAGGCCCGTCTTGCACACCTTGGCCGCGATGTTCACGGGCTGATCGCGCACGTCCACGGCCCGGTTCGCCTCATAGTCGAACGTCACCAGACCGCTGTCCAGGGCCACCTTGGGCTGCAACTGGAGTTTCTCGTTCTTCATCGCGATCTTCATCGCGCGCCGGAAATCGCGCGACGCGCGCACCGCGTCCATCGCGTTCTTGAACGCCGCCAAACTCCCGTCGGGCAGCCGCTTCACAAACGTGTCCTTCGCGTGCGCCGCCACCGCCCCGTCAAACGCCGCGTCCCACTTGTCCTTGAGCGCGTCGTACTCCGGGCCCGCGGCCTCCGCCACGCTGGAATAATCGTGGATCGTGGCGAACACGATCACCCGGTGCTCGGGCGGCTGCGCAGGCTTGGGGCCGATCCCGAGTTCACCCTCGCCCAGCCCCCAGATCTCGACCGTGTCCACCACCTCGCGCAGTTTGTACTCGCCGAACTTCTTCCACTCCATCTCATCGCGCCGAGACAGGTTCACCTGCCCCTGGTCGCGCACCTGCCGCGTCACCAGCACCTGGTTCCCCACCGCCATGCTCATCACCTTGTCGGTGATCGAGCGTGGCTGGCCGTCGAAGTCGATGGCCTTCAGGTCGTCGTACACCACGTTCACCAAGCCGCTGTGAATCCCCACGCGGGCCTTGATGTAGTTGTCCGGTGTCCGCTTCTCGGGGGGGAGAAGTTTGTCCCAGTCTTCGGTCGCCAAAGACCTCCTGAAGGCCAGGGCCGTCTCCACCGCCGCGCCCACGTCGTCCATCGCGGCATAAAACCCGTCGCCCGTGCCCTTCACCACCGCCTGGGGGGCGTACTGCTTGGCCGCGCTCACAAACAACTCGTCGTGCCGCTCGCGCATGGCGCGGAAGGCCGCGCCCACGCGGCCGAACATCTTCGTGTGCCCGACAATGTCGGTGTACACGATAAACTTGTTCTCTTTCCGCCTTTCCTGGCTCATGCGGCGACGATCCTCCCACCCGCCGTGCCCCGCCGACCAGATTGGGTGACCCGAACCTTCACAAGCAGGCCCTCCAGCGATCGTTCCTTATGCCAGCGCGCAAGCCTCGGCCCGCCCGCCCGAATGCAAGCCAACCGGAAACCACAGGCATGAGTCTACGGTCTCTGGGTCCACGCCGCTTGCGTCCACAGCCGTTCGTCGCCACAATCAGCAGACCCATGGCCACCAAGCAAACCACCCCCTCGGCCCGGCCGACTCTCCAGCCCGCCAACCCGACGCCCGCGGCAGACGAGAGGTTCTCCATCCCGGCCGAGTCCAGACGACTCGCCGCCGATGCGCAGCGCCTGGCCAACTGGAAGCGCTGGGGCCCGTACCTCTCCGAGCGACAGTGGGGCACCGTGCGCGAAGACTACTCGCCCGATGGTTCCTGCTGGTCGTACTTCTCTCACGACCACGCCCGCAGCCGCGCCTATCGCTGGGGCGAGGACGGTCTTCTGGGCATCTCCGACCGCGAATGCCGCCTGTGCTTTGCGCTGGCCGTGTGGAACGGACGCGACCCCATCATCAAGGAACGCCTCTTCGGCCTGACCGGCCCGGAGGGCAACTGCGCCGAGGACGTGAAGGAGCACTACTTCTACATCGACTCGACCCCGACCCACTCCTATATGAAGGCCCTGTACAAGTACCCCATCGATGCCTTCCCCTACGCCACCCTCGCCGAACAGTCGCGCACACGCTCGCGTGCCGACGGCGAGTTTGAACTGGCCGACACCGGCGTCTTCGACCACGGCCACTACTTTGATGTCCAGGCCGAGTACGCCAAGGCCGGGCCCGACGACCTGCTGATCCGCATCACCGTCACCAACCGCTCCACGCAGGAGGCCACGCTCCACCTGCTGCCCACGCTGTGGTTCCGCAACACCTGGAGTTGGGGGCGCACGCACGAGGGCTACGAAGGCAAGCCCGACCTCAAGGCCCGCGACGAGTTCAGCGTGGTCGCCGAACACCCCACGCTGGGAACTTTCCGGTGGTTCACCGAGAAAAAGGAGACCCCCCGCGCGGCCTCTGCCGCGCCGGGCCCGCGCAAGGGCGCATCGGCGGTCGCTCCAGCGCACGCCCCCACCCTCCTCTTCACCGAGAACGACACCAACCTCGAACGCCTCTACAACACCCCCAACCCGACACCCTATGTGAAGGACGCCTTCGACCGCTACCTCGTACATGGCGAACCCGGCGCCGTGAACCCTGCCCGGCGGGGCACCAAAGTTGCCGCGCACTACCCCCTCACCCTCCCGCCGGGCACCTCCCAAACCGTGCGCCTGCGCCTCAACGGCACCGGGAAGACCACCACGCCACCCAGCGCCGAGCCGCTGGGTCCCGAGTTTGACCGCATCTTCGCCACGCGCCTGGCCGAGGCCGACGAGTTCTACGCGGCCAGCATGCCCCGGAGCATGCCCGACGAGCGCAAGGTCATCGCACGCCAGGCCTACGCCGGGCTCCTCTGGTCCAAACAGTTCTTCTACTACGTGGTTGACGATTGGCTCAAGGGCGACCCCAGCCAACCACCCCCGCCCGCATCGCGCGGCAGCGGCCGCAACAACGAGTGGCGGCACCTCTTCAACCGCGACATCATCTCGATGCCCGACAAGTGGGAGTACCCCTGGTACGCCGCGTGGGACCTGGCGTTCCACATGATCGCCTTCGCCCAACTCGACCCCACCTTCGCCAAGGACCAGCTCCTGCTCTTCCTGCGCGAGTGGTACATGCACCCCAACGGGCAGATCCCCGCGTACGAGTTCGCCTTCGGCGATGTGAACCCGCCCGTGCACGCCTGGGCCTGCTGGCGCGTCTACAAGATCACCGCACCACCCGGCCACCGAGACCGCGCGTTCCTCGAACGCGCTTTCCAGAAACTGCTCATCAACTTCACCTGGTGGGTCAACCGCAAAGACCCCGACGGCAAGAACGTCTTCGGCGGCGGCTTCCTCGGGCTTGACAACATCGGCGTCTTCGACCGCTCACGCCCGCTGCCCACCGGCGGCACGCTCGCGCAGGCCGACGGCACCGCGTGGATGGCCTTCTACTGCGGCACCATGCTCTCGATCGCGCTCGAACTCGCTCTCGAAAACCCGGCCTACGAGGACATCGCCTCCAAGTTCTTCGAGCACTTCATCGCCATCACCGACGCGATCAACACCCTCGGCGGCAACGGCCTCTGGGACGATCAGGACGGCTTCTACTACGACCAGTTGGTGCTGCCCGGCAAAACCCTGCCGCTGCGGGTGCGCTCGCTGGTGGGCATCCTCCCCATCATGGCCATCGAAACGATCCACGAGTCCACCATCGACGCCCTCCCCGGGTTCAAAAAGCGCATGCAGTGGTTCCTCGACAACCGCCCGGACCTCGCCGGCTACACCAGTTACTGCGTGCGCGACGACAAGCCCACGCACGCCCACCGCCTGCTCGCCATCCCCACCGCCGAGCGTCTGCGCTCGGTCCTTCGCTACGTCCTCGACGAGAACGAGTTCCTCTCACCCTTCGGCGTGCGCTCCCTCTCCAAGCACCACAAGAACCATCCGTACATCTTCCGCGACGATGCCAGCGGCAACGAGTACCGCGTCGATTACACGCCCGGAGAATCCACCACCGGCCTCTTCGGCGGCAACTCCAACTGGCGCGGCCCCATCTGGTTCCCCCTCAACTACCTCCTCATCGAATCCCTCGAACGCTACCACCGCTTCTACGGCAACGCCTTCCAGATCGACTGCCCCACCGGCTCGGGCAAGGCCTGCAACCTCGCCGAAGTGGCCGATCACCTGCGCGAGCGACTCGCCACGCCCTTCCTGCCCGGCAAAGACGGCAAGCGCCCCTTCCATCAGGGCGACCGTCTGCTCGACTCCTGCCCCCACTCCAAGGACCTGATCCTTTTCCACGAGTATTTCCACGGCGACACCGGCCGCGGCCTGGGTGCAAACCACCAAACCGGGTGGACGGGCCTCATCGCTCCCCTGCTCGCCGATGTCTGGTGGCGTGTGGACAAGCAAGACTCAAAGTCCGCGTCATGAACACGGTCGAAGTGCAGCGGCGTAGCCGGTAACACGCCCCTGGCCTGAGACCGCGCGCCGCCCGACCGAGCCGCGCAGGCTGTAGACCGTCCACGCCAGTGGTTATCGCCCCCGTGGCGACCACGGCCAACTGAGCCCGATTGGGTGGATTTACCCAATCACGCGGCCGTTGAGAGACGACACAGCCCTTGGCTCGGCGGGTTTCCACGCATGAGTCCATGCGGCCCCGGAGGCCCCATCGGCGCGGCCATCGCAACCGCCCGCGGTCGTGATGGCATCCACCCTGACCGTTGTGAGCACGCCATGACCAACCACACACGAACCGGCTCGGGCGTAGTCGTCGCGGCGTGCCTCGCCCTTGTACCAAGCACCCTGGCCCAGAGCGGCTCGCCCATCGACAACACCCCGCTCGCCTCGGCCGATACACGCGAAGCGGAGTTGGGCCCCAACGTGGGCTCGCAACCCAAATCGCCCAAGACCCCGGCCGTTGCATCCGGGTTGGCCCCCGGCGAACCAGCAGTGCCCGCCGCCCCCGAAGCATCCCCGTTTCACCTCACGCTCGCAGTGGATTGGACCAACGCCTATTTCTTCCGCGGATTCCGCCAAGAGGCGTCCGGCCTCATCATCCAGCCGTACGCGGACGGCGTCTTGGACCTCGGCACGTTCGATGACGCGACGCTCTCGCTCGCCCTCGGCACGTGGCACTCGTTCCACAGCGAAGCCACCGGCGCGGCCGGTGAGGACGGCTTTGGCAAGTACTGGTACGAAGCCGACTACTACGCGGGCGCCGACCTCTCCGTCGGGCCGTGGGCGTGTGGGGCGCGATACTACTTCTACACCAGCCCCTCGAACGTGTTCGGGACCATCGAAGAGTTGGTCTTCACCGTGGCCTTCGACGATTCGGAGTTCCTGGGGGAATGGTCGCTCCAGCCCAGCGCGGTCCTGGGCATCGAGACCGGCTCCAACGCCACCGACGGCGGCCGCAATGGCGTGTACCTGCAGTTAGGTGTTGCGCCGGGGTTCTCCTTCGATGCCGGGGCGGCCAAGGGCATCGAGGCCTCGTTCCCCGTGTCGGTCGGGCTGAGCCTGAGCAACTACTACGAGGGGGCCAACGGCGAGAACGACGCGTTCGGTTTCGCCAGCGTCGGGGCCCAGGCATCTCTGCCGCTGAACCCGGACACCACCGGGGGCGTGTGGACGCTCCGCGCGGGTGTGCAGTGTCTGTTTCTGGGTGATGCAACACGCTCGTTCAACAACGACGATCGCTTCGAGGTGATCGGGACGGTGGGCGTATCGCTCGCGTTCTAGGCGAGTTCCCGACACCAGAACCCACACATGACACCCCCACGCGAACACCTCGGCCTGAAGCTCACGCTCCTGATCGGCTGCATCGGCCTTGGGTGCGCGGTCTTCGGCGGGCTGGTGTGGCGGATGGTGGACCGGATCAAGGTCAACGGACCGCTCTACGCCCAGATCATCGTCGGCAAGGATGTGGTGGCGGACATTCTTCCACCGCCCGAGTACATCATCGAGAGCTACCTCACCACCATGCTCCTCGCCGATGCGAGCAACATCGATCAGGTTGATGCCCTGGCCGGCAGGTTGCAGGCGTTGGAAGCGGAGTATGAGGCGCGGCAGGCGTACTGGAGCACGCACCTCGAACCCGGCCCCATGCGTGAGTTGATGCTGGTGCGCTCCCGGGCCCCGGCGGCTCGCTTCTTCGATCTCGCCCGCTCGCGCCTGGTTCCGCTGATGCGCGAGGGCAGGCGCCCGGAGGCGACCGCCCTGTTGCGCGGCGAGATGGCCGGGGCCTACGCGCTGCACCGGGCCGCGATTGACGAACTGGTGGTTCGGGCCAACGCGTTCGCACAGGCCACCGAAGCCGGCGCGGCCCGTGAACTGAACTCGGCCTACGCGCCGGGCCTCATCGCCACGGGTAGCGCGCTGCTCGCTTCGATGGTGGCGGGCCTTGTCTGGACGCTGGGCCGCGCCAGATCGCGTGCGGTCCAGCTCGCCCAAGCCATGACCACAGACCTAGCCGCGGCCAAGGACCGCGCCGAGGCGGCCCTGCGCGAGGCCCAGGCCCTGCGCAGCACGGTCGATCAGCACTCGATCGTGTCGGTCACGGACACGTCCGGGCGGATCATCGACGTCAACGACCTGTTCTGCCGCATCAGCGGGTACAGCCGCGAAGAACTGATCGGGCAGAACCACCGGATTCTCAACTCCGGCTACCACCCCAAGGCGTTCTGGGCGGATATGTGGCGCATGGTCGCGGGATCCAACGGTGCCCACGGATCGGGCGCTGGGGGCGACGGGCAGCCCGGGGATGGCCACGGACGGCCTGGAGAGGCCCCAAACCGGGCTTTGGAGGCCCACGGCGCGCACGATCCGGGCGCGGTCTGGAACGACGAGGTCTGCAATCGCGCCAAGGACGGCTCGCTGTACTGGGTAGACACCATCATCGCGCCCTTCATCGGCGCCGACGGCCGCGCGGAGAAGTACGTCTCCATCCGCACTGATATCACCGAGCGCAAACGCGCAGAGCAACGCCTGCTCGTGGCCCACGCAGCCGCGCAGGCGGCCAGCCGGGCCAAGAGCGAGTTCCTCGCGAACATGAGCCACGAGATCCGGACACCGCTCACCGCGATCCTGGGGTTTGCCGACCTGCTCCGTGAAGACGGGGACATCACGGCCGCGCCGTCGTCGCGCCTCCAGGCGATCGAGACGATCAACAACGCGGGCCAGCACCTTCTGGCGGTGATCAACGACATCCTTGACCTCTCGAAGATCGAGGCAGACCGGATGACGGTGGAGGCGACCGAGACCGACCTGCCCGCGGTGCTCCACGACGTCGTATCGCTCATGCAGGCAAGGGCCGACGGCAAGGGCGTCGCGCTCTCCGTCGTGCTGACCACGCCCCTGCCCCGGCGTGTGCTGTCCGATCCCACACGCTTGCGTCAGATCCTCATGAACCTGACGGGCAACGCGGTGAAGTTCACCGACGCCGGGGCCGTCACGCTCAGGGCCACCGTGGCTGCCGGCGACGCAGAGGGGCCGATGCGGCTGGTGATCGACGTGGAGGACACCGGCGCAGGGATGGACGCGGAGCAGGCGCGTCAGCTGTTTGTCGCCTTCGGCCAGGCGGACACCACCGTGACCCGCAAGTTCGGCGGCACGGGCCTGGGCCTCGTCATCAGCCAGCGGTTGGCCCGGCTCATGGGCGGCGAAGTCACGCTGCTCCGCTCGGTGCCGGGCCAGGGTTCGTGCTTCCGGATCGATCTGCCTCTTCGGCCGATCGCCGGGTGCGCGACGTTCGCAGACGTGGCCAAACCTCCGGTCGTTCCGGCGACCGCCACGGGAGAGTCGCTCAAACTCACGGGCCACATTCTGCTGGCAGAGGACGGCCCCGACAACCAGCGATTGATCTCGTTTCATCTCAAGAAGGCGGGCGCCACCATCGGCGTCGCCGACAACGGGCGTATCGCCCTGGAGATGCTGGATGCCGCGGCCGCGGCAGGTCGGCCCTACGACCTGCTCCTCACCGATATGCAGATGCCGGAGATGGACGGGTACACACTGGCTCAAACACTCCGCCAACGAGGAGACACGCTGCCCATCGTCGCCCTCACGGCCCACGCCCTGACCGGAGACCGCGACAGGTGCCTGACTGCGGGTTGCAACGATTATGCCAGCAAGCCCATCGACAAGAAAATGCTCATCGCCGCCTGCTCCCGGTGGATGAGGCCCTGTGCCGGCGAACCGATATTCAAGCAGGCGGCCTGACACCTATGGGCAACGTGCTTCTCATCGACGATTCGGCGGACATCCGCACCCTCATCCAGCGTGTGCTGGCCAAGGCCGGGCACACCGTCACCGCCGCGGCCTCCGCCGATGAGGGGCTGGCCGCGCTCCTGAAACAGCCCGTTGACATCGTGCTGCTCGATCTGGAGATGCCCGACAAAGACGGCACCACCTGCCTCGCCTCGATCCGGGCCACCAAGGCGCTGGCACGCACGCGCGTGCTGATGGTCACGGCCACGCCCCTGCGCGATGTGGTGCAACGCGTGCTCCGCCTGGGCGTGCAGGGCATCGTCATCAAGAGCGGCAACTGGGCGCCCGCGCTGGTGGCGCACGTGCAGAAGGTGCTCGCGGCCGCACCGCCCGCGGCACCGGCACATGCACCCGCCCCCCACGCCCCCCACGCCTCCCACGCCTCCCCGGCCCCGGCGGCCCAGCCCCACGCGCCCTCCCACCCCCTGCCTCTGGGCGCAGTACCGGCCCAGGTCGGCACAGCCGCGCCGCCCACCGCCACGCACCAGCCGGCCCCGGCGGCCGCTCGCGTCGTGATCGAGCCGTGGACCCTGCCAACCTTCACAGAGGGCTCCGCGCCCATGTCCGTCGAGCGCGGCATGGAACTGCTCAAGTCGCTCAAGCCCATGATCGCGCGCTCGGACCTCCTCGAAACCATGCTGGCAGACACCGTGAGCGTGCGCGCCATCAAGCCCGCCGCGCAGCAGGTGTTGAGGCTGCTGGAACGGCCCGGCTCATCGGTGCAGACCATCGCCGGCGCAATCCGGCAGGACCAAGCCCTGTCGCTGCGCATTCTCAAGATAGCCAACTCCTCGCTCTACTCGCGTGGAGACCATGTGGACAGCGTCGCGAAAGCGGTCTCGCGGATCGGGCTCGACCAGATCCGCTCCGCCGTCCTCAGCGTGGCGATCCTCGATGCCTTCGGCTCCGCGCCCGTCTCCGGCGCAATCCGTCCGGACTGGTTCTGGGAGCACGCCGCCGCATCGGCGATTCTGGCGATGCGCCTGGCGCAGGCCGCGGGGCGGCCCAAGGAAGTCTGCGACACGCTCTTTACCGCGGGCCTGCTGCACGACCTCGGGCGCGTGCTCTTTGCCGAGCAGCTCCCCGACCACTACCCCAAGGTGGTCGAGGCCGCCGAACGGTTGGAACTGCCCCTGGAGATGGTCGAATCGCGTCTGCTCCTCATGAACCACGCCGACATCACCGACCGCCTGCTCCGCCACTGGAAGTTCCCCGCCAGCATCATCGCCCCCGTCTCGCTCCACCACCTCAGCGTGGGCTCGGTCAAGGCCACCAACCCCCGCGCGGCCGACGACGTGATCGCGCTCGCCCTCGCCAACCGCCTGGCCCACGCCCTGCTCATGGGCAGCAGCGGCAGCGAGGTGCTCTACCCCATCGACGACTGTGTCGAGCACCTGCGCCTGGACCCCGCCCGCGTGGCAGAGATCTGCGCCAAGACCGTGGACGACCTGGCCGACCTGCGCACCAACATGCTCATGCACGCGGGCGCGTCCCGCCAAACCTATGTGGACTCCGTCCGCGCGCGCCTGGGCCACACACGCGCCCTGGTGCTTGCCCTGAACCCCGCCACCGAGCCCCTCTCCATGATGTTCGCCAAACTTCAGGGCGAGACGCCGCCCGAGAAGCCCAACCTCATCATCCTCCGCGTGTGCGCCGCGGGCGAGCGCGTCGGTGCGATGAGCCTGCTTGGCCAGGCCGCGCAGCGGCTTGGTGAAGCCACCAGCCCGGCGGGCCCGCTCCCCATTCTCGTGGTCGGCAACAGCAAGGCCTGCCTTTTCGCCGCAGGCGTGCTGGGCAACCGCGCCGTGCGCCAGGCCACCCTCCCGCTGGGCCTGAACCGCCTCCTGCGCGAGATGGGCGAACTCGCCCGGCCCACCGCCGAAGCGCCTCGGGCGATGGCGGCATAAGGCCCGCTGCACGTTGTTCTACGCCTGCCCGGCCAGCACAGGCTGCTCGTCCGCCACGCCCGTGCCCGTCGCCCCGGCCGCGGCAGGCTGTTCAACCGATTCGCTTGCCGGGGGCGGGCGGCCCGCATCGCCACCTCCAGCAAGAGCCTCAATCCGCTTGCGCACATCGCCAATGAACGTGATGCGGATCCCGAAGTTCTCGCCCACCTTCACCGCCTTGCCAAGCCCCACCACCTTGTTGTTCACACACAGTTCCAGTTCATCCTCGGCGTTCTTGGGAATCTCAATGATCGCCCCCGCCGCCAGGCCGGTCACATCGCCCAGGCGCATCGAGCGCGTGCCCAGGAGCACGATCACCGGCACTTCCAGCCTCAAAATGGCACGCAGATCGGCAGACACACCCGCAGTATCGGCACGCGCCACCCGGCTGCATAAGCACGGAGCCTCCCCCGCAGCACGCTCCCTGCAACTCTCCACCACCCCCCCAGCAACCCCAAACCCCGCTTACGCCTTGGCGACCTCAAACAGGCAGACCTCCGCAAACCCGTTCCCGATCCGGTCCACGATCGCCACCCGCTCCCGCAGAGGCCAGCGCAGCGGCAGCCCCTTGTCCAAGCACCGGTGGGCGAGGGCCGCCACGTCGTTGTCGGCCACAAAGCCGTCGGCCGCGAACAGCACCATGAGCACGCCGCAGCGCACGATGCCCGGGTCATCGCGCAGTTTGCGGATGTCCGCCGAAACACCCCGCACCAGTTCGCTGGCGTAGGTGCCGTTGGGGCCGGGCACACCCTGGGTGTAGCAATACTGGCCCACCACCTTCACCTCCAACCAGTACGCATCCTCCGGCGCCACGATCGTCTTCGCACCGGGCCCGCTCGTGCCCTGTGTGCATTCCAGGGGTGCCTGGGTTGCCAGTCCTTCGTACAACGTGCCCGCCACTTCTCGCTGGATCGCCTCAACCGCTCTGGCTTCCCGCAGCGAGTCGCCCAGCCCCGTCGCCCCGCGCGGCACAATCACCAAATCGCATCTCTGCCGCTCGCTCTCCTCCGGCAACACCTTGCGCCGCCCCTTCTTCCCCCGCCACTGGGCCGGGTACGGCTGTTCGCACAGCACGCCACCGCACCCGTTCGCGAGCCCCGCGGCCAGCACAGAGTGAATCTCGACCTCGCTGAGTGAATCCAGCCCCCGCGCGGCCTGCTCCACCTGCCAACGAGCCTCCTCGTCGCGCAGGGCCGCCGCGGCGATCGAGAGAATCGTCGCCCCGTCTGGCGGTTCGCCCGCGCTGGCCCCACCGCCGCCCGTAGCCAAAGTGTCCATTCCCGGCTCGATCACCCGTCGCTCCATCGACGAACCACTCTCCACGCCCGCTAGCCGTGCCCCAGATACGCCTTGCGCACCTCATCACTCTGGGCCAAGTCCTTCGCCGCGCCCGCCATCCGCACCGCGCCCACCTCCAGCACCACCGCCTGATGCGCCACCCGCAGCGCCATGTGCGCGTTCTGCTCCACCAGCAGCACGGTTACGCCCTGCGCGTTGATCTGCCGGATGGTCGCAAAGATCGTCTGCACCAGTTGCGGGGCAAGGCCCAGCGAGGGCTCATCCAGCAGCAACAGTTTGGGCTTGCTGAGCAGGCCGCGGGCAATCGCCAGCATCTGCTGCTCGCCCCCGGAGAGCGTGCCGGCGACCTGCTTCAGCCGCTCGCGCACACGCGGGAAAATGCCCAGCGCCATCTCGCGATCCGCCGCGATACCCGCCGTGTCGTGCCGCGTGTACGCACCGAGCGCCAGGTTCTCTTCCACCGTCAGGTTCGCGAAGATCCCCCGCCCCTCGGGCACGTGTACCAAGCCGCGCTGCACCAGCACGTGCGGCGGCACACCGACAATCTCCTGCCCGTCAAACCGGATCGAGCCCGAGCGCGGCTTGACCATGCCCGAAACCGCCCGCAGCGTGGTGCTCTTGCCCGCACCGTTACACCCGATGAGCGTCAGAATCTGCCCCTGCTCCACCGAGAGCGACACGCCGCGCAGGGCCTTGACTGCGCCGTACGAAACATCGATATTGGAGACGGTGAGGAGGGGCATACGGAAAACTCAAAGTTCAAATCAACAAATCTCAAATCCAAGCGGCGGAGGAGCGCCGGTCCGGCACCAGTGCCTAGTGCCCAGTGCCCAGTGCCTTCTCCGATTCCTCCGGTTCACCCAAATACGCCGCCACCACCTTCGGGTTGGCCTGAATCTCACTCGGGCTTCCGTGGGCGATCGTGATCCCGTAATCCAGCACCGTGATCCGCTCGCAGATCTCCATCACCAGGCCCATGTCGTGCTCGATCAGCAGTATGGCGATCTTGAACCGATCCCTCAGCGCCACGATCGACCGGGCCAACTCCGCGGTCTCCTGCGGGTTCAGGCCCGCCGCGGGCTCATCCAGCAGCAGCACCTTCGGCTCCGTCGCCAAGGCGCGGCAGATCTCCAGACGCCGCTGATCCCCATACGGCAGGTTCTTCGCCTGCTCGTGCTCACGATCCCTCAGCCCGAACACGTCCAGCATCTCCCGCGCTCGCGCGGCCATCGCCCGCTCCTGCCCCACATGCCCCGGCAGACGCATCAACGTGCCCACCAGGCCGTGGTGCCCGCGCACGTGGCACGCCACACGCACGTTGTCCAGCACCGTCAACTCCGCAAACAGGCGGATGTTCTGGAACGTGCGCGCCAGGCCCGCCGCGGCGATCTGGTGCGGCTTCAGGTGGTCCGTCCGCACGCCGTCCAGCCGGATGCTCCCCGTCTGCGTGCGGTAGACGCCGGTGAGCAAGTTGAACGCGGTCGTCTTGCCCGCGCCGTTGGGCCCGATCAATCCGTGCAGCCCGCCCCGCGGGATGCGCAGGGTGAAATCCTGCACGGCCTTCAAGCCGCCGAAGGCGATGCCGATCCCGTTCACATCCAGCAGCGGCTGCGCATCACTCACGCGCCACCCCCCACCCGCCGCCCACGCCGCCGCAACTCCCACACTTCCTTCACGCCAAACAGCCCCTGCGGCCGCACCAGCATCATGCCGATAAGCAGCAGCGAGTAGATGATCATCCGGTACTCGGCGTATTCCTGCAGGTAAAACTGCACCGCCGTGAGGATCACGGCGGCCAGCACCGCGCCCGAGATCGACCCCAGCCCGCCCAGCACCACCATGATGATGATCTCGAAACTCTTCTGAAAGCCCGCGTCTTTGGGGCTGAGCACCGTCTGGTGCGCCATGAGGCTGCCCGCGATCCCCGCGAAGAACGCCGCGATCACGAACGCCCGCACCTTCAGGGCCGTGGCGTTCACACCGCAACTCTGGGCCGCGATCTCGTTCTCACGGATCGAGAGCATCGCCCGCCCCGTGCTGGATTGCTTCAGCCGGTACGCCACCAGCATCGTCAGCCCGGCGAACAGGAAGGCCCAGAACAGGTTCGTGTAACTGGGCACATCGCTGAAGCCCTGGGCGCCGCCCAAGGGTGGCGGCCACAACTGCGCGACGCCCGCCGCACGCACCTCATCAGCCTCGTACATCTGCGCGTTGGTCTGCTGCAGCAGCACACGCACAATCTCGCCAAAGCCCAGCGTCACGATCGCCAGATAATCGCCCCGCAACCGCAGCGAAGGCAACCCCACCACATACCCCAGCGCCGCGGCCACCAGACCCCCCGCCACGCACGAACCGGCAAACAACCACTCACCGGCGTTCAGGAATCCCGTCCGCTCCGTGTACTCGCCCCAGAGCAGCAACGAACCGTAAAACGTGATCCCCGCCCCGGCGTACGCCCCCACGGCGGCGAAGCCCGCGTGCCCCATCGAGAACTGCCCGGTGAAGCCGTTCACCATCGTCAGGCTCACCGCCAGCACCACCGCCACGGCGATGTCGGCGAAGATCTTCGTGTAGAACTTCCCCACGCCCGGCGACACGACCAGTTCCATCACCAGCGCGACCGCGACCATCACCATTAGCGGCAGCAGCGAGCGCAGCATCGCCCCCGCCGCGCCGGGCCTGAGGAGTCGAGATTGATCGGTGAGTGCGGACAGAAGATAGACTCCAGACGCCAGACTTCAGACACCAGACAAAGTCACGGACCCAGGACTCTCCCGCTACACCTTCTCTCTCACCGGCGTGCCCAGCAAGCCCGTCGGCTTCACCAGCAGCACCACGATCAGCAGCGCAAACACGTACACATCCTTGAAACTGCTGCTGATGTAAAACGCCCCGAACTGCTCCAGCGTGGCGATCAAAAACCCCCCCAGCACGGCCCCCCGAATGTTTCCGATCCCCCCCACCACCGCCGCCACAAACGCCTTCAGCCCCAAGAGCACCCAGATCTCGTGCGCGGGCGGGTTCAACCCCGGATACTTCATCGCGATCAAAAACCCCGCCGCCGCCGCGAGCGCCGTCCCGATCACGAACGTGATCGAGATCACGCGGTTCACCGGAATCCCCATCAGCGCGGCATGATCGGTGTTGAAACTCACCGCCCGCATCGCCGCGCCGATCTTGGTCCGAAACACCAGCACCTGCAGCAGCGTCATCAGCACCACCGCCGTCGCGGTGATCACCACGTCGATCAGCGAGAGTTTCACGCCCGCCACCGTCGCCAAGGTCACATCCGGCAACAGCGCGGGCATCGACGCGGGCTGTGTGCCGAACACCCACCGCAACTGACCCGTGTTCTGAAGGAGCAGGCTCACGCCGATGGCGGTGATCAGCACGTTCAGCCGCGGCGCCCTGCGCAGCGGCTTGTACGCCAGCCGCTCCACGGTGAAGCCCACCAGGGCACACCCCGCCATCGCCGCCACCAGAATCACGCCGCCCACCCACCACGCAATCGGCTCGCCGGGCGCCTGCCCCGCAAGCAGTTTTCCCGCCAGCGTGTAACTGATCCAGGCACCCAGCACCACGATGTCCGAGTGGGCAAAGTTGATGAACTTCAGGATCCCGTACACCATCGTGTAGCCCAGCGCGATCAGCGCGTACAGGCTCCCCACGGCCACGGCGGTGATCAGCGTCTGAAGGAAATCTGCCACGCGGAAAGGGCCCCTCGCCCCGCTTCAGCCCTCTGGCTGGCCAACGGGTGCGAAGTGTACCGCACCGGGCCAGCGGGGCGCGCACGCGCCGTACCATCGCCATCATGCACGCAGCCTCGCGCGCCCCGCACCCGAGCACGCACCCCACCACCCACCCGGCCGCCGCCGCCCTCGCGCTCGTCGCCGCGTGCGCCCTGCCCGGCTGCTTCGCGCCGCAGAACAACTCCAACGCGCTGGGCGACAGCGCCACGCTCCCCGCGCTGACGCCCGACACGCCCACCGGCATCCGCACCGCGCGCGTGGGCTCGCCCGACCCACCGTCGCTCGCGGCCAACTCCTTCTCGCGCGACCACTGGGCCGTCGCCCGCTTCTCCGTACCACTCGACAGCGCTGCCCACCAGCCCACCTACACCCCGCTCACCCTCTCCTCCACCGACACGCTCGCCCGCCAGCGCAGCGAGTACCCCACCGCCGACTCAGCCATGGACCTTTCAACCCGAGACTCCGGCGGTCAGGAGATCATCGAGGGGTTCGCGGCACCGATGTGGGCCGCGTTTGACCTGGGCCTCATGCCCGTCCGGGCCCTGCTGGCCTCACCCTTCGACTCCGCCCACGCGCCCGACAACCCCGACCGCCCGCAGAAACGGGCGCCCGCAACCTGGTCCGCGGCCATGTCCGCGCCCACCGCGGCGGACGGCACGAGCGATCTGACCATGCCGCCGCGGGTTCGGTCCGCGCCGGACGTGCCGGTGCCCGAGGGGTACTGGCTCTTCAAGGAGGGTGCGTGGGTGCCCGGCGGCTGGGACCCAGCCACACCTCCACCCAGCCTGCCCGCCCCACAGCCGGCGCCACAACCCGCGCCGGATGCGCCGCTGGCCGCCACCCCCAGCACCCCCACCGCCGCACGCCCCCAAGCCCCAGCCGCGGTGCCACCGGGCTACTGGGTGTTCAAAGACGGCCAATGGATACGGACCGACCAGCCCGCCAAGCCATGATGGGCGCGGCCCGCCGCAGCCGCGTCTACGCTCGGGCGATGCCGCCCACTCCGCCAAGCCCGCGCCAACAACCACCCCCGCCGCCTCTGGATGGCCGGGGTCTGCCCGTCGGCTACACGGTGAAGGATGGGCTGGAGGTCTCACCGCGCGAGGCGCGGCACCTGCTGAGCCTGCCGCAGGCCGACCCTGCGCGGCCGCTGCTGGTGGATTGCCGGCGTGATGACGAGTGGGCTTTGTGCCGCATCGATGGTGCGGTCCACATCCCCATGGAGCGCGTGCTGGAGCGCAGCGACGAACTGGAAGGCGAAGAGTCCGACCGCGCACGTCCGATCATCATCCACTGCCACCACGGCGTGCGCTCGCTGCGGGTGGCCTACGCCCTGCGGCAGGTGGGCTTCACCAACGCTCGCTCGCTGGTGGGCGGGATTGACCTGTGGTCCATTGACATCGACCCTGGCGTGCCGCGGTATTGAGTGAACCTCGCCCTAGCCGGATACCGGCAATGCCAACGAGGCCGGGGCGCCAGCCCCGGCTTTCCGCCTGCCGCCACCGAGAAAGCCGCGGCTTGCGCCGCGGCCTCGTTGGGCGAACCGCTGCACGCGGCAAAAAAAGAAGGGGCCCCGGAAGTCCGGGGCCCCTTGAGAGGTTTGCCTACAAACGAACCTGATTCCGAGCATCAGGCCTGGCGACGGCGGCGGAGAACCGCGACACCAGCGAGCCCGACCAAGGCTGCCGCGCCGGGGGTCGGCACAGCGAACGCGAAGTTCGTGACCGGGATGTTGAAGCTGGCACCGTTGGAGGCCTGGCCCGCGCCGTTGTAGTTGAAGATGTAGCGGCCGGTCTGGCCCGCCGCGCTGCCGTTGATGAGACGGAAGGGGTTCGCAGAGAAGTCCTCGCGGGGGAAGTAGGAGAGTTTGTAGTAGCCGACGAAGTCGCCGGAGAGGGTCGTGCCGTCGATGGTGGCCTCGCCAGCGGGACCGCCGGATCCGTTGAAGTTGTCAGGCACCTCGCCCGCAGCGCCGAAGTTCACGGTGCGGCCACCCGTGAAGTTGAAGGCCACGGGAGCGCCCGTCGCCGTGTTGGACAGAGCGCCGTTGGACGCATCCGTGTTCGCGCCGTTGGACGCGGGCGAGAAGCCAGCAAACGCGCCACGGAAGGGCTTGAACATGCCGGTGTTGGGCACGCCGCCAGCCGCAGTGCCGTCGCCGGTGCCAGCGCGAGCAACGGTGCCCTGGTTCAGGCCCGCGCCCTGCGAGATGGCATCCACAAACGTGATGCGACCGCCGCTGGTGGCCGAACCCGCACCGCCGAGGCGGCTGATACCCAAGTTCACGGTGCCCGCCGAATTGGCGAGAATACCCACGCGGCCCATGTACGTGATGTCCACGCGACCCACGGAGACGTTCGTCGCGTAGGCGATAGGCTGGTTGAGCGACGCGATGTTGCTCATGAAGTTGGTCGAGAGGAGCGTCGTGCCGTCCGGCGCGAACCGCTCGATCATGAAGCCCGTCTCCCAACGCTGGGCCGAGGTCGGCGCCGCCGCGGACTGGGTGAACTGGCCGAAAGACGTGCCAGCCAAGGTGGCCAAGGCAGCGACACTCACGAGACCACGAACGGTTGAATTCTTCATGATTCCTCTCCTCAAACCTCTCTCAAAGGGTTGATGACGTATGAACAAGGCAGGATAGTCCACTCCGACCTACGCCACAATCATGCGCTGTGCCCGCTCATTTGCAAGCCGTGTTCTCAAAAAGATTGGAAAGATGACCAGTTCTTGACGTTTGAAACGCCCCAGGGGCCGCTACGGGGCGATTGACCACATCGCCATATCCCTATCATATCCCGTCCATTTTGTGGATTCCTCACCTGGGCACCCACACGCGGAACGCCACACCCAAGAAAAAACACCCGGTTTGGGGGTCAAGGGCCGCGGACCAAGGTGCTGGGCCGCTTGCCTTGCGGGCGCGCGAAAAAGGGGACGCTGCTCTCGCAACATCCCCTTCGGAATCAAGTTCTGACAGACCCCCCACGAAGGGAGGGAGTGAACTGATCAACTTGGCCCATCGACGCGGGTTAGGCGCGGCGACGGCGAGCGATGGCCAGACCGCCCAGACCCAGCACCGCCGCGGCGCCCGGGGTGGGCACGCGGAACTGGAAAGTCTGGTTGGGGAGGTTGACCTGGGGGGCAGCCGAGGCGTTGCCGACCGGGTTGGCACCACGGTCATCACGGAACAGGTAACGGCCGGACAGGCCGGAGACCGTGACCGTGATCGCGCGAGCGGCCGCGTCCTTGGGGATGAAGTCCCAGGTGTAGATGGCCACGTAGTCACCCACGCCCAGCAGGCTGCCGTCGAAGTTCGTCTGGCGGCTGCCGACGATCGAGGTCAGACGCGAGGTCGTGACCGCGACGTTCGAGAAGATGCCGTTGCTGGCGTCGGTGTTGTGACCACCGCTGCCGGCCGGAGCGAACGCGCCGCGGAAGGGCGAGAAGTGGCCGGCGAGGGGGTTGTTACCCGCATCGAGACCGACCGACGACAGGCCGCGAGCGAACATGCTGGGGACGGGGTCCACAGTCGCCGCGGTGTCGGAGGCCTGAATGAAGAGGGTGCCGTTGGCACCGCCCACGCGACTCACACCGAAGTTCGTCGTGCCTGAGGCCGACCCGTTCGGGAGAATCGAGACCCGCGCCATCATGGTGATGCTCACCAGGGTGGTCACGTCGGTCTGGCTCGGCACGTGCCGATCCACGACGAACTGAACGTCCCAAACCTGGGCCGAAGCCGGGGCCTGAGCGTTGGCAGCGGACGCGAGGCCCGCGACGCCAACAAGAGACAAAACGCCACGAACAAGATTCCTGTTCATCACTCTCTCCTCTCATCTAAATGTCGCGCCATAGACAGGGCGGAACGCGCACCGCTTGACGCTGGTGCAAACATGCCTCAGTTTTCACCGGAGTTCAAGTCCCCACAACGATTTTCGTGCCAGAAATCTGCGTGATTGTGAGCGAGAACCCACAAAGAATACCTTTCAAACACCGTACATCACCCAGAGCGCACGCAAAAGGGCCCCGCTCTTGCGAACGGGGCCCTCGGAAGAAACACGTGATTCTCTCAGCGGGCGAGCCTGCCCGCATCAATTCACGAAAGACTCAAACCACTCAGGCGCGGCGGCGGCGAGCGATCGCCAAGCCGCCCAGACCGAGCACCGCCGCGGCCCCGGGGGTGGGGACGAAGAAGGTGAAGGACTGATCGCCGATGAGGGCGGTCGCGCCGTTGGAGGCCTGGCCGCTGCCGTTGTAGTTGAAGATGTAGCGGGCGCTCTGGGCGAAGACCGCCACGTTGATGCTGCGGAAGCCCTGAGCGGTCAGGTCCTCGCGGGGGGTGTAGGTGAGTTTGTAGTAGTTGGCGAACTCCAACTCAGGACCGACGAAGGCCGTGCCTTCGGCGTTCAGCGTGCCCACGCCGGCGGGAGCGCCGGAGCCGTTGAAGTTGTCGGACGTGGTGCCCGGTGACCCGAAGTTCACCGTCCGACCGCCGGTGGCATTGAACATGGCCAGCGTGCCGGTGGCGGGATTGTTCAGGCTGCCGTTGACCGAGGCGAGGTTATCGCCCTGGTTGTTGGGGCCCCAACCCGGGAACGTGCCACGCATCGGGGCGTACATGCCGAAGTTGTTGCCGCCGCCGGTGGCGGGGCCCGTGCCCGTGTCGCCGCGGGCGAGCGTGCCCTGGCTCAGGGTCTTGTCACGCGACACGATGTCGGTGAAGGTCATGCGGAAGCCGGTGGTTGCGCTGCCCGCACCGCCCAAACGCGAAATCCCGAGGTTGCTCTGGTTGTGGGTGCCCGCGACAATGCCGACCCGAGACTGGATCGTGATATCCACACGACCGACCGAGACGTCGCTCTGGAACGTGCCGCCACCCACTTTCACCAGGTTGCCACCGCCCGAGGGGTTGGCCACGCCGGCGAAAAACTGGCTGGTGACGCCCTGGTCAATGAGCGCGCCCATGAGGTCGAAGCGCTCGACAAGGTAGCGAACCTCGTACCGCTGAGCCGAAGTCGGCGCAGCCACGGGGCTCTGTGCAAGGACCGAACCGGCCGTCCCAGCAAGGCTGGCAACAGCAACGATACCGCTCATCACATTCTTTTTCACGTGAATCCCTTCCTTCCCTAAATGTCCGAATCATGACACGACGGAAAAACCGACACGACACCGAAATCTACATCACGCTCCGCAAAGCGTCAAGCAAATCGCGTCAAAAACCAGAGAATCGCGCCAAGCCGGATATGTCCCCTACCCAGCCCCACGGGCCCGCCGGCATCCGGTCATTTCCCAAACTCAATGATTGTGCCCCGAAACTCAAAGGGCGGGCCCCCAGCGCTGGGCACGAGCATCAACGCACGGCCCAGGCCGCTGGCACGCGGCAGGCAGGCCCCCTGCCAAACCGCCACACCCGCCGTCACCACCGCATCCGCCCGTGCGGGCCACGGGCGTTGCCGGGCCTCGCCGGCGCCCGCGATGAGTTGCAGCGTGTCGGTGATCGCCAGGGCGGCCAGCACGCCGCGCTCACGCACCGGCGGGCCGGGCTGGGCCGCGTTGATCGTGGCCAACCCTGGCTCCGCCAGAGCAAACCATGACACCTCCGCACGGTTCACACGCGGCGGCAACGCGGGCGCCGCCACAATCGCCTGATGCGCCGCGTCCAAGCCACGGCCGCAGCCCGCGGGCACGCGGGCCACCAGCCGCGGGCCACCCGGGTCCAACCGGACGACTCCTGCCTCGGTGGGTTCTCGGCCCAGCGGGTCGATGAGCATGCACACCACGAACGCGCGGTCCGGCGAGACCAGGGGAAACCGCACGTCTCGACCCGGCACGCCGAGGACGGCTGGATCGGGGTCGCCACGTGTGAAGAGGGCCAACTCGAAACGCGGCTGGTCAGGAGGCACCGCGTCGTCAGGCGACACGCCCGGAGCGGCCAGCGGGCGGCGGGCAACGACCAACAGGCGGTCATCTACCAGCACGGCATCGGTGCTGCACGAGCCGTCGTCAAGAAGCACCTCGATCACGGGGGCATTCGCGGCCGGGGCTGGCTGGGCCGACGGCCATCGCACCCGCCCGATGGAACATGCGCCGTCAAGGCCGGGAACCTCGACCAGAAAACCGGTTTCGTCTGCGCTCCGCCCCAGCAACAGGCCGCTGGGAAGCGGTTGCGAGGGCAGGAGGGCGACGGGACGCGGGCCGGTGAGGTCAAAGACCGCGACCTGCCCGCCCCGCCACGTGGGGTCTGGCTGCCGGGCCAGGAGGAGCCCGGCCGATGGGGTCTCACCGACCTGAGAGGCGAGGCGGAGGCCGTCGGGCGACACCAACGGAAGGGTGAGCCCATCGTAAGGAATCTGGCCGACGGGGCGGAGAGAGAAGCGTGCTCGGTCGGGCTGGAGGGCGGACGAGGCCGGGTCTGACCCGGAAGCCGCGTCGGAGGGCAGTCCGACGGTGCCCGGCCGGGCGGCCGGAGAACCGAGGCGCTCGGAGACGCAGGCGGTCGCGAGGCCCAGCGTGAGCGCGAGGCCGACAACGATCTTGCGGAGCGGGTGCATCAAGGCGCGATGCTAACCGGAAGCGGACCGCCGCACACGGCGACTACTTCGGGGCGGCGGGTGCGAGTTTCTCGCGGAGTTGATCCAGGCGCTGGCGCTCCGTCTCGTTCACGCGGTCCGCATCCGTGGGGTTCTCGACCACGATGGGCGTGATGAAGGCCACCAGTTCGGTGGTGGTCTTGGTCTTCTCAACGGATGAGAAGATGAGATCAAGGATGGGCAGATCGCCCAGGATCGGCACCTTGCGCTTGATGTCGGAGTCTTCCGTCCGCATGATGCCGGAGATGACCACCGTCTGCCCGTCTTTCACGATCAACTGCGTCGTGGTCTCACGCCGGTCCACCACAAAGCCGCCGAAGAGCGTCTGGCCTGGCACGATGCTGGACAACTGCACGTTGATCTTGATGTCCACATCTCGCTCGGGCGTGATGCGCGGGCGGGCCCGCAGCTGGATGCCCACGGCGCGATAGTCGAAACTCTGCGTCAGGTTGCCCTGGCTGTTCACCTCCGAGTTGGTGATGAACGGGATGTCCTGCCCGTCGAAGAACGTGGCCTCGATGTTGTCGCCGGTGTAGATGCGCGGCTCGGAGAGCACCGTGACCTTCGTCTTCTGGTCGAGGGCCTGCAGCAGCGCGTTGATGTTCACACCCACGTTGAGCACCGACGTATCAAACAGACCCGGCAGGATGTCGTTCTTGACGCCGCCGAGCACCTGGTTCGCGGCGGTCGGCCCGCCGGGAATGACTGCGCCGGGGTTGAAGCCGATGGCGTTGTCTGGGTTCGTGGGCGTGATGGCAGTGTTGCTGAACCGCAGGCCCAGAGCCAACGCGTCCTCGTTGCTGAGTTCGGCGATGATCGCCGAGATCAGCACCTGGCGGCCGGGCCGGTCGAGTTGGTTGATGAGGCTGATGACGGCATCGGCAAACTCGGCTGGCGCGAGCACCATGAGCGAGTTGGAGCGCTGCACGGGCACCACGCGGATTTTGGACACCAGCGTGGACGCGCCGGTGCTGTCGGTGGGCGGGCGGGCCCGCTGCCACCAGAACTGGAGCGACTGGGGCTGGGTGGTGGTGGACTGCGAGAAGCCTCCGTCGCCCGTGGGCGTGACCGACGTTGAACTGAAGGGCGAGAGGCCCGCGCTCGCGCTGGATGAGAGGTCGTTGCTCACTCGCCGGACGGCCGCGAGCGTGCCCTCCTGGGCCAGGAGCGCGTTCACCTGCTCGGCCAGGTCTTCAGCGATGGCGTGCTTGAGATCGACGACGCGGGGCATGCCGGTGGTGCGCGGCTGGTCGAGGTCTTGAATGATGCGCTCGATGATGTCGAGGTTGTCGGGGCTCTTGGCCACCACCACGATCTGCTGGGCCTCGGGTATGGCCTGGAACGAAAACTGCCCCGCAAGGCGGCCCACGCCCTGCGAGAGGCCGCCCACGCTGCGAGCCGCGGAGACGCCGAACAGGCCTTCCAGCGTGTCGCGCACCTTGATCGGGTCCGCGTGCTTGAGTTCAAACACGCGCGGCACCACGGCCTCCTGCGGCACGGCCACGTCCCACTGGTCGTTCACCTGCTTGCGGATCTTGTCCACGATGGCGGGTTCGCCCAGCACCGTGACGGCGTTCTGCTGGCGGTTGCTGGTGACACGGATGTTGCCAAGTGCGCCGGTGCTCGCGCTCGCGTTGCGCGCACCCGCCTGATTCCCGCCGCCGCCACCACCGGCGGGCTGCCCGAACGCCGGCGCGGCACCGCCCCCACCACCACCCTGGCCACCGAGAAACTGGCGGAACGGGTTGTTCTGGCCCCCGCCGCCCCCGCCGATGCCGGGTTGCGTACCGGTCGTGGTCCGATTGCTGGCATCGCCGAAGAGTTCGCGGATGTTTGCGGCGACCTGATCGGCATCGGCGTACTTCAGGTGGAAGGTTTCGGAGACGAGTCCCGCCGCGCTGGGGCGGTCGAGCGAGGCGATGAGGCGCTCCATGCGCTGCAGGAGCGCGACGGGCGCGGTGATGATGATCTGGTTGGAGTCGGCATCAACAACGAGTTTGGCGTAGTCGGGAAGGTTGCCCTTCACGATCTCGCCGATGGTGGTGGCGTTGCCCGCCCGCAGGCCGAACACCTTCTGCGCCACGGTGCCCTGGTCCTGACGCTCCAGCGTCGATTGATCGGGCGTAATGACGGGGACGTTCTGGCGGTCAATCTCCGCCTGATCGCGCAGCAGAATGAGCGTCGGTGTCTCGACCACGCCCACACCCACCTGCTGAAGAGCGAGAAAGACCAGATCAAGGGCCTGATCGCGCGGCACAAGGCGGTCGGAGACAATCGTCACGCGCCGGGCCAGCACGTCCTGCTGGGGCATCACCACCTTGCCGGTGCTCTCCACGATGAAGGGGATCAACTCGCTCACCGCGGCCGACTTGAAGGCGAGGATTGCGGGTTCGGTGGCCTTGATGCGCCGGCCGAGCGTGTCAAACGTGTCGGCCGGCGGGGCGACCTTTTTGACGTCCGCGTCGGCGAGGGGCTCCGGGCTCTGCGGCGCAGCGACGGGCGGTGCTTCCGCTGGCTTGGCCTCCTGCGACCACGCCAATTGCACCGGCACGAGCGAGCCCGCGGCCAGGAGCAGTGTGCAGGCGGTGCGTCGCCGGGTGTCGCGAAGATGAGGCGAGGTGGCAGGGGTCATCGTGGCTCTCATGGGTTGGCGCCGGAGCGGCGCTCGGGGTCGGCGGGCGGTGGCGGTGGTGGCGGCGCGGGTTGCTGGTTGTCGCCGTCGCCGTCTGCGGGTGGCGGTGGGGGAACCGGAAAACCCTGCGCAGGAACTGGGAAGGTCTGGGGCTGGGGCGGGGGAGCGTTCGCCGCGCCGGGCGGCGGGTTGCCCGGCACGGGTGCCGGTGCCGTCGCGGGTTTGGGTGGGCTGGGGGGGGTGATCGGCGCGGGCGGCGGCGCGCCCTGCCAGACGCTCATCGGCTGGGAGAGGTTCAGGGGGTTGCGGTCAAAGAGCGACACGCTGAACTCCGCCCCGCTCCAGAGCACCCTGGCGCCCCACGGCGGATCGAGTGCCAGCACGGAAACGCCGAAGTCGGTCGCGCCGAGTTTCACGCGCTTGCCGTCGGCAAACCACGCCTCATCGGCGGCCATGCCCACCAGCGCGGGGCCGGCGTACCTCGCCGCAACCGCCGGCTTGGGTGCCTCCTTCTCGGGCACGCGCACGGCGCCGAAGGGCGCCCGCGCGTTGATGCGGTCGGCCGCCTGAGCAATCGCCGCGTCAAAGTCCGTCTGCGACTTGGCGAGCACCTCCGCCGGAACCGGCGAGGGAGACCGGCCCGGCGCGGCGGTGAGCGCGGGCAACAGCGGCCAGGCGCACAAGGCCAGCAGAATGAGCGTGGCCACAATCGCGGCGATCGCCAGCGTGCCCAGACGGCGGGCGGGCGCGGACAGGTCCTGCACGACACCGACCAGATCGGATGCGGGCATCATGGTGCGCCCACCCTTCCGACCGCGCCATCCGCCACGGAACGGGTCGCGGCCCGTGGCCCGGCAAGCACCCACGCTTCAACGGTGAGGTTGACCACCAGCGGACCCGCATCTCCGGCCTTGCGGCCACCACCGCCGCCTTGCCTGCGGAGGGAAACCTTGGAGACGTTGGCCACTTCGCGGGCGTGCTCCAGGTCCTTGAGGATCGAGACCAGCGAGAGCACGTCGGTCTCAAACGAGAGTTCGGCGACGAGACGGTCGAGTTGGCGGTCGCCCGCGAGGGCCCGCGGCGGGTCGGGCATGAGCGATGCAGACTCGCGATAGGTGATGCGCGGGTTCACCTTCGCCGCCGCGAAGACCTGGTTGATGCGCCCCTCGAACGCGGCGGAACTCTCGACACTGGGGGAAGGCACATTGGGCTGCCCGAAGACCGTGGCACCCTGCGCCACCACACGCTCGCTGTCGGCCACGCGGGCGCGCACCTGGGCTTTGGCACGCAGCGATGCCTCGATCCGCGAGGCCTCCACGGCGTAGCGCTGCCGCGCCGCCAGCACGGGATCAATCACCGCGAAGAAGGCCACGATGAACAGCACGAGAAGCGTGAGCCATTGGCCCGCCCGCGGGAGGGCACGAAAACGGGCGAGGAGCATGCTCATTGCCCACCCCCAGCACTTTGCAGTGTGCGCCGCCGGGCCTGAAGCTTCTCTGCCTCGGCCAAGAGCCGCTGCTTGTCGGCCTCGCTCACGCCCGGCCTGCCCGCCGCGGCCTTGCGCTGGCCCCACTCGCGCGTGGCCGTCGCAAGGTCCATGGTCTCGATTTGGCCATCGGAGAGTGCGCCGGGCATCACCGGCACCTTGGGCGTGGCGGTGGCTGGCGAGGCGGGGGCTGCGCCAGCGCGCCCGGTGCCGCCGGACCCGCGGCCTGGCGCGGGTTCTGGTGCGCTGGCTTGTGGAGCCGGCCGTGCTGGTACGGCCGCCGTCACCGGCGAGGTCGTGCTCCGGGCCGCGAGCGCGCCGGCAGCGCCGAAGGGCTGGGCGACGCGGGCGGTGAGTTCAAAGCGCGACGAATCGATTGAGGGCGCACGGGCATTATCGAAAACCCGCGAGCGGTTGATCGCATCGCGCCATTGGCTGACGAGGTCGGTCGAATCCGCGAGGCCGGTGACGCGCACGTCCTTGCCGTATTCCAGGGAGAGTGTTTCGAGGGTCACGCCCTGCGGCATCGAGGCCGTGAGGTCGGCCAGGAGTTTGGTCATGGGCCAGCGCCGGTCCTTCAGCAGTTGGTACATCTCCGCCTGCTTCTGCGCGGCCAGACTCTCGGAATCGTCCTCGCCGCTGGCGGCCGCGTGGCCCTTGAGCACCTGATGGCGGGCCACGGCCAGGCCCAGCGGGCCGAGCAAGGCAATGGCGACGCACACGCCGATGACGGTCGCGGCCCTCCCTGGCACGGCCAGAATCTCCGCGGCTCGGACGATGGCCGGGCGATAGGGCACCGGCGCGCTGGGGGTCATTGCGCAGGCGCAGTGAAGGCCGGGGTCGGGGCTGGTGCACGCCAGTGCCGCCCCAAGGGCAAGCCCGAACTCGCCAAGCCACGCCGCGTCGGTGGAAGCGCCGGAGATAGTCGCCAGCGATCCCGCGGGGTCAAGGTGCAGGCCGGAGCGGTCGTGCTCCAGTGCGGCCGCGTCTCCAAGCCCGGCAAGTTGGCCCTGCACGAGCGCGGCCCAGCCGGCCGTGTCTTCCGGGTCTTCGCGATGAACGCGGAGCGTCGGGTGGCCCCCCGCGCGCGTGCACAGCGTGAGCAGGCCCGATGCGGGCTGCACGCTGGCACCCCATCCCGCGCTGGCGGCCTGCGCGAGGGCGACGAGGGCCAGGGGCTCAGGCACGTGGATGACAGGCACGCTGCGCTGCCGCACGGGGTCGGCCAGCGATGGTGCGCCATCGCCGGTCCAGCCCAAGGCCAGCACGGCGCCGGGGGCATCGCCCGTGCCACGCAGCACCGCGCCTGCGCGGCGATGGGACAGGTACGAGCCGCTCAACTCCGCCTCGGCCACGAGGTCGAGCGCGCCAGCGATGTGGGCCACATCGCCCTCGGGCGCCGGAGACTTGATCGGGCGGACCACGACACGCCCCGCGGGGATGAGGCAGACAACCGCCGCGGGCTTGGCGCGCGAGAGCGCGGCAGCAAGGCCCGCCCTGTCCAGCGCGGGCAGGGATGTGGCGCTCTCCACCACCGGGGCCTTGCCGGGGCGCAGCACCAGCAAGCGCGCGGTGTCGCCCTGCGTGTACACCACGGCCACGCGGCCGTGAACAGGGACTCGAACTCTGCCGTGCGTGCTGGTCATGGGTTGGCGGGGCTGCCGGGGGGAACAAGGAGACGTGGAAAACACCATCATCGGGCAGCGAGCGAGCGGATGACTACAGGGTTTGACGAACGATCGACCTCGACGAGCAGTTCGACGCTCAGGCCCGTCGCTTCGTCGCGGCCCACGGACCGCATGTGGAAGACGTTGCTGCGGACATCGATGAAGGGGAAGAGGTCCGCGAGGGCATCGCGAGACATCTGCGGGATGTCGAGCAGGTCGGCGATGGACGCGATGTCGCCCCCCTGCTGGTCGCGGAAGAGCACCAGCGCATCGCGAAGCGTGGGCGAGAGGGCTGCAAGGTATTCGAGCGTCTCATCGTCGGCGGTGTTCACGTTGAGTTTGCCGGGGTTGAGCACGGCCGGGTCGCCGATGGTGCACTCGGCCAGGAGTTGGACAAGTTCATCGCGCGACAGGGCGGACGGCTGGGCCCGGCCCGGCGTCGTGCCGCCGCTCGCCTGCGCAAGCGTTGCCAGGTCGGTGCGGATGAAGTCGGCCATGCTGGCTGAGCCGCTCGAAGCGTGGCTCACGATGGCCTCGGCCTGTGTCTGGTCCACACCGGCGGCGGCCACGACATCTTGTGCCGCGGCGGTGGAGAGGTCGATCCGCTCCTGCCCGCTGGCACTCAGGCCACCCGCGATGCTCGAGCCGGTGAGAAACTTGGCCCAGCCGTCGGTGGCGGCGCTCGCCCGCACGGGGCCCGCGGACGGAGCCGCAGCGCCGTACAGATACTCGCGCCGCACGCCCAGGACCAACTCGATCTCGCCCAGGTCTGGCACGGGGGCGTTGCGCGTCCTGTACGCACTCGCCAAGCCGCCGTACGACTCGGACTCGGCCCCCGCCTCGCTCACCTCCTCGTCGGTGTCGATCCAGTCGACGATGGCATCCGCAACATCCTCGGTCATGTCTGGGAGCAACATCAGGTCGTCGAACGTGGCGACATTCACGTTGATCTTCGCGCCCGCATCGGCCACGCCGAGCACGCGCCCGGTGGGTGTGTCGTGGTTCACCTCGTACGACGCTTGACGCAGCGTGCCCGTGGAGACGGTGGCGAGTGAAGCCACCAGCGATTGAGCACCAAGGGGCGACGCGGCATCAAACTCGGCCTGCAAGCGGGCGATCACCGCCTCAACGCCCGCTCGGGCCGCCCAGCGGGCCCGCACGCGGGCCAGCGCCTCACGCCCATCCGCCGCCTGCCGCCACGCGGCCAGTTGGATGGCCGACAGCACCAGAATCGACAGACCGATGGCCCACACCACCAGGGCCGTGGCAAAGGCACGTCGGCGCGACTTCAGGAAGCGCAGTGTGGTCATGGCCTGCCGCCTCCGCCGCCGGGCGGTGGTGTGCCGGGGCCTGGGGGCTGTTGACCGGGCGTGCCCGAACCGGGTGCTGGTTGGCCGCCACCGCCGGGTGGGCCCTGCTGGCCACCTTGCCCGCCTCCGGGTGGCACCTGACCTCCGCCGCCCGGACCGCCTTGGCCACCCGGCCCGCCGCCGGGTGGACGCTGGCCCCCGCCGCCGGGCGTGAACGTGCCACCCCCCTGGCCGGGCTGCGTGGTTCCGCCACCGCCTGCGGGCTGTTGTGTGGCAGGCTGCGGGGTGCTGGCCGTTGAGGCCGCCGGCGCAGCAAGCGGGCCCGTGGGCAGGGGTGTGCGATCCAGCGCAACGACCACGCGAGCCGTGGCGGTGCGCTGGGTGGCCTGCGAGGCGCCGGCGCTGGCGCTCACGGCCACGCGCACCACATGGGGCAGGCCGTCGGTGTCCGAGTCCCAGGTGGTGGACCACGTATCCCCATCGCCCGCCTCGATCACCAGCGACGAGATGCCGGGCACGAGGGCCGAAGCCACGCCCCCCGCATCCAGATACTCGTTGGGCACAGGGTCCACGCGCCTCCAGAGCGTTGAACCCTCGGCAACGGGGCCGGTGGCGGCGGCGGGGCCGAGGCGGAACTGCACGGCGTGCACGGGCCCTTCGGGCACATCGCTCTGCGGGCGCAGGCGCTTGGCCCCGGAGGCGAGCATGAGCAGCGTGCTTGCGCCCGCGCCCGAATCGCCCACGGCCAGCCGCACACGCGAAGGGTCAGACTCTCTCGCGACGCTGCGCAGGTCGCGAGCAATGAACTCCGCGGCCGTCGTCGCCCGCTGGAACGCCTCGGCGCGGCTGGTGGACGCGTCTTTCGCGGCCAACGAACGCGAGATGACCACTGTGGTGGTTCCCGCGATCATCGCGATGATGATGCTCGCCACGATGATCTCAACGATGGTGAACGCGCGGGCGCGGCTCATTGCGGCCGCTCCACAGCGGCTTCGGGCTGACGGTCCGGGTTCGGATCGGCACCCGTGCGGGCCGCGATGAGCGTTTCGATGTTGATCGAGCGCGCGGCCGCGCCCTCGCCCCAGAAGATGGCGCACGAAACGCTGTAGGGCGAACCGCCGGTGCCGCCGGAGAAGGCGAGTTGGAAGCGGTAGGCCGCGAAGGGGGCATCGCACGCGCCCTCGATCGGGTAGGACTTGGCGTAGGTGTCCGGGCCGCGTGCGAGCACGAGGTTGAGTTGCTCATCGGCGAGCATGGACGCGACGGCGATCTCTTCGCCGGTGCGCTGGGCGCTGATGGCCTGCTGGCCCAGGCCGATGATGGTGGCCAGGGCCGAACCGAGAATGACCGATGCCACGATCGCGTCCAGCAGCGCAAAAGATCGTGGGGTTCGGCGGAAAGGGGGGCGAGAGCGTGTTACCACGGCGTGGTCCTCCGGCCCGCCGCGTCGAGGTCGATGGACTCGGCCTGCGTGGGCGTGAAGGCGGTGGTGCCGGCAAGGGGCCGCGATGCCGCGGCGGTCTGGCCGGGGTCGAGCGTGACCTGCCAGCAGCGCTCGGCATCGCTGGAGTTCGCCGAGGCGAGTTGCACGAGCAGGTCGATCATGGGGCGGGCCTGGCCCTGGGGCATCTCGATGCGGAACGAGCCGGGAGGGAAGGCCGCACCGTCGGCGAGGAGGCGCGTCACGCGGGTCTCGGTGAGGCGCACCGGGCGGATGAGCGGCGGCATGTACCAGTCGGCGGCCTCACGCTCCTGCACGTCTCCCGTGTCCGTGGGGTCGCGCACCAGCACGCTGAGTTCCGCGGCATCGGTGTCGTAGGCGAGCGCGGTGGCTCTTCCTGAGAGCGACTCTCGCAGGGCCAGCGCCGAGAGCAGCGAAGCGACCTCGCGGACCTCCTGCTCGGCCCGCCGCGCTGCCCCGCCGGTGAGGCGCGGCAGCGTGACGCCGGCGAGAACGGAGACGAGGATGATGACGACGACGACTTCAATGAGAGAGAAGGCGCGGGGCAGAGCCGATGCCTTCGCCTGCGCGCTGCGCGCACCCAGAGGTTGCGAAGCGGGCACGCCCACCCCCCACCCCCTCCCTCTGGGAGGGGGCTTCGAAGGCACATGCCCCCGGCCGAGCGGGATGGTGGTGGGCAGAATGGTCATGTCACGGCGCCGTCACGTCGGCGTTGTCGCCCTCGCCCCCGGGCTGCTTGTCGGCCCCGTACGAGACGATGTCGAAGTCCACGTTCTTCTTGCCCGGCACGATCAGGATGAAGGGCTGGCCCCACGGGTCGAGCAGTTGCTCGCTGTTCTGCAGGTACGGCCCCTTCCACGCCGACGGATCAATGTCGCCGGGGCGGTTCATCAGCACATCGAGCGTCGCGCCGCCGGGCAGGCTGCCGCAATCCAGCATGAACGTCTGGAGCGACGTGGCGATGGTGTTGGCCTTGCTCTTGGCCGCGGTGATCTTCGCGTCACCAACGCGGCTGAGCAATCGCGGCGCGATGAGCGTGGCGAGAATGCCGATGATCACGATCACCACGATGATCTCGACGATGGTGAAGCCACGTGAAGGCACGGAGGCACAAAGGCACGGAGGCACAAAGCTGGACCGGGCCCGAGAGTGGTGCTTCTCAAGATTCCCTGCGGTGGAGTTCATGGTCATCCTTTGCTAGACGGCAACTGTTCTTTGTGCCTTTGTGCCTTTGTGCCCTTGTGCCCTTGTGCCTTCGTGCCTTCCCCTACTTCGGGATCGCCTCCTGCATGTCCAGCAGGGGCAGGATGATCGCCGCCACCACCCCGCCCGCCACCGCCGCGGCGATGACCACGAGGATCGGCGGGAGAATATTGGTCACAACCTTCACGCGCATCTCCGTGCGCGTGTCGAGCGAACCAGCGGCCTGCAGCAGCAGTTGCGGCAGTTTGCCCGAACGCTCGCCCAGGCTCACGATCTGCACGAGCAGCGGCGGGAAGAGGCCCGCCTTCTCCAGCGGCTCGGCAATGGTGCGGCCCGCCGACACCTGATCGCACACGCTGCGGATCGCGGCGCGCATGGCGTGGTTCGTGAGCGTGGCACCCGTGAGCCTCAGGGCCGAGAGCACGGGCAGCCCCGCGCTCACCAGCGTGCCCAGCGTGCGTGTAAAGCGGGCCACGAGCGCATCGCGCACCAAGGGCCCCACCACCGGCACACGGAGCGTGAACGAATCAATGGCCAGACGCGGGCCGGGCGTGGCCATGGCCCGGCGCCACAGAAGGATGCCGATGCCCAGCGCGAGGATGATGAGCCACCACCACTGGCCGAAGAACTCCGCCGCGCCTTGGACAATGCGCGTGGGGAGGGGGAGCGTCTTGAGTTGGCCCTTGAGGGGCGCGAGCACGCGCGGGATGATGACGGTGGTCATCACCGCCACGGCGGCGCACACCAGCGTGGCGAGGATCGCGGGGTAGAGCGTCGCCGCCAGGAGCGACCGGCGCAGCGCCAGGTCCTTCTCCAAGAGGTCCGCCGATTGCTCCAGAACCTCGCCCAGGCGGCCGGAGGCCTCGCCGGCGCGCATCAGGTTCACCACCAGTTCGGAGAAGGGCGGCCCCCAACTCGCCGCGGCGTCGGCCAGCGTGCGGCCCTGCTCCACCTCGGCGATGAGGTGGGCGATCATCTCGCGCTGCGCGGGCGTGCGGCCCTGCTTGGCGAGCGTGCGCAGCGCGGGCACCATCGGCAGGCCGGCGAGAATCGCCGTGGCGAGTTCTTTCACGAACGAGGCCGTCTCGGCCAGGTTCATGGCGCGGCCGCGCCGGGGTGAGGGCCTCGTGATGCGCGCAGCGGGGCCGCTGGTCGAGGCCTTCGCCACCGGAGCGCCGGCGGCCATCACGTCCACACTGGCCGGCGTGATGCCGCGCGAGATCAGGCTGCGCACCGCCGCGGCACGGTCGGGCGCATCGATCACGCCCGCGGCCAGGCCGTTGGCGGTGGTGGCCGGGATGTAGCGGAAGGTGGGCAAGTTCAAAGGGCCAAATGGCAAATGGGCAAAGGGGCAAATGGAGCGCTGTCGCACAAAGCAGCACGGCGCATCGGCACGTATGTGTTCCGCTCCGAATTTGTCCCTTTGCCCCTTTGCGATTTGCTCATTTTCTTACCCCTCCACATCCTGCGTGGCCCGCAGCACCTCTTCGAGCGTGGTCTCGCCGCGCGAGGCCTTCACTAGGCCGTCGCGGCGCATCGAGACGTGGCTCGCATCGGCCGTCTTGGTGAGTTCGGGCGTGCTGGTGCGGCCCTGCGTGATGGCCGCCCGCATCGCCGGCGTGATGGTCAGCAGTTCGTAATACCCCAGCCGCCCGTGGTAGCCGCTGTTCTCGCACTCCTTGCAGCCGACGCCGCGAAAAGAGGTCATGCTCGGAAAGAGCGGCCGCTCATCGGGCAGGATGCGGTGCTGGAGGGCCTCGGGGATCGGCACGGGCGCTCGGCACGCGCGGCAGATGCGCCGCCCCAGCCGCTGGGCCAGCACGCCCTCCACGACGCTGGCGAGGAGGAACGGCTCGATCTCCATGTCCAGCAGGCGGCCGATGGCGCTGGCCGCGTCGTTGGTGTGGAGCGTGCTGAAGATCAGGTGCCCGGTGAGCGCGGCACGCACTGCGATCTCGGCCGTTTCGGCGTCGCGGATCTCGCCCACCATCACCACGTCCGGGTCTTGGCGAAGGATCGACCGCAAGCCGGTGGCGAAACTCAGGCCCCGGTCGGGGTTCACGGGAATCTGGTTGATGCCGGTGAGTTCGTACTCCACCGGGTCTTCGATCGTGATGATCTTGAGGCTGGGGTCGTAGAGTTTGCAGAGCGCGGCATAAAGCGTGGTGGTCTTGCCGCTGCCGGTGGGGCCCGTGACCAGCACCATGCCGTGCGGCAGGGCGATGAGCCGGTCCATCTCTCGCCGGTGCTCCTCACCCATGCCCAAACTCGCCAGGTCCAGCGTGATGGACTGCTTGTCCAAAAGACGCATCACCACGCTCTCGCCGTAGATCGTGGGCACCGTGCTCACGCGGATGTCGATCTTGCGGCCCTCAAAGCGCAGCGTGATGTGCCCGTCCTGCGGCACGTAGCGCTCGGCGATGTCCATGCCCGCCATGATCTTCACGCGGCTGGTGATCGCCGCCTGCAGAGCCTTGGGGGGCGAGTTCTGCGGGCGCAGTTCGCCGTCAACCCGGTACTTCACCACCAACTGGCGGTCGAAGGGTTCGAGGTGGATATCGCTGGTGCGGCTCTTGACGGCCTCAAGGATGATGAGGTTGACGAGGTTGATGACCGAGGGCTCCTCGGCCATGCGCTGCACGTCGGAGGCGTCAACCGCTTGCAGGTTGGCGAGCAGTTCATCTTCGCTCTCGCCGTGCCCCCCCCCCGGCCCGCCGCCGCTCAGGCGCTCGGCCATCTGTGTCGCCGTGGCGCCGAAGGCCTCGCGGAGCATGGCGTCCACGATCGCGACGGGCGCCTCGACCCGCCACACCGGACGCGCAGCGACCGTGGCGATCTCGTCCGCCGAAGCGTCGTCGGTCATGTCGCTCATCGCCACCAGCAAGCGGCGCCCCGCGAACGCATAGGGCACGGCCCGGCAACGCGCGGCCTGCTCGGCCGAAATCAGCCGAGCCGCGTCGCCGTTGATTGCGGGCTTGTCGGTCAGCGGCGGGATGGTGATCGACGTGTTCATGCCGGATCAGGCTGCCGAGGAACCCACATCGTCACAACGGGCACCGATAGACCGAAGAACCGCCCGGCGGGTCGTCGCTCTGCACCCTGCTGGACCCGGGCCGTGGACCCTTAGAGCCCGCCCTGCGGAGCCTGGTTGTTGCGGTTGCCGCGATTCTGGCGGTTGCCGCCCCCGCCCCCGGGACCACCCGGGGCCCCACGCTCGCGCTCCCGTTCCTCGGCGCGGCGTTCGGGGAGTTTGGCCTGCTGCTCGGGCGTGAGCAGGTCCTTCACCTTCTTGATCGTCGCCGTCTCGATCGCCTCACGCTGCTCGCGGAGTTCGCGCTGGGCCGGGTCGCCGCCAGCACCCCCGCCCATGCGGGCCATCATGTTGGAGATGGAGAAGTTCTCCTCCTGCTGCTCGATGACCTGCTCGGCCTTGGCGTTGAGGGCCGCGCTGTCGCGGACGTACTGCTCGCGGACGGCATCGAGCGAGCCCTTCACGTCGGCGCTCACGTCGTCCATCTTCAGGGCCGCTTCCACCACGCGCTGGCCGTGCCGGTCGCGGTAGATATCGGGGAAACTCTCCTTGCGGAAGGCGACGTTGAACTGCGCCCCGGCGGCCTCGGGCAGCATGCTCTCGATCTGGCGTGCGTAGCGGCGGTTCACATCGCGCACCTTCACGGCGTACTCGCGCCCTTGCTTGATCATCTCGTCGATCTGGGCCATGCCCTCGGGGTTGCCGAAGTTGCGCATGCCCCCGCCGTTCGCGGCCATCTGGTCGCGGGCCTTGTCGCTGAACTCGTCGCGCTTGACAAGTTCACGATCCAAGTCCTGCTCGTAGGTCTCCAGCACGGGCAGGATCGGGGCCTTCGCCTCGGCGGGCAGATCAAGTTTGTCAACCAGTTTCACGAGGTCCGGCCGCTCGCCCGACATGAGGCCGCGCTTCATGCTCACCTCGCGGCGCTGGGCCCGTTCCACCGTCGGCCAGTTCGCGGCCTGCTTGTCGTCGAGCAGGCTCTTCAGGTCGTCCATAAAGGCCTTCTCGGCCTTGTTCACGCCCTCGGAGAACTCCTGGCGCTTGGGGGCAAGGTCTTGGAAAACACTCGGATCGCGGCTGTCGCGGAACTCGTCGCGGGCCTTCTCCATGGCCTCGCGCCACGCCTCGGCCTTGGCCTGATGCGCAGCCAGGTAACTCTCGTGCAGGGCCTTGGCCGCGTCGCTCTGGTCGGCCGAGAGGGCCAGCGTCTTGGAATAGCGGGCCAGGGCCTCGGAGTTCAGGCGTGGGTCAAGGTCGTTGCCTCCGCCCATGCCGCCGAACAGGCCGCCCCCGGGGCCGCCGCCCATCATGCGCGCTCCCCCGCCACCGGGCTGAGCAACGACCACATTCTGCGCGCCCACCACGCTCGCGGCCAGACCAACGACAGACGCGACCGCGAACACGCGGGCACACGCAGAGAGAAGTTTCATGGACGAATCCTCCACAAGCAGCCGCGGGAGATAGCCGCGACCCCCAGACCAGAACCCAACGCCCGAACACGATGTCTATTGCAATGGGTAAACGACGTTGCGTGCAGGGATGCGCGGGGGGACAATGCCCGTCCGCCTGCCCATCGTCGCTGCCACCCTGTCAAACACCAACCGTCACGGGCCGGCGCTGCGTCTCGAACGTGGTCGGCCGCTTGTCTTCCATCATCTGCACGAACGCATCAAAGAGGTAAGCGGAGTCGTGCGGGCCCGGCGACGCCTCCGGGTGATACTGCACGCAGAACAGCGGCCGCTGGGTGAGCCGGAAGCCCGCCAGCGTCTGGTCATTTAGGTGGATGTGCGTGGGCTCGCCGCCAACCGCCTTGAGCGACTCGGGATCGACCGCAAACCCGTGGTTCTGGCTGGTGATCTCGACCCGCCCCGTCAGCACGTTCTGCACGGGCTGGTTGGCCCCCCGATGGCCGAAGGGCAACTTGTACGTCTTGGCCCCGATGGCCAGCGCGAGCAGTTGGTGGCCCAGGCAGATGCCAAAGGTGGGAATGGGCGTCGCGACACCGGGGCCGATCACCCCGCGAAGGGTGTTGATAGTGGCCTCGACGGCCGCGGGGTCTCCGGGGCCGTTGGAGATGAACAGGCCATCCACCTGGCCGGCCGCGTAGGCCTTGTTGATCTCGGCCGCGGGAATGTCGTGCGGCACGACGCTCACATCGCAGTTGCGGTCGGCGAGGTGCCGGAGAATGTTCATCTTGGCCCCGCAATCCAGCGCGAGCACGCGATAGCGCTTGGGGCTGGACGATTTGGCACGCCCGCCGAAGCGCGGGGCGGGCAACTGCACCGTGGGCGACCACTCGCCCAGCGTCTCCCGCCACGTCTGATTGCTCGCGCACCCCACCAGGGGCACGAGGTTCTGGCCATTCATGGACGGTGCCTCGCGGGCCATCTGCACCATTTGTTCGTCGCTCAGGTCGGCGCGGTCGGAGATCACGCCCTGCATCACGCCGGTGGAACGCAGGCGCCGGGTGAGCGCTCGCGTGTCGATGCCGTGCAGGCCCAGCACACCTTGCCGGGCGAGGTACGTGGAAAGGTCTTCAGCCGAGCGGAAGTTCGACGCGATCCGCGAGAGTTCCCTCACCACAAAGCCGGAAACCTGCACCTTGGTGGATTCCACATCCTCGGTGTTGATGCCGTAGTTGCCCATCATGGTGCTGGTCATGACGAGGATTTGCCCGGTGTAACTCGGGTCCGTCAGGGCCTCCTGATACCCCGTCATGGCGGTGTTGAACACCACCTCCGCGGCCACAGCCAGCCCCTTGCCCACGGCCCCGAACGCCAGGCCATCGAACACCGCCCCGTCTTGCAGAGCGAGCCGACCGACCACGGGCGTGCCGAATCCGTTCGTCATGCGTTACTGTAGCGCGAGTGACCGATCTTTTCGGCCAGCCCGCGACAGACGCACGCGCCATTCACACGCCGGGCGACCGGTACGTGCGCGTGGCCATCGAGCGCTCGCTCGAACGCGCCACCGAGGGCAGCATCGACAACACGCTCACCTACCGCGCCGATGCCGACGTGCTGCCGGGCGACCGCGTGCGAGTGCCCTTGGGCAGCCGCAACCGCCCCACACCCGGCATCGTGGTGGTGGCCGGCGGCGCAGAACTGCTCGACGGCCTGAACCCGGGTCGCGTGAAACGCATCCTCGATCGCGCGGGTGGGACCGGGGGTACCGGCGGCGCGGCATTCCCCCCAGACCTTCTCCCCCTCGCACATTGGATCGCCGAGTACTACATCACGCCGCTGGGCATGGTGCTCGGGGCCATGATGCCCGCCGCGGCGAAGAAGGGCACCGGCACCAAACGCGTTTCGTACTTGCGGCTGTCGCCCGCGCTGCCAACGGCACGCGACGGCGCGGCCGTGCAGACCACCAGCGACTCCGCGCCCCCCCCACTCTCCCCCGCGCTGGCCAAGAAGCTCGCCGCGCTCCAAGCCCTCGACGCGGCAACGTTCCCCATCACACCTAAAGACCTGCACGCCCGCCACGGCATCTCGCCCGCCGCGCAGAAGCGCCTGATCGGCGCGGGCCTGCTGAGCCGCGAGGAGCGCACAGAAGTTCACTCCGCGCAGCCCAGCGACACGTTGCCCACCAACACGCAGCCCATCGGAGAAAATGCAGCGACCGGCAGCGTGACACGCCCGCTCCCCACACTCACGCCCCACCAACACGAGGCGGTGGCAGGAATCGCCGCGACGCTCAGCACGTTTACACCGCACCTGGTGCTTGGCGTGACCGGCTCCGGAAAAACCGAGGTCTATCTGCGCGTGATCGACTCCGTGCTCGCACGCGGCCAATCCGCCATCGTTCTCGTCCCCGAGATCGCCCTCACGCCTCAAACGTCCCGCCGGTTCATCGAGCGCCTCGGCCCCGCCGTGGCCGTGCTGCACTCGGGGCTTTCCTCCTCGCAGCGGCACGCCCAATGGGCAGCGTGCGCGGCAGGCACAGTCCGCGTCGTCGTGGGTGCTCGCTCGGCCGTCTTCGCGCCCCTTGCGAACCTCGGCCTGATCGTCGTTGATGAAGAGCACGATTCCTCGTACAAGCAGGACCAGTTGCCGCGCTACCACGGGCGCGATGTGGCCGTGAAACGGGCCCATCTCTCCGGCTGCCCCGTGGTGCTCGGTTCCGCCACACCATCCCTCGAGAGTTACGCCAACGCCATCGGCTACGCCGCATCCTCCACCGGTGCGCAGCCCCCCGTCCCCAGTGCCTCACCGGGCAAATACCGCCTCTGGCACCTGCCCACTCGCGCCACCGGTTCGCCTATGCCACGCGTGCAGATCGTGGACCTTGCGGATGAACGTCGCCTGCGCTCGCAGGTTTCCGGCTGGCGAGACCGGCACCTGCACCTGCTCGGCCCCACGCTCGAACGCGCCCTCGACCAGACCCTTGCCGCGGGCGGCCAGGCCATGCTCCTCCTCAACCGGCGCGGCTACGCCAACTACATCACCTGCGCCGACCCCAAGTGCGGCTGGCTGCTCACCTGCACCGAGTGCGACGCCACCATGGTGTATCACCGCCCGAGCCTGCCGAACCCCCCCCGCCCCGAGCGCGGCGGCTCACTGGGCTTCGTGCGCTGCCATCACTGCCTGGCCGAGATCAAACTCCCCGCATCGTGCCCCGTCTGCCGCGGCACCGTCAACACCTTCGGCCTGGGCACGCAGCGCGTGGAGGAGGAACTCGAACGCAAGTTCGCCGTGCCCCACGGCCTGAAGATCGACGACACGCTGCTGCGGCTTGACGGCGACACGATGCGCACCGCGAAGGACTACTTCCGCGCGCTCGACCGCTTCGCCGAAGGGAAAGCCCGCGTGCTGCTGGGCACGCAGATGATCGCCAAGGGTCTTGACTTTCCCAACGTGCGGCTGGTGGGTGTCATCAACGCCGACACGGCCCTGGCCCTGCCGGATTTCCGTGCCAGCGAGCGCACGTATCAACTGGTGAGCCAGGTGGCGGGCCGCGCCGGCCGCGCCGACCACCCGGGCCTGGTGATCGTGCAGACGATGGAGCCGCGTTCGCCCGCGATCCAACTCGCCGCGCGGCACGACTTTGAGGCCTTCGCCAGGGCAGAACTCGAAACCCGCGTGCGCTCTGGGCTGCCCCCCGCCGCGCGAATGGCCCGCATTGTCTGCCGCCACAAAGACCACCCCAAGGCCGTGGCCGCGGCACGAGCGGTGCACGATGCTCTGCGCGAAGCGATTGACGCGATGGGGGTTGCGCGAACCAGCGGGCCGAGTGGGACCACGGCAGGCTCGGGTTCGAGGCCCCCCACACCACCGCCCGTCCGCTTGCGCGCCCCCTTTGCCTGCCCGCTCGCACGCATCGCCGGGCATCATCGCATCGCGGTGGAACTGCTCGCCCACACGCGCGGCACCATCCAATCGCTCCTGCAAGCCGTCCGCGCCAAAGGCCTGCTCAAGAGCGACACACACACCGCCGTGGATGTGGACCCGATTGCGTTGCTGTGAGCCAGCCGCGAGCGGTTGGCCGCGAGCCGTGAGCGAATGCAGAGGCCGCGTTGGCGTGCCTCTTCTATTGCCGGCATTCTGCTGCCGTTCGACTGAGGTGGTTCGCTCTGGCTGTCGGCTAACCGCTCGCGACTCGCGGCTACTCTCCGGCCTTGCTCGTTTCCCTCAACGGCCAACTCGTTCCCGCAGAGCGGGCGCAGGTCAGCGCCTTCGACCGCGGCTTCATCTTCGGCGACGGCGTGTACGAGGGCCTGCGTGCCGTGCGCCTCGCGCCGGGCGCATCCGGACACGTGATCGGCATGAACCGCCACATCCGCCGGCTGGCGGAAGGGTTGGCCGCGTGCCGCATCGAATGGGACGCGCGGCAACTCGGCCCGCTCACACACGAACTTCTGGCCGCGAATGAACTTGCCGATGCGTTCATCTACTGGCAGGTGACGCGCGGCACACCGCCGATCATCGACGGCAGGCCCGTGCGCAGCCGCGTTCCGGTTGCGGGCGTGGCCCTGCAGCCAACCGTGTTCGGCTACTGCCTTCCGCACGCCGGGCTGGAGAAGGATGAGACCCAAGGCCCGGCTCTCAAACGCATCAGCCTGCGGCCCGATGAACGCTGGCACCTGGGCCACATCAAGAGCACCTCGCTCCTGGGCAACATCATCGCGTCGATGTCCGGCGCGGCCGCGGCGGGGAATGAAGGTGTGGACGAGACCGTGCTTGTGCGCAACGGCCTTATCACCGAGGGCACGTACAGCAACGTGGCGTTCGTCCTTCCGTGCCATCGAAGTCGGGCTTCCGACTTCGATGCTCCTGCGAGAACCACACCTGAGCACCAGTACGAAGTCGTAACCCCTTCGCTGGACGCCGCCCCCATCCTCAACGGCATCACACGCCAGATCCTCCTCGAACTCGAGCCGTCAATCGTGCAACGGGCCGTGCGTGTGGAGGAAGTGGCGCAGGCCCGCGAGATCATGCTCTGGGGCACGACCACGATGGTGTCGAGTGTGACGCACGTGGACGGCAAGGCCGTTGACACGGGGCCGGTGGCGAGGCGGCTGAATGACCTGCTGCTCAAAAATATCCGACAAGGAACTGACCACAGCGAGAACGTGTAGTCTCCGGCCGGAGGGCAGACCCAGTCCGACAGTCTTGCACGTTCCCTGGACAACGTGCCTGTCGTTGTGCGAAGGCCTGCCCTTCATCGAGGACGCGATATGCCAGACTTCAACATCTTTCGAGCGTTGCGCGTCGAACGGGCCGAGATTCGTCACTCAAACTGGCTTGCGTTCTTGCTCTCCCCGCGCGAATCACACGGGCAAGGGACGTTGTTTCTGGACGCTCTGTGCCGGGTCGCAACACGGGCCAGCAGCATCCATCGTTCCGATCAGGCAATCGCGTTGATCGGCGAACAGGAAGCAGGTGTCGATCGGGAGTGGGGTCGAATCGATGTTCTGGTTCGCCTGCCCGCGCAGCGCGCGCTTATCGCCATTGAGCACAAGCTTGACGCTGATGAGAGCGAGGGACAACTCAGTCGGTACGCAGAACTGATCGGGAAGGATTTTCCAGACTGGAGTGCCTGCCTCCTTTTCCTCACACCTGACGCCCGTAGTCCGTCCGATCCGAAGTGGGTGGCAATGGGACATCGGGGACTCTTGGACGAGCTTCGCCTATGCAAGCAAGGCATCAACGCGTCCGCGCCTCCAGCGTTCTGTGCAGTACTCGATCAGTACTTGCAGCTGCTTGACGAACGCACACAGCAGCGTGGTATTCAGCGCCAGCCGAGCGGAGCACCGGATGCCCTTGCTGAACGACAAGCCACAACGGCGCTCGTCGTCGAGTGCATTAGCGGCGCAGTGGCCACCGTCGTCGGGTGGACAATTGTCCAGAGGACGTCCCGGATGGTCCGCTGCATCCCCAACGCGCTACGAGATGCACTGCCGCAAATCGGCCGAGGAAAGAACGGGGATCCACGCGCTTGGTTCTCCCTCCATTACGAAGTATTTCCAGCAGGGAAATGCGTAGGCCGATTCTGGCGAGCATCCGCCGTGGCGCCAGAGGCCATTGACCAGCGTAACCAGATCATCACAGCGCTGCATGCTGAGGCCGATTCCGGCGTGCGCCACATCAGCGGGTCGCCACAGGCCGCTCACGCTGTTGCAAACCCAGCGTTTGCGGGGCAGACCATTTTCCGATGGGGCGACTCCAACACGCTTGATCCTGGTCGCTTACGAGAATTGATCTCACAGGACCTCGCGAACATGACACGATCAGGGCTTGCCTGCGCGAGGGCCGCCTCAACCTTGGTGGTGGGCCACTAGGGCCAGCGGTGCCGGGGCCTTCGCCGGAGTGTGCCACCTTGGCACGCGTGGCAGGTGCCCGCGACAAAGCCGGATTACCGTCCCCCTATGCCCCTCCCCTCCCCCGGCGATCCGTTCCCCGCCTTCACGCTCCCCGACCAGCGCGGCAGGGCCGTCACGCTCAAATCCCTCCTCGGTTCGCCGCTGGTCATCTATTGCTACCCGGAGGCGGACACGCCGCTGTGCACCAAGCAGGCGTGTGCGCTCAACGAAGCGCTGCCCGCGCTGGCGAGACTGAATGCCCGGGTCGTGGGCCTCAGCCCCGACTCGCCCGAGGCCCTGGCCGCGTTCGCCGCGAAGTTCAAGTTGAAGTTCACGCTGCTGGGCGATGCCAGGAACCGCGCGGGCACGCCGCCCTTTCTGTCCAAAATCGGCGTGTGGCGCGAGAAGAACATGTACGGCAACAAGGTCATGGGCATCGTGCGCACCACGTTTGTGCTCGACGCCAAGGGTGTCGTGGCGCACCGCTTCGACTTTGTGAAGGTGCCCACGCACGCCGCGCGTGTGGCGAAGGTGCTGGCGGAAATGCAAGGGCAGTGAGCGAGCCCTCCCCCCACCCCTCTTAGCGAAGGGGAGACGCACCCGTGCAGGCGGACGGGACGTCCGCCCCACCGGAGCAGGAGGTAGAGCCCCACCTCACTCCAACTTGCTCGGGTCCTCGCCGCGCTCGATCGCGTCGATCTCTTGCAGGCGGCGCTGGTGGCGCCCGCCCAAAAACTCCGTCGCCAGCCAGACCTCGCTGATCTTCTCGATCAGCCGCTGGCCCAGCAGGTCGGCCGAGAGGCACAGCACGTTGGCATCGTTGTGGGTGCGGCTGATCTGGGCCGTGAGTTCATCATGCACGATCGCGGCACGCACGCCGCGCACCTTGTTCGCGGCGATGCACATGCCGATGCCTGTGCCGCAGATCAGCAGGCCCCGCTCGGCCACCCCATCTCGCACGGCCACGCCCACGCGCTGGGCGGGCACGGGGTAATCAACGGCCTCGCCGGAAAGGTCGCCGACGATCACGACCTCGTGGCCGTTGGAACGCAGGCGGTCCGCCAGTTGCCGCGCGGCACCCGATCCACGATGGTCTGCACTCAGAGCGATCTTCACAAGCCCATCTCTTTCAGCCGGGTCGCGATCATGTCGCGCATGGCCCGAGCGGTGGCATCGTATTGACTCTGGGGCCCGCCGATGGGGTCGGGCACATCGTGGCCTGCCGGGTCGAGCAGTTGGGCCCGGCCCGCCGCGGCAGGATCGAGGCGCGCGATCGCGGCCAGGTGCGACCGGGTCATGGCGAAGATCGCGCCAGCGCGGGCGAGCGCATCGCGGTCCAGTGCCTGCGAATATCCAGTGGGCGGCGCAAACCCAAGGGCTTCAACGGCTTGGACGGTTTCGCGACTGAATGGTGCCGTTTCGGCCATGATTCCAGCAGATTCGACCATGATCGAAGCATTTTTGCCACTTTTAGCGATGAGGCCGCGAGCGATCGCCTCCGCCATGGGGCTGCGGCAGGTGTTGCCGGTGCACACAAAGAGGAGCGTTGGTGCTGCCACGCCGTCAGTATGGTCAGGCTGGACGGCAAGGTCCAGTCTGTGCCTACCGAACAAAGCACGATTTTCGTTCTGATGCCCGTCTGCGGGCAAGAAAAAGTCGGTTTGGAACGCCTGCGCGATCTTTGCTGAGAAATCTGCCTGAATCGCCTTGACGGTTTGGGAGGGTGATGTAGACTGCTCCTGAGTGTTCGTGTCGTTCGCCCTTGCGCATTTATAGCGAACGGCTCGATGGTTCACCCGCTGTGGAAGGCCGGGTGAGCGGTCGCGTCGTTGTGTCAACGCTGTAAGCCAAGAGCGAGGAAGGTTTGGTGCGTGTTCCCGGAAACGGGCCGCGCACGGGGAGGCTCTCTTGGCTCGCTATTCATTTGCACACGCTGGCGCTGGTGTTGCGCTGCTGCTGAGCCTCGCGGGGTCCGCTTGGGCCCAGCAAGTCACACGCAACATCGGCAACGGTTGGACCGTCACCACACCGAACGTGGATGTCCTGGACATCTACAGGGATACCACCGTTTCCGGCGGCATCCCCGTGCTGGAGAAGTTCGCGACTTTCGTCGACTTCAGCCCGCTGGACCTCATCTTCACCCAGATCGCGCCCAACGCCGAGACGGCCACGCGCATCATCATCACCGATGAATACGTGTTCAACAACACCGGCCTGGCGTGGGACTCCTTCTTTCTGTCGCTCGTGAACGATCTGAACGGGCTGGCCGTGTTCAACGAGGCCCTCTCCGACCCCAGCCTGGCCCCGTTCACCGACGGCCACCTTTCCCCCGACCACAAGACAGTCGAGGCCTTCGATGGCACGGTTCCTCATTTCTCATTCTGGACGCCGGGCGTGGCGAGCGGCGCGTTTGTGATCGATATCGCGCTCAGCCAGATCGACAGCCCCGAGTTCCGTACCAGTTTCACGCTCCGCGAGACTCCGGGCGTTGTTCCCGCCCCGGCACCCGCCGCGCTCGCCATCGCCGGCGGGCTGCTCGCCTCGCGCCGCCGCCGCGCCGTTGTGAAGGGAGGTTCGGCCCATGCGTGCTGAAACCTCCAACCCCAAGGGCCTGCTCTCCGCCGCCCTCGCGTTTTTTATGAGCCCGCAGCGCACCGGCACCGAGCAGCGACTGATCGAAACGCTGCTGCCCGGCCTCGCGTGCCGTCAGACCCAAGCCAACCGCGTGTGGTGTGTCTGGTCCGAGCGCGAGCGCACCGCCCGCGCCGCGGCTGTCCGTGGCTGATTTCCGTCCACCGTCAGTTTCCTGAGAGATGTTCCCGAGTCGTCCCGCCCGTGTTCACGGGCTTTCTGAGAGCGAGATCGAATCATGAGCCGCAACCGCAACAACCTGACCCTCGCCGCCGTCGGCCTCGCGCTGGCCGCGGGCGCCGCGCATGCCCAGCCTGTTACGCAGGACCTGGGGGGTGGGTGGAGCGTCACCATCTTCAACCCCGAGGCCGTCTCGGTCACGTCGCTGGGCGTGTTCGGCAATCAACTCATCCTCACCAAGGTCGCCACGGTCTTCGGCACCACCGACGAGGGCATCCCCACGCCCATCGTGCTGCAGTTCAGCCAGAACGCGCCCAACGCGTCCACCGCCCCGCAGATCGGCATCGCGTTCGAGAACATCACCAACCAGAGCGGGGTGGACTGGACGAGTTACACCCAGGCACTGCTCATGTCCTCGCGCGTCACGTTCAACCAGGCCGCGTCCGCGGCCTTCGCCACCGCCCCGTACACCACGACGACGTACAACGACGCCGTCGCGGCCACCGAGGTGACCTACTCCGGCGGCACGGTGTTCAATGGGCAAACGTGGAACGCCGGCGGCGGCAACCCGGTGGTGATCGACGTGGCGCTCGGGCAGACCCCAACCGTGTTCACGCTCAAGGAAATCCCGCTGCCGACCCCCGGGTCGGCGGCGATCATCGGCATCGCGGGGCTCGTGGCGGCCCGACGGAAACGGTGAGGCTTCCGTCGGCCGCCCGTTCCCTCGCTGCAAGGCATGTGGACCGGGCTTGGCACGATCGCTCACACATTACCCGCGATGTGATCTATGCACCCCGGCCCTGGTCCGGGGTGTTTTCTTTCGTGATCGCCGGTTCGCGACCGCCTCAGCGTGCCGCGGCGTTGCCCATCGGCCGCACGTGCACGTGCTCGGCGTGGGCGGACTGGCACATCGCACGCACGCTCGCCGCGATGCCGTCGGCATCGATCCCCGCTTGCGCCAACTGCTTGGCGCGGCTGTCCTGGTAGAACCAGCGGTCCGGGATTCCGGCGATTGACACGCGTGAAGCGTCAAGGCCCATCTCCGCCGCGGCCTCGAGCACGGCCGAGCCAAAGCCGCCGATGCGGGCGTGGTCCTCAACCGTGAGCACGGGCACGGACCGTGCGAGCAGGCCGCGGATCAGGTCGCGGTCGAGCGGCTTGGCGAAGCGGGCGTCATAAACGCACACCCGCCGGCCCTCCGCGGCGAGCGTCTGCGCGGCACGCAGGGCATCGATCGCGGGTGTGCCGAAGGCCAGCACCGCCGCGTCGGGCACGCCCACACCGTTGTTGCCGGGGGCATCCAGATCGAACTGGGGCGTGAGGCAGCGGGCCTTGCCCAGCACATACGGCGGGCAGTGGGCCACGTCGTAGAGCGATGTTTCGCCCGTGCCGGGGGCGGGTGGTGCGTAGACGTTGTCGCGCGGCCAGCGGCACGACGAGAGGCCCGTGTCGTAGGCCCGCATGAACTCAAGCGCGGCCTTCATGCTGGGTTCGTCGATCGCCGCGGTGATCGCCGCGTTGGGAAGCACGCGCAGGATGCTGACATCGCAGAAGCCGTGGTGAACGGCACCGTCGCCGCCGACGAAGCCGGCGCGATCAAGGCAGAGCCGCACCGCCAGGCCCTGCAGGGCCACTTCCTGGAACGCCTGATCGAAGGCGCGTTGCACGAACGTGGAATACACGGCGAAGAAGGGCTTCCAGCCGCTCTTGGCCATGCCCGCCATCATGTCGAGGGCGTGGCTCTCGCAGATGCCCGTGTCAAAGGAGCGCTCGGGGAACTTGGCCAGCGTCTTGGAGATGCCGGTGCCGTCGGGCATCGCCGCCGTCGCCGCCACCACCTTCGGGTCGCGGGCCATCATCTCGCACATCGCATCGCCGAACGCGCTCGTGAACGAGCGGCCGTCGCGCTTGAGTTCCACGCGGCAGCCCTCGGACTCGAACCTGGGCGCCGAGTCCGAATCCGGGTCGGGCACAGCGCTGAACGCGGGCGGCGAGTGGAACGTGCTGGCATCGTTCTCGGCGAAGCCGTAGCCCTTGCCCTTGATGGTCTTGACGTGCAGAACCATCGGTCGGTCGTAGTTCTTCGCCTCACGCAGGAAGTCGATGAGTTCGTGGAAGTTGTGCCCATCAATCGGGCCGACGGTGGCGAGCCCGAAGTGCTCGAACCACCCGTGCTCGTTGATCATGTGCTTGAAGGCTTCGCTGGAGCGGTGGTAGGCATCGCGGAGCGTCTCGCCGCCGGGCACGGTCTTGAGAAACTCCTTGGCGTGCTTCTTGAAGTCGCTGTAGCGCGTGGAGAGCCGGAAGCGGTCGAAGTACTGCGAAACCGCACCCTGCGGCTTGGAGATGCTCATCCCGTTGTCGTTGAGAATGACCAGGAACTGGCGCTTGAGCACGCCCGCGCCGTTCAGGCCCTCCATCGCCACGCCGTTCACGATCGACGCGTCGCCGATGATGGTCACCACGCGTCGGCCGTCGGGTCGGCCTGCGGGGTCAAAGCCCTCGCCGTTGAGCGTGTCGCCGCGGGCCATGCCCACCGCCGTCGAGATGCCCGTGCCCGCGTGCCCCACCGAGAACAGGTCAAACGCACTCTCGCGCGGCTCGGGGAACCCGGCCATGCCCGTGGCGGTCCGCAGCCCGGCAAGCATCGGCAGACGGCCCGTGAGCAACTTGTGCGGGTAGCACTGGTGGCCCACGTCAAAGAGCAGGCGGTCCCACGCGAAATCAAAGACGTAGTGCAGCGCAATCGTCAGTTCCACCACGCCCAGGTTGGGGGCAAGGTGGCCACCGGTCTTGGCCACCTGCGTGCAGATCGCATCGCGCACCTCGGCGGCCAGTTGCGGGAGTTGCTCGATGGAAAGGCGTCGCAGGTCTTGCGGCGACTGGATGGTGGGCAACAGATTCTTCATGGTTCTTCCGGCGATTCCGTGCCGAGCATCCCGCCGATGCTCCTCCTGACCGTTTCGGGCGCAACGAACGATAGGGAAAAGCCCGAGGCGAGACGTAGGAAGTGAATACTAACACGGGTCTGGGGGGCGGGCGAATCGCTGCACGAAGTTCGGGCCCTCAGCGGTCCGCTGTCCCCTCGCATCTTTCCCCTATCGTGTCCGCACCGCCATGTACGCCGCGAGATCGGCGAGGGGTCGGCTCTGCGGCCCCAGCGGCTCGATTGCCGCCAGAGCCTGTGCAAGCGTGGCACGGACTTCGGCCCGAGAACCCTCGGCACCCAGCAGGCCGGGGTAGGTCAGTTTGCCCAGCGTGCTGTCCTTGCCCGTCGCCTTGCCCACGTGCTCGGCCGACTGCGTCACATCGAGCAGGTCGTCCACAATCTGGAACATCAGGCCCATCGCATCGCCGTACCGCGAAACGGCGTCGAGCTGGGCCTGGCCTGCGGCGGTGCCGGCCCCGGCGCCCAGGCCGAGAATCCCGCCCATGCGGCAACTCGCACGGATCAGCGCACCCGTCTTGTTGCGGTGGATCAGCCGCAGCCGCTCAACGGGCGAGAGGGCCGGGTCGAAGCCCGCCAGTGTGTCGTAGACCTGACCCACGATCATGCCGCTGGTGCCACGGGCCAACTCACGCGTGAGCGCGGCAACCACGCCCGAATCGGCCACGTGCTGGGACACGGCCTGAAAAGCCATGGTGAGCATGGCATCGCCCGCGAGGATCGCCATCGCCTCGCTGGTGGCTTTGTGGAGCGTGGGCCGGCCGCGCCGCGTGTCGTCGTTGTCGAGGCCGGGCAGGTCGTCGTGCACCAGGCTGAAGGCGTGGATGAGTTCCACCGCGGCGCAGGCCGGCAGGCTGGCGTGCCCGCTGCCGCCCACGGCGGCGCACGCGTGCCACGCCAGCAGGGGCCTGATGCGCTTGCCCCCGCCCAGGAGCGCATACTCGACAGCGCCGCGCAGCGCGGGCGTCAGTTCTTCCCCGGACACAAATGTCGCCAGGAACGCGTCCACCTGCGCGGTGGGCGCGGCCAGGTGCTGCGGGAGCGAATCTCCGTTGGGCTTGAGTTCCATGGCAGGGGTGTTGGTGGCCGCCTGCTGGGGCGGCGCGTGCGTCGCGGGGCTCATCGGTTCTCGTAAGACTTGAGCAGTTCGAAGATCTCGGCGGGTGTGACGGCGGCGTAGATCGAATCGCGGAAGGTCTCCATCATCATCAGGCGGCTCACACGCGCAAGGGCCTGGATGTGGTCGCTGGCCTTTTCCGGCGGACTCGCCAGAAGGATAATGAGCCGGACGGGCTTGCCGTCAATCGCCTGAAATTCGATGGGCTGAGCGGGCTTGCCGATGGCCATGGCCAGGTTCGCCACACCCGAGCACTTACCGTGCGGGATCGCTAGGCCGTGCCCGATGCCCGTGGTGCGGGTCTGCTCGCGCGTCCACACCGCGTCTTTGAGCACCGTCGGGTTGGAGACCTTCCCCGCCGCGGCAAGAAGGTCCACCATTTCTTCGATCGCGCCACGCTTCTCGGTGCTGGCAAGCGGGGCCTTGATGCAATCTTGCTGGAGAATGTCAAGAAGGTTCATAGAGGGGTCGCCGCGCCGCACGAGCCGAAGCGAAGCCGCATCCGGGCCATTGTCGGGCGGGAGTGTAGGCCGGGAGCGGTTTTTTGATCGTTGCGCTCGGCCACAATCTGCGCCGAACGGGGCATTACTCCCGCATGGGATGCCGCCGGAGCAGGAGGATGATCACGGGCCCGCCCGCAGCGGCCATCACCACGCCCAGCGGCAGGCGTCCCCCGGGTGTGTCCACGATGCGAACGATGCAATCACCCGCCAGCACCAGGCAGGCCCCGCACACGGCCGCGCCGATCACCAGCGTGCGGTGGGCGGGCCCGCACAGCAGCCTCGCGGCGTGCGGAGCGATGAGACCCACGAACCCCAGCGGACCGGCCAGCACCACGGCGCACGCGGCCAGCACGCCCGCGCCCACGAACATGGCCAGCCGCAAACCCCGCACCGCCACGCCCACGCTCGCGGCCTCATCATCGCCCAGGCTCATGGCATCCAAGGCGGGGCCAAACCTGGCTGTGCCCAGCACCACCACCAGCGCGGCGATGCCCGTGGCGGCCAGCGTGGCCGCGCTGTGGTCGTCGCTGATGGCGCCGATGAGCACGCGCACGCCCCCCAACGCGGCGTTGGGCAGCACGGCTTGGATGGCGACCACTGCGGCCCCGCACAGCACGCCCACAATCACACCGACGAGCACCATCGAGACGGGGTCCACCCAGCCCCGCCGCTGGCTGAGGGCGTAGACCAGGCCCAAGCCCGCCATGGCCCCGACCAGCGCGGGCCCCGCCTGCCAGCCCAGCACGCCCAGGCCGCCCCCTGCCGCCATGCCCGCCGAACCACCGGCGAACGTGGAGACCAGCACCACGGCCAGCGAGGCCGCAGGCGATACGCCGATCAGGTCTGGCGCGGCGAGCGGGTTGCGCAGCAGGCATTGCAGGATGGTGCCCGAGACGGCCAGGGCCACGCCGACGATCACGGCGGCCACCACGCGCATGGTCCGCAGTTCCAGCACGGATGGCGACTCGGGCCAGGCAAGCACAACCCACCCGCCGCTCCCCGCCGCAGGCCGGTCCAGGGTGACGCGCAGCACCACGAGGAACGCCGCGACAAGGGTGAGGGTGAGCAGGATGGCCACGCGGCGGGCAGGCACGCAGGCAGCGTACACGCCCTTCACCGTCCGCGCGGCCCGACGCGACCGCCGCGGGGTCTGGCCCATAGACTTGCGGCCCGAAAGAACGGGTCTCTGGAGATTCGCATGGCTGGCAAGACCTTTGAGTTCCGCCTCATCACACCGCAGGGCAAGTTGATGGAGACACAGGCCCTCTCGGCCGTGATCCCCGCGCACGACGGGCAACTGGGCGTGCTGCCGGATCGGGCGGCCATGGTGGTGAAACTGGGCATGGGCGAACTGACCGTGCGAGCCGCGGATGACAAGAGCCGCGCGTTCATGATCGAGGAGGGCTTCGCCCAGATGGTGAACAACAAACTCACCGTCCTCTCCACCCGGGCAGCGGGGTTGGAGACGCTGGTCGAGAGCGAGGCCCAGAGTGAACTCCAGAAGGCCGAAGCCGGCGGAACGCAGCGCGACAAGGACCGCGCCCGCGTGAAGGTGCGCCTGGCGCGCTCCGCGGCGGGCAAGGGGATATAGGGAAGGCACGAAGAAGGCACGAGGACGGCAAGAAGAAGGCAAGAGAAAGGCCTGGGGCACGTAAGCGCTGCTGGATCGCCCTCCGTGCCTGTGTGCCTTCTTTATGCCTTTGTGCCTTCTTCGTGCCTTCTACTTGCGTTTCGTCATCGCCCGATCAATATCCCGCTTCATCTCGCGGGTCTTGATGGCCTCGCGCTTGTCGCCGCGTTTGCGGCCGGTGCCCACGCCGATGAGGCACTTGGCGTAACCGTTCTTGAAGTAGAGTTTCAGAGGGACAAGGGTGTTGCCCTTGATCTGCTGGGCTTTCCAGAGTTTGAGGATCTCGTTCTTGTGGGCGAGGAGTTTGCGCGTGCGTGTGGGCTCGGCCTGGCGGCTGCTGCCCCCAATGGAGCCGGCCGGGCCGTAGAGCGCGATGTTCACGCCGTGCAGCCAGAGTGAGGGCGGGCTCGCATCCGCCCGCACATACCCCTCGCCAAGCGAAACGAGCCCAGCGCGGACCGACTTCACCTCCGACCCGAAGAGTTGCATGCCGCACTCGACCGTCTCGCCGATGTCGTAGTCAAAGTGCGCGCGTCGGTTCTCGATCACGCGGTGGTCGGGCTTGTCTTTCTTCTTGGCCATGCCGGGGCTGCGGGCGGGTGCGAGTGCGGAGGCGGGCGAATGTGCACGAAGCGTATGGGTCCGCGGCCCCCCCCCCATCCCCGGGCCGCGTCAACAATCCGCCATGGCGCCCGTCAACCTTGCCGAAAAACTCGCCCTCATCCACGACCACTGGAACCCCCGCATCGTGGGCGAGGTGAACGACTGCGCGGTGAAACTGGTGAAGTTCAAGGGCGAGTTCGTGTGGCACAGCCACCAGCACGAGGACGAGATGTTCCTCGTCGTGCGCGGCTCCTTCGTCATGCGCTTGCGCGACCGCGACGTGCCCCTGCACGAGGGCGAGTTCCTCATCGTGCCGCGCGGCACCGAACACCTGCCCGTGGCCGAGCAGGAGGTGAGCGTGCTGCTCTTTGAGCCGCGCACCACGCTGAACACGGGCAATGTGGTGAACGAGCGGACGGTGGCGAACCCGAGCCGGCTTTAGCGGCGGCGGCGAAGCGCGAGGAGGCCGCCGAGCGAGAGCAGCGTGGCCGCGCCGGGTGTGGGGGCGAGCGCAGAAGCCGCGCCGGCAAAGTCTAGGTCGCGGCGATCGATGTACCGGTCGTAGATCGTGCCGTTGAGCGTGTTGGCGACGTTGTTGCCGGTGTCGGTGAAGGGCCGCATGATCGGGCCGTCGGGCTGGCCGAACTCGCCCGGCAGGTAGACACGATTGGGCCCGATGGTGGTGTTGGTGAGCAGGGTGAAGCCGTCAAACACCATATCGTGATCGAGCCGCAGGGCGTGGCCGATCTCGTGCATGGCCACGATGATCGGGTCGTACTCGTTCGCGTTCGCCGTGGTGCCCCACAGGGCCGTCGGGTTCACCACGATGTCGGCCGTCTGCCACTGCGTGGGGTTGAGTTTCTGCTTGAGAATGAAGAGCATGAGCGCATCGCTCACGCCGCCATTGCCGCCCATGCGGTGCTGGTCTTCATCGTTCTTGGCCCGCTTCATGCCGTCAGAACTGCCACCGCTCATGGGCATGGGGGGCGTGAACTCGGGCGTGCCGCTGGTGGGCGGCGTGATGGCGGTGCCGCTGCCCAGCGCGGGCGGAGCGACCACTGCGCCGATCTTGATGTTGATCCGTGGCAGCAGCGCCTCCACCGCGGGCAGCAGCAGGCCCGTGGGCAGGATCAGCCACGGGTTGGGCCGAGCCCCACCGCCGTTGCCGCCCGCGTTGGCGTAGTTCCAGGTGTTGATGGCCAGGCGGAAGGCATCGCCCATGGTGTAGTTGGCGGCGTTGGCACGCGGGCGCTTCATGTTGTCGAGGACGTCGTTGACAACGTAGTTTTCAGCGCTCATCTCCACGTTGTAGATGATCGTGCGAGCGCCGCCCGCCCACTCAAAGTCAAACGCAGGGCCAGCGACCGCCGCGGCTGGCACGCACGCCACCGCCGCGCCCGCGGCAAGCACCAACGCCAACGACCGAACCGCGAACACACGCGTTGCAGAAGCATTCATGATGTTTTCCTTCGCTCTCGACCTTCGTCTTTCCGTCCTTCGAACGCCGCAGCCATCGCCACGGCTGGCCACGAGGGCCTGATGCCACCATACCACCGGTTTGACCCGCGCACAAGGGCACGAAGGGCAAATAGGTCCGAATCCTCGGTGGTTTGGACGCGGTCTATTCCGTTCGCACGCTGTTCTGCACCGTGCCCACACCCGCGATCTCCACCTCAACCCGGTCGCCCGACTTCAAGTACACGGGCGGCGTGCGGGCCGTGCCCACGCCGCTGGGCGTGCCGGTCAGAATCACGGTTCCGGCCAACAGCGTCGTGCCGCGGCTGAGTTCGCTGATGAGCGTGGGCACATCAAAGATCATGTCCGCCGTCGTCTCGTCCTGCATCACCGTGCCGTTCAGGCGTGTGGTCAACCGGAGGGCGTTGGGACTGGCCAGGCTCGCGGCCGGGGCCACGTCGCTGAGGGGGCAGAAGGTGTCAAAGCCCTTGCCGCGGCAGAATTGCCCGCCGCTCCCCTGCTTCTGCCACCACCGGGCGCTCACGTCGTTGGCGGCGGCGTAGCCGAGCACGTAGTCAAGGGCACGCTCGCGCGGAACATCCCGCGCGGCCCGGCCGATGACCACGGCCAACTCGCCCTCGTAATCCACCTGTTCCGTGTCCTGGCAGATCTTCGGGATCACGATCGTGTCCCCCGAGCAACACGCGGCCATGAGATTCTTCGTGAACACCACTGGCCGCTCTGGGGGCGAGCCGCCCATTTCTTTGGCGTGCTTGGCGTAGTTCTGGCCGATGCCGAAGATGTGCCGCACGGGCAGGCGCTCCCCGCCCGGAACCTCGATCGCCACGCCGAACGCTGTTTTCACGACCTTCATGGGGGCAGCATACGCGTTTTCGGCGCAATCCACACCCACGGCAGCCCGGCACAGCCCCGGCGCGCATAGCCTGTAGGCTCTCCTCTCACCATACCACCCCGCCCCGTCGCGTCTGTGTGGTTCGACGGCCCGCCGGGGTCGTCTTCCGGAGACAGGGATGTCCCAAATCGCACCGTCCATCGCCAGTCAACTCTTCCAGCCTGCCGCGTCGCCCTCGACCGCGCCCGAGATCACGCCCAAGGTGACCACCGCGGCACCCGCCATCGCGCCCGCGGACCTCAAGGCGGTGGACCATCACCACCACCGCGAGCACCCGCTCACGTGGCGCGACCTGGACCCGATCAATTTTCTGGGCATCGGCTCGATGCACCTGCTCGCCATCGCCGCGCCCTTCACGTTCTCGTGGAGCGGCATGGGCATCGCGTTGGGCCTGTGGTGGCTCTGCGGCGGGCTGGGCATCTGCCTGTGCTACCACCGCCTGCTCACGCACCGCAGTTTCAAGACACCGCGCTGGTTTGAGTACGTGCTCACCACGCTGGGCGTGCTGAACTGGCAGGGCGGCCCCGTGCAGTGGGTGGGCATGCACCGCATCCACCACAAGCACTCCGACGGCGACCATGACCCGCACTCTCCCAAGCACGGCTTCAACTGGGCCCACATTTTGTGGTGCGTTACACGCGAGCCCGAGGGCATGGATGCACGCGGCGCCGCCAAAGACTTGCAGCGCAACCCGGTCACCGCGTGGTTCGACAAGTACCACTACTTGCCCCAGTTCGTGCTCGCCGCCGCTCTGTTCGCTGGTGGCTGGGCCGTTGGCGGCTGGCCGCTGGCCCTGTCATGGGTGGTGTGGGGTGTGGCGGTGCGTGTGGTGTTCGTCTATCACGCCACGTGGTTCGTCAACTCCGCCGCGCACACGTGGGGCTACCAGAGCCACGACACTGGGGACGGGTCCAAGAACAACTGGTGGGTGGCGATCATCTCGTTCGGTGAAGGCTGGCACAACAACCACCACGCTCACGACCGTGCCGCCGCGCACGGCCGCAGATGGTTTGAGATCGACCTCACGTACTACACGATCAAGGCGATGTCGTGGGTGGGCCTTGCGTGGGACATCGTGCCGCCCAAGCGTGCATGAGCCGTCGATGCGGCGCTCACGGGATCACTCCGTGCGCCTTGCAATATGCGTACATCTGCGCGGCAGGGTCGCCCATCGGGTCGATCTGCTCCGCCAACCACCCCTCGGCCCTGGCCGCCGCGACGTTCTCTTCAGCGTCATCAAAGAACAGGATGCGCTCGGGCCGCGCGCTCAGGCGCGTCGCCACGAAGCGGTACGCCTCGGCCTGCGGCTTGCCTAGGTGCAGCAGGTGGCTGGCAAAGAGATTTTTCATGCGGCGCGGCGTGGGGAACTCCACGCTCGGGCGTGTCGCCGGGGGCGCAAGCCGGTCCCAGTGCGAGGCGTTCGTGTTCGAGAGAATGGCCGTCTCAACGCCGGCGAGTTGAACGGCCTCCACCAGCACCCCCACACCGGGATACTCACGCAGCAGGAACGCGTCGTGGATGCGGCGGAACTGGTACGTGCTGTACACACCGCCCGACGCGGCCACGATCTTCTCGCAGAACTCATCGCAGGTGAGTTTGCCGACCTCGTACTGCCGCACGATGTGCTTGCGGGCGGCCATGGCCTCGGCCGTCGCGGCCAACGCGTGGAAGGGCTCCCCCGCCGCGATGCACGCCTCCTTCCACGAGCGGCAGATGCGCACGAGCACGCCGCCGATGTCAAACACGACGAGCCGTGGTGGCTTGGCCCCGCTCACGCGCCGCGCTCCTCACCGGGCCCGCTGGCCACGGCGGTGTCTGTCGGCCTCTGCCCTTCGCCAGCCTCTGCGCCCTCGCCCATCGCCTCGCGCGAGCCGCGGGGCGTGGCTCCCGCGAGCGAGTCGGGCTTCATGATCTCACGCATCACCACGGTGGCGAAGGCCCCCGGCGGCAACTCGAAGGCGCAGCGAACGTAGTGCCCGAACTCGTCGGAGCCGCCCTCGTACTGAATGTCCTTCACGGGCACGCGCAGGGGCCGCCGCTCGCCCCGCACTTGGTCCGGGCTGCGCGCGTTGAAGGCGATCAGGTCCTCCGGCCGCACACCCGCGTTGGCAAGGCACTGCGCCTCGATCTCGCCGCTCTCGCCCGTACAGCGCGGCACCTCGGGGCCCCACATCGCGCCCGTCGGGCTGATGCCCAGCCCTGCCAGCCGCGCGGGTGTGCCCGGGTCGGCCATCACCGTGTCATCCACGGCGAACATGGACCCGTTCTCATGCTTGAATGCGTAGTCGCCTTGGCGCAGGGCATCAATCCCCGGGGCACGGCCACCTTGGGCATCCAGCAGGCGGCGATCAAGGATGGCGTTGAACACGGCGGACTGGAAACTGGAGACGAAGAACTGGCGTGCCTGCGGCAGCATGGTGCGGATCAGGCGCTCGTCGCTCGCCCCGCCGATCAGGCCCCGCAGCAGGTCGCGCTCCGTGGAGGCGGCATCAGGAAGCATCATGATGGCGTCCTTGTAGCGCCCCGCGCGCACGGCTTCGCGCTGCGCTTTGTGCTCGGGCCGGTCGTCGCCTTCGGGCAGGAGGATCTCGCACACGGCCCCGGCCCAGTCGCCCACGAGCATGGCCCGACCAACAAGGTGATTGTTGAGAGCGTGCCCGAAACGCTGCTCGCCGAAGCGGTTGGGCACGCCGACCTTCTCCAGGCGTTCCAGCACGCGCTTGGCCGCGAGCACACCGGTGGGCGGCACGCGGCGCACGCGGATGGAGAAGCGGTTGCCCTTCAGGTGACCCCGCCGCAGTTTGTTGTTGTGCTGGTCGGCCCAGAGCACGACGACCTTGGGATGCTGGAGTTCGCGAAAATCCGCGGCCGTCTTGCCGGGCGTGTGGATGCTCACCACCTGACGCGTGATCGCGTGCTTGTCCTTCAGGCCCGCGTAGCCCACGGCGCTGGTCTTGACGTTGAAGTGCCGGGCCACCAACTGCACCATCTGCAGCGTGGGCATGTTGGTCTTCTGGACCATCAGGTAGATGTGCTCGCCGCTCCCGCAGGGGTCGTACGCCGGGATCTCCTCCACCAGAAAATCCTCAGGCCGCTGCTTGAGAGCACCGCCGATCCCGGGCACATCCGCCGTCAGGAACAGCGCAGGCGCCAGGTGCGGAGAGGCATCGACGAGCGGAAGTCCGGGGGAGGTTGGCGGTTGCGTGGGCGAGGCGTTCACTTCCCAAGAGCATATCCGCCGCGTCACTGCTGGTCGTTCTGCGCCGCCTCCAGCACGTGCTCGGCCACGAGAATCGGCACGTTGCCCGCGATGCCCAGCGCGATCGCGTCGCTGGGGCGTGAGTCGATGTTCACAACCTTGCCCGCGGCATCGCGCACGTTGAGTTGCGCGTAGAACGTGTGGTCGGAGAGGTCGTTGATGGTGATCGACTCCAGGCGACCGCCGAGTTGGCTGATGGCGTTGGCGAGCAGGTCGTGCGTCTGGGGCCTCTTGATCTGGATGCCCTTGAGGCGACGCTCGATGGCCTGCGCCTCGGGCAGCCCGATCACGATCGGGAACGAGCGTCCGCCCTCCACCTGCGAGAACTGCGGCTTGCCCGCGTCGTCGTTGTCGGTCGGAGCGACCTCCCGCAACTCGATGAGTTGGTAGTCGCTGAGTTCCTTGATCAGGATGCGAGCCAGTTCCATCCGCACGGCCATGGCGACCTCCGTCCGCTGGGGCGCGCCGCCGCAACCCCCTAGGAATGTACGCACGGTCCGACGCCCAGTTGCCGAGATTCCCGCTGGCGACGGGGGTCGGCAACCCGTTGGCCCGCCGTGCCACACTCGCCTGCCCTGAGTCGCCGGACGCGCTCAGCGCCCGGCTCTCGCCCGCGTGCCCAGACGACGGATCAGTTCCGCCGGGGCGCCCGTCTCGGCAACCAGCACGGTGCCGAGATACGGTGCTGCGCCCACCCTGCGAAACCCGTTCTTCAGCCCAGTGAACGTGACCGTCATGTCGGCGATCACGGCCGTCCGCCCGCCGCGCGGGGCCTGGCACACTGGGCGGCCCGTGTCCGCGTCCATGCCGGAAGGGATGTCCGCGGCCACCACGCGCCACCCGCGCGTCCGCAGCGCGTTCACGCCACCGATCAGGCGCGCAAACACGGAATCCACCGGGATCGGACGGTTGAGTCCCGTGCCAAGAAGAGCATCGATCACGACGCCCGTGCCCCCCAACCGCCGGGCCACAGCCGCGAGGGCAACCTCCGGTTCACCCGGATCGGCCCGCACCATGTCGATGCCCATGCGCACGCACACGCCCAGTTGCACACGCGCATCCCCGCGCAGGCCCGCCGGCGGGTGGCTCATCACCGCGGCCACGCGCACACCGGCGTTGTGCAGGTGCCGGGCCGCCGCGAGCCCATCACCGCCGTTGTTGCCAGGGCCGCACACGATCAGCACGCTGCCCCCGGCGCTGCGAGTGGCTTCACTCAGCACCACGGCCGCCAGGTGCGCCGCCGCGTTCTCCATCAGCACGATGGTGGGAAGGCCGAACTCTTCTGCGCAGCACTCATCCACCTTCCGCACGGCCTCGCGCGAGAATGTCCACACCGGAGGGCCGCTGGCTGCGCGTCGGTCTCGCTTCGCCCTCTTCACGGGTGTAGTCTACCGCCCTTGACGCACGCCTTTCCCGTCACCGCCGCCAGCGCGGGGCTTGGACTCCCTCTCACGCTCTCGCTGCTCATTCTCGCAGGCCTGGCCGCGGCATGCGCCGTGTACTGGGCCGTGGTGCTGGGCATGGTGGTGGCCACGCGCCTCCGTCTGCCCACCGCGCGCGACGGACTCGCGCTCCCCGAGGCAACGGTTGATGCGGCCACGCCCGAGGCCGTGTGCGTGGTGGTGCCTGCCCACAACGAGGAGGGCATGATCGGCGCGCTCGCCCGCTCGCTGAGGGCGCAGGACTACCCGAACCTCCGCTTTGTGTTCGCGCTGGACCGCTGCACCGACGGCACCGAGGCCGCGCTGCGGCAGGCCGCGGGCGACGATCCGCGGTTTGAGGTGGTGCTCATCACCGACTGCCCGCCCGACTGGGCCGGCAAGGTCCACGCGGTTCACGAGGCGGTGACCCGGGCGCCAGGAACGCGGGGTGCCGCGTACCTGCTCTTCGCCGATGCCGACACGCGCTTCGACCCCGGGTGCGTGCGGGCCTGCCTGGCGCTGCTGAAGAACCGCCAACTCGGCCTGGTCAGTTTGCTCAGCACGCTCTCGCGCCGGCGCTGGTTTGAGCACGTCGTGCAGCCCGCTGCGGGCATGGAACTGATGCGGCAATACCCCCCCCTGCGCGTCAACCGGCGCGAGCGTGAACGGGCCCGTCCCTTCGCCAACGGCCAGTTCATGCTCTTCCGGCGCGATGTCTACGACGCCGTCGGAGGGCACGCGGCTGCCCGCGCCTACCTGCTTGAAGACATCCACCTGGCAGGCAACGTGTTCTACCACGGGCGTGCGGCCGTCGGCCTGTTTCTGGCCGACGGCATGCTCCACTGTTCCATGTACGAGAGTTGGCCGGCCTTCCGGCGCGGCTGGCGACGCATCTACACCGAGGCCGGCAGCCGCATGCCCGCGCGCCTGGAAAAGAGCGCGGCGCGCCTGCTCTTCTCGGGTATCGCGCTCCCGCTGGCAGCCGTCACCGCCGGTGCCAGCGGCTGGGCGGTGTGGTCGGCCACGGGCGATCCGCTGGGGCTGGTGTGTCTGACGCTTGCGCCCGCCGCGCTGGCGGCCATGACGGCGGGTCTCGTGGCGGTGTACCGCCTGGGGCGATCCGGTCTGCGGGGCGTCCCGTTCTACCCGCTCGCGGCGGCCCTCGTCGCGGGCATCCTGCTGGAAGCGGCCCGAGACCTTCGGCGCGGCAAGGCCACCAAGTGGGGCGGGCGCGAATACGTCCGCACGCGCAGCAACGCGCCACCGACACCGCCCCCGTGATCTTTACTTCGCGCGCGGCCTGGGTTGGCGCGGAAACTCGCCGAACGCCACCAGATGCCCGCCCGACGTGCACGACCCGTAGGCCGGTGAACGCGGGATGGTGAAACTGAAACCGGATTCACCGGCGCGCCGAACTTGGTTCGCCACGATCAGCGTTGAGCGTGACGCAGCGGGAGCCACGGCCGAGGGGGCCACGGCACCAACGGCCGAAACCGCGGGCGAGCCCGGTGCTCGTGGCGCGGCTGTTGACGGAACGGAGATCGCCCGCGACACCACAGGGTGCCCCGGCGCATCCAGACTCGAAACGAAAAGAGGCGCGGGGCGAGCGGCGCCGAGAGTAGCAGCCACCGTCGCCCCCCCCACTGCCAAGATCTGCCACATGCGCGCCTCCTGCTCGTCTGTTCGCACAGCCGCCCCGCACGGTTGCGAGATTCCGCCACGCCAACACCCCTTCCGCTACCCTGCCAGACCGTGCTGCACGCCGCGTTGAGAACATGGAGAATCTGTGTTGGTGTGGCCGTCGCTGGGGCGGTGACGGGCTGCGCGCATTCCCCAAGCACACAGGATCAGACGCAGGGCACGCTGTCGCTGGCGCAACCCGTGTTCGCGGCGGAGGGCGGCATCGAATGGCGCACGCTCACGCTGTCAGTTGAGGCGAGCGTCATCGCCGGCACGTTCGCCGACTTCGAGCAAGGCCCGTCGCCGCTCGCCCCGCCCTTGCGGTCGCTGTGGGAAGGCAGCGGGGTGCGAATTCTGCAGATCCCAAGCGATCGCGCCGAGGCACTCCAGGCCGAACTGGTTCGCACCAGCGAATCGGCGGAGACTGCGGCGGGCGCCTCGCTCTCTCGTCTGCCCATCAATCCGGGCCCCCGCTGGGTGGATGCCCTTCGCGATGGTGGCAGCGCCCAGCCCCGCGTCATCGCGCTCGCCGACTCGCGTCAGCCGATCGAGGCAGGCATCGTGCGGCTGCTGGCCCGGTGCTGGCCCGAGCCGCGCATGACCGACAGCGACACGGTCGACGCGGTGGTACGGCTGGAGATCATGCCCCAATGGGTTGAGGCAGGGCTGCTCCGCCGACCGCGCGCCCTGGATGAACTCACGGGCGTTGCCCGCGTGCGCGGCATCGAAGACCAGGGGGTCTCCATCCGACGGATGCTCGCCGCCATCGACCTGGGCCGCAATCAGTCGCTGGTGCTGCTGTTCGAGACCCCCGGTGTGTCCTGGGCGGCCGAACCCGCAGCCCCCGCTGAAGCCGCCACCACCGAATCGCCTCCGCCGGGCCTGCCGCCCGGGCCCGGGCAAGTGCAACGTGGGCCGCGCACCCCGGCGGATACCGAGGCCAAGGCCCCCGCACGTTCGCCCGTCCCGGGCCCGCAAGTGCCCGAGGGCGCGGGCTTTCGGTCCACGACGCTGGGCGAAATCTTGCTCACCGTGCGCAGCAGCCGCCCCTCTGACGCGGGCGAGAAAGCGGCGCAGCGGGTGATCGTGTTCATCTCGCCGCGTGTGCCGGAAAAAGTCTCGTTCCTGCCGCGCTGAACACCTGCGGGCCGTGCGGGATGCGCCGTGTGCGCGTCGCGCCGCCGTCTTCTCGGACCTGCCAAGCGATGTGCGCCCGTTCGCGGACGTGGCCCGCTCCGATGAACACAACACCCACGGCTGGTCCACCTGATGCTGAGCGTCCCGATCCACAGCGCCCGACCCGGCATGGCCCTCGCCCTCGCCGTCGATCACCCCGAGCACCCCGGGCACGTGCTGCTGCGCCCGGGCTTCGTGCTGGATCGCCCGTCCATCGAGCGCCTGGACGACCTGGGCGTGCCGCTCGTGTGGATCGCCTACCCCGGTCTGGAGTCGGTGCTCAAGTACATCAACCCGGCGGTCATCTCGCAGCACGCCGCGCTGGCGGCGACCCTGGGCGAGGCCCTCGATCCGGTGGCGCGCCGTGCGGGCGCAGACCTGGCCTTCAAGGACTACGCCCGCGCCATCCGCGGCCTGATCCAGAAACTCTCCGAGCAGCCGGCAAGCCAAGTGCTGGTGCGCGACATTGTCGGTCGCAACGCGCCGCTGGTGGCGCATTCGAGCAACGTCTGCTTTCTCAGCCTGCTGCTGGGCCTGAAACTGGACGGTTACTTCATCCAGCAGCGGGCCCGCCTTTCGCCCAACTCCGCACGCAACGTCGAGAACCTGGGCATCGGCGCGCTCCTGCATGATTGCGGCGTGCTCGACCTGCCCCGGGCCGTGATCGACCGCTACACCCAGACCGGCGATGAGGCCGACCCCGCCTGGCAGGAGCACGTGCGTCTGGGCTACGAGCGCGTCCACGGCAGCGTCGATGCCACCGCGTCCAGCGCCGTGCTGCAACACCACCAACGCTTTGATGGGCGTGGCTATCCGGAAGTCGCCCGCCCCGGCACGCCATCATCCGCCCGCCCGCTCGCCGGAGCAGAAATCCACGTCTTCGCACGGGTCATCGCGGTCGCCGACCTCTACGACCGCTTCCGTGCCCGGGTCAGCAGCCCGGAAACCTGCGTCGGCCCGGCCGACGAAGAGATGCGCGGCGCACGCACCGGCACGCGCTGGCCCGTGGTGCGTGTGCTCAAGCGGCTGCTGCTCGAATCACGCCGGCGCGGCATCGACCCCATTGTGTTCAAGGCCCTGCTGCACGTCGTTCCCGCCTTCTGCCCGGGCACGATCGTTCAACTCAACACCGGCATCACCTGCGTCGTCTCCCAGCACCACCCGCTGCGGCCCTGCCGCCCCTGCGTCCGCCCCGTCTTCCGCACGGTGGGCGTCGGCGGCCGCGCAGACGAGCAGGTCGGCCCGGAGATCGATCTCCGGCTCCGACGCGACCTGTGGGTGGCCTGGGCGGAGGGGCAGAGCGTGGCGACGGACCTGTTCGAGGCGGGCGAACCCACCGAGTTCGACCTCCGCGTACTCCAACCCCCGCGGTTCGCGTTCAAACCGACAGCCGCGGCGGCCTGAGGCAGGGCACAGTGCCAAGCCCTGCGGCCCAAACGGCCGATAAGACCCGGGTGTCTCACCGGGCTGTCATCGCGCGCTTGTTGCTGGTCTTCGGAGGCTTGGTCGGCAGCGCCACGGCCCAACCGCCCCTCACGGCCCCGGCCCCGGGGCAGCCAGACCAAGCCATCACCCGGCCCGATGCCGCGGGGCGCGTGGTCCGGTTCTTCGACTTCGAGGAGCGGGCCGACCCCACCTCTCCCACGTTCAACCCCGAGCCGGTGCCGCGCGGCTGGTTCCGTGCCCAGACCAACCCGCCCGCACGCGAGCGCCCCGGTTATCCCGCCAACAACCAGGCCGCATACGACCACACGCGTGCTCGCAACGGGCGGGTCTCCATCCGCCTTCCCACGCGCGGCGGCAGCACGGCCCTGCGCCTGGGCGGATCCACCCTGCCGGTGTTCGCGGGTGCGGATTACGTTGTCTCCGCGCACGTGCGCACCGACGGCCTGGTTCACGCGCGGGCGGCAGTGAGCGCTCAGTTCCTTGATGGCAGGGGCAGCCCGATCAACGGCACGCTGCGCCGCAGCACGCTGGTGCTCACCCTTCCGGCCGCCCAAGCGTGGACGCCGGTGACGGTCTCCCTTCCCGGCCTGTACACCGACGCGGCGTTCATCCAGATTGAACTGCTGCTGCTGCAACCTGAGCAGTTCCTGCCGGCGTCGATCGCCGGCCCTCAGCACGTCTGGAAGCAGGACTTCGCGGGGGCGGCATCGTTTGACGACGTGGGCGTTTTCCAGGCGCCCAAGGTCTCGCTCGAACCCGCCTCGGGCCAGGGCCTGACGATCAGCGAGAACCCGCCGCAGGCCCCGCTGCTCACCGCCATCGTGCGCGACCTGACCGGCGAACCCATGTCGGCCGTGCTCACGCTCAAGGACATCGACGACCAGCCTCTGGCTCGCGAGAGTCGCAAACTGCCGGCGGGCGGCGGGCAGTTCTCGTGGTCGCCCGAACTGCCGCGCCCGGGGTGGTACCACGCCCAGATGGCCTTGTACGCCGACGAGATGCTCATCGGCACCCACGAGACCGCGGTCCTGTGGATGCGGCCGCACCGGCCCGAGGACCTGGGCATGCCGCGCCCGTCGCACGGGCAGGCCGAACGGTTCTCTCTGGCGTTCAGCGCGCTGCACCCGGCCCAGTACGCGCAGGCCGGCGTCTGGGTCCGCTCCCTGGGCATGGGCGCAGCGACCATCCCCCTCTGGAGTGCCGGCGAGCGTGAGGTGGCGCACGTGAACCAACGGGCCGCCTTCAGAACGCTGATCGACGGCCTTTTGCGAGACTCGGTGTCGGTCTGTCTCTGGCTTTCGTCGGTCTCGCCCGAACTCGCCCAGCGGCTGCGGATCGACCCGGGCGACCCGCTCGCCCTCGTCGCGCTGGATCGCAAGGAATGGCTCCCCGCTCTGCTTGACATCCTCGACCAGTACGGGCAGCGCATCAACCAGTGGCAGATCGGCTCGGCAGGCCAGCGCGACCACCTGCTCAGCCCGCTGCTGGGGCAGCGCGTGGCCCCCTTCCGCGAAGTGCTGGCCAAACTCGTTCCCGGCCCGATGCTCAGCGTGCCGTGGCGCGCCGAGTGGCCCTGGCCCGACGCGGGCATGAGGGCGGGCATCGACACGCTCATTCTCGCCCTGCCACGCGAGTATCAGGTTGCCGCCATTCCCGATGCGGTGGCACGTTGGCGTGCCGAAACCCTGTCGTCATCGGTCGCGACCGGCCGCCTCACCGTGGAGGTTGAGCACGCCCAGCCCGACCTCTTCGGACGACGCGCCGCCGCCAACGACCTGGCCCGCCGCGCCATCACCCTGTGGGCCGCGCTGGGCGACGGCGCCGACACCACCCTCGGCCGCCAGCCCGCACGCCTGCAACTGACCGACCCCTGGCACACGGGTGCCGACGCGGCCGGCAGAGGCGTCCCCCTGCCCGAACCCACCGCGGCGGTCTGGCGAACGCTCGTGGCACACCTGGCACCCCGCAAGGTCGTCGGAGAGTTGCCCGCCCCTTCAGGCGTGCGTTGCTACATCCTGTCTGACACGGCCACCTCCGGCACAGACGGCACGGCGGGTGTCCAGTCGGGGGCTCTCGCCCTGTGGAACGAATCGGCCGATCCGGCCAGCGCCGTGGTCTCGGCGTACCTCGGCTTGGGCAAGGTCCACGCCGTGGACCTCTTCGGCAACGTGCGCCCGCTCACGCCGGGGGACGGCGCCGGCATGTACCGCATCGCGGCCGAATCCACCCCGGTGTTCATCGAGGGCATCGACCCCAACCTCGCCCTCTTCGTCCAGGGGTTCAAGGTCGAGCCCGAGTTTGTGCCCTCTGTCGCGGCCGAGCACGAGCGCACGCTCACGCTCACCAACCCCTGGCCCGTCCGCATCTCCGGCGACGTGCTGATGGTGCCACCGGGCACATCACGCGGCGCGAGCGCTGCCCGCGGCTGGCGATTCACGCCCTCATCGGCCATGCCCTTCTCGATCTCGCCCGGCCAGACCCAGCGCCTTCCCTTCGCGTTCTCCTTCAGCGCCTCAGAGGAGGCCGGCCCGCACCTCATGAACGCCATCGTGCGATTGAGCGCCGACCGGCCCTACCCGCCCCTGCGCCTTTCCGCACCCATCATGATCGGTCTGAAAGACCTTGATGTCTCAACCACCGCCATCCTCGGCCCCGGCCCCGCCGGGCCGGACGTGATCGTGATCGCCACGGCCACGAACTCCGGCACCTCATCGCGCACGCTCCAGGTGGATGCCGCCGCGCCGGGTCAGGCCGCGCAGAGGCAACCCATCAGCAATCTGGCCCCGGGCGAGACGGCCGTTCGCCGGTTCGGCTTCCCCGGGGCGGCCCGGGCACTGGCTGGCAAGCGCGTGCGCATCAGCGTTTCTGATGCCGAGGGGACCGAGCGGCTCACCAACTCGGTCGCGGTGCCTTGAGGCCCTTGCCGCGGCCACCGCGGCGGGTGAATAATCGACGACGATGGCCTCGCCCATCGGAATGGAGCCTTGCATGTTCACCACGCTCTCCGCACTCACTTTGGCGGCACTGACCGGCGCGCAAGCGATCTTCGTGTTTCTGGGCGTGCTCTTCGCCGCGGGCCTGCTGGGGCTCTTCTTCCCGCGCATCCGGCGGAACAACGCGCTCTTCGCCCCGTGCATCATCCTGACGACCATCGTTTTCTCGGGTCTGGTCGTGGGCGGGCTGATGTGGTACCTGTATTGAGCAGGGGACCGGTGGGAGGGAACAGGGGACAGCAAGAACGAGACTCCAGCAGTCTCACGCCTGACGCCTGACGCCTTTGCATTTCCGGGGCGATTCGCCCGCGCGGCCGGCGAATAATCGGCCCTTATGGAAGCAGGCATCGTCGGTCTCCCCAACGTCGGCAAGAGCACGCTGTTCAACGCCCTGACCGCCGCGGGGGCGCTGGCGGCCAACTACCCCTTCGCCACCATCGAGCCCAACATCGGCGTGGTGGCCATCCCCGATCCGCGGCTAGCGATCATCGCGGCGTTCATTCCCCCTCAGAAACTGGTCCCCACCAGCCTACGGCTGGTGGACATCGCCGGGATCGTGAAGGGGGCCAGCGAGGGCGAGGGGCTTGGCAACAAGTTCCTTTCGCACATCCGCGAGGTGGACGCGATTCTGCACGTGGTGCGGTGCTTTGAGAACGCGCCCGGCGGCGAGGAGATCACCCACGTCGAGGGCACCGTCGATCCCATCCGCGACATCGAGACCATCGAGATGGAGTTGATCCTGGCCGATCTGCAAACCGTTGAAGGCTCGATCGGCAAAGCCGAACGCGCGGCCAAGAGCGGCAAGAAAGAAGACATCGCCCGCCACAACGTGCTCAAGGCCCTCAGCCCCATCCTCGCCGAAGGCAAGCCCGCCCGCACCGTGCTCGGGCAGTTCATCGACGCCGATGAACTCAGGGTGCTCAAGAGCCTGGGCATGCTCTCCGCCAAGCGCGTGCTGTACGTGGCGAACGTGGACGAAGGCGACGTGCATGGCAAGGGTCCGCTGGCCATGAAGGTCCGCGAGCGGGCCAAGGCCGAGGGCATGGAAGTGGTGCCGGTGTGCGCCAAGATCGAGAGCGAACTGGCCGAACTTGCTGAAGCCGACAAGAAAGAGTTGCTCGCCAGCATGGGCATGGAGGAGCCTGCCCTCGCCGCGCTCTCACGCAGCGCGTACAAACTGCTGGGCCTGCAGAGTTTCTACACGGCCGGTGAAAAAGAAGTCCGCGCGTGGACCGTGTACGTCGGCTCAACCGCTCCGCAGGCCGCGGGCGTGATCCACACCGACTTTGAGCGCGGCTTCATCCGTGCCGAGATCTACTCGGTGGCCGATCTTGAAAAGCACAAGAGCGAGAAGGCCATCCGCGACGCGGGCAAACTGCGCACCGAGGGCAAGGGGTACGTGATGCAGGACGGGGACGTCTGCCACTTCTTGTTCAATGTGTGAGCCGCAACGATCAGCGCGGCGCGCTGGCAGCACGCCCGCTCACGCCGCCCGTTTGCGTCGCCCGCCCGGCCGCGCACTGCCGACAACGGCCGACACGACCATCAGCAGGTCGATGAGTTCGAATCGGTCGGTCTTGGAGTGCGCCACGAAGAGCGTGCGGCCCGTGCCCAGAAACGCCACCATGTGCGGGTTGTCCACCGCCACCGTGTGGCCATCGGCGATCCGCAGCGTAAAGGGGCGAAAAGGCTCAGTATCCAGCAGTTCCTGAATGGCCTTGATGGTCATGCGGTGATTGTAGCGACAGCGCCCCACCCCGCCGCGGGCAAGCCCCGCCCGGCCCGTGCCGATATTCTCCCTCCATGCCCCCGCCCACACCCCCCCTCTACCCGCTCACGTTCCGCCCCCTTCTCTACGAGAAGGTCTGGGGGGGGCGCGGCCTCGAAAACCTCGGCAAGGTCCTTCCCAAGGCCGCGACCAAGTACGGCGAATCGTGGGAACTCGCCGACATGCCCGCCACCAGCGCCAGCGGCGCGGGCGGCGGCGCGGCCCGCTCCGTCATCAACGCCGGCCCGCTCTCGGGCCGCACGCTCAACGAGGCGATGAAACTCTGGGGCGAACAACTCCTCGGCCTCGCCAAGCCCACGCCCTCGGGTGATTTCCCCCTGCTCGTCAAGTTCATTGACGCCGCCGACAACCTCTCGGTGCAGACCCACCCCACGGCGGAGTATGCGCAGCGTTACCCGGATGCGCACGTCAAGACCGAGTGCTGGTTCATTCTGGACTGCGAGCCCGGCGCGATGATCTACAAGGGCGTGAAGTCGGGTGTTTCTCGCGAGCAGTTCGCCGCGCACATCGCCGACGAGACCGTGGCGAATGACCTGATCGAAACCGCCGCGGTGCCGGGAACCTGCCACACGCTCCCCAGCGGCACGGTTCACGCGCTGGGCGCTGGCGTGCTGGTGGCGGAGGTGATGACGCCCAGCGACACCACCTTCCGGGTGTTTGACTGGGGCCGCTCCGGCCGGCAGTTGCACATCGCCGAGAGCATGGCGTGCATCGACTTCGGTCCGGCCCCGCGCGGGTCGCGCATCACCGACGGCGAAGCCGTCAAACGCGTCTGCGAGACTGACTTTTTCACCATCGACTGCCACCAGCCGCTGGCCGGGCAAATCCTCACGGTTGGCGACGGCCGGGCCTGCGTCGTGCTCATCGGTCTGGCCGGACAGGGCCGCCTGGAACTTGAACTCGGGTCGATCGCCGCACCCTTTGACACCCTCGACATTCAGGTGGGCTCAACCGTGCTGGTTCCCGCGGCGATCGCGCGCGACTGCCGCGTCTCGGCCGGAGACGGCCTGCGGATGCTGCGTGTGACGCTGAAGTGAGCCAGCACGCGTGCGGAGCAACTACTTGACCGCGGGCACCGCGGCGACCGGCGCGGGCAGGCCGGTTTCAGGCACGGGCCGCAGTTTCATGTCTACGCGGCGGACCGATGAGGACGGGACATCAATCTTGTTGTCCAGGTCTCCAAACGTGGTGCCCGCTTTGCGATCGGCCCAGCGCATCCGGTCCGGCATGCTCGGGTTCTCGCTGGCATCGGCAAAGAATTCCATCATCAACTGGCGGCCGACGGGGATCTCGTAGCTCCACATTGCCTGCCCGGTCCGTGTGTCGATCACCGAGATGGTCTTGGGCTCCCACTCGCGCGAGACATAGGTGTACGAGTCGTTCGAGTAGCCGCGCCCGCCTTCCGTCCAGCAGCCGGTGAGCAGCAGCGAGCACGCGGCCAGGCCCGCGAAAGCAACAACACGACGGGATCCATGCAGCATGGGCGACTCCGGTTCTGTGCCTCGCGCGGCCGCGTCCGGGGTGGTCCGGCGGGGCTGGGCGAGGGATGATTGCGGGCAAGTGTATCGGCCCGCGCTCGCCGCGCGTGCCGGGCCCGACCGGGGAAGCGCCGCCATGCCCAACTCACCCACGTCCACCCCTCCACCCCCCCTGCCCGCCCCGCTGCCCATGCGCATCGGCCACGGGTGGGACCTGCACCGCCTCGAACCCCGCCCACCCGTAGGCAAGGGCCGCGCCATGATCGTGGGCGGCGTGAAACTGCCCGAGCCCACACCGGGCGGTGGCGGCGGCTGGGGCGTGGGCGAGCGCGGCGGAGCACCCGTCGGCCCGGTGGGGCATTCCGACGGCGATGTGCTCTACCACGCCGTCACCGATGCGCTCCTGGGTGCCATCGCCCAGCAAGACATCGGCCAGTTGTTTCCCGACACCGACGCCAAGCACGAAGGGCAGGACTCCGCCGTGTTTCTTGAGGAGGCCGTTCGCCGCGTCCACGCGGCGGGGTATGTCGTCGGCAACCTCGACACCACCGTGGTGCTCGAACGCCCCAAGATCGGCCCGCACAAGGAAAAAATCCGGGCCAACCTGGCCCGCTTGCTGTGCGTGCCGCCAGATCGTGTGAACGTGAAGGGCAAGACCCACGAAAAGGTGGACTCGGTTGGCGAAGGGCGCGCCATTGAGGCTCACGCCAGCGTGCTGCTCGTCATGGCATAATCCCGGCCGCGGCCGTCACACGAACGCGGGCAGCCCGGTCAGCGGCCGCACCACCTTCGGCGCGGCAAGCCCGGCCGCCTCCTCGATCGCGTCCGCGGCAAGGCTCGCCGCGTTGCGACCCTCAAACCGCCGCAGAACTTCGGCGAGCGCGGCCCGCTGGTCGTCGGCAAACCCTGGCTGGCGCATCAAGCGATAAACGCCCACGGCCAGCGCCTGGCCGTCGCCGAAGTGCGGGATCAACTCGGGCACGACCTTCCGCCCCATGATGAGGTTGGGCAGCGTGAACATCGGCGTGCTCACGATCCACTTGGCGATGCTGTAGTACATCAGGCGTGCGGGCCGGTAGAACGCCACCATGGGCTTGAGTTGCCTTGCCACATGCAGCGTCACCGTGCCGCTCTTCACCAGCGCAAAGTCGCACCAGCGGATCGCGGCCTCGATATCGCCGGAGATCACCTCAAGGTCTGGCGCCCAGCCGCCCATCGCCTCGGCTCGCCGCCGGAGTTCGTACTCCACCCCGGGCTTGGTCACCGCAAACACGCCCGCCGCCTTGGGAAAATCGGCCTTCAACCGCTTGAACGCATCCAGCAGCGGAAAGAGCGTGCGCCGCAACTCACCGGGGCGCGAGCCGGGCATCAGCGCGATCTTGGGCGAACCCTCGGGCACCCTGCCCGCCGCGGCGTGGCCCCACAGGCGCTGATCGGTCGCGTGCAGATCGAGCGGATGGTCAAAGAGCGGGTGGCCGATAAAGCGGGCGGGCACGCCGCGCGACAGGAACCAGTCTTCCTCGAACGGGAGCAGGCAGAGCACCAGGTCGGTAAGCCTGCGGAGTTTGCCGATGCGCCAGGGTCCCCACGCCCAGAGTTGCGGGGCCACCAGGTGGACAACCTTCACGCCACGGGCCTTGGAAAGGGCACACAACGGAAAGTTCGCGGCGGGCGAATCTACGGGCACGTGCAGCGTCACGCGGTTATCCTCCAACCACTCGTCAACGCGCCGGTTGATCTTGCCGTGCTCGATGATCTTGGCGATGCCGGGCACGCCCACGACGGCGTCCTCTCCCGTCCGCTCGATCAGCCGGGCCCCGGCCGCCTCCATCTTCGGCCCACCCCACGCGTAGATCGGCACGCGCGGGTGCCGCCGCTTCAACTCCGCGATCACCGGCGCCGCGTGGTCGTCGCCCGAGGGCTCGAACGCTGTGAAAAGCAGCACAGGCGTGGCGCTGGCGCTCGGGTTGGACAAGGTCGCGGGCGGCATGAGCGGCAACGGTATGGGGTCGCAGGCCCGCCTAGCGTCTCACCGATGCACTTACGCCCGCTCGGATCAACCGGCCTGCTCGTGAGCCCGATCGGACTGGGCACGGTGAAACTCGGCCGGACCGCGGGCCTGAAGCACGCGGGCGCTGGCACGCCTGGAAAGCCGCCAACACTCCCGACGGACGACGAGGCCCTCGCCCTTCTCGCCGCGGCCAGAGACCTCGGCGTGAACCTCATCGACACCGCGCCCGCGTACGGCACGAGCGAGGAGCGCCTGGGGGCGCTGCTGCCGCGCGTGGCCCCGCGCGACCGCTGGGTGATCTGCACCAAAGCCGGCGAGGAGTTCGACCCGATCGGCGGCACCGACGGGCGCGGCGGCTCTCGCTACGACTTTTCACCCGCCACGGTTCGCGCCAGCGTGGAGCGCAGCCTCACACGCCTCCGCACGGACCGTCTCGATATCGCGCTCCTGCACTTTGCTGGTTCGCTCGGCCACGACGAGCCAACCCTGCGTGACGGCGCGGCCCTGGGCGAGTTGCAACGCCTGAAGGCCGAGGGCAAGGTGCGGGCGGTGGGTGCGAGCACGGGCACGGCCGCGGGGGCAATGCTCGCCGCGGCGTGCTGCGATGTGCTGATGCTCACGATCAACCGCGAGCACACGGCCGATCTGCCAGCCGCGGCACTCGCGGGCCAGCGCGGCGTGGGCGTGCTGGTGAAGAAGGCGCTCGGCAGCGGACGGTTGGGCGCTACCGCTGCCGACGCGAAAGACGCGATTCGCTTCGCGTGCGGGCAGCCGGGCGTGTCCAGTGTGGTAATCGGCGCGACGAATGCGCGGCACCTGCGCGATGCCGCGGGAGCCGCGGCAGAGGCCGGTTCCTAGGGCCGGGGCGCGGGCCGTGCCACGGCCGCCCGGGCCGCATCCAGAATCTCCACGGCGATCAGATTGGTTTCGAGGCTCGAGAGCGGGTCCACCGGGCACTCGCCACGCACCACGCGCTTGAAGTACACCCACTCGTTCTCCAGTTCGGGTGGCTTGGGCGCAGGCGAGAGCGCCTTGGGCGGCTGGTCCGGGCTGCGTGTGGCCAGGTCGTTCCATCGCCCTGCGTGAATCGAGCCGCGTTCCGTGTAAACGTCCATCTCTTTGTTGTCGTGCGTCCACGCCCACGATGCCTGCATCACGGCCGTGGCTCCGGGATACGTCAGCGTGATCGTCGCGTCATCGTCCACACGCGGGTACACGTTCGGCTTGAGCGTGCTGGCACTGGCCACCACGCTGGTGGGCCGCTGGCCATCCATGAGCCACGTCGCTAGAACCGCGCCGTAGCAGCCAAAGTCCACAATCGCCCCGCCGCCGTTGGCCTCCGGGTCCGTCAGCCACGCGAGAAACTCCGGCGTACACCCGATCTCGCGCGGGCCCTTGTGCCCGTGGCGAAACACCATGCGGCGCACCGGGGCCATCCGGCCCGAATCCACCAGCCGCTTGGCCTCGCGGACCGATGCGTACCAACTGGTCTCGTAGTTGGTGAGCGCAAGCACGCCGTGCTTCGTGGCCAGTTCCGCGATCCGCCGCGCATCCACGTTCGAGAACGCCAGCGGCTTCTCGAAGAGCATGTGCACGCCACGCGGGGCGCTCGCTTCGGCCACCACCACATGATCCTTGATCGAGGTCATGACGCTCACCGCCTCAGGCTTCGCGGCATCGAGCATCTTGTCGAGCGAGTCGAAGTGCAGCGACGGATCAACCTTGTACTTGGCTGCCAGGCGGTCAAACAGGGCCCGGTCCGGCTCGTATACGCCGACGATCTTCAACTCGTCACCCTGGCTCGCACGCCAGAGCAACCCCTCCACATGCCCGTGCACGAAGCCCACCACGCCGATCCGCAGCGGCCCGGTCTGCGACGAGAGGCGCGGCGGCCCGGCGACAGGCGCGGGCTGTACCGCCCGAGCACCCTGGACCGCATCAAGCACGCCGATGAGCAGAAAGCCCAGCACAACAAGAACCGTTCGCAGCATGACCAGAGCGTATCCGGCGAGGCTCACAGCAGACGCGCGGCTTGCTCGTGCCGCACGAGATCATCCAGCGCTTCCCGCTCCCGCACCACACTCGCCACATCTCCATCCACCAGCACCTCCGCCGGCAGGCCGTGGCTGTTGTAGCGGCTGGCCATGCTCATGCCATACGCACCGGCCGTGAACACCGCCAGCAGGTCGCCGCGCTTCACGTCGGGCAAGAACCGATCGTGGGCCAGAAAATCGCCCGATTCGCAGATCGGCCCCACCACGTCCGCAGGAGACAGGCCCGGCAAATCCGGCTTCTCCGCCCGCCGCGCCGGCAGGAGCGCGGTAGGCACGCTCGCGGGCCAGATGAAATGGAACGCCCCGTACAGCGACGGCCGCAGGAGGGTGTGCATGCCCGCATCGCAGATGATGAACCGCTTGCGACACGCGTCGGACGGCGGTTTCACATACAGCACACGCGTAAGCAGCACGCCCGCGCTCGCCGCGATCGTGCGCCCCGGTTCGAGGATCACCTTCAGACCAGCCCGCGCACGCTCCCTGAGAAGCGGCACGATCTTCTCGGCGAACACGGCCGCGGGCGGGGCATCGCCGGTGCTGTAGTCGGCCCCGAAGCCGCCGCCGATGTCGAGCGTGTCGATCGTGGCCTCCGCCCGGCCCGCCACGCGCCCCGCGGCATCGATCTCGTCGGCCAGCGCCAGCGTGCGCTCGATGGCCCGCGCGTGCGGTGCCGGATCGTTGATGGATGAACCGATGTGGATGTGCAAGCCGCACAGCCACAGGTGTGATTCATCGCGGAAACGGGCGAACATCCGCTTCGCCGTGGCAAAGTCCACGCCGAACTTGCTGTCCTTCTTGGCCGTAGCGATGTACGCGTGCCCGCCCGCCGGCACCTCCGGGTTCACACGCACGAGCGCCCGCGCCCGCAGATTCATCTCGCGCGCGATCGTGGCAACGTTCTCGCACTCCGCCTCGCTCTCCACGTTGAAGAGCGCGATCGGCCCCGCACCAGAGCCCGCGCCGAGCGCCGAGCGGATCTCCGCATCCGTCTTGCCGACCCCCGCGTACACGATCCGGCCTCGCGGCACGTCGGCCATCTCCGCCCGCATCAGTTCCCCGCCGCTCACCACATCCATCCCCGCGCCGCGGTCTGCCAGCACGCGCAGCACGTGCAGGTTGGGGCAACTCTTTACCGCGAAGCAGATCAGGGGGTTCAGTTCCGCGAACGCCGCGGCCAGTTTGTCGTAGTGCGTGCGCAGCGTCGCGGCCGAGTACACGTACGTCGGCGTGCCCGCGCGCTCGGCCACACGCGCAAGGTCAACCCCCTCGCAGCACAGTTGTCCCGAGCGATACTCGAAGTGGTCCATCGCCGAAAGGATACCGCCCCGCGGCTCACGTACGGACCGCGGCCACCCGCGGGCGCGCTGGCGCCGGGGCGAACCGAAAAACGTATCCGATCCCCGCCCGCTCGCAGAACTCCGCGAGCGCCAGCGGCACCACCAGACCCGCGAGCGTGCACGCGGTCAGCAGGACCCACCCGTCGGAGACGTGCGCCACGCGCGTCAGCAGCATGCGCAGCGCCACCGAGGCAATGCCGCTGACCAGAAACACCTCAAGCGAACGGCGTCCGATGAGCGACAAGGCCTCACGCACCCCCGGCACCTTGGCCAACACCATCGACGAGCACAGCATGAGCACCACGCCGAAGGGCGCACACAGCGGCGAGGGCGAGATGAGCCCGGGCGTGGAGGGAGGCAAGAGCAGCGACACGCCCGCCGCGCCCACGACCGCGGCCAACGCAAGCGCCCACACCGGCGCACGCTCACCCGTGGCCAGCACGTGCCGCGAGAGCATCACGCCCAGCACCAGCCAAGCGCCGTACCAGGCGATGGTGAGCAGCCGTGAATCGAGCGTCCATCCCTGACCGATGCACGCGGCCGCACCCGCCGCCGCCGCGACCAGCATCACGGGCCGCGGCACACGCGCCACTCGCAGCACGGCGTAGATCAGGCTCAGCACGAGCAGGGTCCGCAGGAACCAGAAACTCCCCAGCGGGTCAACCAGCAGGCGCAGGGGTTCCCAAGGGTTCATCTGCGTGTTGAGGTACTTCTGGAACACCAGGCCCAGGCACCAACTCCCCAGCCCCCAGAGCAGCGCGGGGTAGTACAGGGTCTTTACGCGGTCGGTCGCAAACACGGCGATGCCCCGCTTGGCGAGCGAGGCCTCCAAAAACAAGGCCGACAGCAGCATGAAGGCGGGCATGTGGAACGAGTACACCCAGTCGTACACGTGCTGGTTGCCCGCCGCGGGCAGCGTGCCCGAGGCGATGAGGCCGCCGAGCACGTGCCCGAAAACCACGAGGATCATCCCTACGCCCTTGGCGACATCGACCCACGCGAGCCGCGCGGCCGCGGCTGCGGGCGGAGGGCGGGTGCTGCCAGCGGGCACGGGATGGGAACTGGATGGCGTGGGGTGCGTGTCCATAACTGGCGCAGCAGCGAAGGGGCGCGGCAGCGTTCAACTCTAGTGAAGGGCCCGTTCCCCTACCATGCCGCCCCCGTACTTTGGAGGTTCGCCCATGCCCCAATGGCTCCGCGTTGTTGATGCTCTCAAGGCCCCCGTTGACGCCGACGTGACGATCAAAGGATGGGTGCGCACGCGGCGAGACTCGAAGGCCGAGGGGGGTTTGTCCTTCCTCAACATCCACGACGGCACGTGCTTCGACCCGATTCAGGTTGTGGCCACGGGCGCGCTGCCCAACTACGCGGGCGAGATCGCCAAACTCACCACGCACTGCGCTGTGGAGTGCGACGGGCGCATCGTGAAGAACCCCAAGGGGGGGAGCGAGATGCAGGCTTCCGCCGTCCGCGTGATCGGCTGGGTGGATGACCCCGACCACTACCCGATCCAGCCCAAGCCGCACACCATGGAGTTCCTGCGCGAGAACGCCCACCTGCGGGCCCGCACCAACACCTTCGGCGCTGTGGCCCGCGTGCGCCACTGCCTGAGCATGGCCATCCACCGCTTCTACCACGAGCGCGGCTTCTACTACGTCCACACGCCCATCATCACGGGCAGCGACTGCGAGGGCGCGGGGCAGATGTTCCGTGTGAGCACGCTGGATTTGATGAACCTGCCGCGGGAGGGTGCTGGGCATCGGGCATCGGGCGGGAGTGGAGCGCCGGCAGCCAGCGGATCGCACAGCAGTGCCCAGTCCCCAGTCTCCACTGCCTCCGGCGCGGCGGCACCGGTGGATTTCAGCCACGATTTCTTCGGCAAGGAAACCCACCTCACCGTCTCGGGCCAGTTGAACGTGGAGACGTACTGCTGCGCCCTCTCGCGCGTCTACACCTTCGGGCCCACCTTCCGCGCCGAGAACAGCAACACCAGCCGCCACCTTTCCGAGTTCTGGATGATCGAGCCCGAGATCGCCTTCGCGGACCTGAGAGACAACGCGAAACTCGCCGAGGACTTCATCAAGCACCTCATCAACGCGGTCCTCACCGAGCGTGCCGATGACATGAAGTTCTTCGATGAACGCATCGAAAAGGGCCTCCTCGCGCGGCTCACCGCCGTGCTCGAAAAGCCCTTCCGCCACCTGCCGTACACCGAGGGCATCAAGACCCTCACCGACGCTCAGGCCTCCGGCAAGGCCAAGTTCGAGTACGAGATCTCCTGGGGCAAAGACCTGCAGAGCGAGCACGAGCGCTACCTCACCGAGCAGCACTTCAAGCAGCCCGTGGTGCTGATGAACTACCCCAAGAGCATCAAGGCCTTCTACATGCGCGTGAATGCTTCCGGCACCGATGGTGCGCCCGCCGACACCGTCGCCGCGATGGACGTGCTGGTGCCGGGCGTCGGCGAGATCATCGGCGGCAGCCAGCGCGAAGAGCGGCTGGAGGTGCTCGACAGCCGCATCAACGAGATGGCCTTGCCCATCAAGGAATACTGGTGGTACCGCGACCTGCGCCGCTACGGCACCGTGCCGCACGCGGGCTTCGGCCTGGGCTTCGAGCGGGCCATGATGTTCCTGACCGGGATGCAGAACGTGCGCGATGTGATCCCGTTCCCGAGGGCACCAAAGCAGGCGGAGTTTTGAACCGCGGCACGGAGCGACGAATGGCACTGGTAATCGAGGCGGATGATTCCTTGGCAGCCGACCAACGGGGCGTATTCAAGCGGCTCGCGGCGGTGTTGGCGGGTCCTCAGGCCGACCATCGCTACAACCGCCTGAGAGAGGCCGACGGCGGCCGGATCGTCAGTGTCGACGTGGCGCGGCTGCTCGCCCCGGAGTTCGTGCCATGGGACGGCCGACTCCGACACACGCCTTCCACCGCCAATCCAGCCGGGGCTTACGCACATGACCGCTTGCTCCGAGAGTTGGCGAGTCGCCGCCAGCACCAAGGGCGGCTGCTCATCACGGCCGGTGGGGCGGGTTCCGGCAAGACTTCGTCGCTGCGCGGGCAGGGACGGATTGTCGACCTGATCTTCGACAACCAGTTCAAGAACCTGCATCGTGCCCGAGAAGTCCTTCACGCCGCGATCTCTCACCGCTGGGAAGTTCGTGTGGTGTATGTCCACAGGCCGTTCCGCGATGTGGTCCGCGCCGTGATCGAGCGGAGCCAACGCACGGGCAGGTGGAACGCGCTTGCCGGGCTCGGTTCGGCCCACCGCCAGGCCCAAGCAACCATCGTGCAACTTCGAAGCGAGTTCGGCAAGGCCGTGGTCTTCACGGCGCAATACAACGCGACACGCGGCGTGCCCGGCCCGGCGCGCGGCTCGCGCGTGCTCTTCCGCGACCTGCACCGCGGGGGTCGCTATCATCTGACCGATGCCGAAGCCAGCCTCGAAGTCGTTGCGAAAGAACTCCACCACGCCCGCGAAGAAGGCGTTGTCTGCGCTGAAATCGCGCGCCTCATCGGCCAAGGGCTCCCGCAGTACGCCGCCGCGCGACACCGAGGTCGCTAGCCTCGCCGGACTCCCGGGGTGGGTGCGCACCAGTTTCAAGGCCGGTCGCACCTCGCTACAAAGCCACTCACTCAAACGCGGCACGCGTCTGCGGGTCTTCAGGGGCCTTGACATGAAGGGCGTGTGAAGGGTGCTCTGCCGCATGTGGGCCTCGGCCTCGGCTTTGAGCGGGCGTTCATGACAGGCATGCAGAACGTGCGCGATGTGATCCCGTTCCCACGGGCGCCCAAGCAGGCGGAGTTCTAGCCGCGGTGGTAGAAGCGAGACTCCCATGGGGAAGACTATCCACGAACGGTGGTTGGAGTGGGTGGATGTCGAGCCGTCTCCAGGATGTGGCAAGAGGCAGCCCGCGGTACGCGTCCCGCGACCGCTCACGGGAACGGCGTTCTTCCCCGGCGGATACGGCCTCTGGGACGCTCCGAATCCAACGGCACCGGACACCACGCTGCAACGGCGCGTGATGATTGTCCTGAACAACTTCGGCAATGAAGCGTGGTTCGAAGAGTGCCAGCGAAACGGCGATGCAGAGATCGTCAACGCCTCGACAGGCACATGGCCGGGGCTGATTCAACTGCTCACCACGGTCCCCATTGATCGCAGGGACTGCTATTTTACGAACGCATACGTTGGGCTCCTGAAGGGAGACGAGGATCTCTTGCGCGACTTGCCGGGCACCAGACGCGATGCGCACTTTCGCCAAGCATGCGAAGCGTCGCTCCATCAGCAACTTGCGTTGGTGCGCCCCAAGTTGGTCCTGCCGATGGGTGGACGCGCCGTTGCGCTACTTGGGCGCGCGTCCCCGTCCCTCCGCAAATGGGTTGGTCCCCGCTTCGGCGAACGACAGTTCAATGAAATCGACCGTGACGGAGCTGCGTATGTGCGACAAGCGGCGTTCCCCCAAGTGGGCCTGACATGTTCTGCGGTAGCCCTCACTCATCCATCGATGCGAAATCAGGGCGGACGAAACGCGGTGGTCGACGGACACCGGCGTGTGGGCGGCGATGCTGAGCATGCCATGATCCGAACTGCGATGGGCTTACAATCGCTAACATGAACAGCCGCATATTCAACCACCGGCCAGCCATCGACGCCCACTGCCGCCGCTTCGGTGTGCAGCGGCTGTTCCTCTTTGGCTCCGCCGCGTCCAGCGACCCGGACGGCAGCCCGGGCTTTGAGGCGGGTCGCTCAGACTTCGATTTCTACGTTGAGTTTGGCCCGCCGCCCACGGGCAGTCGCGCCGACCAGTACTTCGGCCTCCTCTTTGCGTTGCAGGAAACCCTCGGCACGAAGGTCGATCTTGTGGAGGTCGGTGCCATTCAGAACCCCATTGTGCTCGCCAGCGTTGAACGCACCAAGGTGCCCGTATATGCCGCGGCGTGACCCGCGAGCGTTCCTCGCCGACATTCTGGCCGCCGCCGACGCGCTCACCACCATGCTCCCAGGCATCGACTTCGTCGCCTACGCCGAGAGCATAGAAAAGCGCTCGGCCGTCGAGCGTCAACTGCTCAACATCGGCGAAGCCATGAACCACGTCCGCCGCCTCAAGCCCGAGTGGATGTCGCGATTCACCACCCCGGATCGGATCGTGGCGTTCCGCAACATCCTCGCGCACGGTTACTACATGGTCATGCCCGACGTGGTGTTCGACATCGCCACCAACCACGTGCCGGTGTTGCGTGCCGAGGTTGCCGCGCTCAGCGAAGAAACACTCGGCGGAGCATGAGCGTCGCGCCTGGCGGATGGCGCACCCGCTTGGTCAAGGCCACGTGGCGACACCCCACACCCCCACCTCTCCCCCCACCTTCAGCCACTGGTCGTACGCGTTCCATGCCGCGAGCCCGTCTTCGCACTCAGGCTCCAGCAGGTACGCCGCGAGGCGGCCGAGCGGCTGATCCAGCGGGACAAACCAGCACACGGTCTGGGCGGACGGGACGTCCGCCCCACCGGGCTCACCCACCCCACGAGGTGCCGCGGCCCCGCCGCCGCTCCCCTGACCCTCGACTTTCACCCGCCGCTTCACCCGCTCCACATCCACCTTCGCCAACACATGCCCCTGGAACGCGCGGCTCGCTTGCTCGATGGTCTTCACCACCGGCACGCTCACCTCACCCTCCCACGCCCGCGTCATCGGTCGCACCTCAATGCCGTGCTGGCGCAGTTTCGCAACGATCTTCTCAACCGCCGCGCGTTCACTTGCCTCGTCGCCCGCCCTTGCGGCAGCGGGCCTGCCCTGTGCCGCCGGTGAGTCTCGTGCCTCCGGTGCTTCCTTCGTGTTCTTCGCGCCCTTCGCGGTTGCTCCGTTTCCCCGCGGCAGCGGAATCATGTACCCGCCCTTGCCGCCCCCCGGCAGGTCCACCTCTCGCGTCGCCTCAAACCTGTCCCACAACTCGCACTCGTACGTTCGCTCCACGCCCGTGCTCACCGGCCGTCCGCCCTCGATCCGCTCCTCGTAGCCCAGAATCTTCACCTTCTCCGGCCACGGCGTGGCCTTGGTGCGCATCGCCAGTTTCGCGGGGCGTGCCGCGTCCGCCGCCGCAAGCGTGCCGCGCACCAGTTCCGCGTTCGCCGCCGTCCACTCCAGCGCGCTGCGCACAAACGCCCGTGTCCCCTCCACCCGATCCTTGAACGGCGCGTAGGTGTAGGTCTCCACCAGAATGCTCAACCGGTTGCGCAGACCCACGTACGTCGTCCCGAAGCGTGCCTCGGCAGGGAATGTGCCCCACTGCTCGCGCTTCGTGGCCTCCTCCGCGAAGGCGTTGCCGAAGGAGCCGTACCAGAAGGCGTTCCACCCCGTGATCTTCGTGAACGCCGCGCCGATCTCCGGCAACATCCGCTCGCGGCTCAGGCGCTCGAGACCCGCCTCCGTCGCCGGGCCCTTGGGACCCGCGTACGTCACCAGGTAGCGGTGCAGCGAGCCGTTGGTGATGTGGCAGTCCATGAACACCGCAGGGTCCCACTCGTTGAAGAACCGCACCAGCGCGGCCGTCTCCGCCTCCTCCACCTTGATGAAGTCCCGGTTCAGGTCGCGTCCGTTGGCGTTCTCGCGTATGCCCATCAGCGCCGGCCCGTTCTGCGTGGGTCGGTGGTTGCCAAACCGCTCGTTGCCATCGGCGTTGTAGATCGGCGCGAAGACGACGACCACCTTCTTCAGCAACTCCGATGCGGCGGACGGGACGTCCGCCCCACCCGAAACAGCAGCCCCACCTGGTGCAGCCGCCCCGCCACCCAGCCCGAGCAGGTCGCGTGCCAACATCGGCAGCGCCTCCTTCCCATCCACCTCGCCTGCGTGGATGTTCCCGATCACCAGCACGGTCAGGCGTCCATCGCCCAGCTTCGCAGCCGCGGCACGCGCTTCAGCGGCCCTCGCCACCGGCGGGTCGCTCATGATGAGCAGCGGAATCTCGCGTCCCTCGCCAGTCGTGCCCGTGCTGGCACGCCGCGCAAGCGGCGAAGCCGTCGCGATGCGGTCGAGCAGCGCCACAACATCCGCGTGCCGCGCGGTCTTGGTGTAGCCGGACGCTTCGGCAACCGTCAGCAGTTCAGGTGGCGTGTCGCGGAGGGCCGCAACTGCAGCACGAGCCTCGCCGCGCCATTCCACGGCGAACAACACCGCCGCCGTCAGAGCAAGGAAATCGGTTGTCGTCCGGCCGCGCGACCCGAATATGGATAAAGCCATGGCCGACAATACCACGCATGCGGCGCGGCTGCACGGCTCTTGCAATGCTCACGAGCCCTTGGTGCGCAGTCGGCCCCGCACCTCAGCCCTTCTTGCTCAGGCTCACGCTCACGCTGCCATTGCTCGTGTCCACCACGCTCTTGGGCCCATCGCCTACCTCGACCTTGGCGGAGGACTTGCTCTTGCTCACCACCTTGCCCAGGCCTGCGGGCACACTCACCGTGCCGTTGCTCGTGTCCAGCACCAGCGTGCCCTTGAACGCAGGACCCACCGTCAGATCAACCGCTCCGTTGCTCGACTCGATCACCACCGGCCCGGCATTCTCGGCCGCCAGTTCCACATTCACGCCGCCGTTGCTGGTGTCAATGGCCACAGCCCCCAGCACGTCCTTCACATCCACGCCCGCGTTGGACGTGTCGATCTTCAACGCCCCGTCGATCCCCTCAACGCTCACACCGCCGTTGCTCGTGTCGATGGTCAGGTCGCCCGCGTGCTCGTTCACATCCACGCCCCCGTTGCTCGATTCGAGCACGGCCGCGCCGCTGAGGCCGCTGATGCTGATGCCACCGTTGGAGGTGTCCACCACCACACCCACCGCATCGGGCACCTCGATCTCGAACGTGCACCCGTCGCCCTGCACGCTCTTGCGCCAAGCCGCGTCGCCCTCGGGCCACTCCGGCCGCACGGTCAGGGTGCCGTCCGCCGTGCGCTCGGCGATCAGTTTCACCGTCGCCAGCCGCTCCTTGGTCTTGGCCTGCAGTTTGGCCGTGATCATCACGTCCGCGCGCTCCGTCGCCTTGATCGACACGCCGCCGTTCTTGCTCTTCACGTTGATGGGCTTGCCGGCCACCGCCGCGACGGTCATCACCCGCGTCTCTTTCACCGTGTCGCCCCAGCCCCACCCGCCCTGATCGCCGTACGCGTTCAGCGAGCACCCGGCCGAGTCACCCGCGGCCAACAGCAGGCCAGCCGATGCGAGAACCAAAGCACCGCGACGCAGGCCTGACACGCACGAGGAAGAAATGGTCATTGGGAAACTCCGGGGGAGGGGTGGACGCGGCGGGACGGGCGGAGCGGCTCAGCGGCACACCCCGAGCGGAGGATGCGCCCAGCGTGCCGCCCCGTCGGGCCTCCAGTCTATTCGGAAGCCGCATCCCCCACTTTCGCCCTTCGGCCAACCCCGCCCCTGTTCGTGCCGATACACGTACCTCCCCCGTACGCTTGCGACCTGCCTTCGCCCCCCTCGCCCCCCTCGCCCCGCCGCCCACCCCCTATACCTCCTGCGGGCCGCCGCGCTCCCAAGGACCCCTCACTGTGATCGACAACCTCGTCTACGACGTCGGCATGCACAACGGCGACGACACCGCCTACTACCTCGCCCGCGGCTACCGCGTGGTCGCCATCGAGGCCGATCCCACGCTCGCCGACGACGGCCGGAAGCGGTTCGCCGATGCCCTGGCGGCCAAGCGCCTCACCATCGTGAACTGCGCGGTGGGCCCCGAAAACACCAAGGCCACGTTCTGGATCTGCCCCTCCCACCGCCACTGGAACTCCTTCATCAAGGAGTCCGCCGGGCGCAACGGCCTGGAACACTACCCCCTTGAAGTCTCCATCCGCCGTTTCGCCGATGTGATGGCCGAGTACGGCGTTCCCCTCTACCTGAAGATCGACATTGAGGGCCACGACCACCACTGCCTCGCGGGCATCAACCCGGCAGACCCGCCCCGCTACGTCTCCTGGGAACTCAGCGACGCCGGCGAAATCTACAAGATGCGCGAGCGCGGCTACAACGCCTTCAAGTGCATCAGCCAGTCGACGTTCACCCCCTTCAAGCCGGGCCGCACCCGCGGCAGCCAGAGCCTCCCCCTGCGCAACGTCCTCCGCAAGCGCGCCCTGCAAACCCTGATGGCCGTTCCCGGCGCGATGGCCGCGGCCAAGGCGGTCAAACGCACACTCAACGGTGAGCCCTCCGCCGCGGGAGCGACTCCCGGCGACAGCCCCGCGGGCGAGGCCCGCACGCTCATCCGCTCCATCCAGTGGCCCGGGGGCGTGTGGGATTTCTACTTCGCCTCTTCCGGCCCGTTCGGCCCGGACCTGGGCGGTGAGTGGAAATCCGCCGATGAAGTGGTGTACGAATACCTCGACTACTGGGTGAACCTCAAGAAGCGCTCAACGGGCGATCAGGGCGCGTGGGGTGATTGGTTCGATATCCACGCCACCACGCTCCCGCCCGATCAGGCTCCAACGCTTGAACCGCGGGCCCAAGCACGTTAGATAGCCGCGCTTTCCGCCCGCAGCACAGGGGCGTATACTCGCCGCAGTACGCTTTGGGGCTCGTAGCTCAGTTGGCTAGAGCGCACCCCTGATAAGGGTGAGGTCGAAGGTTCGATTCCTTTCGGGCCCATTGTTTGAGCGGGTTTGCCGCGTCGCTGCCGGTTCCGTCGCCTAGACGCCGATGGACGGGGACCGGGGGGGGCGACGCGGACCAAACAGACCCGAACCAGCGGCTCGCCCACGGCCAGATTCGAGCCTTGGCCATGTCTCCAGCGTCTTCACTCCTCTCGGGAGCGACCACGGTGCCCAACAACGCTTCTCTGCTCGCCTCCGCGGACGTGCCGTTCGTGGACCTTTCCGCCAACGCGCGCATCCCCGTCCTGATGGAACTCACCGACTCGCTCTCGCGGGCTGAGAGCCCCCAGCAGGTCCTCGAAGCGATCATCGTGGCCATGCGCAAGGCCTACGGCCCGCGCTGCTACATCTCACTGGCGACCGCCGGCCTCACGGCGGGTCAGTACCGCATCAGCCGCTGGATGAGCGTGGACGGCTCAGAACGCGTCCGCATGGGCGACCCCTGGACCGGCACCGGCGACCTGCCCGTGCAGCAGGGCGGCCTCCTCAGCCGCCTCACCGTGACGCCCGAGCCCAAACTGGTTCAGGGCCTCAATATCAAGAACGACCCGATCATGGGCGACGCCTTCGCCCCCTTCGGCTCCCTCATCGCCGTCCCCGTCCTCGTCGAGGGCCAGATCAGCAACTGGACCATCCTCATGCACGAGGAGGCCCGCGGCCTGGGCGTCGCCGACCTCGAGCAACTCATCCTGCGCGGCAACCTCATCGGCACCACGATGAACAACGTGCTCATCGCCAACCGCCTGCGCGAGGCCACCGACTGGATCCGCCACGAGGTGGACCACATCGCCCAGATCCAGCGGGCCCTGCTCCCCCAGAGCGTGCCCAACATTCCCGGCATGACGGTCGCCACGCGCTACGAGACCTTCGACAAGGCCGGCGGCGACTACTACGACCTGCTCCCAATCACCGTGGGCCTGGGTGGTGCCCACCTGGAGCGCCGCGGCCCTTGGGCCATGATGATCGCCGATGCCTCCGGCCACGGCCCCGCCGCAGCGGTCGTGGTGGCCATGCTTCACGCCATCCTGCACGCGAGAGACCAGCACGTGAACGAACCGGCCCAGTGCCTGGAGTTCCTCAACGAGCGGCTCTTCGCACGCCGCGTGGGCAGCGAGTTCGTCACCGCGTTCTTCGCCACCTACGACCCCAAGACGCGCCTGCTCACCTACGCCAACGCGGGCCACCAATCGCCGATGCTCAAGACCGCCGGTGAGACCAAGGTGCGCAAACTCGATGAGGCCGGCGGCATCCCCCTGGGCGTGATGGACAAGGTCGGCTCCAACCAGGCCACCGTGCAACTCGAGCCCGGCCAGACCCTGCTCATGTACACCGACGGTGTCACCGAGGCCTTTGACCCCGCCGGCAAGCAGTTCGGAGATCAGGCCCTTGAAGCCGTCTTTTCCGGCACGCGCGGCGGGCCCGACCTCGTGTGCGATGCCGTCTCCAACGCCGTCAAACGCCACCGCGCCGGCTCCAAACCCAGCGACGATCAGACCATCATCGCGCTCGAAGTTCGCGACGAGGAATGAGTCCGCCCGAGGCACTGCCGCTCAAGCACGCGGGGCGCTTCACTCCGACGGGCCGGCCCGCTCGGAGGGCCACAAGGCCGCCCAGCACCTATGCCTGCGCGGCCTCGCCGAGGGCCACGTCCAGTACTTCCAACAGAAATTCAATGTCCGCCTCGCTCAGGCACATGGGCGGCTTGATGCGCAGCACGTTGCCGAAGAAGCCTCCCTTGCCGATGATCAGGCCCAAGTCCTTGCAGCGCTCGAACACCGCCGCGCACTGGGCCGTGGCTGGGGCCTTTGTGCCGCGATCGGTGACGAGTTCCACCCCGCACATGAGGCCCTTGCCGCGCACGTCGCCGATCAGCGCGTGCTTCTTCTGCAATTCGCGCAGGCCCGCGAAGAGTTTGGCCCCCTTGGTCTTGGCCTGCGCCTGATACCCCTCTTCCAGCAGCACCTTCAGCGTGGCGTGCCCTTGGGCCATGCTCACGGGGTTGCCGCCGAACGTGTTGAAGTGAATCCGGCTCGTGAGGCTCTTGGCGATCTCCGGCGTCGTCACCACCGCCGCGAGCGGGCACCCGTTGCCGATGCCCTTGGCCATGGTGACGATGTCGGGATGCACCCCCGGCCCGCCAACAGTCTGGAAGCCCCAGAAGTTCTCGCCGGTGCGGCCGAAGCCGGTCTGCACCTCATCGGCGATGCACACGCCCCCCGCCGCGCGAACGTGCTCGTACGCGGCCTTGAGATACCCCGGCGGCATCTCCACCACACCGCCCACACCCTGCATCGGCTCGCAGATGAACCCCGCCACCTTGCCGCACGTGGCGAACCGGATCGTCTCCAGCACATCCGCGGCATACTTCTGGCCCGCGCCCGCATCGCCATACCCCACCTGCCCCCGATACCGATCCGGCAGCAAAGCGTGATGCACGCCAAAGCCCTGCGGCGTGTTGAACTTCCACGTGCTGTGGCTTGTCAGCCCCATGGGCGCCGCGCTGCCGCCGTGATACCCGTTCCGCAGCGCGATCAGGTCGTAGTTGCCGGTGTGGGCACGGGCCATGAGCATCGCCAGGTCGTTGGCCTCGCTCCCCGAGTTCACGAAGTACACCACGCTGAGGTTGCTCTCTTTAGGGAACGTGGATGCCAAGAGTTTGGCATACTCCGCCACATTCGGGTGCAGATAGATCGTGGTCGTGTGCTGCAGCAGCGCATTCTGCGCGTTCACCGCGGCGATCACCTTCGGATGGCAATGCCCGATGCTCACCGTCACGATCCCGCCGAACACATCAAGGTACCGCCGACCCGTCTCATCAAACAGGTACTGCATGTGCCCCTGCACCATCATCACCGGGCTCTTGTAATACGTCACCAGCGCAGGCGTGCAGAATTCCTTGCGCATCGCCAGCACCTCGGCCTTCGATGGGCCGGTGTAACGGGCGGGCACAAAGTCGCACGGGGGAAGGGTGGGTGTCGCCTTCGGCATGGTGGCGGTGGTTGACATGGTGCGGATTGTACAGCCCCGGCGGGCAAGCCCTCACGCCCCCTCGACACGCGTTGAGGACGGGGTTTCACACACCCCGCACGCCCGCATCAGCCCGTAGTACACCGCCGCAGCCAGGCCCAGCCCAAGGAACCACGCGTAGCCGTAGATCGTGTCGAACACAGGCGCAAAGACCGCCTCCCCTTTGCGCGAAACCGCCAGCGCGTTCACAAACCCGGGCACGTTGGGGGCCAGCGCCACCAGCATCGCCACGATCGCGCAGGGGTTGAAGCCCCCGCGATACGAATACTCGCCGCGCTCGTCGTAGAGCGCCCCGACGTTCAGCCGCGTGCGGCGCACGACGTAGTAGTCGCACAGCATGATGCCCGCGATCGGCCCCAGCAGGGCCGAGTAGCCGATGAGCCACGTGAAGATGTACGCCCCGAGGTTGTTGTAGAGGTACCAGGGCATCATGAAAATGCCCACCAGCGCCGTGATCAGCCCGCCGGTGCGGAACGAGATGCGACGCGGCGACAGGTTGGAGAGGTCGTTGGCCGGGCTCACCACGTTCGCTGCGATGTTCGTGCTCAGGGTCGCGATGGTCAGCATCACCAGCGACAGCACGATCACCGGCACCGAGCCCAGTCGCGACACCAGCAACACCGGATCGGAGATCGTCTCCCCGAAGAGCACCGTCGTTGCGCTCGTGGCCACGATGCCGATGAAGCAGAACAGCGTCATGGTCGTGGGCAGCCCGAGCGCCTGGCCCCACACCTGCGCCTTCTGGTTCTTCGCGTAGCGTGTGAAGTCCGGGATGTTCAAACTCAGCGTCGCCCAGAACCCCACCATCGCCGTCAGTTGCGGCACAAACACCCCCCAGAACTCGGCGTTGCTCGTAAACCTCGACGCCTGCGAGAAGACCGCCCCCACACCACCCGTCTCCTGCCTCACACGCACCAGCGCCCACGTGAGCAGCGCCAGCCCCGCAGCGATCAGCACCGGGGCGGCCCAACTCTCCATCCACTTGATCGAGTTCATCCCGTTCCAGATGAAGTACACGTTCATCAGCCAGAACGCCATGAAGCACCCCAACTGCCACGCGGTGATCCCCATCAGCGGCAGCACGTGCCCCTTATCGGCCACCACATCAATGCCCCCGATCGCGCCCAGCACCTGGTAGATCGCCGCGCCGCCGATCCACGTCTGGATGCCGAACCATCCGCACGCCACCAGCGCCCGTGCCAGAGCCGGAATGTTCGCCCCCACCGTCCCGAAACTCGCCCGCATCAGCACCGGGAACGGGATCCCGTACTTCGCCCCCGGGTGCCCGTTGAGCACCATCGGCACCAGCACAATCACGTTCCCCAGCATCACCGTCAGCACCGCCTGCCACCAACTCATCCCCAGCAGAATCATCCCCGACGCCAGCGTGTACGTCGGTATGCACACCGCCATCCCGATCCACAGCGCGGCAATGTGCCAGGTGCTCCACGTGCGCTGCTCGGGGCGGGTCGGTGCCAGGTCCGGGTTGGAGAGTGTGCTCATCATGTGCCTGTTTCGGTCAGACAGGCCGCAAGTGAGGAGAGAACCGCCGCCCCCGCCCGCGTCCACCCGCGTCCTCCGCCATCCAGCGCGGTACGATCCGCCCGATTCAGGCCCCTCGAGAGGCACGCACCATGTCCACCACCTTCTCCTCCGCCGCCGCAGATGCCGCCCTCTCCGTCGCCCGCGCCACGCTGGCAGAGATCGTGCCCGCCACGGCGACCAAGCACGCCCACATCGTCCTCACGCTCACCGGCAGCAGTTACGCCCTCCACCTGCGCACCACCCCCGCCGCGGCAGACTCCCTCGCCGCGCGCCTGGGCAAGAAGGTCTCCGGCATCATCACCGTCCAGGCACGGCGCGTGGATGTGGCCGGCACCGGGGGCCGCTTCATCGAGCCCCTTGTCGGCCGACCCCGCCGCGTGCAGGGCACCGTCCTCGCTCGCGACACCGCCGCCAACACCCTCACCCTCAACGCCGCCGGTGCCGCGGCCGTTGACGGCCCCTCGCTCCCCATCCTCCTGAAACTCACCGACGCGCGGCAGCGGGCCGACCAGTTCGCAGTCGGTGTGATGGTGGGGTGCGATGTGCTCGACGGCGGCACCTTCGACCCGCGCTGATCAACCGCCCCCGGCGTGGTCACGCTATCCGCGGGTCGACCCACCGGTACAGCACATCCACCACCAGGTTGAACAGCACCAGCATCGTGGAATACACCAGCACCACGCCCAAGAGCAAAAACAGGTCCTTGTTCAGCACCGCGTTCACAAAGTGCTGCCCCATGCCCGGCACCTGAAAGACCTTCTCCACCACAAAACTCCCCGTCATCGCGGCCGCCGCGGCCGGGCCCAAGTAACTCAGCACCGGCAGGAACGCCGGCTTGAGCGCGTGCCGCAGAAACACGCCCGCCTCGCTCACGCCCTTGGCCCGGGCCGTGCGAATGAAGTCCGCCGACATCGTCTCGATCAAACTCATCCGCATCAGCCGCGCGATGTACGCCGCGAAGGGCAGCGCCAGCGTGACCGTCGGCAGCACCATGCCCCTCAGGCTCACCTCGCCCAGCGGAAAGACCGGCCACAGCACACCGAAGCACAAGAGCAGCCCCGCCCCCACCACAAAGTTCGGCACGCTCACACCCACCAACACCAGCGTGAGCGTCGCCAGGTCCGCGGCGGAGTTCGGGCGGGCCGCGCCCAGGATGCCCGCCCCCACACCCAGCACCAGGGCAAGCACCATCGCCGCGGCTCCCAGAGCCACGCTCACGGGCAAACTCGACGCGATGATGTCGCTCACACGCTGATCGCGATACTGCAAACTGGGTCCCAGATCAAACACCCGCCGCTCCACAGGCGCAAGGCCGGCGCCCGCCATCGCATCGTGTCGCCGACGTGCTTCACCCGAGAGCGTCTCCCGCACCCACCGCGCTCCACTGGCGTTGTCCGCGTACGTGGCCAGAAACCGCCACGGGCTGTCAAGGTTGTACTGCGCCTTCATCGCCGCGGCCACGTCGGGGCTGGGCCGTCGCCCCTCGCTCTGCTCCAGCGGGTTGCCCGGCACCGCCCACGCGAGCGCAAACGTGGTGAGAAAGACCGCCGCCAGAATGAGCGGGAGTTGCAGCAGGCGGCGCACAACCAGACGGAGCATGGGCATTGTTCAGCGCCCCCCCCACGCCCCGCCCGCCGGAGCAATCTCCAGGGCACGCTCGCTGCCCTTGCCGTCGCCCAGCACATCCACAAGTTCCACGATCTGCTTCTGACGAATGTGCGGGCTGATGCCGCTCAGCCGGTGCGGATTGAACAGGAACAACTGCGAGTACTGCACCAGCGGAATCAGCGGGCAATCCTCGTTCATCAGCACGGCCTCCGCCTCCTCCAGAATCCGCATCCGCCTGTCCACATCCGCCTCGTCGTTCGCGGCATCGAGCAACGCGTCAAACCGCGGGTTGGAATACAGCCGGTCGTTGTTGCCGTCGCCCGTGCGGTTCACGTCCAGAAACGTCGTCGGGTCGGTGTAATCTCCGAACCAGCCGCTGCGCGAGACCATGAAGTTGTGGTTGCGCAGGTCCTCGCGAAACACCTTGATCTCCTTGATCGCCAGCACCACCTGCACGCCCAGTTCGCGCCGCCAGTCTCGCGCCATGCTCTGCGCCACCAGGTCGTGGCCGCCGTCCTTGTTGATCAGCACCTCAATCGTCGGCAGCCCCTTGCCCCCCGCGTGCCCCGCCTCCGCCAGAAGCGCCCGCGCACCCGCGGGGTCAAACCCCACACCCCGCGGCGAGCGGTACCCCGGGATCGACCCCGCCGGAATCAGCGTCGCCGTCGGCCGCTCCTCAATCCCGCGAATATCCGACACGGCCCGCTTGTCCACCGCCATCACAAACGCACGCCGCACCCGCGCATCCGCAAAGGGGTTCGCACGCCCGTCCGGCAGCGTCGGGCCGCACATGAAGTTGAAGAAGTACGTACCAAACGCCGGGAAGGCGTGCACGTTCTGGCGCGGGTCTGGCGGCATACGCCGATCGATCGCCACCGGGTCCAGACCTTCCCCCTTCAGCCGCTCGTACAACTCGCGATGCTCCGCCACGTAGGCACGCTTGCGGGCCAGCAGGTCGCGCTTGTAGTCCACGCTCACGTCCGCCACCCAGTCCACCGCCCCGGACATGAAACTCAGCGCCTGCGCGTTCGGATCGTCCGCCGCGGGCACGTCGATGGAGTCCACATTCACGCCGCCGGGGTTCCAGTAGTGCCTGTTGCGCTCCAGACGCAGGTCCCGCTTGAAGCGCCAGCCCGCCAGTTCAAACGGTCCGTTGCCCACCAGGTTCGGCGGCTTCGTCCAACCGCTCTCCAGAATCACGCGCCCCGTCGTCGCATCCACCCGCTGATACCGCTCCACCACATCCATGAACAGCGGCGAGAGCACCTCGAACGCCAGCACCTGCAAGAAGTACGGCGTGGGCCGTTCCAACTCGATCTCCAGCGTCCGCTCATCCTTCACCCGCACGCCCACGTTCTCCCGCCAGTCCGCCTTGCACGCCTGCCACAACGCCTCCGCCGCCGCCGCGCGTGCCTCACCCGCCAGCGACCGATCCTCGCCGAACCCCTTCACCGCCGCCTCGCGCCGCGCGGCAAACCCCTTCACCCCCTTGATCAACTCAAACAGGTTCAGATAATCCGGCCCGATGTCCGGCAGGCTGCCCCTCAGCCACGTGCGGCGGAAGTCCTCCGCCACCACCGGCTGGCCGTTGCTCCACATCGCGTTCTCCCGCAGGAAAAACGTGTACGTGCGTCGGTCGGCCGAAACCTCCCACCGTTCCGCCACCGCCGGCCGGATCGCCAGCCCGGGGCTGAACACGTCCATCGCCACCAGGCCCTCAAGCACCGCCCCCGCAATCCGCAGGTCCTTCATCCACGACATGCGGTGGATGTCAAGCGTGTTGATATCCCCCGAGTTGTTGAACACATAGTCCGCTCGCGGGCGGGCCCGCTCCCCCAGCGCAAGCGCACCCAGCACCACCAGCACCAGCGCGAGCACACCGACGAGTCTCCACATGCACCAAGGTTACCGCGCTCAGAACTCGCCGGGAATGCCGCGGCAGCGGGGGATCAGCACACGCTCCACATACCCGTGCCCCTCCGCGTCCTTGCCCAGCACCTTCTCCAGAAACCCCGCGAACTGCCGGTTGAGCGTCTGCCGGTCCGGCTCCTTCAACTGCGCCGGCTGCGAGCGGCCCATGATCTGGGCCAGCCCCTCGTGCACCTCCGCCTCGCGCTTGGCCAGGAGCCCCTCCACGTGCTCGGCGTTCTTCTGCTTCACCTGCACGAACACCGACGTGTCCCAGAACCACACCTTGCCCTGCTGCAGGTTCTGGAACTTGTCGTCCACCACCTTCAGTTCCACGATCTCCTCACCCTCATCGTGCTTCATCTCCGCCGGGGCCACCTCCGCGCTTGCCTTCTTGGGCCCCATCGCGCTGAACACGAAGAACACCGCCACCGCCTCCACGATCATGATCACGCCCACCACACCGATCATCACGATCGGCGACTTCTTCTTCGCGGGAACCGCCTCCGCGGCGGGCGCGGCTGCCGCGGGCTTCTCGGCCTTGTCTTTGGACATGGGTCATCGCCTCCAGCGAGCGCTCCCGCGGCCATCATGCCGCCTGGACGCCCGTGCGGAGATATCGACCCATCACCCTCGCGCCCCCACCGCCCGTCCTGTTATCACGCCACGCCCGCCCGCACCGCGCCCATCCGCGCGGCCAGAGCGCGCCTTATCGGCCCAGCGTCAGCAACTGCTGGATCAACTGGTCCGTCGTCGTGATCACGCGCGAACTCGCCGAATACCCCGTCGACGCCTGGATCAGGTTGATGAACTCCGCGGCAAGGTCCACGTTGCTCAGTTCCAGCGCGCCGCCCACCAGCCGCCCCGTGCCCAGGAGCGTGGGCGTGGTGATCACCGCCGTGCCAGAGTTGGGCCCCGTGAAGAACAGGTTGTTCCCCACATCCACAAGCCCCTCCGCGTTCGAGAACGTCGCCACCGCCACCTGCCCGATCGTCCGCGTCAGGCCGTTGTCGAAACCGCCCGTGATCGTGCCGTCGTTGCCCACCGAGAAACTCGTGAGCACGCCCAGCGGTGTGCCGTCCTGGAACGTCTGCGCCAGGGTGCTGGTCGTGTCATCCAGCGCCGACACCGAGCCCGAGTTTGACGCGAACTCCAGGTCAAACGTCAGCGGCGTCACCGCCCCGGTCCCCGTCCGGTCAATCGTCACCGTCACCGGCGACAGGGCCGGCAGGTAGCGCCCCTCGTTGTCGAATGAGATCGTGCCCGTGCCGATCACGCCGGGCGCCACCGTGTTGTCCGCGCTCTCCAGGTAATACCGCCACGTCGTGCCGTTGCCCTTGCTCTCCAGCACCGCCGTGAAGTCCAGTGTCACCTCGTTGCCCAGCGAGTCGTACGCGAACATCGTCGTCCGGATCGACTCCCCGTCCGCCGCGGCCACCTTCGCCGTTGCGATCGGGCTCGCGGGCGTCAGCGCCGCCCCCGCCGCGTCAAGGTGCCGGAAGTTCGTCGTGGAGAACCTCAGGTCGTTGGTCGCGCCACTGTTGCCGACCACCGTGATGATCCCCGTCAGCGGGTCCAGGCTCACGCCGGGCGTGAAGCCCGCGGGGTCCGCCGGCGCGCCCGTGTTGATCCCCAGCGTGTCGCGGATGAAGTCCATCAGGTCCTGCACCGTCGTCGTCGCCGCGTCCACCACCAGCGTGGCCGTGGGCAGCACCTTGCCGCCCTTCTCCGCGTCCACAATCTGGATCTGCTCGCCGTCGGCGTACAGAGCCTGCAAGCCCGCCGCGCTCGGGTCGTCCACCGCCGAGAGCAGCGTGCCCGCCGCGACAAACGCGCCCGTGGTGTCGGTCAAGGCCGCCAGCGTGGTGCGCGAACCCTGCGTGGGCACACTCCCGCCCGCGTTCAGGTTGCCGTCCAGCCGGATCGACGTGGTCGGCTCCGCAAGCCGCAACTGGCCAACCGGAATGTTCAGCGGCGTGAGCGTGCCTCCCACGATATTGAAGTCGTTGTCCACACCGTACCCAAGCAGCCGCTCGCCCGTCACCGTGGTCAGGTCGTTCAGCGCGTTCTGCCTGAACGCCCCCGCCCGCGTAAAGAACCGGTTTGTCCCCGCCTGATCTCTGGACACGACGAAGAACCCTTCGCCCTCAATCGCCAAGTCGCGTGCATCGCCCGTGGCCGAAAGCGAGCCGCTGTTGAAGTTCCTCTGCGTCCCCGCCACCGTCACGCCCAGGCCGATCTGGGCCGGGTTGCTCCCGCCGTCAGAGTCGCCCGGCACGCCGCCAAGGCTCAGGTTGCGGCTGAACTGGCTGGCGAACAGCAGCCGGTTGCTCTTGAACGCCGTCGTGTTCACGTTGGCGATGTTGTTACCGATCACGTCCAGGCTTCGCGCGCTCGCGTTCAGCCCGGAAAGCCCCGTGAACAGTGCCGTTGTTGATGCCATGAGAAAATCCTCGTTCGCCGCCACTCACACCGATCGATCCGTCATCCCCACCACGCTCACGCCCCGCCACTGCCCGGCCGATCCCACGCACGATCCAGCATCCGCAGCAGCGCATCGGCCGAGCCCGTTCGCTCCGTCATCGCGCCCGCCAGTTCCGGGCCCGCCGCTGCACCCACCTCGCCCTCAGACGTCAACTCGACTTCCGCAGGCTGAGCGGTCACCACACCCTCAATGTCTCCCGCGGCACCCGCATGCGCGGGGTCCACGCTCGCCACCACCGTCCGCTCCTCCACGTCCAGCACCAGCGCCTTCCCGTCGATCAGCACGAGCGCACGATCAAACCCCTGGCTCGCGGCCACATCCGCCGCCGCGCTCAGCCGCGCCATCTGCGAGCCATCAAGTTCCACATCCACACCGGGCTCAACCATCACCTCACGCCCGCTCTGCCCTTCACCCGCCGCGGCCTTGCGCAGCATCGCGGCAAAGTCCCCGCCCGCCGTCGTCACGCCCTCAACAACAGCCCCCGCCGCGCGCAGCGGCACCCCTGCCGCCAGGCCGGCGAGTCTCAACAGGAGTTGGGTCGGTTCAATCGGCACCGGTCAAGGCCCCGTGCGCTGTCGGGTCAGTTCAACCGGCCTCCGGCCGTCGGCCACGCGTGGGGCTCCGCCCACGCACGCTCCGCCTCAACTGTGCGTCACTCGTCCGGTGTCGCCGGCACCGACGGCGGCGCGGGCACCGGCAGCGGCGGTGTCACCGCGGGTGTCGGTGTCGGTGTCGTCGGGGGCAGCGGCGCTGCGCCCAGAATCTGCGTGATCCCGGAGAACTTCAGCCGGTTGCCGTCCGCCAGCGTGAGCACCGGGCCGTCCTTGGTCTGGCTGATCGCCTGCACCACGCCCGACACGGCGTTGAACTCCAGCGACGTGCCCCTCACGAACACGCCCAGCAAACCGCCCGCGGTCGACAGTTGGTTCTGCGACACAAGTTCCTTCAACCGACTCTGCATGTCCAGGTCCGACTGGATCGACCGGATGTTCGCCAATTGCGACACCAACTGGTTGCTGTCGTTGGGCTTGAGCGGGTCCTGCTTGCTCAACTCCGCAAAGATGATCTTCACGAACTGCTCGCTCGAGAGCGAACTGAACGCGTCCACCTTCGTGGATGTCCCGCTCGCTCCCGGCAGCGTTGATATGGCCCCGCTGATCTGGCTCATCTTTCACACTCCCGCGATCTTCACGCCCACGCATCCACGCGCAACCGCACCAGCCGGGCACCTTCGCCCGGCTCCAGCCACACATCGCTCCGGTCCGCCCCGGCCTCCTGCCCGGGCGTTCCATCAATCACACTTGCGCCCGCCGCGCTCCGCGCGGCACCCTCGTGCCTCTCCGGGTCTCCCGCACCGCCTCCGTGGCCTCCGCCACGATCCACACCGCTTCCCAGGACGTGCTCTCCCGACGCCAGCACGTCAGGCCCTTCGGCTCCGCGCTGCTCGGGCGGCTCCACCGCCACGGCCAGCACGTCCAGGCCCCGCGCTTCCAGCGAAGCGCGCAAACCCGGCAACGTCTGCTCCAGCAAGCCCCGTGCCTTCTCATCCGCCGCCCGAAACCGAACAGACACCGCGCCACGCTCCCAGTCCAATTGCACCCGCACCTGCCCCAGCGCCTCAGGCTGCAACCGCAACGACACCGTCCCGCCGCGCTGCGCCATCACCGCCGCCACGCCGCGTGAAACCTGCGCTTCCACCCGCGCCACTTCCGCCTGGGCCTCGCTCGTGTCGCCGCTCCCCGCGCCAAGCCCCACGCCCGTTCCCGACCCGCGGCCCGCGCCCCCGTCGCTTGTTGCTGCACGCTCAGACCCACGCAGCGCGCCCACCGCCGCCGTGCCAGCCGGCGCGCTCGCAACTTCCACCCGCGCCACACCGCCCGCCATCGACTCCTGACCACCCGCCGCGACCGGCGCAACCGCCGCCACGGGTGCTTGCGCACCTGCGGGGCTCTGTTCAATCTCGGCACGCACGCGCCCGCGTGCCTCTGGCTCTCCTCCCACCGCATCCGCATCCTGCCCAAGCGCCTCGTTCGTCGCCGCACGCTCCGCCCCCGCACCGCCCTCCGGCACTGTGCCGCTCGCCCCCGGATCCCCAGCGGCGCTGCTCGCACCAAGTCCGCTCACCAAGGGCCCCTCGCCGACTGCCGCGCCCGACGCAACGCCCGCAGTCGCGTCCGCGGCCGTCCCGGCCTCCGCACCACCGCGCCCGGCCCCGCCCGCTCCACCGCCCAGGTTCCTCACGGCCTTGAGAATCAGACGCTGGTCGGCCTGCAGAAGCAGCCTGTTCACCACATCAACCGTGAGCGGAACAGGCACCGCACCATGCGCAGCCTCGCCGATCGGCTCAACCTCGGTGCCTGCCGGTGCCTCGGCCCCTGCGCCCCCCTCCGGCGTGCCAGCCTCCACCTCAACCACCTCACCATCGGCCCGCACAGGTACATCCGCCCCCTCGACGCCCTCACAGACGCAAACGTCCTCGCTCGTTCGCTTCGCGGCATCTGCACCCGCTCGCGCACGCTCCCCCTCCGGCGCGGCAGCGGTGGCCGTATCGCTCTTCACCGGTTGGGTGTTTGCGGGCTCCTCACTGGGCGCACCACCCTTGGCCGCCAGCCGATCCTCCAGTCCGTCCGCAAACCGCCCCTTCGCCGCGGCCGTCTCGCTCGCCTGCCGACGGTCCGCGCGCTCACCACGGCGCGCGACATCCCGCTGCGAGCGGCTGCTCGTCACGTCCCGCGGCATGGCGGCAAGGTCGGCGGTGGCTGTCAGCGCTGAACTGGTCATTTCCCGCCGGCGGCGAGCGTGCTTGGTGCCGAGTCGGCAGCGCCCACGCTGCCGCCCTCGCCCAGCCCGCGCAGGCGCAGGTGTTCAAGCAACTCCGCTGCCACCTTCGGGTCGTCCTTCACCCACTCCGCCAAAATCTTGCCCCGCGTCCGGTCCTGCAGCGCTGCCAGGTAGGCCACCGCCTGCGAAGCGCCCGCCTGCCCCGGAAGCCCTCCAGCCGCCGGAGTTGCGCCCCGCACCGGCACCGCCTGCTCATTGTGCAGCAACTTGAGCAATTGCTGCGCGTCCTTGGGCTTCTGGCTCTCCAGCGTCGTCAGCGCCTGCTTGAACTGCTTGCCGCTCAGTTCCTTCGCCTGCTCCTGGCGATTGGCCTGCCACTTCGCCTGGTCCGCCCCCAGACTTGCCCATTCCTTGTCCAACTTCTCCCGATCCTCCAGCAGTTGCCGCCGAAGGTCCTCGATCTCCCGCCGCGCCCGCAGCACCGTCTGCATCGTTGCGTCATCCATCTGTCGCTGCCGATCAATCCGCTCCACCGCCGATTCCGGCGGCCCCGACAGCCGCGCCTCCTCCTGCGCCTTCTTCTCGCCGGCCTCCGCCGCCAACTTCATCTCTTCCGCCTTGGCCGCGTCCTGGGCAATCGTGGGCGTGAGCATCTCCCGCACCTTCGCCAGCCGCTCCATGCTCAGGCGGTCCGTCGCCTTCAACCACGCGGCAAAGCCCAGCACGCCCAGCACGTTGGCAATCGCCAGCACCGCCACAATGTTCCACAGCCGCTTCATTCGTCAACTCCCGTCGCCCGCCCGTGCCGCATCACCACCAGATCGTCCAACAGGCCCGTCTCCCTTCGATCTTGCTCCCGCTTCCACGCCTCAAACCGCCGCCGCTTCAGCAACTCAACCGCCTTCTTCGCCACCGTCGCCTTCAGCAACTCCGCCCGCGCCCGCCCGATCTTCTGCGCCAGGCCCGCCAGTTCAATCGCCGCCCGCTGCAACTCCACCACACCGTGCAAACTCGCGTTCGCCGCCATCCTCGCCCCGATCACCGACAACGCCCCGCCACCCGCCCCCCCGCCCCCCCGCCCCGACACCGCGTCCCTCCACTCTTCCCGCCCCGCCCGCAATCCCGCCTGCAACGCCTCCACGCGCCCCTCCACCGCCAGCCGCTGCGCTTCCAGTTCCCCCACCGCGCGCATCCGCATCTTCTCCTCGCGCTCGCGAAGTTCCAGCACCGTGTCAAACTCGAACACAAACTGCGCCACTGGCTTTGCCTCATCAACTCATCAACTCATCAACTCATCAACTCATCAACTCATCAACTCATCAACTTTTCTGCCGCCGCGGCTGATTCCCCGAGTCCATCGCGATCTTCACCAGCCGCTCCCGGCTCTTCTCGAACGGCTCAAACTGCTTGCTCTCCTGCCGCAGCAACTCCACCAGCCGCGGCTGATACGCGATCGCCAAATCCGCCTCCGGGCTGCTCCCCTTTGCATACGCCCCGATCTGCACCAGGTCTTCCACCTCGCGATACCCCGCCAGCAACTTCGCCACCTGCCGCCGCGCCGCCACGTGCGTCGCGTCGCTCACGTCATCCGCCACGCGGCTCACCGAATCCAGCACGTCAATCGCCGGGTAGTGCCCCTTGTGCGCCAAGGCCCGGCTGAGCACAATGTGCCCATCCAAAATGCCCCGCGCCGCATCCGCCACCGGCTCGGTCATGTCATCACCCTCAACCAGGATCGTGTACAACCCCGTGATCGACCCCGGCGCACCCGGCCCGCCCTCACCCAAGGACCCCGCGCGCTCCAGCAGCCGCGCCATCTGCGCAAACACGCTGGGCGTGTACCCCTTGCTCGCGGGCGGCTCACCCACAGACAGCCCCACCTGCCGCTGCGCCTGCGCAAACCGCGTCACCGAATCCACCAGCAGCATCACGTGCTTGCCCTCGTCGCGGAAGTGCTCCGCCGCCGCGCACGCCACCAGCGCCGCCCGAATCCGCATGAGCGGCGACTCATCGCTCGTGCTCGCCACCACCACCGACCGCGCCAGCCCCTCCTTGCCCAGCGATCCCTCGATAAAGTCCCGCACCTCGCGCCCACGCTCGCCGATCAGTGCCAGCACGTTCACATCGCTGCGCGCGTGCCGCGCAATGCTCGCCAGCAGCGTGCTCTTGCCCACGCCCGGCCCCGCAAAGATGCCCATCCGCTGCCCACGCCCCAGCGTCGTCATCAGATCAATCGCGCGCACACCCGTGTACAGCGGCTTGGCGATCCGCGTCCGCGCCAGCGCGCCGATCGGCGGCGGGTCCACCTCGCGCGGCCGCGTGTCCAGAAGCGCCCCCAGCCCGTCGATCGGCCGCCCCAGCCCGTCAATCACGCGCCCCAGCAACTCATCTCCCACGCCCACCGTGGGCGTGGCCTGCCTGCCCACCACCACATCCCCCGCGCGAATGCCGGTCATCGGGCCCAGCATCATCACGATCGTGTGCTCGCCATTGAACCCCACAATCTCACCCGTGCCGCCCCCCCCACCCGCCCCGCTCCGCACGACCCCCCCACCCGATTGCAACTCCACCAGCGACCCCACCGCCAGCGGCAGGTCTCTCACCAGCACCGTCAACCCGCGCAGGGCCACCACGCGCCCCGACACACGCATCGGCTCCAGCGCCGCAAGCGTTCGGAACTGGGCCTCGAACACGCTCACGCGGCTACCCCCGCCCCCCCCGGCCCCCCCGGCCCCGGCAGCAGCGCCTCCACAATCCGCTCGATCTGCACGCTGATCGCCGCGTCGATCTCGCCGCCCCCCGCCTCGGCCACGGCCGCGCGGACCGACCCCCGCTCCAGGGCCGCATCGTCCACCAGTTCCACGTGCTGCGCAGACCGGAAGCGAGCCGTCAAGTCCGGCATGGCCTCCTCCACAAGCGCCCGGTCCTGCGGGCTCACGCGCACCACCAGCCGTGTCGGCCGGATCACCATCGCCAGCACCGCGGCCATCTGGTCCACCACCACCTCGGGCGAGAGTTCCACGCGGCGTTTCACCACCTTCGTCGCGATCTGCGCCGCGAGTTTCAGCACGTCGGTTCGCGCGTCCGCCAGCATCCTCTCACGCCGCGTGCTGAACACATCCAACTCGCTCACCCACGCAGTCGCGATCCGGTCCAACGCCTCCTTGCGCTCCATCAAGCCCGCGGCCTGTCCCTCCGCCAGCCCCTGCGCCCGTCCCTCCTGCAAACCCTTCTCCATCCCCATGGCGCGGCCGTCCACCGACGCGCCCACGAACATCTCATCGCGCTCCGCCCGCGCCTCCGTCCGGATCGCCTCCGCGTGCTCGCGCGCCTGCGCCATCAGCAACTCCCCCTGACGCCGCAGGTCGCCAAGATCAAGCACCACGGCTTGCTTGGTCAACTCGCCGAGATTGCTCGCTTTGATAAGCATGGGGGAAGGGACTGGGCACTGGGGACTGGGCATCAGTGGAAGGCAGATCGTGGCGTGTGGCATCGTGCGCTTGAACTCTGAACTCTGGCACTCGGCTTCTCTGCCACCCGTGCCCAGTGCCCGATGCCCAGTGCCTTCGGGTCACACCAGCATCTCGCTCTCTCCGCCGCGCCCGGAGATGATGATCTCGCCGGCATCCTCCAGCCGCCGCACGATGTCCACGATCCGCTGCTGGGCCGCCTCCACATCGCTCACGCGCACCGGGCCCATGTACTGCATGTCCTCGCGGATCAGCGCAGCGGCACGCTCGGACATGTTCGAGAAGATCTTCTCCTTCAGTTCCTCGCTGGCCGTCTTCAGCCCCAGCGCCAGTTCGTCGTTCTCCACTTCCTTGAGCATCGTCTGGATGCCCTTCTGATCGATCAGCCGGATGTCCTCGAAGACGAACATCAACCGCCGGATCTGCTCCACCAGGTCGGGGTCCTCCGCCTCCAGCCCCTCCATGATGCTCTTCTCCGTCGAGCGATCCGCCAGGTTCAGAATCTCCGCCACCGTCGGCACGCCCCCCGCCTTCTCCATGCTCTGCATCAGCATGCTCGACAGGCGGCTCTCCAGCCCCTTCTCCACCTCGCGGATCACCTCCGGGTTGGTCTGCTCCATGTTCGCCACACGCTTGATCACCTCGATCTGCTTCTGCATCGGCAGCCCACCCAGAATCTCCGCCGCCTTGTGGTGCGGCAGGTGGCACACGATCAGCGCGATGGTCTGCGGGTGCTCCTCCTGGATGAACGTCAGCACGTTCTCGCTCTCGGCCTTCTGCAGGAACGAGAACGGTGTCTTCTGCACCTGCGTCTGGATCTGCGACAGCACCTTCTCCGCGGTCTTCGGGTCCAGGCTCTCTTTCAGCAGCACCTTGGCGTACTCGAGCCCGCCCTCATTGGCGAACTGGTTCGCCATCGACAGCCCGTAGAACTCCTCCACCACCGCCTGCCGCAGCGTGTCCGGCACGCGCCCCAGCCCCGCCAGTTCGCGCGTCACCTCCTCCACCGCGTCCGGGGCCATCTGCTTCAGCAGGTCGCTCGCCACGCCCGCGTCCAGCGTGAGCAGCAGGATCGCACCCTTGGTGATCCCGTCAAGGTCCTTCGAGTCCGTCGGGAGTTTGTCGCCGGGCTTTCGGGGCATGGCTCAACCCTCCGTCTGGATCCACCGGTTCATCAGCCCCGCGGCATCGGCCGGGTTCTTCTTCACCATCTCCGCCACCTGCTCCAGCATCTTCTTGCTCTTGAGTTGGTCATCCCCCAACTCAATCCCCAGCATCGCCGTCTGGGTCTCGTCCGCCTCGCCGACCAGGTCGCTCTGCGCCTCCAGCGTGGGCGGCACCCCCACCAGTTCCTGCGGCGTCGGCAACGAGATCGGCGCCCCGCTCTTCTTCACCAGCATCAGCATCATGCCCAGTGCCACCACCGCCAGCGCCCCCAGCGCAATCTGCTTCACCATCCCATCGCCCAGCATCGCCGCCACACCCCCCAGGCCCCCGGCGCCACCGCCTCCTCCCAGCAACCCCGCCGCGGCTCCTCCGACACCCCCCGCCAAGTTCAGCCCCAGCGGCATCATGCTCACCGTCACCACGCCCGCCTGCGTCACCGCGGCGGCCCCGCCCGCCCCCACGGCCCCCTCCGCCGCCATCGTCTCCACCAGCGGCGCAATGTCCCCGGTGATCCGCTCCTTCTCCGCCACAAACACCCGGTCAATCTCCGCCTGCGGCACCTCCGCCTGCTCTGCGCCCTTCTCCCCTTGGCCCGCCCGCGCCAAGGCCGCCACATACTCCCGCGGCACGTTGATCGTCACGTTCACCTTCGTCGGCATCCCACGCGGGTCCACCACCTGCTTGGTCCGCCGCCCCACCTCCACCTTGAACTTCGTGTCCGTCTTCTCGTCGGTCGTCCGGGGCGCGGCCCCGCCGCCCGCCCCGCCAACACCGCGATTGATGTCCTCCGTCACGTTGCTCTGCAACCCCGGCACCCCCCCGCTCCCGCCAGACTGCGTGCCGCTGTTGGTCGTGATCTCATCGCTCACGATCGCCACGCTCCCCCCCTCGGGCGTCACCGGCAGCATGCTCGTCTCGCTCATCGTGCTCTTGCGCACGTCCACCTGCGCGTTCACCGCCACGATCACACCGGGGATGTACGCCAGCGCCGCGTTGATCTTCTCCTGAACCCGGTTCTCCACCTTCGCCGCGTGCTCCAGATAGTCCGTCGCGCCAAACCCCTCCTCGCCCCGCGCCCGGAACTGCCGGCGCGTCGTCGCATCAATCACACGCACGTCCGTCGCCGCCAGCCCGGCCTTCGCCCCCGCCACCAGGCCGGCCACCGCATCCACCATCGCCGCGTCCAGCGGACGCGACGCGTCCGTCTGCACCGTCACGCTCGCCGTCGGCTTGCGGAAGGCCATCCCGAACCCCACCGGTTCCGGCGCATCGATCATCACCGTGGCCGCACGCACGCCCTTGAAGTTCCTCACCACCTGCGCCAGTTCGTTCTGCAATGCAATGTTGAACTGCCGGTCGTTCTCGCTCCGGCTGTTCATCCAGTGCTGCTTGGCCGCAAGATTTGAGAACAGCACCGTCGTGTCGTCGGGCAGTTTCCCGTTCTGCGCCAGCACACCCAGCGCAGACTGGTACTTCTCCGACGGCACCATCAATTTGCCGCCCCGCACCTCGTTGGCAATGCCCATCGAGTCCAGCAGCGGCTGCGCTTCCCGCAGGCGATCCGGCGAGAACCCCGCCAGTTCCACCATCGTCGGCCGCACCGCCCACACGCTCACCAAGAGCAGCGTCATGATGATCACCACCGCCGCCAGCGCGATCAACAGCCGCTGGCTGAGCGAGAGGCTCACCAAACTCCTCTGAATCGTCGTCAGCGCTTCACCCAGCCGGCCCATCTGGCGATCCTCCAGACCGCGCCCCCGCACCCGCACCGCCACGCTCCGCGCGGCAACCAGTCACCGCGTCGCAACCACGACGCTCAACAACCGTGCCTGTTGTTCGGTCCGCCGCGCACCGCGCCTTGAATGACCAGCGCACATCCCGCACGCACGCGCAACTCTTGCGGGCAACTCTGAGAGGCTCGCCACCCGCCCCGGCTCGTCAGATGCGCACCTGCTTCAACTCGTCGTACGCCGCCAGCACCTTGTTGCGAACGCTCAGCAGCATCCGGAACGCCGTGTCCGCCTTCTGCGTCGCCAGCAGCACACCCTCCACGTCCGTCCGCTTGCCCGTGAGCAGGTCCTCCGTCGCCGTGCTCGCCTCGGCCTGCAACTGGTTCGTCTGGTCCAGGTTTTTCAGCAGCGCGTCCTTAAACGCGCCACCCGGCTCCGCCTGCGGCCCCCCCTGCCCCGGCTGCGCACCCGCACCCGGCCCGCTCACCCGCGGGAAGAACGCACTGTTTCCACCGACCAATCCCAGCGGATCGGACATGATCCACCTCCATCAGGGCCCCTGCATGCTTCCGTGCACGCGGCCCGTCAACTTCCAGTCTAGCGGCTCTCCGTGCCGCGTATCCAAGGGAGGAGCAAGGCCCTTGCCACGCCCGTCATCACCCCCGCTTCGTCACTTCCTCACTCCGTCACTTCATGACGTCCGCGCTCACGCCAACAGCCGCAGCATCTGCGTGAACATCGCCTTGGTCGTCTCCGCCGCGACGATGTTGGCCTCGTAGGCCCGCCCCGCTTCGAGAGCGTTGATCTGCTCCATCACCGGGTCCACGTTCGTCATGGCCACATAGCCCTTGAACGGTCCGTCCTGGTACGCGTCCGGGTGGTCCGGGTCGTATTCCTTCGGCTGCACGGGCGAATCGTCCAGCACGATCTCGCGTACATGCACCCCAAGTTCGCGGGCATCGGCGTTTGTCGAATCCGGCGCACCAGCCGCGAGCACCACCAGCCGCCGCCTGAACGGATTGAGGTTCCCCGCCGAATCGCGCAGCGTGTCCTGGTTCGCCTGGTTGGCCGCGATGGCGTCGATGCGCGTCCGCTGGGCGATCAGGCCGCTCGTCGAGATGTCCAGTGCTCCGTACATGGTCGTTGCCTGTCCTGCCCGTCAGATCCGTCGCGCCGGCCCTCACGCCCCCCTTACGGCCGCTCGCCGATCGCCACCCGCAACTGCTCGAACCTTCCCCTCAGCAACTCCGTTGCCACCCGGAACGCGATCGCGTTCTCCGCCTGCGCCTGCATCAGCCGCTCCAGGTCCCGGTTGTTCCGGTCATGAGCCAGGATGCCCCGCCCCGCTGTGGTGGCCTGCACCACCAACTCCCCGCGCGCCCCACGCTTCAACTCCGCCGTCTCGCTCCACACCAGCGGCCCCGCGCCCCCGCCCCCTCCAACACCCTCCGCCCGCCGCCGCTCCACCGCCTCGCCCAGCACACGCCTGAACTCATCTACACTCAGGTCCAGCGGCCTGTAATCCGGCGTGGTCAGGTTCGCCACGTTCCCCGCGATCACCGCCTGCCTCCGCGCGGCAAACCGCACCGCCATCTCCAAGGCCGGTATCGCACCCGAGTTGGTAATGTCGCCTGCGAGCATGGTGCAAGGGGACAGCGGCTAGGTGAGAGGGAACAGCAAGAGAAGGACCATGCGAGGTGGTTCGGGCTGTCCCCTGTCCCCTACCACCTGTCCCCTTCCTACAGCGTCTGTTCCACCAGCAGCAAACTCTTCCACTTCTTCAGTTTCAGCCCCAGCGTCCGCACCCCAATCCCCAGCGCTTGGGCCGTCTTCTGCCGGTGCCCGCTGAACCGCTGCAGCGTCCTCACAATCGCGTCCCGCTCAATGTCCTCCAGCAGCCGGTCCATCACCACCACGCTCCCGTTCCCCCCCCCACCGCTGGCCGCCGCCCCGAACCCCGCCGTCTTCACCTCCACTGACGCCACCGCGCCATGGTGTCCGTTCATGCCCGCCGTCCGCGGCATCGCCATCGGCACCTCACCCATCCCCCCGCCACCCATCGTCCCCCCCAGCAGCCACGGCGAGATCATCTCCGCCTCCACCACGCCGCCCTTGGTCAGCACCACCGCCCGCTCGCACACGTTCTGCAACTCGCGCACGTTGCCGGGCCAGCCATACTCCATCATCACGCTCATCGCCCCGTCGCTGAAGCGCATCGCTCCCTTGCCCTCGCGGCGTGCCAAGAGCCCCACAAAGTAATCCGTCAGCGCGGGCACATCCTCCGCCCGATCGCGCAAGGGCGGCACATGAATCGGCAGCACGTTCAACCTGAAGAACAAATCCTGCCGGAACTCGCCCCGCGCCACCGCCCGCGGCAGGTCGAGGTTGCTCGTCGCCACCACACGCACATCCACGCTCACGCTCGTGCTCGACCCCACCCGCTCGAAGGTCCGCTCCTGCAGCACCCGGAGCAGTTTGGCTTGCACGCGCGTGGGCACCTCGCTGATCTCATCCAGCAGCAGCGTCCCGCAATCCGCCAACTCAAACCGCCCCTTGCGCTGCCGCTCCGCCCCCGTAAAACTCCCCCGCTCGTGCCCGAACAACTCGCTCTCCAGGAGCGACTCCGACAACGCCGCGCAGTTCACACCCAGAAACGGCCCCCGTGCCCGCGGCGACAACTCATGAATCGCCCGCGCCACCACCTCTTTGCCCGTCCCGCTCTCACCGCAAATCAGCACGTTGCCCTGGCTCTCCGCCACCGCCAGCGCCTGCTCCTTCACGCGCCGCATCACGGGCGAATCGCCCACCAGCCGCGCCAGCCCCAGCGGCCCGCCGCTGCCGTTCCCGCCGGTCGCGCCGATGCCGGAGCCGCCCGACCGCAGCACCGCGTTCTCCTTCAAGAGCCGCCCGTGCTCAATCGCCCGCTTCACCGCGATCACCAGTTCATCACCCTCAAAGGGCTTGGTGATGTAGTCGAACGCCCCCAGTTTCAGCGCCTCCACCGCCGTCTGCACCGTGCCAAACGCCGTCATCAGCACCACCGGCAGGTCGTCATCAAACTCGCGCAGTTGCTTGAGCAGGTCGATCCCGCTTCCCCCCGGCATCTTCAAGTCGGTGATCACGGCATCCGGCCGTCGCTTCGCCACCGCGCTCACCGCCGCCGCGGCACCGTCGGCCATCACCACGTCCAGCCCCGCCCGCTGCAGCGTGGTCCCCACGCTGTCGCGAAGCATTTCCTTGTCGTCCACGACCAGTACGGTGTTCATGATGGGCGTCCTCCTTGACGCGTCCCGTACATCGTCTATTGCGCCGCCGGCCGCGCAAGTTTTTCCTGTTCACGCCGGGCCCGCACGCGGAAACCCCGGTCCATCCGTGCCCCAATCCCTATCCTTGCACCATGTTCTCCCGCCTCTCCGAAGGTTTCTCCGCGGCCCTCCGGTCCCTCTCCGGCAAGGGCACGCTCACCGAGTCCAACATCGCCCAGGCCCTGGCCCAAGTCCGCACGGCCCTGCTCGAGGCCGACGTGTCGCTTGAAGTGGTGGACCAGTTCTGCGGCGACGTCAAGGCAGACGCGCTCGGGCGCGACGTGGCCAAGAGCCTCCAGCCCGGTCAGGAGTTCATCGGCGTTGTGTACGAACGCCTCACGGCCCTTCTCGGCGATGCCCCCCTGATCCCCGCCGGGGCTTCCCAGGAGGAAGCCACGAAGATCATGATGGCCGACGGCCCGGGCATCATGCACATCGCCCCCGGGCCCACCATCGTCATGCTCTGCGGCCTGCAGGGCAGCGGCAAGACCACCACCGCCGGCAAACTCGCCGCGTGGCTCAAGAAGCGCGGCCGGTCCGTCATGCTCGTCGCCGCCGACCTCCAACGCCCCGCCGCCGTGGAGCAACTCCAGACCATCGCTCAAACCGTGGAGCAAGACCTTCCCGGCGGAGCCAGTGTGAGTTTCTACGGTGAGCTCGACAAGGCCGCCGAGTACGGCAAGGCCGTCGGCGTGGCGGTCGGGGTCTGCCAGCGGGGCCTGGCCGCGGCATGGGCCAAGGGTGTGGACACGGTCATCCTTGACACCGCCGGCCGCCTGCACGTGAACGACGACCTGATGGGCGAGTTGCACAGCGTGAGAACCGCCCTGCGGCCGCACCAGATTCTGCTCGTGGTCGATGCCATGACCGGCCAGGACGCCGTCCGCTCCGCCAAGGCCTTCAACGATCGCCTCGGCATCGACGGCCTGGTGATGACCAAGTTCGATTCTGACACGCGCGGCGGGGCGGCCCTGTCCGTCAAGACCATCACCGGCGCGCCCATCCGCTTCGTGGGCCTTGGCGAAAAACTCGACACGCTCGAGGAGTTCATCCCTCACCGCTTCGCCGGCCGCATCCTGGGCATGGGCGACGTGCTGAGCCTGGTGCAGAAGGCCCGAGACGAAGTGAGCGAGGAGGACGCCGCCAAACTCGAGGCCAAGATGGCCAAGGGCGAGATGACCCTGGACGACTTCCTCTCCCAGATGAAGTCTCTGCGGCGCATGGGCCCCCTCAAGCAGTTGCTCGGCCTCCTGCCCGGCGTCGGCTCCATGCTCCAGGGCGTGAACATCGACGACAAGCAACTCGATCACCTCGAGGGCATCGTCAACTCCATGACCAAGAAGGAACGGGCCAAGCCCGAACTCATCGACCACTCTCGCCGCAAGCGCATCGCCAGGGGCTCGGCCACCAAGCCCGAAGAGGTGGGCCAACTGGTGAAGCAGTTCCAGACCATGAGCAAACTCACCAAGTCGTTCGCGGGGATGAACGCCAGCGAGAAGGTGAAGGCCGTCAAGGGGCTCTCGGCCGGCGGCGAGGGGGGCATGGGCGCCCTCGGCGGCCTGCCCGGTATGGGTGGCATGCCCAACTTCGGCGCCAAGGGCAGCACCTACACGCCCAGCATCAAGAGCAAGTTCAAAAAGCGCAAGTGAGCGGCCCAGTGCCGCCAAAAAAAGACCGAGCCCGCTTGTGGCGGGCCCGGCCTCCATCCTTCAGTTGGTCCTCTGCTCCAGGACTGTCCGCGGCACGGTTGCCGCGGCAAAGGAAAGGATGATTCACCTCAGCACGCCTGCGCCCTCCGGCGACGGCCCGCGAACAGGCCCCCCACGCCAACCAGTGCCAAGGCACCGGGGCCGGGGATCGTGCTGAACGTGTACGTGATGGTGGCCGTGCCGACCACCTCAAAGTCTTGAATCTCAAAGTAGGTGTTGCCGTTGCCGCTGTGAAGCGTCCACCGGCCCGTGCTGCCCAGCACCACGGGGAGGCTGCTGTTGCCGCTGTACGCCTCCAGGCCCTGCGTGGGGCTCGTGACCACGCTCTGGCTGGCTGACACCGTGCCGAAGTTGATGAAGTCGGTGCCGCTCAGGAGGTTCGCATCGGCACCGGCCAGCGACACCACCGGGGAGTTGAACAGGATCCCTGCGGCGAAGGCATCTATGCCCACGCCCGTCGCGCTCACGTCCCCCTGGATCGAGAACTGGATCATGCCCGGCGTGCTCCCGACATTCTCCGCCCGCACCTTGGCGCGAATCGTCGCATCCAGCGTAAAGCCCACGCTGCTCAGCGTCCTCTGCGGGTCTGCCGCAAACTGGGGCAACTGCACGAGCGCAGAGCCGTTATTGGCACCGAACTGGAACGGCACCGAAAACAGGCTGGAACCGGCAAATGCGGTGGTGCTTGCGCACAGAACCGCCACACCGGCGAAATGCATAATCATCACTAGTTTCCTCCCAATCCACACACGTCGGTCGGGCTGGCACGCCAACCCGTGGGCAGCGGACCGGGGGCCCACCGACCGACACCACTTACCCGTCAATATACCCCGCACCAGGTGATTGGCGAGGAAAAACCATTCTCAGGGTCACCTTTTCATTCGCATGGGGAAGAATCCCCTTGGCGAGGCCCCGTGTGCAGCCCCGGCCGAGCCCGCCCGTCCGAGTAGTTGACCGTACGGAATTTGAACGGATTCGAACGATGCCCAGCGAACCCGCGGCATCTTGGAACGCCTGGTCCAGATGCCGCCACGCGCTCACCGCGGGTCGCCACGATGCAGCCGCGTGCTGAAAACGCGCGCAGGATGCACTGGCGCTCCACGTCCACCTCAAAACGAACAAGGCCCCGGGTGAACCCCGGGGCCTTGGAAGAACCGAGCGAACGCTGTCCCGCCTCAGGCGCGGCGGCGGCGAGCGGCGATCAGGCCACCGATGCCCAAGAGCGCCATGGCACCCGGAGTCGGAACAATCTGGCCCGAGGTCTGCACGGCGTTCTTGGTGAACGGCGTGTTGAAGAAGCCCAAGGCCGGCCGGATGATCTGGAGTTGCACCAACGCACCCGTCAGCGTGCCGTTGTTGAAGAAGAACATGTCGAAGCCCGGATCGAGCGGCCCGGAGTTGAAGCGGTTGAAGCCGCTGTTGTTCACGAAAGTCACCTGGCGGAGGTTGCCGTTGAAGAATGTGCGGCCGCCGAAGGTGGTGACCCACGTGCCGTCGATGTTGGCCACGATCTGGTCACCGTCGAAATCCGTCAGCGTCATGAAGCCCAAGCCCTGAGCGGTGAACGAGGTCTTGTTGAACACCGAGATCGAGAACACCGCGTCAGACGCGCCAGCGGATGACTCGAAGCCAGCGTTGAACACCGCGATGTTCGCGGCGGGCAGGATGCGGCTCACCGTGCCCGAAGACACCAGCGGGCTGATGCTCGAAGCCACGGCCGTAAACGTGCCGCCACCCGAGTTGCCCGCGTACGAACCGTTCAGATCGGTGTACGTGAACGTGACAACGGCCGGCGAAGCAGCATGCACGAGCCCAGCGCCCGACAAGGCGAGCAACGCGGCAGCAGCAATGATTTTGTTCTTGAGCACGGAACTCTCCTCTACCTCTCTCACCACACAACCCGCCCCCCCCCGCATCGGCCCACTTCGGGAACGAACGCGCGGAGCGGACACTCTTTGACCCCTACAGTTTGCCCGATCCCGCGAGAAATGCAAGTCGGACCATTCGGAATGTTCAAAAAAAGACCAGACGGGGCACGTATTCTTGTCATGCTCTAAGTATCGTTGGCACAGATACTTGCGCAAAAACCCACGCATTTGTGGGAAGTGTCCCATGGATGACGGTCTCTGGTCTCGGGCTCTGCCGGCTCTCGCCACGAGGTCCCAAAAAAGAAACAGCCGGGCACTAGGCCCGGCTGTTCAAAGTTCAGGAATGCCCCGCGTCCGATGATTAGCGACGACGGCGACGAGCCACCATGAGGCCCGCCATGCCAGCGAGCGTCGCCGCACCAGGCGTGGGGAGGATTTCGGCCAGCACCTGGGTATCGACTTCCGAGAAATCGGAGTCGAAGAAGAACGGTGAGCCGGGGTTGAGGAACAACTGGGTCAGCGCACCCTCGTAGATGAAGGGGAAGCCCAGGTTGCCGTCAACGTGGTCGCCGCTGGTGCCATCGATGCCACCGTCCGACGAGTTGTTGTTGAACACCACGTTGAACAGCGAGCCGTTGAAGAAGGTCTGGTCCAGACCGCCAGCGATCCAGACACCGACGATGTCGCCGGTCAGGGTGTCTCCGTCGACATCGGTCAGCACAAACGTGCCCGCACCGTCGGCGATCCCCGGGATCACGTTGATGTTGGTCACCGAGAGGTTGATCACAAAGTCCGCCAGCGTGCTGCTGACGAAACCCGGAGCAAACTCGGCCGTGCCGGTCGTCGGGATCAGCCGCGTCACGTCGCCGCTCGACTGCAGGTTCAGCGTATCGCTGGCCGCGGCCGAGAACGAGCCCGATGTGGCGCTCGTGCTGGTATACGACCCGCTCAGGTCGTTGTAACCGAACGAAAGGGCAACTTCGGCGGCTGCTGACGCGGCACAGACGGCCGGAACAGCAATCATGGCACCGATACGCAAGGCCTTGGAATTCATCACGAGAAACTCCTCTCCAAACTACTCTCTCTCGCCTGCACCCCCCTAAGGGAACAGCCTGCCCGCAGAATGGGCCGCGCAGGTACTACATTCTGCGCCCAACTCCCGATGCTGGCAAGGAAAATCCTTCACTTCCCGCGCGAGACTCGGCAGGAAATCACGCTTATCCTGGCGCGCCTGCCCTCGGGGTCGAAAATAAACGGTCTTTGTACGTGTATCCAGCCACCAGCGTCCACAAACCGCATCCAAACCAAACCTGAGTGTACCCCCGCGTGCGGCGCAAGGGGCGGAACCGGAGAGGGAACCTGCAAGACTGTCCGTGCCCGGGGGGCGATGTCTCGCTCGTTCGGTTTCCATCCAGGCACGCCGGTCCATCGGCTGTGCCCGGGGCGGAGGTCCAACCTCCCGCCATGGCAGATTCCTCCGGTCCCGCCCCTTGCATCGCAGCCTGTGCTCCAAACCCGCTCCTTCACCCGGGTTGAGGGCAGGGAAGCCAGTCCCGATCAAGGCCATACCTCCTATGAGCAGCCCAGCGATGCTCCGCAGTTGAGGCACTTGTGGCACGTGCCGTTGCGGACCGTGATTGTGCCGCAGACCTCGCAGGGCGGTCCATCCCCCGCGTTCTTCATGGCCTCCGCCAGAGCCGACACCGACGGGGCTTGCGCGAAGTGCGTCTCGATATCCACCGTGGTGGAATTGCCGTGCTTCTCCACATGCACGTGCCGGTGCGCCACCACCGCATCGCCCCCCCCCCCGCCACCCCCACCACCCACGCCCCCTGCCATCCCGCCCATGCGAGCCTCAGGCAAGGTCCGGTCATGCTCGCCGTCGTGCCTGCCGCTGAGGGCCGCGAGTTCACGGTCCTTCGAGAAGGTGGCCACCTCGGCCACCGGCTCGCGCCGCGGGCTGTTGGCCTCGCGATAGCCGGGGATGAACTGCATGCCCATCCACCGGAAGATGTAGTCCACCAGGCTCTTGGCGAAGGGAATGTCCCGGTTGGTGGTCATGCCAGCGGGTTCAAACCGCTGGTGCGTGAACTTGTTCACCAGACTCTCAACCGGCACGCCGTACTGAAGGGCCACGCTCACGGCCGTGCCGACGCAGTCCATCAGGCCGCCGATGGTCGAACCCTCCTTGGCCATGGTGATGAACAACTCGCCCGGCATGCCGTCCTCGTACAGGCCCACCGTGAGGTAACCCTCGTGCCCCGCAATATTGAACTTGTGCGTGATGCTCGCCCGCGTGTCGGGCAGGCGTCGGCGCATCGGCCGCTCCACGATCTTCACGATCGTCTCGGCCGCGGGCGCCACCGCCGCCAGCAACTCGGCCACGCGGTTCTCCGCCGCCGCGCTCTCCACGCTCGCAGCAGCCGCGGCCGCCAGGCGGGCCGAATCCTCCGCCACTTTCCCCTGCGCAGCGTCGGCCGGGGCCTCGTCCTTCTTCTCGTTGGTGCTGGAGAGAGGCTGGCTGAGTTTGCACCCGTCGCGATAGAGCGCGTTCGCCTTGATCCCCAGTTCCCACGACAGGCGGTACGCGGCCTTCACATCTTCCACGCTCGCGCTGTTGGGCAGGTTGATCGTCTTGCTGATCGCGCCGGAGATGAACGGCTGTGCCGCGGCCATCATGCGGATGTGCCCGTCGGAGGCGATGAACCGCGTGCCGTACTTGCCGCAGGTGTTGGCGCAGTCGAAGACGCTGAGGTGCTCGTCCTTCAGGTGCGGCGCCCCTTCCACGGTGAGCCGCCCGCAGATCGTGTCGTTCAGGGCATCGATCTGGGCGTTGCTCAGGCCCAGTTCGTGCAGCAGGTTGAACCCGGGATCGGCCTTGGCCCGCACAGGGTCGATGCCCAGCCGCCGCAGGAGCGTTTCGCTGAGCGACCACGCGCTGAACGCGAAGGAGAGTTCAAAGACGCCCGGGAGCGCATCGTTGATCCCGTCAAGGTCGGCGGGCGCGAAGCCCTTGGCCAGCAGGAACGACTGGAGCGTGCCGCCCGCCACACCGCCATCATCGCCGGGCATGGGCGTATCAACATTGAGCGTGCCCAGCAGGTACACCATCATCTCGCGGATCTGCTTGTCGGAGTACCCCAAGGCTTCGAGCGCGGGCCGCACGCTGGCGTTGGCGATCTTGAAGTAGCCGCCGCCGGCGAGTTTCTTGAACTTCACAAGCGCAAAGTCGGGCTCGATCCCGGTCGTGTCGCAGTCCATCAGCAGCCCGATCGTGCCCGTCGGCGCGATCACCGTTGACTGCGCGTTGCGGTACCCGAACTTCTTGCCCAGGTCCAGGCAGTCGTCCCACGCCTCGGTGGCGTGCTGGAGCAGGTCATCCGCGTTCGCCACCGGAATCCGGCCCGCCTTGATCACGGCGTGGTCGATCGGCACCGGCCGGATCTTCAGGTTCTCATACTTGGTCGACTCGCGCGGCGTCCCGTGGGCCGCGAGGCGGTGATTCCGCATCACCCGCAGCATCGCCTCGCGCTCGGCCTCATACCCCGGGAACGCGCCCAGTTGCGCGGCCATCATCGCGCTCTGGCGGTAAGACCGACCCGTCAGGATCGCCGTCAGGCACCCGCAGATCGCGCGCCCCTCGTCGCTGTCATACGCAAGCCCGGCCTGCATCAGCATGGCGCCCAGGTTCGCGTACCCCAGCCCCAGCGTCCGGTAGCGGTACGAGAGTTCCGCCACTTCCCTGCTGGGGAACGCCGCCATCAGCACGCTGATCTCCAGCACGATCGTCCACAGGTCGATCGCGTGCTCGTAGCCCTTCACATCGAACGTGCGTGAGACGGGGTCGTAGAACTTGATGAGGTTGATCGACGCGAGGTTGCACGCCGTGTTGTCGAGGAAAAGATACTCGCTGCAGGGATTGCTCGCGTTGATGCGCCCCGCGCCCGGGCAGGTGTGCCACGCGTTGATGGTGGTGTCGTACTGCACGCCGGGGTCAGCACAGCGCCACGCCGCGTACCCGATGGTGTTCCACAGGTCGCGGGCCTTGTAGGTGTTGGCCACCTTGCCGTTGAGCCGCCAAGTCGTCATCCACTCGGCATCCGCATCGATCGCATCGAAGAATGAATCCGGGATGCGGATGGAGTTGTTGGAGTTCTGCCCGCTCACCGTCTGGTACGCCTCGCCGTTGAAGTCGTAGTCCAGTTTCAGGCCCAGGCGCTCCGCCGTCGCGCCGATGGTCTCCGTGTCGCTGCTGCCGGCGTGTTTGTCGCGCAGCACCTTCATGCCCTCCACGAGCGCCGCCACCTTGATCTCCTCACGCACCTTCCAGTTCACGAAGGCCTCGATGTCCGGGTGGTCCATGTCCAGGCAGACCATCTTCGCCGCGCGGCGAGTGGTTCCGCCGCTCTTGATCGCCCCCGCGGCACGGTCGCCGATCTTCAGCCACGACATCAGGCCGCTGCTCTTGCCGCCGCCAGAGAGTTTCTCGTTCTCGCCGCGCAGACGGGAGAAGTTGGTGCCGGTGCCGGAGCCGAACTTGAAGAGGCGGGCCTCGCGGGTCCACAGGTCCATGATGCCGCCCTGGTTCACCAGGTCGTCATCAATGCTCTGGATGAAGCAGGCGTGCGGCTGCGGGTGCGTGTACGCATCGTGCGCCAGGCCCACCTCGCCGGTCTTCGGGTCCACCACGTAGTGGCCCTGGGCGGGCCCGGTGATGCCATAGGCGAAGTTCAGGCCGGTGTTGAACCACTGCGGGCTGTTGGGCGCGGCCATCTGATGGATGAGCATGTGCGCCAGTTCGTCGTAAAACGCCTGGGCATCGTCGGGCGAATCAAAGTAGCCGTGGCTCTCGCCCCAGAAGCGCCAGCACCCGGCGAGCCGGTGGATGACCTGCTTCGCGGATTTCTCGGGGCCGGTGGCAGCACCCAACGAGCCCGGAGCGTCAGCGACGGGTCCGGCCTTGGCGGAGGGGTCCCCTCCCTGACGGTCGGGGCTCGTTTGAGGCACGCCCGCCTTGCGGAAGTACTTGCTCACCATGATGTCGGTGGCGAGTTGGCTCCACGAATCGGGCACCTCGGCATCGTCCATCTGAAAAACCACCGACCCGTCCGGGTTGGTGATCTTGCTGGACCGCTTGATCCAGTTGACGCATGTGAAGGGGTCCTTCCCTGCGGTCGTGAACTTCCGTGTGATTCTCATGCTCGGCGTCCTGGCTGCGTGGGGGAGAACGAATGTGGGGACGAACAAGAAGGCATCAAGGCACGAGGCATCCGGGCATCGAGTCAGCCGCCGAGGCTGCGGATCAGCCCCGCGAGCACGCGCTCGGCCTCATCGAGTTGTGATTTGACCGACTCGTAGTCTTCCGGCTTGATGTGCTTGAAGTCGAGAGCGAAGAGCAACTGGGTGTCAAGTTGATAGACGTCGCCGCGGGCGGCCTTGAGGTGCCAGACATAGTCGTGCGTGTTGCCCTTGCCGTAGCCCTGAGCGATCTGGCTGGCAACGCTGACCGAGAGCCTCCGCATCGCGGCGATGAGGCCGAAACGCTCGTGCTCGGGCAGGCTGCCCGCCAGGCCATACACGCGCTTCCCCAGGGCAAAGGCCTTCTGCCAAGCAATGAGGTCGCGGTAACTCTTGATGGGTTCAGACATCGCCTCATGCCTTGATGCCGAATGCCTCGGTGCCTTCTTGGTTAGTCGACCTTGGGAAGCGTGAGCCCCGCCTGATCTTGATACTTCCCGCCCTTGTCCGCGTAACTGGTCTGGCAGGCCATGTCGGCCTTGAAGAACAGGAGTTGGCCGATGCCCTCGTTGGCGTACACCTTCGCGGGCAGGGGCGTGGTGTTGGAGATTTCGAGCGTGATCTTGCCGCGCCACTCGGGTTCGAGCGGCGTGACGTTCAGCACCAGACCGCAGCGGGCGTAGGTGCTCTTGCCGACGCAGATGGCCAGGATGTTGCGCGGGATGGAGACGACCTCCACCGTTTCGCACAGGGCGAAGGAGTTGGGCGGGATCACGACGTGGGCAGACTCGGTGCCCGTGCCCCAGCCGCCTTTGGGTGCCCGCTGGTCGGTGTCGATCTCAACGAAAAGGTCGTCGTGAAAAGCCTTGGGATCGACGATCGTGACGCCGCCCGACCGCGGCGTGGGCGTGAAGATCTTGAACTTGGTGCCGACACGAATGTCGTAGCCGTAAGACGAGACACCAAAGGAGATGCGGCCGGGGCGCTTGGCGGCCACCTCGAAGGGCTCGATGCCGATGGCTTCACGGATTTGGGAGTCGCAGAGGATGGACATGTGATCGCGCAAATAGACGGCTTGATCGCACCAGAATCGCGTAAATTCTGGCTATCCAGCCGAGGGTGAGTTTTCAGAATCGGGCCTCGTGTCTCGGCGACTGCCGGACGCGGGAAGACAGAATAACACTATCGGTTGGGGGTTCAAGACCCAAAAACCGCAAAATGTGGTGGTCGAGAGGTGGAAATCGTGTCGCTTGTGCGCAAGTTCATATTTTGCAGCGACTTACAATCTCCTTCTCGCCATGTGAAAAGTTCAGAATGCGCAAAGATCCGCCCCCGCACCCATGTGGAAATCTTGACGAACCCCCGCGCCCACTCCGCGCAGCCGGGCCCCCCGCGCCAGCGTTTGCGCCTCCATCCAGACCGAAAGTCGTTGTACCGCAAGCACTTGCCGCAATAATCCCCGGTGATGAACCGCGCCCTCGCTCTCTGCCTGCTCACTTCCTCGCTCATCCCCGGCGCGTGCGACACCGGACCGCGGAAAAAGGCCCGTTCCGTCGAACCCATCGTGCGCGATGTGCCCACCGTCCTGCGCGGCACCATCGGCGCAGAGTGCTCCATCCGCGGCAACGAGCCCGTTCTGGTCAGTGGCCTGGGTCTGGTCGTCGGCCTCAACGGCACCGGCGGCGGGCCCCTGCCCGTGCAAATTCAGGCCACCATGGAGCGTGAACTGGCCCGCGGCGGCATCGGGCGCGGCGGGCCGCTCACCGAAGGCCCGCTCGCGGGCATGACGCCGCGCGAGGTGCTGCGAGACCCCAACTGCGCTGTGGTGCTGGTAGAGGGTGTGGTGCCGCCGGGATCACCCCAGGGCACCACCTTCGACGTGCGCGTGCGCACACTCCCCGGCTCCACCGTCGTCAGCCTTGAGGGCGGCAAACTCTGGACCACCGAACTGCGGTTGGGGCCCGTCACACCCTTCGGCGGCGTGAAGTCTCGCGGCATCGGGCACGCCAACGGCAGTGTGTTCATCAATCCCTTCGCCGACCCCAGCGGGGCGCCCAGCAACGCCATGCTGGCCAGCCTGGCGGCCGACGCCACCGCCCCGGCGGGCACCTCCGAGCCTCGGCCGACCGCCCCACCACCCACGGCTGGCCCGCGTGAAGAGTCCATGGGCGAGCCCGTGGCAGAGCCAAGGCCCGCGCCCGCCCTCGCGCCCCCCGTGCTGCCGGCTCCGGTGCGGCGGGCCGCGCTGACCGACGGCGTGACGCGCACGGTGGGGCGCGTGCTCGGCGGCGGCTTTGTGGCCGAACCGCTCTCGATGGAACTGGTGCTCGACAACCCCAGCCACGCCCGCGCGATGTCGATCGTGCAGGCCATCAACTCGCGTTTCCCGCCCACCAAGGGCGACGAGGGGAACACGGCCCGGGGCCGCAACGATTCGAGCGTGGCCGTGCGTGTGCCGCGGCCATATCGCGAGAAGACGGAAGAGTTCCTGCAACTGCTCAAGTTCACGCAGATCGACCAGGCGTTTCCGCAGGAGTACGCCAAGCGCTTCGCGGATGAACTCAAGAAGAGCCCGGCGATGGCGGACGAGTTGAGTTGGAGCCTGCAGGCCATCGGGCGGCCCGCGGCACCCTTCCTGCTGCCGCTCTACGACGACCCGGAACTGCTGCCGCGCCTGGGCGCGCTGCGGGCGGGCGCCAAGGTGGGCGACCCCCGAGCCACGCCGCGGCTCATGGAGATGAGTCGCAGTGGGCCGGCGAGCCTGCGCGCAGAGGTGATCGAACTGCTGGGGCAGATGGGGCCAGACCCGCAGATCAACGTGGCCCTGCGAGAACTGGTGAAAACCGGCGAACTGGACGTGCGCGTGGCCGCGTACGAAGCCCTCGCCGAGCGCGGCGACCCGAGCATCGACCGAATCGTGATCGCCGACAAGTTCTCGCTCGACATCATCCCGCTCGGCGACGACCTGATCTACGTGTCGCAGCAGGGCGTGCCGCGGATCGTGCTGTTTGGCGCGGGCCTGCGCCTGGCGGAAGACACGCTGGTGAGCGTCTGGGGCGACCGGCTGATGATCGCGGTGGAGAAGGACGCGCCGGGGAACACGGCCCGACTGTTTTTTCGCGACTACCGCGACAACCGGGCCACGACATCGAACGTGAGCCGCGACCTGCGCGACCTGGTGCGCTTCATGGCCCGCAAGCCGGTGCCCGAGAGCCCCGAGCCGGGCCTGAACCTGACCTACTCGGAGGTGGTGGGTGCGCTCTACGAGGTGCAGAAGCAGGGCGCCATCGCCGCATCGTCTCACGGCGGGGGGCCGGGCGGTGGGGGCGCCTTCGCCACCGAACGCGATCGCCTGCTGGCGCGCCTGCTGGAGGCCCAAGAGATCACGTCCGTTGAAGAGCGGCCCGAAAGCGGCGATGTCGTGCCCGACAAACTCACCAGCATGATGAAACTGCCCACCCGCCGCGGCGACGGTACGACGGCCCCCGCGAGCGAGCGGAAGAGCCTGGTCGTGCCGCTCAGCGGTCCGAAGAAGAAGTGAGACCGGGCACATCGGCTCGCCCGCGTGCGGACGCTTGAATTTCACGCGCCGCCCCGCCATACTCCGATGCAGAGCAGGTTTTGTCTCGTTTGGCCGCGACCGGTACGCCGCGGCCAGCCAAGGATTGGCACCCGCGAGCAGCGGGATGGAGCGCAGGATGCGTCTGGCGAAACTCACCCTCTCGGGCTTCAAGTCGTTTGCCGACAAGACCGAGTTCACCTTCGACGAATCGATCACCGGCATCGTGGGCCCCAACGGCTGCGGCAAGAGCAACGTTGTTGACGCCGTCAAGTGGGTGCTCGGCGAGCGCTCCAGCAAGAGCCTGCGCGGCACGGAGATGATCGACGTGATCTTCGCCGGCTCCGCCGCGCGAAAGCCGCTGGGCCTGGCGAGTGTCACGCTGACGTTCGAGAACCCGGTGATCGCCGGTCGGCGGGCCGGCGCAATGAACGGGCAGGCGGCCAGCGCGGTTCGCGCCGACGGCACCTTCGTGGCCGAACTGGCTGTGGAAGCCGATGCCGCCGCGCCCACGGAAGACTCTCACGCAAGCGAAGAAGCCTCCGTCGCGCTCGACCCCCGCGTGCGCGGCACGCGCGCCCTGCCCATCGACACCGACATGGTCGACGTGGAACGCCGCCTGCATCGCGACGGCACCAGCGAATACCTCATCAACAGCAAGAAGGCCCGCCTGCGCGACATCCGCGACCTGTTCCTCGACACGGGCGTGGGCGCGGATGCGTACTGCATCATCGAGCAGGGCAAGGTGGACGCGATGCTCCTCGCCTCGCCCATCGAGCGGCGGACGATCTTTGAGGAAGCCGCGGGCATCGCCAAGTATCGCGCCCGCAAGACGGAGGCGGAGCGGAAACTCGACCGCACCCAGGCCAACCTGGCCGTGACGCGCGAGCAACTGGAGAGCGCGGAGCGGCGCCTGCGCATCGTGAAGGGTCAGGCCGCCAAGGCCCGCACCTTCAAGACGCTGGACGAACAGTTCCGCACGCTGCGCGTGTCGCTGGCGCTGCACCAGTATCACGACCTGCGCCAGCGTCTGGAGGGCCTCACGAGCCGCCTGAGCGAACTGGAAGGCGTGCGCGCCGATGCGCACCAGACACTCGCCTCATTCGAGGCCGCCAAGCAGCAGGCCGATCTCTCTCGCCACGAACTGGCCGAGCAGGTCCGCACGCACGAATCCGCTGAGCAGACGGCCCGGCACACGCAGGAGCAGGCCTCCCAGCGCCAGCGCATGGAAGCACTGGCCGCCGAAACCGCACGCAAGCAACTCGCCATCGATCAGGAGCGGCTGGGCGAGCAGGAACGCAACACCGCCGACCTCGCGGCCGCGGCCACCTCCCTCACGGAACAGGTGGCCGCGCTCTCGGAAAAACTCGCCGACGCGGAACGCGAACTGGCCGAGCGTGCCGAACGCCGCGCGGCCCTGGCGCAGACGCTCTCCAACCTGCGCACGGACCTGACGGGCAAGCGGCTCTCGCTGGCGAACATCGACCGCGACCGTGCCGCCCTGCTCGCCGCGGTCGAGCAGGGTCAGCATCAGGCCGAGGGCTTCGCCGAGCAGGTCGGCCGCCTCACGATCAAGGCCAGCGGCCTCGAATCACACGTGGCGCACGCGCGCGAGTCGAGCGCCGCGGCCAGAACCCGCTGCGGCGAGCATCAGGCCCGCGCCACCGAACTGGAAGCCCGTCTGAAGTGCTTGGTGGATCGCGCGGGCACACTCGCCGGCGACCGCGCCGGCGCGGCACGCTCGTTGGGTGAGATCGAGCAGCGCTTCGCACGCCTCGACGGCCAGCGCGCCACCCTTGCCGAGATGGTGCACAGCCGCGTGGGCCTCGGCCATGCCGTGCGTGATGCGCTCGCCTTGCGCGAACGCGGTGAAGCCTTCAGCGGCGTGCTTGGCGTGCTTTCAGACCTCATCGAGGTCGACGCCCAGCACGCGCTGGCAGTCGAGGCGGCTCTCGCCACCGACCTCGCGGCGATGGTCATTCGCACACCGGGCGAAGCGCCACCGCCCGCAGAACTGGCACGGCTGAGGGGACGTGTGGCCTTTGCACCCCTGCGCACATGGAACTCGCCGGCGCGGGCGCCCGGTCTGCCGATGGGGGCAACCCACGGCGAAATACGCGACGGCTGTGCGTACGACGCGGCGCAGGCACCCACCGACCCTGCCACAGACCGCGAACTTGCCCCGGGGTTGCGGCCACGAACGGGCGATCACGTTCCGGGCCTGATCTGCGTGCGGAGCCTCGTGCGGCAGCGCCCGCCGCGCACCGTGCATGATGGGTTTGACCTTTCTGATGTGCTCGACCGCCTGCTCGGCCGGGCGTATCTGGTGCGCGACATCGACGGCGCGATGCTCATCGCAGCATCAGGGCTTGTGGCGCCGGACGCGAGGTTTGTAACCGACGACGGCACCGTGGTGGACACCAGCGGCATGATCGTGGCCGGACCCATGGGCGGCGATGAGGGCTCGGGCGTGCTGGTGCGCCAGACCGAACTCCGCGAGATCGAAGCCGAGATCGCCCACGTCGGCAGCACGCTCGATGCGTCTCGCACCGCCCTCCGCACGCTGGATGCCGATGCCGCGGGCCTGGCCGATGAGACCGCGTCTGTTCGCACCACGCTGGAGATGCAACGCCGCCTCGCCGCGAGTGAGGAACTGCGCAGCGAGCAGCACGCGGCGGACGCCACACGCTCCCAGCGCGATCGCGACGCGATAGCCGAAGAAATCTCGTCCCTTACAAGCCGCGCCACGGCCCTGGATGTGTCTCGCAAGCAGACGGCTCAGCGGGCCGAGAGTTTGCAGCGGCTCTACGGCGAACAGGCCGAGGCCGCGCGGGGCGTGGAGGAACGCATCGCCCACATGCAGGGCGATGCCGATGCGCTCGCCGAGGCCGTCACCGCCGCGAAGGTGGAGGCCGGGCGGCTGGGCGAGCAACTCGCCTCTGTGCGAAGGGAGCGGCAGAGCACGGACTTGTCGCTGGACGAAACCCGCCGGCGTGCGGGTCACCTGCGCCAGGCAGTTGACGGGCAGACCCGTCTGGCCGACGGCCACGACGCTGCGGCGGCCGAGGCTGGCGCGGCGGCGGTTGCCGCAGGCACGGCGGCCGAGGAATCTCGCAGGGCCTCGCTGGAAGTGCGCGAGCAACTCGTGGCCGCCGTGAGCAGCGCCACCACGCTGGGCGAGAAGGTGCTGATCGCCCGGGAGCACGCCACGCACATCGAACGCGACTGGCACAGCCTTGAAACCAGCCGGCGTGAGATCGAGGTCCGCCGCGAAACCCTCGAAGACCGCACGCAGCAGGACATGGCCTTTGACCTGCTGGCCGAGTATCCGGTGCACCGCGACATGACCGAAGGCGGCCTCTTCCCGCGCAGCGATTTCGACCCCGCTGGGGCGGAGAAGGACATCGGTGCCCTCCGCGAGCAGATCAAGAGCCTCGGCAACGTGAACCTCGACGCGATCGACGAGGAGGGCCAACTCGTCGGCAAGAACGAGCAACTCGCCGCGCAGGTGGCCGACCTGGATTCCGCAACGGAGCAACTCACCACGCTCATCGCGCAACTGGCCGATGCCAGCCGCGTGCGCTTCGAGACAACCTTCGCAATGATCCAGAAGCACTTCGCCGGTGAAGACGGCATGTTCCGCAAACTCTTCGGCGGCGGCAAGGCCGAGATCCGTCTCATGCCGCTGGTGAAGGACGGGGTGGAGACGGATCAGGTGGACCTCTTGGAGAGCGGCATCGAGATCATCGCCAAGCCGCCGGGCAAGGAGCCGCGCAGCATCAGCCAACTCTCGGGCGGCGAGAAGAGCATGACGGCGGTGGCCCTGCTCATGAGCATCTTCCGCTCGAAGCCCAGTTGCTTCTGCGTGCTCGACGAGGTGGATGCCGCGCTGGACGATGCGAACGTGGACCGCTTCTGCCGCGTGATCGAGCAGTTCACCGACGAGAGCCACTTCATCGTCATCACGCACCACAAGCGCACGATGCAGGTGTGCGACCTGCTGTACGGCATCACGATGCAGGAGCGTGGCGTATCACGCCGCGTGGCGGTGAGTTTTGAGGACGTCGCTTCCGTGAAGGATGGCCAGGACGTGCGCATCAGCGAATCGGCGATCGCGGCACAGACGCAGCGCGACGCCGCCGCACCGTCCGTCGAAGAAGCTCCCGCGGTGGTCGAGACACCCGAAGTGCCAGCGCCTCAGCCCGTGGTGGTCGCCGTGGAGCACGCAGGCAACGGGAATGGGAATGGCAACGGCAACGGGACAAAGCCCTCCACACGACAGCGGCTTGCCGCCATGCTCGAAGGGCGCGAGGTTGTGAAGGTCGAATCCGGCAAGTAGTCCGCTTGCGGTTTCCGCCCGCCCCTATAATGGCCTGATGCCCATCGTGCTGCCGATCATGAACGCCTCGCCCGTGCGTCCCAATTTTGCGCAGGGGCCCCGCAGCCTGTCTGCTGTCAGGCTCCTGCGGATGAGCATCACCGACCGTTGCAACCTGCGGTGCCAGTACTGCATGCCCGAGGATGGCGTGGCGTTCAGTGAGCGGTCCGACCTGCTCTCCGCGGGCGACATCCTTGCCGTCGCGGGCGCTGCCGCATCGGTGGGCGTGGATCACTTCAAGATCACCGGCGGCGAACCGACCGTGCGGGGTGACCTGCTCGACATCGTCGAAGGGCTTGCCGCGCTCGGGCCACGCGACCTCTCCCTGACCACCAACGGCATGCTGCTCGACAAGCTCGCGGCGGACCTGCGACGGGCGGGGCTGATGCGGGTCACCGTGAGCTGCGATTCGCTGCGTGAGGACCGTTTCGAACGCATCGTGCGCGGCGGTGTGCGTGGGCTCGGGGGTCTGCCGCGGCTGATGCGTGGGATCGACGCCGCCGTGAAGGCCGGGTTTGAACACATCAAGATCAACGTCGTGGTGATGGGCGGCATCAACGACGATGAGGTGGCGGACTTCGCCCGGTTGACGCTAGAACGTCCTTGGACGGTGCGATTCATCGAGTACATGCCGCTGGGCGACAGCACGCTGGTGGACAACGCGCCGGCGTACATCGTGGACAACGCCGACATTCGGCGGCGGATCGAGTCGGAACTGGGTGAGTTGGCCCCCATGCCGCGCGACAGCGAAGCGGGCGTAGGCCCCGCTAACGTCTTCCGCCTGCCGGGTGCGGCGGGGCGGGTGGGGTTCATCAGCGCCAGGAGCAAGCCGTTCTGCGAGACGTGCACCAGACTGCGGCTGACGGCGACGGGGGAACTACGAAGTTGCCTGTTCGATGGCGGGGAGGTCTCCATGCTCGACGCGCTGCGTCCAACGCCCGACCGGGCTAAGCTCGTTGAGTTGATGCAGCGCTGCGTAGTGCTCAAGCCGGACGTCCACTCCACCCGGGGCAGCCGCGCGATGAGCCAGCTTGGCGGGTGATGCACGCGCGCTGCCGTGGGCGATGTAAACTGTCGCGCATGAAAAGCACACAGCCACTCCCCAAAGGTGTTTCGATCGAGACCGTTTCCGGTGGACTCCAACGCATCGCGGTGCGCACGGCGCTGTGTGAAGGGCACGTGTGTCCGCATGGCGCACACGTGACGCACTACCAGAGGCCGGGCGAGAAGCCGATCCTCTGGATGAGCGGAAAGAGCGCGCTTGAGCCCGGGAAGCCGATCCGTGGCGGCGTGCCGGTCTGCTTCCCATGGTTCGGGGCGAGGCAGGGGCACCCCGAGTCGCCGGGCCACGGCTTTGTGCGGCTGATGGAGTGGAGGCTCCAG
>JBJXEW010000006.1:0-3738 GCA_046156035.1 Phycisphaerales bacterium | reverse complement strand
TCCCCACAAACAGTGGACACCCCGCGAGGCGGCTACAAGTGCTGCCGGAAGGAGTCCACGATGGCAAGGAAGGCGTACACGCAGGAGTTCAAGGATCAGGCGGCGGGGCTGGTTGTCCGTGAAGGGCGGTCGGTCAAGGACGTGGCGCAGAGTCTCGGCGTTGACCAGTCCTCGCTCCGCCACTGGGTCCGCATGGCCCGTGCGGCGGGGATGCGGGGGGTGCGGCCCGACGCCGCGGTGGTCGGTGCCACCGACCCGGCGCGGCGGGTTCGTGATCTCGAGGCGCAGGTCCGCCGCCTCGAGATGGAGCGGGACATTCTAAAAAAAGCCGCGGCCTACTTCGCCCGGGACAGCGCGGAGGGGCGGCCATGATCTTCGCCTTCATCCGCGAACACCGCCGACGCTACCCCGTGCGTGTGCTGTGCGAGGTGCTCGGGGTCAGCCACGGCGGGTTCTACGCCTGGCTCGAGCGCCCCGCCAGTGCTCGGGAGGTCCGCCGGCGTGAACTGGCCGAGAAGGTCCGCTTGGTGCACGAGAAGAACCGGCGGGTCTACGGCAGCCCGCGGGTGCACCGGGCGCTGGTGGACGCGGGCGAGTCGGTGTGCCGCAACACCGTCGCGCGGGTGATGCGCGCTCAGGGGATCCGGGCCCGGACGTGGAAGCGGATCAGGCCGCGGACGACGGACTCGGCCCACCCGCACCCGATCGCACCCAACCGACTGGCCCGGCGGTTCGCGTGCGACCGGCTCGACCAGGTGTGGCTGAGCGACATCACATACATCCCCACCGCCGAGGGCTTCGTGTACCTGGCGGGGGTGATGGACCTATGCAGCCGTCGAATCATCGGCTGGAGCATGGCCGAGCACATGCGGGCGGAGCTGGCCGAGGCGGCGCTGTCGATGGCGCTGGCGGAGCGCGGGCTGTCGCCGGGGCGGTCGCACCCGTCGTTGCTGCACCACAGCGACCGCGGCGTGCAGTACGCCGCCGGGTCGTACCAGGAGGCCCTGCGTCGGCACGGGGTCGAAGCCAGCATGAGCAACGCCGGGGAGTGCCACGACAACGCCCCGAAGGAGAGCTTCTGGGGCAAGCTCAAGACCGAGCTGGTGTACCCGGAAAACTTCACGACCAAACAAGAGGCCAAAGCGGCGGTGTTCGACTACATCGAGACGTTCTACAACCGCCAAAGACTGCACAGCTCGATCGGCTACAACAGCCCCGAACGGTTCGAGGCTGCAATGCGATAAACTACTTGTGTGTCCACTGTTTGTGGGGAAGGTCAGGCGGCGAACGTTCCACGGCTTTGCCGTCCGGGGCACGGCCGCGCTCCGGAACCCCCAGAAGCCCGTCACCGCACGATCCGCCCCGCCGAATCAAGTTTGATCTCCCCCCGCACCACCCCCTGCCGCAGCCCCTCATACACCACCGCGCAAACCGCCGTCGCGAGGTTGAGCGAGCGCTCCCCCGCCACCATCGGCAGCGCCAGCAACGAATCCGCGTGCTCGGCAACCATCTCCTCCGGCAGCCCGCGCGTCTCTTTCCCGAACACGAAGTGATCCCCCACGCGCAGTTCGGCGTCCCACACCGTCCGCACCGCCTTCGTCGAAAAGAACCAGCGCCGCCCCCGTGCCACGGCTTTGCCGTCCGCGGCACAGCCGTGTCCGCGCTCCCCGCCCCGTGCCACGATGCTGCCTTCCGAGGCAGCTTCGTGCCTCCTGTCAATTGCGCCCCCATCTCCCGGAGCACGACGCTGATCCGCAGACGGCTCAGCATCGTGGCACGTCGCGCTGTCGCCGACTCCACCCCACGCCAGATAGTCCCCCCACGTCTCGTGCTCGATCGCGCCCACGCGAGGCCAGTAGTCCAGCCCCGCCCGGCGCAGCGCTTTCTCCGATGTGTCAAACCCCAGCGGCTTCACCAGATGCAGCCCGCACCCCGTGGCGATGCACGTCCGCCCGATGTTCCCCGTGTTGTTGGGGATCTCGGGTTCATGCAGCACGACATGGAAGAACGGGCGCGTCACGGGAACACCCTACACCCTATCCCCTACACCCAGCATCCCCACTACTTCAACGCCGCCTGAATATCCCCGATCACCTTCAGCGCATCCGCCGCCGCCGCCGCCTCGCTCTTCTTGAACTGCTTCCACAGCATCGGAACGCTCAGCGCCACCAGCGGCAGGTACCACCACCACGTCTCGATGGTGTACCACGTAAAGTAGAGTTTCAGCATCGAATGCGTCAACCACAGCCCCGGCTGGAACGAGAACACTGTGAGCGCGATCATCACCGCCGGCAACTTCTTCAGCAGCCGCGACTCGAATCGCACGACCGAACCGTCCGTCCCATCGACCATCGTCGGCACCACCGAGGCGATCAACTCGCGGTCGTAGGGCTCGCCGAACACGCTGGCCCGGAACGCCGCCCCCGACTTCTCCGTCGGATGCGACCCCAGCGTGCGGTACCCGGCCAACTTCCCCTTCTTCGCCATCCCGAGCAGCCTCGAAAGCACTTCGCTGGGCTTGAGCGCAGCGCGGATCACCGGCAGGCCGTCATGCGTCTTCTCCGACGCAGGTCCGGATAACCCACTCGATAGACCCGGCGCAGCCACCCCCCCGGACGAAACGTCCGATTTTTCGGTGGACGAGGTGTCTCCAGGGTGCAATGCCACGGGGTTCATGCGAAGATACGCTCGGCCAAGGGCCAGGGATTGTCGGGTCACGGACGACCGCGCACACCATACAGCCGCGCTGCGCGAACGACATCGCTCAGCCGGTCCTCACTTCGGCATCTTCGGCGGATTCCATTCGCCGATGTCACGCTCAAGCCGCACACTTGGTGCAGCGTCCATGAACCCCGGCCCCAATCATCCCCAGCCCCCCGCCAGCCCCGCTTCAAACGCCGGGGCTCGGCGCGCGTTCCCGGACCAGGCCCACACCACCCGCACGCTGATCGACCCGGGGCACGGCACCTCGGGCCATTCGCTCGATCCCAACGACACCGGGCACTCTTCCAGCCACGCCACGCGCAACCCCAACGGGCGCGTGCCGGGCCTGCGCCTCATCCGCACCGAACTCTCCCCCGAATCATCCAGCAAGCACACCAAGCCGCTGCGGGCCAAACTCGCCAACGAAGTCGGCGCCGAGAACCGCCGCGCCTCGGCGCTCTCCGACCGCGACCTGCGCCGCATCATGGCCCAGCGCGTGGCCGAGAACATCGACGGCGGTCGCGCCGGCATCCTCGTGCCCGAACGCCGCCAGGCCCTCGTCTCGACCGCCCAGCGCATGGGCATGCGCCCGTTCGATGCGAACCTCATCATCGCCATCGTGCAGGACCGCTTCCGACGCGGGCTGCTCGGGGCCGCCGGCGCATCGCACGACGAGCGGCTCGAACTCGTCGCCGCCCCAGCACGCGGCGGAACGATGTCGGGCATCGAAACCAGCGACACGCTCCCGCACCCCGCGCTCTTCGAGCGCCGGCGCGAGCGGTTCTGGCTCTCGGTCCGCCTGCTGCTGGCGAGCCTCGCCATCGCGGGCATCCTCACGGTGTGGATGGTGAACTGGCTCACGGGCCGATTGCCGTAGGGGGCATCACGCTTCCAAAGGCTACGCGCGCTGCCCTGCCAACCATTCTTGACGTGCTCGCCGTTGCGCATTCTTCAGCCCGGAGGGCGCTGCGAAAGTTGCCAGAGGCGCGGCGAGTCTTCGAGCAAGCCTCTGGTGCAGGCACTTTGAATTGACAC
>JBJXEW010000054.1:0-104538 GCA_046156035.1 Phycisphaerales bacterium | reverse complement strand
CTCGCATCAGCGTCAGGTACGGCAGCACAAAGGCCCATTCGTCATCCTTAACATCCGTCGGGTACGGCTTCCTTGCCATACCCCTTCATCGGAACCCCAGCCACAAAGTCCATAACACCCTCTAGGCACTGGTGCCTTGTCTTCGCTCTTCGATCTTCGCTGTTCGCTCTTCGTTTTTCGTTTTTCGGTCTTGCTCCTGGGCCGCGCAATGAAAAAGCCCGGAGCGGCGGAGACCAACCGCGAAGGACGCGAAGGTCTCGAAGATTGGGCAGGCGGCAATGAAAAAGGGGAGCCTTGCGGCCCCCCTTGGTCTCTCAATCGTTTCCTTCGTGTCCTTCGCGACCTTCGCGGTAAGCACTTCCGCTCACGCCGCCATGCGCATGGGCTGACTGCCGCTGGAGACGCTCGCCGTCACCTGCCCCGCGGCCGTCTTGCCGAAGTTGATGACGAACGCGTCGGATTCCTGGCCCACGCTGTCGGCGCGGTGGCCCTGCACCGTGTACTGCACGGAGTCCGGCCCAGCGATGAAGGTGTTGTCCACGAACTTCTTCTCGCCGGAAATGCCCGCGTACACAAACTCGCTCTGGCCGGGGAGTTTGCGCTTGATCAGGTAACTCGTGCCGTTGGTGCCCGCGGGGTTAGAGGCCTTCCAGCGCAGTGTGAGCGCGCCGCTGGCGTTGTTGAGTTCAACACTCAGGTCGGTGGGCTTGGCGGGCGGCAGAGCCGTGCCCGGCACGGCCGGCGGCGGGATCTGGGCCAGCGAATAGACGTTGGGGTTGTTGGTCGTCTCGGCGAACGTGCGGATCACCTTGGTGGTGAGGCTGGCGGAGCGTTTGGCCGCGTTGAACGCGTCGGTGGCGGCGCTCACGGCGGCGCGGTAGGCGAGGCGCGCGTTCTCCTGGGCCTGATTCGCGGTGTTGGCCGCGTTGATCGCGGTGGTGAACGCCGCGACCTGCGGCGCGGAGAGGCCGATGTTGCCCTCCTGATCGTCGAAAACGGTGGTGTGGGCCAGGCCCCAGGTGAGGAACGCGGCGCGGGGAGAGGACGGGTACGTCGTGGTGGCCATGACAATGCTCCTTTCTAGAGCGAACCGGGACGACACATGCACGCAACACGCGTGCGTCTGTGTTCTCGGCCCGGCCAAGGGGCGACTTGAGGCCCGCGCACGCCGCCACGCCACTTCTTTCTTGGTCGAGCCGGGAGTTTCCTCAGTCGAGGCGCGAGTTTCCTCAGTCGAGGCGCGAGTTTCCTCGGTCGAGACGGGGGTGTCCTCGGTCGAGACGGGAGTGTCCTCGGTCGAGACGAGAGTTTCCTATGGCAACGCGCGGGTTTCGCATGGGAAGGCGGCGGCTGGCACAGCGGGCTGACCGTTCCTACCCCCCTCGAAACGGCCTTTGGACGGGATGCGGGCGTCAAGAGGTTGGAAGGCGTCCGGGAGCGGCGGAATCGCGAGAATAATCCGCACATTATCGGGTTGGCCCTTGCGTTCCGCGGCGGAATGCAGTAGGCTCGCGTCTCGTGCCTATCGGCGATGCGTGGTTCTCGGGGAACGTGCCCCGCGGGCGCAGAGCGAAGAAGGCCGGTTCCGGTATCGCGGCGTGAAAACGCCGGAGATACCGTGAGGAGAGAGAGTATGAGCCAGAGCATCACCAGCGTTCGTTCGCGCCCCGCTTCACATTCTGCCAAGGGGTTGCTCCTTGCCGCCGCCGTCGCGTCTGTGGCCTTGGGCACCGCCGCCTCGAGCGCCAGCGCCGCGATCAGCGTCCACGTCACAACCAGCAAGCTCAGCTTTTGGATCACAATCGAGTTGCCGCACCTCTCGAACGTGAGCCCCACCGGCAACGAGGGCCACGTGACCGTCTTGAAGTCTTCGCTCTCCGGCATGGACATGCTCATGGCCGATCTGCCGGCCTTCCAGGGCATGCCCACCACGCCCATGGTCGCCTCCGATGTGGACATGTTCATGGGCTCCGGCGACATCGGCCCCGATTTCGGCGGCCCTGTCGCGGCCTCGGCCAACTGGGGAATCTGGGTCACCGGCAAGCAGTGGGGCGTGCACATCATCTGGAACAGCGCGGACCTCTTCCGCACGGGCATGCAGCCCGACGGCACGCTGAACTACAGCACGATGCCGGGCGCGTTCATCCCCGCGCAGGTCGAATACATCGATCCGAGCGGCGCGTCCTCGTTCGAGGTGCAGAACATCGAGCAGTTTGAGTTCCACTCCCCCGCTCCCCTCCCCGCCCCCGGCGCGGCCGCGATGCTGGGCCTGGGTGGCCTCGTTGCGATGCGCCGCCGCCGAGCTTGATCGCCGCCGAACCTGCCGACGTCAACGGACATTGATTGATCCCCCACAACGGGCGAGGGCACAGGGCCCGCGCCCGTTTTCTTTTTCGGTGCGCGGCGGTGGCACAGCGGTCGGGCGCCTGGGCGGCAGGCTCACGACTCGAAGAGGGCTTCGACGAAGGTGTCGGGGTCGAAGGCTTCAAGGTCTTCGGGGCGTTCGCCCACACCGATGAACTTGACGGGGATGCTCGTGGCCGCGTTGATGGCCAGGACCACGCCGCCCTTGGCCGTGCCGTCGAGTTTGGCGAGGATGATGCCGCTTATGGCCGCCACCTTCCCGAACTCGCAGGCCTGGCGCACGGCGTTCTGGCCGCTGGTGGCGTCGAGCACGAGGAGCGACTCGTGCGGACTCTCTGCGATCTGCTTGCCCAGCACGGCGTAGATCTTGGCGAGTTGCCGCATGAGCGGGTCTTGCGTTTGCAGGCGGCCGGCCGTGTCAACGATCAGGTAATCCACATTGCGGGCGACGGCGGCTTTGCAGGCATCGAAGGCGACGGCCGCGGGGTCGCCGCCCATCTGCCCCTTGATGAGTTCCACACCGAGGCGCTCGGACCAGATTTCGAGTTGCCGGACGGCCCCGGCGCGGAAGGTGTCGCACGCGGCGAGCATGACGCTACGTCCTTCACCCTTTAGCCGCGCAGCGAGTTTGGCGACGCTGGTGGTCTTGCCCGCGCCGTTGATGCCGGTGACGAGGATGACGGTGGGACCGCTGGCCGCACGCGCGAGTGTGAGGGAGGGTGCGCTCTTGCCTGCTCCGGCTGTCTGCTGTGCCCCCGGCCCGGAGCCCTCCCTTACGGTCGGGCTGCATGCTGTCCCCTGCCCTCGCAACATGGCCTTGCACGCGGCCTTGAGGTGGTCGATCACGAGGGCCGAGTCGGTGAGCCTCCCCGACTTCACATCCGCACGCAGGCCATCAATGAGTTTGGCGGTCGCGGCGGGGCCGACATCGGCGGAGAGCAGGGCCTTCTCGATGTCGGCGAGGAGGGAATCGTCGAGCACGCGGCCGCGCACGAGGAGGCGCAGGCCGGAGACGAGGGACTCGCGGGTTTTGGCGAGGCCGGCCTTGAGGTTCGAGATGACGCGGGAGAAGAGGCTCATGGTGAAGAAGGCACTGGGGACTGGGCATTGGGCACTGGTGAACGCAGGGAGGCAAACATGCAGCCCGAGCGTAAGCGAGGGCTTGGCATGACTCGGCACGCAGCAGAGCCCTCCCTGACGGTCGGGCTGCATGCCGGACATCGTCAACTCGTCAACTCTCTACTTCATGCTCACGCTGATCGTTTCGCCATCGGTGCCGTTGGCGGAGAAGACCTTGCCGCCATCAGCGATCACCTGCACGACGATGCCGCGCTTGGGGCGAGCCATCTTGCCCTCGGTCGAGGCGACCTTGACCGTCACGACGCCACTGGCGGTGCTGGCGGTGTAGGTGGCTTTGAGGAACTCGCCGCCCTTGAAACCCCAGCCGTCGCCGGCGTCTTCGTAGAGCGTGCCGGAGGCGTTGCCGTTCGCATCGAGGCACACGATGAGCGTGAGCGGGTCGAGCGGCTTCTGGTCGCTCCATTCCATGCTGGGGCCGATGGGGACGATGGCCCCGCCGCGGATTTTGAGGGCGGGCAGGTCGGCGTTGCCTCCCCCACCACCCCCACCACTCGCGCTGTCCACAACCTCGAACGAACGCCAGAGGCCCTTGGGCTCGACGGGCGCGCGCGAGCCGTCGGGCATGAACTGGGGCACCACGAGCACATCGGCGCCGATGAGGAAGCAGTCATCCTCGCTGCGCAGCGCGGGATCGGTGAGGTCAGCGAAGAACGCGGGACGCACCACCGGCAGGCCCGTGGTGTGGGCCTCGTAGAAGAGCGTGTAGTAGTACGGCAGCAGGCGGTAGCGGCGTTCGAGAGCGATTTTGCAGGTGGCCTCGGTCTGGGCATCGAAGGACCAGGGTTCCTTGTCGTCGTTGCCCTTGGCGGTGTGGCCGCGGCTGAAGGGGAGGAGCGAGCCGATGCCCATCCAGCGGGCGAAGAAGCGGCCCTTGTTGGCCTTGTCGCCAGTGTGGCTGCCGTTGAAGCCGCCGATGTCCGGGCCGCAGAAGGGCTGGCCGGAGAGGCCCAGATTCAGCGCCATGGGGATGGAGGCTTCGAGATCGGTCCACGTCGCGGAGTTGTCGCCCGTCCACGTGGCGGAGTAGCGGTGGCTGCCGAGGTAGCCGGCGCGGGTGAGCACGAAAGGACGCTTGCCGGGCTGCACGGCCATCACGCCGTCGCGTGTGCCCTGGGCCATGAGCATGCCGTACACATTATGGAAGCGGGCGTGGGGGCCGGGCGTGATCTTCACCTCAGCCGCGCCGGGCTCGCTGCGCCAGGTGCCGCCGGCGTGCAGGTTGTCTTCCGGCATGGTCTTGCTGGCGACGCCGAAGACGGCGGGCTCGTTCATGTCGTTCCAGACGCCGTCGATACCGGTGCCGATGAAGTCTTTGTAGAGGCCCGCCCACCACGTGCGGACGGTGTCGGAGGTGTAATCCGGGAAGACGCACATGCCGGGCCAGACGGCGCCGTTGAAGACGGTGCCGGAGGAGGACTTGACGGCGAGGTCCTTCTCGATCATCTGGTCGCGGACGAAGTAGCCCTTTTCATCTTTCACGCCGGGGTCGATCATCCACACGGTGCGGAAGCCCATGCCGTGAAGGTCGGCGTTGAGTTTCGTGGGGTTGGGGAACTGAGCCTTGTCAAACGTAAAGACGCGGTAGCCGTCCATGTAATCAATGTCGAACCAGATGACATCGCAGGGAATCTTGCGGCTTCGGAAGCCCTCGGCGATCTCGCGCACGCGCTTCTCGGGGTTGTACGAGTAGCGGCACTGCTGGTAGCCGATGGCCCACTTGGGGGGCATCTCCATGGTGCCGGTGAGTTCGGCCAGACCCTTGAGAACCTCCTGCGGGCTTGCGCGGTCGATGATAATGACCGGGAACGCGGGCCCTTCGGCCGTGAACGTGATGGCGCCGTCGGTCTTGATGTCCGTACGCCAAGTGGTGTCGGCTAGCACACCGAATGCTGTGCCGTTTGGCCTCACCGCCAGAACCCACGGGTGGCTCTGATAGAGGCTGGGGTTCTTCTCCACCGTGTAGCCGAACGCGTCGGTGTTCCAGAGTGTGACTTGCCGGCCGTTGCGAAGGAGCGGCCCGGCCACCTCGCCCGTGCCGTAGAAACTCGTGCCCGCGGGCGCGGCAATGGTGGCCACCTGGCGGCCATCCGCGGCCTGGGAGAATGCGGGCAGAACGACCCACGAGGCGGGCAGGTCGCCGGTCTTCTTGGCGGGGTTTTTGAGTGCGAAACTAGGCAGGGCGGCCGCGGGCTTCGCGCCCGCGGCGAAGAAGCGGGCGATGCCGGTGCCGATGAGTTCCTTCTCACCCACGCCACCCGCCCCACCCCCCCCGGCGGCGGGCTGAGCGAACGCGGCCGGTGCCCACAGGGCGAGCATGGCGGCAACGAAACAGGCACGGCCGGCGGCAGACACACGCATGGGGAACCTCCTCAAGATCTGACGGGCGGCATGGTAGTCTGAGGCGATGCAACGCGCCCGCGACTCGCTGCGCCTGTTTGCCGCGGTCTACCCGCCGCCGGAAGTGGCGGGCGCGCTGCTGGAGGCGCTGGCGGGCCTCCCGCTGCCGCCGCACCGGGTGACGCGGCCTGAGCAGGTTCACCTGACGGTGCAGTTCATCGGGGAGACGGCCCGGCGCGACCTTCGCGCGGCGATCGAATCGGTTGAGCGGGCGTGCGCGGGGCTGCCCGTGTTCGCGCTCACGGCGCAGGCGTTGGTCACGATCCCGGATCATCCGGCCACGGCCCCGCCGCGGCTGGTGGCGGCGCGGACGGACAGCCCGGCGACGCTGCTGGAACTGCACCGGCGGCTGGTGCAGCGGTTCGCACGCCCGCGCCGCAGCGGCAAGCCGGAACGGTTTGTGCCGCACCTGACGCTCTGCCGGTTCCCGGAGGGGACACCGTCCACCGGCGGGCCGTGGGGCGGTGCCTTGAACATGGACCCCTTCGCGGTTGGGGAGGTCCGGCTGATGGAGAGCCGGTTGACGATTGGCGGGGGAATATACAACGAGTTGGCGTGTGTGAATCTGGGCCGGTGAAGGGGGCGGGCGGTGGTTGGCACCGCCCGCAACGGCCTGATATGCTGGTTGTATGCTGAGGCAGAAGTCCAGACTGGCGACCGTGCTGAGCGCGGTGCTGTTTGGTCTGTTCGTGATCGGCATCGCGGTGGTGGTGTGGGCGATTCTCGCCCGCTGACACTTCCCGCCCGGCTGCGCCCCGCTCCCACTTTTTCGGAAACGACCATGACAAACGATTCGTACGCGCATCGCGCCAAGGTGTTGTTGACAGCCGCGGGCTTGGTCATGGCGTGCGGCTGCGCACGCAACAACGGGAGCGCGGCGGGCACGCCGGCACCCTTGAGCAAGCCGACGAACGCGCAGGGATGGACGGCGATCATTGACGGCAAGCCCACCGCCGCGCCTGAGATTGCGATGGGCGAGGCGGGCACGATCAAGGCGATCATCCGCGAGGGGCGGGATCGCTCGCAGGTGATGGACCACCTGACGTACCTGTCGAAGGAGATCGGGCCGCGCCTGACGGGTTCGACGCGCCTGACGCGGGCGAACATGTGGGCGAAGGAGCGGTTCGCGGCTTGGGGCCTGGCGAACTCGCGTCTGGAGGAGTGGGGTACGGTGGGCGTGGGCTTTGATCGCGGGCCGAGCAGCGCCAAGGTGCTGCTGAAGGACGAGAAGAAGAACGAGGACGGCACAACGACGGTGGCGTGGAACACGGCGCGTGAGGTGGTGTTCACGTGGCTCTCGTGGCAGGCGGGCACCAACGGACCCGTGCGCGGCAAGGTGGTGAAGGCCCCGGAGACGGACGAGGAATACGCGAAGGTGAAGGACCAACTCAAGGGCGCGTGGGTGCTGCTCGATCCGCCGCCGCCGGTGGGGCAGCGGGGGATCCGCAGCCGCCTGGGGACGTATTACGAGGCACGCAACGAGGCCCGCAAGAAGGTGGCCGAGGGGGAGAAGGTTGAGACGATTCCGCTGCCGCAGCGGATGGTGTTTGACGGCGTGGCGGGGTTCATTTCCACCAGCCGCGATGAGCGGGTGTGGACGGGCGCGGTGCCCAAGTGGCGGGAGTTGTCCATCGCCGATGTGCCGCGGGACGTGCACGTGAGCGTTCGACTGAGCGACTACGACTACATCAACTCGCGCCTCACCGACGGCGAGCCGATCGAGGTGGAGATCGATGCACAGGCCACGTTCGTGGCCGGGCCGGTGCCGGTGTACAACACGATCGCGGAGATCCGCGGCACGGTGTGGCCCGAGCAGGTGGTGATCGTCTCCGGGCACCTAGATTCGTGGGACGGCCCGGGCTCGACGGGAACGATCGACAACGGCACGGGCTCGAGCGTGACGATGGAGGCGGCGCGGATTCTGATGGCGGTGGGCGCGAAGCCCAAGCGGACGATCCGCTTCTGCCTGTGGACGGGCGAGGAGCAGGGCTTGCTCGGCTCGAAGGCCTATGTGGAGGCGTACAAGGCGGACCTGGACAAGCACTCGGTGGTGTTTGTGGATGACGGCGGCACGAACACGCAGGGTGGGCTGGGCGCGCCGACGGTGGCGCTGCCGATGCTGGCCGCGGCCACGGCGCCGACGAACAACCTGTTCTGGAGCGCGGCGGACGCGAAGTGGCTGAACGTCGACATCCGCGACACGGGCGAGAAAATGGTGGGGCACGGCGGCAGCGACCACGCGAGTTTCAACGCCGTGGGCGTGCCGGGCTTCTTCTGGGATGAGATCGGCCGGTCGGAGTATGGCTACGGCTGGCACACCCAGCACGACACGATGGCGCTGGCGATTCCGGAGTATCTGAAGCAGTCGGCGACGAACTCGGCGATCGTCGCGTACAACCTGGCGTGCGCGGACGACCTGCTGCCACGGGCACCGATCGAGACGCGGCCGCGAGATCGAAGCGGGCAGCGGCCAGCGCGCGAGGGCGGCCGACCGGCAGAGGTCACGCCGATGCCGGGCAGCACGACACCGGCGACCGAACCCGTTGCGCCTGTCCCGCCGCCCACAAGCGGGCAGTGAGGCGGGGTGTGCGAAGGTCATGGAGAGGCTGGGTGCGGACGGGGACCGCCGGCCGACCCAGAACGGGCCACACGGCCGGACCGCCGATTACCTGGCCTTGGCGAAGTCCTGCACAGCGGCGGCCGCGGCCTTCAACTGCGAAACGGCGTTGGAGGGCACGCCCGGGTCGGGTGCCTTGGCCAGTTCATCACAGGCGGCAAGGATGCTGGCGGCCATGCTGCCGCACGCGGCGGTGGTGGTGGCGGGCAGGTTGCCCTGCTGGATATCCGTGAGGGCTCCGCGGGCGATGCCGCAGATGCGAAAGAGCATTTCCACGAGGCGAGCCTTGCCGGAATCGGCGGCGAGTGCCTTGGCCCGATCGTCGCCGATTTTGGCCAGGGCGGCGAGGGCGGGGCCGCGCACGTCCTTCACGGCCGACTCGGGGACGCGCACGGCTGCGCCCAGGGCGAGCGTGTGGCCGTCGAGCACGATCGGGTCGGCCTCCTTGGCGGCCTGAGCGGCGAGGGACTTGATGAGGTCCGCGAGTTGGTCGGCCGACGCGGCGGGGCCGGTGCGGCCGGTGGCATCGAAGAAGCGGGCGATGCCGAACACCGCGCCATACCGCACGGCCTGGCGCGGATCGGCGAGCGCCTTTTTGAGCATGGCGATGGAACGCGGCGCGGCGAGTTCGCCGGCGATGCGGAGGGCGTTGACCACCTGCTGCTCGTTGCCTTCGGCCACGGTTTTTTCCAGGACCGGGCCGACCTGCTTGGCGTACTCGAGGCGGAAGGCAACGCTGACGCGGTTGGCTTGCAAGGGTTTGAGCACGTCGTCTCGCGTGCGTTTGATCTCGGATGCGTCGCCCATGAGGCCCGGGCCGCGGGCCGCGACAAAGGCCTTGATCTGCTCTTCCTGAGCCGGCGCGAGCGATTCGGCCGCGGCCACAGAGGCATCGGGCGGTTGGGCAACCTGGGCGTGCAGCACACCCGGGCCGGAGAGGGCGGCCAGCAGCACCGTGGCCACCATCATCATCGATCGACGGGTCTTCACGAGTCGTTCACCTCGGCAAAGTGCATGGTCGGTTCCGGCGTCGGCCCCGGCGGCAGGCTCCGGGGGAGCGGATGGTAGCGGCTACTTGTTCATGTCGGGCTGGCCCTGGGCCGCGCCGGCGCCGGCCATCATCTTGGCCATGAGGGCGGCGACGAGGCCCTTGCCGTCGGTGATCGTGCCGGCACGCACATCCGCGGCGACGGCGCCGAAGCCGTTGACGACGACGGGGGTCATCATCTTGGCCTGCTGGATCATCTGGGGCGGCATGTCGGGCATCTGGGTCTTCCATGCGCCGTCGATCAGTTGGGTGGTGAGGGCCATCGGCATGCCTTTGGCCTGGACCTGCACCTCGGTGGGCGAGACGGGTGTGAAGGTGAGGGTGTCGAGCGTGGGCTCCATCTGGGCGAGCATCCCCGTCACCATGGCGCCGCTCGGCCCCGCCTCGGCCGCGAGTTCGGCGAGCGGCTTGTTGAGTTTCTCGCGGCAGGCCGCGTCGAGGTCTGCGGCAGCCGCGCCCATCTGCATCTCCGCGACAACCAACGACTTCTGCTCGTCGTTGGTGATGACAAAGTGGGCCAGGACTTTTTCCACGTCGCCGCTCTTGCGGTCGGCGATCTGTTGAAGGAACGCCGCCTTCACCGCGGCGACGGGGTCGCCCGCCGCGGGTGCGTCGGCGGCGGCGGCATCGGCCGCGGCCGGTGCGGCCTCGCCTTCGGTTGCCGCGGGGGGCTCTGCGGGTGCGGGCTTCTTGCCGGAGATTTTGCCGACGAGTTCGGCGAGTTTGTCGAGTTTGGCCCGCACATCTTCCTTGCCGCCCGCGCCCGCGAAGCCGTCTTTGGCGGCCTCGTAGGCCTCGCCCGCTTCGGTCAGCAGAACCACGGCCTGCTCGCGCAGGCTCTTGGCCCCACCGGTATAGATCGGGGCACCGCTGAGCCCCGGCTTGGCGGAAGCGAGCAGTTCGAGCAGGGCGAGGTGGTCTTGCATGCCACGCACTCGGATGAAGAGTGCATCGCCCAGAGCCTGGTTGTAACTGGCGACCTGCAACTTGGCCGCGCTGAGCGATTCGCCGGAACCGGCGGTGAGCACGCTCTTCTTGGCGCAGGCAACGGCGTCGCGGAAGCCCTTGACCGCGGAATCGAAGGCTTGTGACAGCGCCCCGTCGGCGGCACGTGCGGCATCGAGCTCATTGGTAAGTTTCACGATCGCGGCGGCCGCGCCCTGGGCGTGCTGGCTTGCCGCGTCGGCCTGGGCTTTGGTGACGCGTGTGGTTTCGGCCAGTTCCGTGCTGGCGGTACGAACCTGCTGGCGTTCGTTGGTGAACTTCACCAGCAGGGCCGCCGCATCATCCACCGCGGGCTGTGCGGCGAGCGCCTCGGCCTGCACAAGACTGGCTTCCATGTCGAGAGCGTCGGCCTCGCGGCCGATCTGCGTGGCCTGTTGCACGAGCGTGAGCCCCTCGGTGGCGCTGACCTCGGCGGCCCGGGCTTTGAGCGTGCTGGCCTGCTCACGCCGCGCCTTGGCCTGCGCGAGCAGCCCGTCGGCGCGTTGCCTGAGCGCGGCAACCTGCGCCTGGGCCTTCTCGCTCGCTTGGGTGGTGGCCGCGATCTGCGTTTCCAGGAGAGCCGCCTTGGCGGTGATCTCCGCCTGGGCCTTGGCCGGGTCAAACCTGGCAAGGGATTCAGCGCGGGCCTGCTGCACGAGCCACTCGTCGAGTTTGCCGCGGATCTCCAGGGCCTTGTTCAGGCTGGCCTGCTCGGCGGAGTTGGCCTCTTCGACGTTGAGCGTGGCGAGGCTGGCTTTGGCACGGGCCATGAGGCTGTTGGCGGCAGAGGCCTGGCCTGGCTGGGTTGCATCCAGGTGCGGGGTCAGGAGCCTGACGACTTCGTCAAGGGCGGGCTTGAGTTTTTCCTGCCGGGTGTCCACAACCCGGCCACCGCCGGTGAGGGTGGCCAGCGTGGTCTTGGCGGCTTGGATGGCCTCGCCCGCGGGGTCTCGCTGATCGCATCCTGCAAGCAGCAAGAGGGCCGCAGCACCGACGCGAAGACCTGTAGCAAAGTGGCTCATGGTTCAGAGTGTCCGTCGTGAAAGAGAGAGGGAAGAGCCCCGCCGGGTTGCGCAAGCACTTGCGGGAACGGATGATACAGCAGTGAGCGGGCGAGCGGAACACCTACCGGGGCGGACCGGGAACGGGGGCTTGGCCGGGCACGGGGGCCGATGCGTCGGGCGCGTCAAACGGGCGCAGGGGCACGTAGTGAAATGGCAGTTCCGGTCGTGGGCGGTAGAGCGCGTTTACCCAGCCGATGGCGGCGGTGAAGCGTGGATCGTCCAGCCCGCGAAAACTTGGCCGCCAGCGGTCAGCACCGCCTTGCTCGTTTGGCACCGGGGGGTGGCCGCGAGACGACTGGTTGCGCGGCAGGCCCATCTGCAGCAGGGGTGAGCGAGCGGGGCTCTCCAGGTCGATCAGGGGTGTGCCGTCGGCCAGTTTGAAGCGTTCGAGGATGTACATGTTGGTGTACACGCTCGCATCAGAGTTGGGCCGCCGGGCGGAGAGCACCAGCCGCCCCGCGTCGGTGCCGCCGTGGCACGCCGTGGTGGAGCACGAGCCCCCAAGCCAGGTGCGTTGCACATCGTCTCGAAACAGGCGCGCCGACTCGGGCTGGTCAAGCACCTTGACCTGCGCGTAGAGGTCCCTCGCGCGAAGGCGGAAGAGCAGGTCGAGTTGCTCGGCAAAGGGTCGCTTCAGGATCGCTTCGCGCCCCTCCTTGGTGCCGGGCACAAGGGGGTTGCCCAGATTCCGCTCCAGCGCAGCCTCCATCACGGCCCGCGGCACCTCCATTCGCGGCGGGCGTTTCAGGTCGATCTCGTACACCTTGACAAGCGCGATCTGCTCGGGCGTGAGCGGGGGCACGGCCGCGGGCTGCGAGAGAGCGGGCGTGGCGCGGTCGGAGGGGGGCGAACCGGAGGGGTTCGCCCGCGAGGGACTCTTGGCGCGGTCGCGCAGTTCGATCTGCCGCGCCACCATGGCCTGAGCGCGCAGCACGAGCGGGCTTTCGGGCTGGCGCTCGCGCAGGGCGTCCAACTCTGCCGCCGCGAGGTCGAGTTCTTGGCGCGCCGTGAGCCAATCCACCAGGCGGAGGAGTTGCTCAACATCGTTGTCATCCACGGCCTTGCGGAGGTCCTGAAATTGCTCGACGGTCGAGGGCATCACCTTCACGCGGTCCACCTGATCGGCCATGAACGTGGCGCTGATGCCAGCGATACGGAGGACCACCTTCTCGTCGGTGCGTTCGAGCAGGGTGCCGGTGTATTGGTGGCCATCCTTCAGGTACACCACCGCCTCGCGCGTGGCGGGGGCGGGGGGTTGGTCGGCACGCGCCGCGGCGAGCACAACGATGGTGACGGCGGCCGCGGCCGCGGCAAACACGAGGTGCGTAAAGGGGCACAAAGCACGGCTTGGGGGGAACACCCTCATTGCGGTGATTGTTGGGGGGTCGGGTGGATGCCGCGGGTGCCCGCCCACGCACCCGGCCGAGCGTCCGCAACCCAAGGACCGGGGTGCCCAATAATGGGCGGGTCGCTGGTTCGCCGTTCTCACCCTCTTGCGGAGTTCAACATGGTTGCTCTTGCCCGTCGCGTGTCGTCTGCCGCCGCGTATCTGGCTCTGGTTGCGGGTGCCGCGCCGTTGGCGTTGGCGGCCGCGGGGGGCGGGGGGGGCGCGGGGGGCGATGCGAAGCAGCCGGAGAGCAAACTCATCTCGCGCGCCATTCTGTTCGGCAACCCGGACAAGGCCCGTGCCCAGATCAGCCCCGACGGCAAGCAGATCGCCTTTCTGGCGCCGCGCGACGGCGTGATGAACGTGTTCGTGGCGCCGGTGGGCAAGCTGGATGAGGCCAAGCCGATCACCAGCGAGACCAAGCGCGGCATCCGCAACTACTGGTGGGCCTACACGAACCAGCACATCGTCTTCACAAACGATCTGGGCGGTGACGAGAACTGGAAGGTTTACGCGGCCGACGTGAGCACGGGCGCGGCCAAGGACCTCACGCCTATCGAGAGCATCGCCGGTCCCGACGGCAAACCGATAATGCAGCCCAACGGCAAGCCGTTGCGCCCTGCGGCACGGATTCAGACGATCAGCCCCAAGTCGCCCGACGTGATCCTGGTGGGCCTGAACGACCGCGATCCGAAGTTCCACGACCTGTACCTGCTGAACATCCGCACGGGTGAACGAACGATTGTGCTGCAGAACGACGGGTTTGCCAACTTCATCACGGATGACGATTTCAAGCCCGTGCTGGCCGCGAAACCGCGGCCCGACGGCGGCACGGACCTGGTCAAGTACGCGGGCGTCGGCGAGCGCGATGGTGGCAAGGCACCGGCCGCGAAGTGGGAGCCATTCCAGACCGTGGCATTTGAGGACAACACCGCGACGCGCCCCATCGATGTGGACAAGACGGGCACGCACGTGTACATGATCGACAGCCGCGACAGAGACACGGCAGCCATCGTGAAGGTAGAGGTCGCCACCGGCAAGGCAACGGTTGTGGCAGACAGCACGAAGGCGGACGCGGCGGGGGCGGTGATCCACCCCACAGAGAAGACGGTGCAGGCGGTGGGCTTCAACCACGCGCGCGCGGAGTGGCGGGTGCTCGACGCGGGCATCAAGGCCGACGCGGAGTACCTCAAGACGGTGGCGGACGGCGACTTTGACATCACCAGCCGCTCCCTGGACGACTCCGTGTGGACAGTTGCGTACACCTTCGACAATGCACCGGCGAAGACCTTTTTGTACGATCGCACGGCGAAGCACGCGACGCTGCTCTTCTCCAACGTGGCGGCTCTGGAGGGCCAGACGCTGGCGAAGATGCACCCGCAGATGATTACCAGCCGCGACGGGCTGGAGCTGGTGAGTTACCTCACCCTGCCACCCGAGAGCGATACCGACGGCGATGCCCGGCCCGAGAAGCCGCTCCCGACCGTGCTGCTGGTGCACGGCGGGCCGTGGGCGCGGGACACCTGGGGTTACGCGGCGACCACGCAGTGGCTGGCCAACCGCGGCTACGCGGTCTTGCAGGTGAACTTCCGCGGCTCAACGGGCTTCGGCAAGAAGTTCGTGAACGCATCGACCCGGGAGTGGGCGGGCAAGATGCACGACGACCTGATCGACGGGGTGAATTGGGCGGTGAAGAACAAGGTCGCCGATGCGACGAAGACCGCGATCATGGGCGGCTCGTACGGCGGCTACTCGACGCTGGTAGGCTTGACATTCACACCGGAGACGTTCGCGTGCGGCGTGGACATCGTGGGCCCCTCCAACCTGTCCACCCTGCTCAGCACGGTTCCGCCCTACTGGGTGGCTATGCGCGACCGCATGGCCCTTCAAGTGGGCGACCACCGGACGGAGGAGGGGCGTGCGTTTCTGGCGACCCGTTCGCCCATCACATTCGTGGACAAGATCACCAAGCCGCTGCTGATCGGCCAGGGTGCCAACGACCCGCGGGTGAAACAGGACGAGAGCGACCAGATCGTGAAGGCGATGCAGAAGAAGAGCATCCCGGTCACGTACGTACTCTACCCCGACGAGGGCCACGGCTTCCAGCGCCCCGAGAACCGCATGAGTTTCTACGCGGTCGCTGAGACGTTCTTGGCCGAACATCTCGGTGGACGCTCCGAGCCCATCGGTGACGATTTCAAGGGCTCGTCGATCACGGTGCCGACCGGGGCCGACGGCGTGAAGGGCGTGAAGGAAGCGCTGAAGTAGCCGGGGGTGCCGGTCGTCGGTCGCTGGGCCCGCACGGCAACTACAGTCGCCCCGCTTGTATCACTCATTGCTGACACGCCGGTACCTGACGACAAGGCTCATGCCGCTGCTGGCTGCGCTGGCGGTGATGCTCTGCACGGCGATGGTGCTGATCGTGTGGTCGGTGATGGGCGGGTTTCTGAACATGCTGCTGGCCAGCGGGCGGACGATGGCGGGCGACGTGCTGATCACCTGGCCCACGGTGGGCTTTGCCTACTACGACGACCTGATCGCCCGGCTGGAGAAGCAGACGGAGACGGTGGCGGCGGCCACGCCGATCATCGAGACGCTGGGCGTGATAAACCTGCCCGACGGGCGGGTGGAGGGCATCCAGGTGAAGGGGATTGATGCCGCGAGTTATGCGCGTGTGGTGGACTTCAACGCCTCGCTGTGGTGGCGACCGGTGGAGGAGCCGGTGAAGAAAGACCGCGAGCGCAGAGACCTGCGCCTGAGCCCGGAGTATCGCGAGCGGCTGGAGCAGACGCTGCAAGACGGCCTGACGATGAGCCAGGCCGATACGGGCGCGTGGGCCGGGGGGACGCGGGAAGGCGGCGCAGGGGGGCCAGGCACGCCAAGGCGGCCCGCGATGGTGAGCGGCATCGAACTGCTGGGCCTTTCGCAGCGCGAGACGCACGGGTTTTACTCCATCAAGCGCTGGGGCAAGCCGGATGTGAACGGCGACGTGCAGATGAAGGAGGGGTTCGCCCCCAACGAAGAGGTGACGCTGCGGGTGCTGCCGTTGGACAAGAAGGGGCGGACGATCGACATGGCCTCGCGTGTGTTTCCCGTGGCCAACGAGTTCCGCACGGGCATCTTTGAGATCGACCGGCGGACCGCGCTGGTGCCCCTGCCGACGTTGCAGCGCATGCTGAAGATGGACGCGGCCAAGCGGCTGGACACGGCCGACCTGGACACCTCGGCGGTGGAACGCGACACGGAAACCGGGCGTGAAACGTTCGACGAGGTGCGCACGCTGGGCGAGGAACCGGCGCGGGCCACCACGGTGCTGGTGCGTGGAAGGCCGGGGGTTTCGCCCGAGGCCGTGCGCGACACGTGCCTGAGCGTGTACGCGGACTTCGCCGCGGCACGCGGGAAGGCGGTGCCCGCGCACATGCTGATGACGAGCAACCGGCTGATCCGCACGTGGGAGGAGAACAACGCGCAGTTGGTGGGGGCGGTGAAGAAGGAAACGATCGTTGTGCTCTCGATTCTCACGTTTATCTCCGTCACGGCGTCGTTCCTGATTCTGGCCATCTTCTGGGCGATGGTGAGCGAGAAGACGCGTGATGTGGGCATTCTGCGTGCGGTGGGGGCGAGCCGCGCGGGCATTGCGTGGCTGTGGCTGCGGTACGGGCTCGCCATCGGCGTGGTGGGTTCTGCGTGCGGCGGGCTGCTGGCGTTCGCAGTGATCCACAACATCAACGAGATTCACGACTACCTGGGGGCGAAGTTCCAAGTGGCGGTGTGGGACCCCAAGGTGTACTACTTCACGGAGATTCCCAGCGTCGTCGAGCCGTGGAAGGCGGCCTTGGTGCTCTCGTGCGGCCTGTTCTTTTCCGCGGTCGGTGCGCTCATTCCGGCCATCCGCGCGGCGAGCATGGACCCGGTGCAGGCGCTGCGGTTTGAGTGACGCGGGCACGCGCCCGGCGTTGGATGGGAAAATATGACGGCCCTGCCCGCCAATCCGACCGTTGATGCACCGCCAGCCGCGCGAGGGGGTGCGCCGTACCTGTCTGCTCAGGACGTGCACAAGACGTATCTGTTGGGGCGTGTGGAGGTGCCCGTGCTGCGGGGTGTCTCCATTTCGATTGCCAAGGGCGAGTGCGTGGCGATCCTTGGGGCCTCGGGCTCGGGCAAGAGCACGCTGCTGCACCTTCTGGGCGGGCTTGATCGACCCGACCGCGGGCACGGCTCGGTCTCGTTCGACGGGCGGGGCGTGACGGGGTTCTCCGCGGGCGCGATCGATGTGTATCGCAACACCAGCGTGGGGTTTGTCTTCCAGTTCTATCACCTGCTGCCGGAACTGAACGTGCTGGAGAACGTGCTGGTGAGCGCGATGATCCGCTACGGCCGGTTCGGCTTCGGCTCGCGAGCGACCGACCTGCGCCGGCGGGCGGCCGACCTGCTGGGCCTGTTTGGGCTCGGGCATCGCTTGCGGCACCGGCCCAGTGAACTCTCTGGCGGCGAGCGCCAGCGTGTGGCGATTGCGCGGGCGCTCATCAATCAGCCCCCGGTGCTGCTGGCGGATGAGCCAACGGGCAACCTGGACAAGGTCGCGGGCCGGGCCATTCTGGAACTGATCGACGAACGCAGGAGGGCCGAGGGGCTGACCGTGGTGATGGTGACGCACGATCCTGAGGTTGCGGCACGGGCGGACCGTGTGGTGCGGCTGCTGGATGGCCGGATCGCCGCGGCTGAACACGACGCGGATCGCGGGCGGGACGACAGGCTTTCCGTTGAGGAACCTTGATGTACGGGTCCGGTTGGGCACGCCAGACCCGCCGCCCGGCATCTCTTATGATGGTGAACGGCCAATGAGCCGTTGATAAACGGCCCCGGTTCGGTATGTCCACCCACCTCGCCACCAACCCGACGACCACCTCGCCCGAGATCGCCCCGGCGATGCAGCCGGCAAGCCTCACGCTGTGGCCGGTGGACCCCGCGGAACGGAACGGGGGGGCGATCCATGCGAAGGTGATCGACATCCTGCCGCCGCGGGCCACGGGTCTGGCGCGCGTGGTTTTTCTGCACGGCCTTGTCGGTCTGAACGACCACTGGGAAGAGGTGGTGCGGCTGGTGAGGGACCGGGTTCCCTGCACGCTCTTTGAACTGCCGCTGCTGGAACTTCGCGGGGAACACTGCTCGATCGAGGGTGTGGCGAGGCTCACGGAGCGTTTCCTGCGCGAGCACGTGGGCGGGCCGGCCGTGCTCGTGGGCAACTCCTTCGGTGGGCACGTGGCCCTGCGCATGGCGATCGAACGACCGGACCTTGTGCGCGGCCTGGTGCTGGCGGGGTCGAGCGGATTGATCGAGGCCTCGATCGTGGCGGACGTGCAGATCCGCCCCAGCCGCGCCTGGCTGGAGAGGAAGATCGGCGAGTTGTTCTTTGACCAGAGCAAGATGCGGCAGAGCGATGTGGACCGTGCCCACGCCGAGTTGAGCGAGCGCGGCAGCGCCCGGGCGATGGTGCGTCTGAGCCGCTCGGCGCGGCGCGATGTGCTGCGCGACCGGGTGGGGAACATCGCGGTGCCGACGCTGCTGATCTGGGGGCGCCAGGATGTGGTGACACCGCCAGACGCGGCCGAGCGCTTCCACACGCTGATCCGCGGGTCGCGTCTGGAATGGTTCGACGGCTGCGGGCACGTGCCCATGATCGAGCACCCCGGCCCGTTCGCCTCGGCGCTGGTGGACTTCGTGCGCGGCCTGAGCGAGCGTCCGGACAAGGGCGACCACCGGGTGGCGGGCTGAGCGTGGCCTGGACCGCGGCGATCGGTGCGGGGCTTGCCACAGTGCTGGCGCGTCGCGTGAAGCGGCTTTCCGACGCGCGGCACTGGCAGGCGCACACGGCGGCGATTCAGGTGCAGCAACTTCGCGGGCTGCTGAGCGCGGCGGCAGGGACCGCGTTCGGACGAGAGCATGGGTTCAGCACGTTGGCACGCACGAGCGACGCGGAGTTGGTCGGGGCGTATCGGGCGCAGGTGCCCGCGACGGACTATGAGGCCTTTCGGCCGCTGGTGGCCCGCATGAGAGATGGCGGCGAGCCGGACGTGCTGTGGCCGGGGCTGGTGAAGCACTTCGCCCAGACCAGCGGCACGACGGCGGGCGACAAGTACATCCCCGTGTCGCGGGAGATGCTCGGCAGCAACCGACGCGCGGCCCTGGATATTTTCGCCAACGCGCAGCGCATGGGTGTGAGCCTGCCGGGCCTGCTGGCGGGCAAGGCGCTCTTCCTCGGCGGCAGCACGAGTTTGGAGACCAACCAGCACGGCATCATGACCGGCGACCTTTCGGGGCTGGTGACGCCGATGATCCGCTGGCCACTGTCGGCGATTTATCTTCCGGGCAAGGCCATCGCGCTGATGAGCGACTGGCCGGCCAAGATCGAGGCGATGGCCCGCGCGAGCGTGGATGAAGACGTGCGCATGGTCAGCGGCATGCCCAGTTGGATGCTGGTGCTGTTCGAGCGTGTGCTGACACTGGCGCGAGAGCGCGGCGGGCAGACTAGGCCCCGCACCATTGCAGACGTGTGGCCGAACCTGCGTCTGGTGGTGCACGGGGGCGTGAAGTACGAGCCGTTCGGGCCGCGCGTGCGGGCAGCGTGGAGCGGGCGGGCCGACGGCCCGGACGTGCCCCACCGCCTGGAGTTGTACCCCGCCAGCGAGGGCTTCATCGCCATGCAGGACACGGCGGGCGAGCCCGCAATGCGGCTGCTGAGCGATATCGGCAACTTCTACGAGTTTCTCCCGCTGGAACGCGTGCACGACGCCGATCCGCCCGCCTTCACCTGCGATGGCGTGGAGAAGGGGAAGAAGTACGTCGTCTGCATGAGCACCTGCGCCGGGCTGTGGCGCTACATCATCGGCGATGTGGTGGAGTTCGACACCATCCCCGCCGGTCTGGACGGGCGCGGCGGCGACGGGCCGGCACGCCTGCGCATCGTGGGGCGGCACAAGCACTTCATCAACGCCTTCGGTGAGAACCTGATCGTTGAACACATCGAGAACGCCGTGGCCGCGGCGGCGCAGGCGGTGGGCGTGCTGGTGGGCGAGTTCACGGCGGGTCCGGTGTATCCGGACCCGCCCGCACGACGTGCGGGGCTGGAACTGGCGATTGAGATGGAGGCCCTTCCCCCCCACTCACCGCCCGCGGGAGCCGTCGGGGGGGCGGGCGAGGGCACGCCCTTGCGGAACTTCGGCGCGGCGTTTGACCTGCACCTCAAGCGCCAGAATGTAGATTACACGACCAAGCGCACGGCCTCGCTGGGCATGGCGGAGCCGACGATCACGGTGCTGGCACCGGGCACGTTTCACAAGTGGATGGCGAGCCGCGGGAAGGTGGGCGGGCAGCACAAGTGCCCGCGCTGCGCGAACCACCGCGAGTTTGTGGAGGGCGTGGTGCGGGCGGGCGGCGGGTGAGGGCTGCTGCCTTTGCACGGGCGACCGAGGCACGCTACATTCGTGGCCTCTTCAAGGAGCCTCGCATGGCCGACATCGAAACCAACACGCTGCTCATGGTCATCATCGCCATCCTGCTGCCCCCGGTGGCGGTGTTCCTGAAGTGCGGTCTGGGCCTGAAGTTGGTGCTCAGCATCGTGCTCTCGCTGCTGTTCTATCTGCCGGGCATCATCTTCGCCCTCTGGGTGGTGCTGTCCTGACGCGGCGGGCATCGGGGCCTATGCTTGCCCCCATTCCTCCGTCGCCCCGGCGTGCCGAATGTTCGGCGTTTTGCCGGGGCCGATAGACCACGACGAGAGATCGATTCCTATGACCCAGTTCGCACGATTCGCCCCCGCCGTCAAGGTCAAGGCCTCCAAGAAGGCCGCCAGCGGCAAGATGTATGTCGACTGGAAGGACGTTGACAAACTCCGCCGGATGATGTCGCCCAACGGCAAGATCTTCACCCGCAAGCGGCTCTCCACCACGGCCCTCGAGCAGCGCATGGTGTCGCAGGCCATCAAGCGGGCACGGTTCATGGGCCTGCTGCCCTACACCTCCGCCACGCTGTGATGCCGATGTCGGGCGCATCAACTCCCAAAGCACGCTGCGCCCCGGTGCGCGATTATCTCCCACTGCTCGACCGGCTCGCGCCAGCACCCGCCGCGGATGCCGTGGCCACGATGCAGCGCGTTTCTGATGCGCTCTGGGATGCCTTCTCGGGCGACTTTCCCGGCAGCGTGAGTTGGATCGGCTTCTACACGTGGGACGCAGCGCGACAGGACGAACTCGTGCTTGCCGCGCGGCGGAACAAGCCCGCCTGCTCGCCCATCGGCCTGCACGGCGCGTGCGGGCAGTGCTTCATCGCCAAGCGACCGATGATCGTGCCCGATGTGAAGACGCTGGGCGCCAACTATGTGGCCTGCGACCCGCGCGATCAGGCCGAGGTGATCGTGCCGCTGCTGAACCCCGACGGCACATGCTGGGGCGTGCTCGACGGCGACAGTTTCGATATTGGCGCGTTTGATGTGGCCGATGCACTCGCCCTTGCACACCTGCTGCGGCATGTGGGCCTGTCGTCGGGCGTGTTCACGAGCGTCGCCGATGTGGTTGTGCGCTAGGGCGCGCCGGCGGCGCTGCCAGCGTCAGAATGGGGCGGGCGAGCGGCACTCCACGGGCGTGCCGCCATCAGGGTTGAAGAACGTCAACTCCGATGCGTGCAGCATCAGGCGCGGCGGGTTGGGCAGGCCCTGTCCGTGCGCCGGGGGCGGCGCTTCGCGGCTGCCGGAAGGGTCTGGCTCTACGGCCGCGTTGCCCACACCGCCCGAATACAGCACATCGCCGATGATCGGGTGGCCCGCGAAAGCGCAATGCACACGCAACTGGTGCGTGCGGCCGGTGAGGGGCATGAGTTCCAGGCGCGTGGTGGTTGGCCCGCGCTCAATCACCCGCCACTCTGTAACGGCGGGCCGGCCCTGCACACGGTCAATCACCTGGTGCGGGCGGCGAGCCAAGTCGGCCCGCATGGGCACGTCGATCGTGCCGCGTTCGCCCGCGACGGTGCCAGCAACAAGCGCGATGTATCGCTTGCGCACGCGCCGGTCCTCAAACTGCTGGCTCAACTCGCGCTGGGCCTGTTCGTCAAGGGCCATGAGCAAGAGGCCCGAGGTGTCCATGTCCAGCCGATGCACGGTGATGGGGCCGGTAGCCGCGGGGAAAACCTCGCGGCACCAACTCGCGGTGCAGGCCCGGTTCGCCTCGTCTCGCCCCGGCACGCTCAGCACGCCCGCGGGCTTGTCGATCACCACCCAGCGGTCGCTCCTGCGCACGATGCGGATGTGGGCGAGCAGCGCGGGGTCTGCCAGCATCAGCAGCGCCCGCCGCCGATGTTTGAGCCGCGCAGTTCGATGCGGACGCGGTCGACGCGCACGCCCATGCGCTCCTCCACAGCCTCGACCAGTTCCGGCGGCAGTGCCGCGGCGATCTTCGCACCCAGATCGGCGGGCACATCGCGCACGCGGGCATCGTCGGTGATGACATGCACGTGCTCGCTGGTATCAGCATCAAAGCGGGCGGGCCCGTCGGCCTCGGTGGGCGCGTTGAACCGGCGGCACAAGCCGCGGCGGCTGAACGCATCCAGCGTGTTGTAGACCGTGGCAAGGCTCGTGCCGGGGCGCTTGCGCGAGACGACAGCGAAGAGTTCCTCGGCGGTGGGGTGGCTCTTGGTGCTGGCCAGGGCGCGGTAGATGACCTCGCGCTGGGGTGTGCGCCGCAGCCCGTGCCGGGCGAAGAGGGAGGGAAGGTCGTCCACCGTGGAGGATTATTGGGGCATCGGACCGACGGGACGCGCTTTCCCAAAGCCCCGGCCCCATCGCCTCATCCATTGCCTTTCAGACACCAGACACGGCACACATACCGTTCATTTCCATGCGCCTTCCCCACACGAAGATCTGGCGCGCCTTCCCCGAACTCGACCAGTTCGACGATGTCCAGTGCGCACGCTTCGTGCGGGCCTCGCGCCGCGGGCTGGCTCGCTTTGGCCGGGTGGCCGCCACATTGGGCGTTGCCGCGATCGGCTGGATCACCGTTCTATGCGTCGGTGTCGTGCTCTCGGCACCCCGCGGCAGGGCACGGGCATTGGACCAGTTCCTTTCGCGCGTGCCGCTTGCTGCGCTCTGGATTGCCCTGGCAATCGTGGGTGCACTCCTGCTCGCCACTCTGCCAGCGCTGTGGCTCCGCGCCCGTCTGCTCCGACTCCGAATTGCCACCCTGCTCCGCGACTGCGGCACGTGCCTCAATTGCCGCTACCTCCTCCTGGGCCTTCCCGTGAGTTCCGATCTCACGATCACCTGTCCGGAGTGCGGCCGCGCCACGCGGGTGGACCCCGCACTGGGCGAACTGGCTCGCCGTCCCGATGGCACGGCGTACTTCCAGCCGGGCCCCGATTCAGTGCGGGAACCGCCGCCCCTCCTCACGCGTCGGCGACTGCTGGGTTTCGCCAAGTGCGCGGGTGCCGTCATCGCAACCATCGCGCTCATCGCGGGGGCCCGCCTCGGCTGGATCGAGGTCGGTCTCCACATCGACGCGGCCCGCGCCCGGGCAGCACGTGCCGGCCCCGGTAGTCTCGCCGCGGTCATCGAGAAAATGAACATGCAGGGCCAGGAAGGCGGCGGCCCCAACGGGTGGACGCTGTTCCAGGCGACCGTGGCCCAGCGAGAAACCATCGATCGGGCGCAGGAGCACGATGGTGCTCTCTCAAGCCCCGGCACGTTCCCCGACTTCGATGCCGTTTCGCCGCGCCGGCCGCCCGATCCGAACCGCTCCGAAATCGAAGTGGCAGAGAACGCAGCGAACTCGGCGGCTGCCCGGACGCTCCTCGTGATCTACAAGCGTGACGGGTTATTCGAAAAGATCGATGCTCTGCGGGACAGCCACTGGGGCGTGCGCCCGTTGAACCTCGATCCGGGCGATTCCTTGGTTGGCGGCATTGAACTGCCGGAGGTGGGACAGGGACGCGGGCTGGCTCGCATCACCCACGCACGTGCTCGGCTCGCTGCTCTGGAGGGGGACCCGAACGAGTTTCTCGCTGCGTTCGACAGCATGGTTGCGATCTCTCGCCTGCTGGTCCGCCAGCCATTCGATATGGACATGCTGTCCGGGCAAGCAATCATCGACCGTGCGCTCGATGCCGCGATGTTCGCAATCGAGACGCACCCGAATGAACCATGGCTGAGCGCCATCGAGCGGCGCGTGGCAAGCCTGCCGCGGGACCTTGATCCGCAGGCCTTGCTGGTGGCGGAACAGGCGGAGGCACGAGAAAGCCTGTGTTGGTACTTCCAAGACCCTTCCCGGCCCCGCGGTGGGCTGGACACTGTGCACACCCTGTGGCCGGATGCCAAGGTGCCACCGGCCGTAATCGTGGGTAGATTTGGGTCAGCACTCGCCGACCTTGAAGCGCGGTTTGCATTGGATGCTGCGGCACTTGCCGCCGGGCAACCGAAGCCCCCTCCGCCTCGGAGGGCTCGCGCCCTGACACACGTGCTGGGCCAGTGGGGGTCCGCGTGGTACACGGGGTCATTGAACGACACGCAAGCGGCCCTAACACGCGGCGTGACGACAATCATCGCACTGGAACGATTCCGGCACGCCCACGCTCACTACCCGACTTCGCTCCAGGACCTGGTGCCCGCGTACATCGCGACGGTGCCCATTGACCCATTCGACGGCACGCCGCTCAAGTACAGGCACGTGGCCGCGCCACTAGGACAGGGTCAAGAGTCCTTCGTGCTCTACTCTGTCGACCGAGACGGCCGCGACGATGGCGGCGCCTGGTATCCCAGCGGCGGGCCCGGTGGCTCACCGGCCGACCTCGTCCTTCGCGGGCCCAAGTAGCACGGAGCCAACCGATCTCCTCACCCGCGGTTAGCAAGGCGCACGTCTCGCATCTCGCGTCCCTCCGCCGTATCATTCTCTCACGATGACTCCCCGCCGCCCCACACGTCAGATTGTGCTCGGAGATAACCGCGTCGGCTACGTCCGCATCGGCGGCGGCAAGCCGGATCGGCAGGGCAACGCGACGACTGCCGCGCCGGTGAGCGTGCAGACGATGACGACCGGGTACACGCACGAGATCGACAAGTGCGTAGCGGAGATCAACCGGCTGACGGCCGCGGGGGCGGATGTGGTGCGCGTGGCCGTGCCGGAGAAGAAGGACACGGATGCCCTGCGGGAGATTCTGCCGCAGGTGCGCGTGCCGATCGTGGCGGATGTGCACTTCCACTTCAAGCGGGCCCTGGAGGCGGTGGAGGCGGGTGTGCACAAGATCCGCCTTAACCCCGGCAACATTCAGGACAAGGACCAGGTGGCCGAGGTCATCAAGGCCTGCAAGGCCGCCAACGGCGGGCGCGGCATCCCCATCCGCGTAGGCGTAAACGAGGGCTCGATCATCGAGCGCAAGGACAAGCAGAAGCGTCTCAAGGAACTGGGCGAGGTCTTCAGCAACAACAAACGAGGCTACCTGCTGGCCATCATGGTGACGAAGATCGAGGAGTACCTCGACATCTTCTACGAGCACGATTTTTACGACGTGGCGATCTCCGCCAAGAGCATGGATGCGCTGGTCGTGATGGATGCGTACACCGCCATCAGCGAGCGCTTCGACCACCCGTTGCACCTGGGCGTGACGCACGCCGGGCCGAAGGAGACGGGGTGCATCCGGTCGGTGGTGGCATTGGGCACGCTGCTGGCCAATGGCGTGGGCGACACCATCCGCATCTCGTACGCCAGCGACAGCAAGTATGAGGTCGAGGACGGCCTGGAACTGCTCTACTCGCTGGGCCTGCGCGAGCGCAAGGGGGCGGAACTCATCGCGTGCCCCACGTGCGGGCGCATTCAGGTGGACCTGATCTCGCTGGTGCAAGACGTGCGCAAGACGCTCGCCACCAAGATTGATGTGCCGATCAAGGTCGCGGTCATGGGGTGCATTGTGAACGGACCCGGCGAGGCCGAAGGGGCCGACGTGGCCGTCTTCGCGGGCGACCGGCGCGGCATCATTTACGTGCAGGGCGAGCGCGTCGCCAATGTGCCCGAGGAAGAGATCCAGGTTCGCCTGCTCGAAGAGTGCCTGAAGTTCCAGGAGCGTGTGCTCAAGGGCGAGGTGAAACTCGGCGACAAGGTCGTGGAGATACGCCCACCGGACGCGATCGGCGAACTCGGCAGCGGTTGGGAAAAGATCGCCGCGGGCAAGCGCGACGGCAAGCCCGGGACCGCGACGCTGACCGTCGGCCAATCGTGAAGATCGTGCAGAGGCAGTGATCGCACGCGAAAGTTAGCAGCGCACTCGGACGCGCGCGGTTAGACTGAGCGCATGCACTCTATCGCCCGCGCTGCCGCCTGTTGCTTGTTCTTGCTCGTGGTCGTTTTCACCGCCGCGTGTCAGTCCACACCCGCCGCACCGCCGCCCGGCACCACCGGTGCGTTTGCACCCGGGGCGGCCACGGGGCTGGCGAGCGGCATCTACACGCACCGCGGCGCGACCCACGCGGGCCGCTGGGTGATGCTGCTGCCGGGGGCATCGGGCCTCACCATTTTCGAGGACACGCGGCACTACTTCAAGGCGGCGGAGGCGATGCAGGCCCGGGGCTTTGATGTGCTGGTGGTGGATTACAAGACGGCCTACAAGCAATCGCCATCAGCGCCGCAGGTGCCGACAGGCGAGAAGATCGCGTGCGTGGTGGAGCAGACGCTCGCGTGGGCACGCCAGAACGGCGTGGTGCCTGAGGGCGAGGCCGGCGCGATCGTCGCGTGGTCGCTGGGGGCTGAGGGGCTGTGGCCGCTCTTTGCCCGGCCGGGCGGGGTGGAATCGCTGGGCCTGGTGGCTGCGGCGGCGTATTACCCCGCGAACGATGAAGAGGCAGCGATCACCCCGAACATCCCGCTGCTTGTGCTGACCGGCGAGAAGGACGACGTTACGCCCGCGGCCAAGATCCGCAAGGCCCTCCCCGGTGCGGGCACGCAGCGAGGGAGTTGCACGTCTATCCAGGGGCGCTGCACGGGTTTGACGTCGAGAGCATCACATCGCCCAGAACAATCTCGCTGATTCCGGTGATCGGGCCTTCGGCCACATTCGGATACGACGCGGCCGCGGCGACGGACGCGAGAACGAGGCTGCTGGCGTTTCTGGATGTGCGCGTGCCCAAGCGTTGAACCGCGCCGCGAGGTGGGTGCGGCCACCGCCCCTGCAAGTTCAGGCCGCGGGGTTCCATCCCAATCGATGGCGCAGCCGCGCGATGACTTCGCCAGCAGGCCCGCCCGCGGCGGCGACGCTGGCGCACGCGTGGTTGAAGGCCGTCGGGCTGAGCAGCAATGCCACCGGCGCAACGCCCGAATCCGCGGCCATGCGCCGCAGCGCCGCCCGCTGCCTGCGTCCCAAACCCAAGCGCAGGCTCATGGCCAGGAACGCCTGCTCCGCCGCGGGCAGAGCCCGCCACGCACGTAGGGCGAGCACAAGGCCCAGCACAACGGTGCCCGCACCGCCAGCGGCCAGCAGCACGAACGGATCGAGCAGCGTGCTCATGCGGCGGCCTCCATCGCGGGTTCATTGGCGGGCGGCGCGTCGGTCCGCACCCACGCGCCGCGCACCTCCAGCACCAGCCTCTGCGCCGCGCGCTGGCAGCGGGTGGCCACGATCGGGTCAAGTTTGCTCTCCACCTGACGCGTGAGCAGCGAGACCGCGTCCATCACGGCGCCGTGGCCTGCGAGGCGGTCGGCGAGGCGCTCGGCGGCCCACAGGCCCGCCGCGGCGTGCATGGCCCGGTCGTCACGCAGCATCGAGACCACGATCCGTTCACCGAGGTGCTCGGCTCCGAAGGTGCCCAGCGAGAGCGAACCGAGGACGAGCAGGCCGCGTGCCGCCGAGCCGCGGGGGCGGTGGGCCTCATCGGCGCGCAGCGCGGCGAGCGCCTCGCTCAGTGTGTGGCACTCATCGCGGTCGCGCGTGCGGCGCACGCGCCGAACGAACGCGTCGATGGCCGCGGCACGCAGGCGGGGCGATGGGGCTTGCAATGCGCCTGCCACGGCGCATGCCACGGCGTCGCCGGGCACGTCGGCAAGAGAACCCAGCACGGCGGAGCCGGCCCGCTCGGCCAGTTCGTCCGTCCGGTCGCGTGCCTGTGCGAGCACCGCGAGGAGGCTGTCCAGGAACCGGGGTGCGACATCGAGCAGCCGCACGGCCCGCGCGGCACGCACGCAGCGGTCGCCCTCTTCCAGCCGCAAGGCGTGACGCACGAGCGCATCGGCCCGCCCGTCGGCCCGTTGAAACAACCGGCGCAGGTGCAACCTCGCACCGGGGTGCTCCGCGTTGAGCGGGTCTTCGCGTGCCAGCGCATCGCCGGCGGCACGCGCCACCACCGCATCCGGCGAGCGCGAGAGCACGCCCAGTGCCCGAGCCAGAGGCCCTTGCACGCCGGTGCCCTCGCCGTCAACGCCGAACGTGCCCGACTCGTGGCGGGCCAGCAGGGCCAAGGCTGCGCTGCGGGCCACACGCTTGTCTGTGTCGAAGCAGAGGTCGCTGAGCGTGCCCGCCCGGGTGTTGATGTTGCACGCCGCGCGGACCGCCGCGTGTCGCACGAACGCGTCGGCATCGCCGACGAGAGCGCCCAAGGCGGCCTCGCGCAGGCGAGAAGACCCGGGCATGTCGCCCAGCAGACGCGCGTAACCCGACCGTGCGGGCGGCGGCAGGCCGGCAAGCGTCGCGCTATCGGCCACGAACGTGCGCGGCAGGCCGCCGTCATCACTCACCAGCCGCGCCATGGCCGCGGCGCGTGCGGGGCTGGCCGCGAGATGGAATCGCAGGCTCCGCCACGCAAGGTCGCGCGCGGGCTGGTCGCCGGAGCCCTCGATCAGCCTCACGGCGCTGGCCGCGGCGAGCGTGGGCCTCCCGAGCCAGACCCACGCCGCGGCGGTGGTGCTTGGCAGCGGCGTGCTTCGGAGGAACCTGCGCAGGGCGAGGAGCCCGCCGCTGGATTCATCGGTGAGCCACGCCTGGCGCGCGAGCGAACGCGGCGGGCTACACCGCACATACGCCTGTTCCATCAGCGTGAGGGCCGTCAGCACGTGCCGCTGGCGGTGGCGGTCATAGTGCCCTGCGGCCTCGATCAGCACGCCGTAGAGCAAGGAGGCACCCTCCTCGCGGCGTGCGCGGCGTGACATCGGGCCCACGCGCTCGGCCAAGCGCAGGAGGCACCTTGCGGCGCCGTCAGCGGCGTGGGCATCGGCAGTGTCCAGCGAGGCGGCAACGGCCAAGGAACTGCCCAGCAGGCCGAGGCGGCCCACGACGTCAACGGCGGACGCCCTGTCGGCCGCGCTGTCGGAACGCAGGACAGCGGCCACGGCGGATTCAACCAACCCGGAGAGCGTCCGGAGGCCTTCCAGATCGGCGGTGACCGAGGGGTGCAGGTGCCCGGCGCTGCGAATCAGTTCACAGGTGGCATGGGCGGAGAGTCGGCGGGACGGCTTGGACGCGGCCGCAGACCGCGCCACGCCCAGCAGGGCCTGCCAAGCGGCTGCCCGCTCGGCGGTGGAACCTGCTCGTGCAACCGCACCGAGGGCTGCTGCGTGAGCCGCTGGGCAGGCCCATCTCAGCCATGCGATTCGGGGAAACGTGCTCATGCCGGGAGTGGTTATCGGTCAGCCGCGCATCGGTGCGTGAAGGGTTGTGTTCGGTGTTCTGTCGGTCGTGAGTGGATGGGATCGACCACCACCCGTAGTGCATGCAGGGCGCAAGGAATCTAGGCTTTGTGTAAAAATGGGTAAAATCTAGGTTGTCAAATCTTGATTCATCACCGATAATCCACAGGTTGCTTCGCGGGCGGGGTGGACACGAGGGTTTTTGCCACGAGGGGCCGCCACCATGGGACACGAAGTGCTTCGAGGGGGCCACGCCCCGAGTCTGAAACCCGCCATCGCACCCACATTTCAGTTTTTGCTGTACCGGCGCGCCCTGCACCCGGAGTTGTTCCAACTCAAGGGCCGGCGCGTGCTGAAGGCTGGCGGGCACGAGTTGGAGGCGTGGCTGATGCCCCGAACGCACGTCATCAGGTATCAGCACAAGGCCGGTGCCACGTGCGAACTGGTTACGGATCGCGAGGACGGCCTGCCCACAAACGGCGCGGTGGCCACATTCCCCTGCCTGGGCGAGAAGGACTTTGAGCAGTCTTTCACCGACCTGGGCCTGACGTACGTCTGCAACATCCAGGCGGAAACGCTCTCCGAAAACCTTTACAAGTCCACGCTCGAAGAGATGACCGCCCTGGCGGACGAGACGGATGCCCTCTGCCACACGTACGAAGGCACCGACGGCGGGGCGTGCTTGTCCATGCTCGATGTGCAGCGGTACGAGAACGAGTTTCATGTGCAGTCGTACCACCTCTGCTCCACGGGCGGGCTGGTGCTGCGCACCCAGACCATTTTCGAGTTTGATGCCTGAGCGGGCCCGCGCCGCGGCCGCTGGTTGACCGGCGCAGACGAGCCGATAGAGTTTCGCATGGTTGCCCGCTCCACCCATCTCGCGTTTGTGCCCGGCGCGGCACGAATTACCCGGCCCCGCTAAAGGGCCGGTCGCGGCGGGCGGTGCACACAATCGCACAACCGGGCCGTGTCCAGCCCCTTCGGCGGGGCGTGCTTCGTGCGGCTGCCGCGAGCGTCGGTCGCCGGAGTTGACGGCGTTGCTCCCTTACCATTGCCACTCGTGTAACCGCTGGTGCCGCGGCCTGCGCCGCCGTCAGGGTCGGATCCTCATCATGACTACGCCTCATCCATCATCTGCTCCCAACCCCCCCGCCCCCCCCACTTCCGCAGCCGCGGGCGCGCCGGGGGGAGCCAAGAGTTTCAAGGAGACGCTGAATCTGCCCAATACGCCCTTCCCCATGAAGGCGAACCTGGTGCAGAACGAGCCGGCCAGCATCAAGCGCTGGGCGGGGATGAACCTGTACGAGCGCGTGCGCGGGCTGGCACGAGAGGCGGCCGCCGCGGGCGCGGCCAAAAAGCCGTTCGTGTTCCACGACGGGCCGCCGTACGCCAACGGCTCCATCCACCTCGGGCACCTGATGAACAAGTGCCTGAAGGATTTCGTGGTGCGCTCCAAGACCATGGCCGGGTTCGACTGCCCGTATGTGCCGGGATGGGACTGCCACGGCCTGCCCATCGAGCACAAGGTGATGACGGAACTGGTGGAGAAGGGCAAGTTCGAGAAACTGCGCACGCTGAGCGATGACAACCGCCGAATGGCGGTGCGGCGCGAGTGCAAGGCGTATGCCGAAAAGTTCCACAAACTGCACACGCAGCAGTTCACGCGGCTGATGACGCTGGCGGACTACGACCACCCGTACCTGACCATGCAGCCCGAGTACGAGGCCGCGGTGCTGGAGGTGCTGGCCGACCTGCTGGATGCGGGCCTCGTGTACCGGGCGCTCAAGCCCGTGCACTGGAGCATCGCCAACGAGACGGCTCTGGCCGAGGCGGAACTGGAGTATCAGGACCGCGAGGATTTGAGCGTGTACGTGGACTTTGAAGCCGCGGATGCGCAGGCGGTGTACGACGCGTTTGGGTTGCCAGCACCCGCCGCGAGCGATGACGATGTGGAAGAGGAGGCGGATGAGGCTACCGGTGAAGCGAGCGGCGAGCGCAGCCATGCACCGAAGCCCGGCACACGGCCGGGCCAAACGCCCTGCTTCATGATCTGGACGACCACACCCTGGACGCTGCCCGCCAACCTCGCCATCGCCGTGAACCCCAAGTTCACCTACGCGCTGGTGTGGATCGACGGGAACGTGACGGTGCTGGCCGCGGAGGCGGTGGAGCGCGTGACGAAGGCGGCCAAGAGCGAGGAGGTGGTGGTGGTTGCCACGACGACAGGCGAAAAGTTGCTGGGGCTGAAGTACCGACACCCATTTGTGGCCGAAGGCGAGGGTGCCACGCTGCCCAGCGGCGGTGGGGCGCGCAACGCGGGCACGCACTTCGTTCTCCGCGAAAGAGCCTTCTCTGTGGTCGCGGCGGACTATGTCACGCTGGAGGACGGCACGGGCCTCGTCCACACAGCTCCCGGCCACGGTGCAGACGACTATCGCACCGGACTCGCCAACAACCTGCCGATCTACTGCCCCGTGCGCGGCAACGGCACGTACGACGACAGCGTGTCGGCCTGGTTGCGAAACGTGGATGTCTGGAAGGCGAACGAACTCGTCGCGGCGCGACTGCGCGAAAGCGGCCACCTGTTCTACGAGTACCGCTTTGCTCACTCGTATCCGCACGACTGGCGCAGCAAGACACCGACCATCTTTCGAGCAACAGAGCAGTGGTTTGTGCGCGTTCACGAGTCTGCTACCGATGACCCACGGCAGACCTTACGACAAGCCGCGCTCGATGCCATCGAGACAAATGGGATGGTCAGATTCGTCCCCGACTGGGGTCGCAACCGCATGCGCGGCATGCTCGAATCACGCCCGGACTGGTGCATCAGCCGGCAGCGCGCGTGGGGGTTGCCCATCCCCGCGTTCTTCTCGAAGGATTCGGACGGGAACGAACGCACGTTCATGACCGGCGCGAGCGTGCGTGCGGTGGCGCAGGTGGTGCGTGAGAAGGGTTCGGATGCGTGGTTCACGCTTGGACCGGCGGAGTTGCTGGCGAAGTACGATGCGAAGCAGGACACAGGGCTTGATGCATCAGCCTCACGCCTCGTGGCACAGGCTTTCAGCCTGTGCTCTCCAAGCCTCCCGCAACAGGTGCCGCCCGTTTCACGAGGTATGGAGGCACAGCCTGCAAGGCTGTGCCACGAGAGCACGGAGGGCGCGGAGGCTGGGGCAAGCGGCCTCGACCCCCTGCGCAAGGGCAACGACATTCTCGATGTCTGGTTCGAGGCCGGCTCATCGTGGAACGCGGTGATGCGCCAGCGCGGCACCGCGCACCACACGCCCGGCGAGCCGCTCACGGACCTCTACCTTGAAGGCTCCGACCAGCACCGCGGCTGGTTCCAGTTGTCGCTGCTCACGGCGCTGGGTGCGACGGGCGTGCCACCCTTCAAGACGCTCCTCACGCACGGCTTCATGGTGGACAAGGACGGCAAGAAACTCTCCAAGAGCAAGGGCGACAGCGTTGAGGACCTCTTCACGAAGTTCGGCGTTGATGTGCTGCGCTGGTGGGTGAGCAGCCTGGCCTACGACAACGACGTGAAGGTGGACGAGGAGTTCTTCAACCATGCGAGCGAGGGGTACCGCAAAGTGCGCAACACCTTGCGGTTCATGCTGAGCAATCTCGCTGAACACTCGCCACTGCAAGAGGGCGCGGTGCCCAAAGCAGTGAAGCTCGAAGCGATCCCCGCGACGTCGCTAGACGCTTGGGCATTGGAGAAACTTGACGAGATGAGGAAAACGGTGCTGGACGCGTACGACCGATACGCGTTTCGCGACGCTCACCTGGCCATCTACAAGTTTTGCAACGAGACGCTGAGTGCAACGTACTTCCCAGCCGTCAAGGATCGTCTGTACTGCGATGCGAAGGCCTCCCTTCGCCGACTTCAGACACAAACCGCCTTCTGGCACATCACGGACGGTCTTTGTCGCCTTCTGGCACCCCTGCTGCCTCACACCGCCGATGACGTGTATAGGACCCTTACGAAGGCGGGTGCCGAGGATGCGTCGGTTTGCGTCCATCTGCTCGACTTCCCCACGCCCACAAACGTGAGGGCGGATGAGCGTTGGTCAACACTCATGGTGCAAGCGGATCGAGCGCGCAAAGCGATGGAAGTCGCGAAGGCTATGCTCGCGATTGACAATCCCCTGGACATGCAGGTGGTGCTCCCGGGAAGCGTCGGCGTTGAGACTGAGCTTCACCAATTTGATCTCGCTGACATGGCCGACCTGCTGGGCGTGAGCCGCGTCTCCATCGACGCCGCCGCCAGCGAACCTCGCGTGCTCGACCTGCGCAGCGAGCCCCGCTGCGAGCGGTCGTGGAAGCGCGACGGCACGGTGAAGCCTCGCGGTCCGGCAGGCGTGATGCTCTCGGATCGGGATGCCGCGGCCGTTGGGCTTGCGTAAGGGAGAGCGGCGAAACCGGCCGGTTTCGTGAGTGTTCCAAGGCCTGCAATGGCGTCCGTCATTTACGACATACTGCCTTACCGGCTCACGTTCGGCCGCAGCACGCGACCGGGGCCGGGACCGGCACTCGCACGCGCCGCCGCGTGCGCATCGGAGGCGGGTTTCCGCGAAGCGATATGGTTACGACGGTTCAATCTCACACCTTTCACATGACCAGCACGGATTCCATCGCGAACCTGGCGAGCATGGTGCATCGTGCCCGGCTCGATCACGGCGTGCACGCGGCCACGCCGCTCGCGAACGGCGCTGCCCGTCCGCCCCGGCGCGCGATGGTGGTGTTCATGAGCGGCATCGACGCGTCGGGCAAGGGCACGACCGCCGCGGCGCTGACGGCGGGCCTTGAGGCGCTGGGCCACACGGTGGCGGCCATCGGCATCGACCCCTGGCTCAACCCCCCGGCCCAGCGGGAGCAGCCCACGGGCACGCCCGACCGCGGCCCCCACTTCTACGAGAACGCCTTCGACTTCGAGCGTCTCTTTGACGCGCTGATCGACCCCCTCGCCCGCGACGGGAAGATAGACCTGCGGGTGCGGCTGGGCGGCCAGAGCGGCCAACTCACCGATCACCGCTACCACTTCGAGGGCGTGGACATCATCGTTGTTGAGGGCGTGTTCCTCCTCAAGCGAGCGCTCCTGGCGCGAGCCGACGTGCGCATCTGGGTCCGGTGCCTGTTCGAGACCGCTCTGGAGCGGGCCATCGCCCGCAACCAGGAGGGCCTGGAGGCCGAGAGCATCAAGCGCGAGTACCAGGAGATGTACTTCGCTGCGCAACGGCATCATTTTCTGCTCGACCGTCCGTACGACGTGGCGGATGTGATCTTCGAGAACGACTGAGGGGGGCAGGGGGGTGGGGAGACGGTGACCGGCCCGCTGTGGCGGACGGGCAACGTGGTGGTGCCGCCACGCGCAACATGTGCCGACGTAGACCCTGCGACGGTGATGCGTGAAGGGCGCACAGCATGTCGCGCCCGAGCCACAATCGGCTTCAGCGGCTCATGCTCCGTGTCGATGTTGAGCGTGTGAGTCACTCCGGCCACAACCCGCATCCGAGGCCGATTCCGGGAGGCCCAGCGGCCATCGACAACCACCCCGCTGTGGCCGCCCGTTCGCGTGCGCTCGTGCCGGGTCCGAGAACGCCGGAGCCCGATGAGGCCGTGGCGCGACTCGCGCGCCTCGCGCACGAACTTTCCAACCTGCTCGATGGCTCGATGCGGACGATGAACATCGTTCTTGGCAACGCGCGATCGAGCCCGTCGGCACCGGCCGACACACTCCCCGAACTCGACCGCCGCTTGCGCAGCGTGCAGACCGCGCTCGAACAGATGACGGGCATGGTGGCCCACGCGATGCGGGGCACGGGCATGGTGCGCAGCGGGCGGGCGCGGCAGCCCGGACGCGACCTGACGCTCTTCGAGGCGTGTGAGCACGCCGTGGCGATTCTTGAACCCCTCGCACAGCGCGCCGGTGCCGAAGTGCGCGTGCAGGTGGACGATGAGGCACGCGGCCTGCCCGCCGACATCGCGTACACGATCGTGGCCAACGGCGTGCGGAATGCGCTGGAATCGATCATGGCCGCGACGGGTGAAGGCAAGACCGGCCGCGAGGGTGTCGTGTTCGTTCGGGCCGCGTTTGTTGCGCCAGATGCGAACGGTGTGGGCAGCGGGCCGCACGGAACGATCGTGCTGGAAATCAGCGACAACGGCGTGGGGCCTCCCCCCGCACCTGTGGCCCCGCCGGGAGCGTGCCTCAGTGGCGAGAGCGCAACGCAGGGTGGGCCTGTAACGCCTGCAACGGATGCGCGGCTGTTCACGCCGGGCTTTTCAACCAAAGCGGGCGGGAGCGGGATCGGCCTGGCCCTGTGCAGCGAACTGTTGCAGGAGCGCGGCGGGAGTATTCGGCTGCGCGCGGGCGACGGTGGCGTGGGGGCAACACTGCGTGCGGCGTGGCCGGCGGGTGTGGTTGGTCGCGGGTGAACCGGGCGGTTGAGCGAAGGCATATGGGGTTGGCGGGACAGGACAGCATCACAGGAAGATCGAGAGATGAAGGTTGTTCACATGGATTCTGAGGCCGCGGCACGCATCCTGATCGTTGATGACGACCCGATTGTCGGCGAGTCGCTGGGAGAGTTTCTGCGCCTGGAGGGCTACGACGCCGCGCTCGCGTTGAACGGGCACGAGGCCCTGGAGGCGCTCGCGGCGGCGGAGAAGGACGCGGGCCCGGGGCAGCCGGCGCGGCCGTTTGCGCTGGTGCTGACGGACTCGGCCATGCCGGGGCTTGACGGGATGGAACTGCTCCGCCGCATCGGCAAGCAGCACGCGGGCACGGCCGTGATCATGCTGACGGGCTACGGCACGATCGAGAACGCGGTGCGGGCGGTGCGCCTGGGCGCGGCGGACTACCTGACCAAGCCGGTGGTGGATGATGAACTGCGGATCGCGCTGCAACGGGCGATCCGTCAGCAGGCGCTCATGAGCGAGAACCGCACGCTCAAGGAGCAACTCGACACCAAGTACGGCCTCGACAGCATCGTGGGCTCCGACCAGCGGATGCTGCGGATTTATGACCTGGTGCAGGCCGTGGCCCCGACGAAGACCACGGTGCTGATGACGGGCGAGAGCGGCACGGGCAAGAGCCTGATCGCGCACGCCATCCACCATCGCAGCCCGCGCAAGAGCAAGCCCTTTGTTGAACTCGCGTGCGGGAGCATTCCGGAGACGTTGCTGGAGAGCGAACTCTTCGGGCACGTGAAGGGGAGTTTCACGGGGGCCCACGCGGACAAGACCGGCAAGTTTCTGGCGGCCAACGGCGGGACGCTCTTCCTGGATGAGATCAACTCGGCCAGCCCCGGCATGCAGTTGAAACTGCTGCGGGTGCTGCAGGAGCGCAAGTTCGAGCCCGTGGGGAGCAACCAGACGGTGGAGGTGGATGTGCGCGTGGTGCTGGCGAGCAACCAGCCGCTGGAGGAACTGGTCTCTCGCGGGGCCTTCCGGCAGGATTTGTACTACCGCATCAACGTCGTGAAGATCGAACTGCCCGCCCTGCGCGAAAGGCCCAGCGACATCGCGGCTCTGGCGGAGCACTTCCTGAGCCAGCACGCCGCGAGCAACGGCAAGACGATGGCGGGCTTCGACGCGGCGGCCACGGAGGCGTTGCGGCGGTACTCGTACCCCGGCAACGTGCGTGAACTCTCGAACATTGTGGAGCGGGCCGTGGTGCTGAGCCGCACGCCGACGGTGAAACTGGACGACCTGCCGGGCCATGTGGTGGATGCCGCGCCGGCGGTGCTCTCGGGCCACGGCTTCGCGTTGCCCGCCGGGAGCGCGGCCGTGAACGCGGCGCAGGGCTCGCAGCAGGGCCCATTCCCGGCCGGACCGATCCCGTTCCCCACGAGCGCGGCAACACTGTCTGCCGCGGCGGCGGTGGCCGGGCGGGCTGCGGAGGGCGACCGCGGCTCGCTGGAGGATGCCTTGCGCGAGCCCGAACGGAGGATTATTCTGGAGGCCCTGCGGGCCTCGGGGTGGAACCGGCTGAAGGCGGCGGAGGCGCTGCGCATCAACCGGACGACGCTCTACAAGAAGATGAAACTGCTGGGGATCGACCCTTCGCGCGAAGCGCTGGCGGGGTAGGCAGTGCGCGGCGCGAGGCGGCCGGTGCGTTACGCCTGCACAACCGGCGGGCCGGTGTCGCCCTCGCCCAACTTGCGGCGCATCAGGTCGGCCACCATGCCGAAGCACTGCTTAGCCAGTTCCGGGTTGTAGCGGTTGCCCTCATCGCGCATGAAGGCGTGCGCGGCGTTGAACTCGTGCCATGAGAAGTTGCAGGCGGCATCGGTCATCGCGTCGTAGATCAGGCGGCGGCCCTCGCGCGGGATGTGCGGGTCTTGGCGGCCGAAGATCATGAGCGTTTCGGCCTTCAGGTCACCGCGCGCGATGCGCGCGAGCGTGTCGTCTCCGCCCTTGCCGAGTGAGCCCTTGTGGATGTCGGTGGGGTAGAAGCACGCCGCGGCACGGACGGAGGGGTTCATGGCACCCCGGAAGGCCAGGTGCCCGCCGATGCAGATGCCGAGCACGCCGAGGGCACCCGTGCACGCGCCGTGTGCGGCGAGGTGGTCGAGCGCGGCTCGTGCGTCGTCGTCATACGCGGCAACGGGCCTGCCCACCTTGCAGGCGTTGCCTTTGTCGGCGCCGGGCGTGTCGTAGGCCAGAACCTCGCCGGGCGTGAGCAGGTCGTGGTAGATTTCGGGGATGGTGACGACAAAGCCGTGGCCCGCAAGGACCGCCGCGAAGCGGCGGATGGGGCCGGTGACCTGGAAGATCTCGGAGAAGAGCACGACGCCGGGGTAGCGGCCCTTGGCGACCGGGCGCAGGGTGTAGGTGCGCATGGAGCCAGTGGGCGTGGCGAGGTCGGCGGGTGGGTCTTCGAGGAGGACCATGGGAAGGTGGGGCAAGTGACGAAGTGACGTAGGCACAGAGGCACGAAGGGAAGCGCGGGCCTGCGGTGGACCGTGCCGCAGAAGACTAACAGAAAAGGGCCGGCGCGTGGTGCGCCGGCCCTTGGGAGAAGGCTTGGGTGTGCCGCGGCAGCGGGCCGCCGCGGTGCGGGCTACCTGTCCTTCTCGGGCAGGCCCATGCCCTTGCGGTCCGGGCTGGGCGGGCGCTTGGCCGGCGTGTAGCCGCTCGTCTTGATCTCGGCGAGCAGGTGCTGCACCGCGGCATCAAGTTGCGGGTCCTGGCCCTTGGTCATCTTGCCGGGGTCGTCGATCACGACGATGTCGGGATCAACACCGTGCCCCTCTACACCCCAGGTGCCGTCGGTCTCGTAGAAGCCGAAGGTGGGGACGGTGATGACGCCGCCGTCGATGAGTCCGGGGTTGCCGGAGATGCCGACAAGGCCGCCCCAGGTGCGTGTGCCGATGACCTTGCCCACCTTGCTCTGCTTGAAGAGCCAGGGGAACATGTCACCGCCAGAACCGGCAAGGCCGTTGATGAGCATGGCCTTGGGCCCCTGGTGGCTGTCGGGCGGCCAGACCCAGTCGTGGCCGTCGCGCCGGGCCCAGTAGTTGGTGACGGGCCGGTTGAGGAGTTCGATGAAGCGCGTGGGGATCTGCCCGCCGCCGTTCCACCGCTCGTCGATGATGAGCGCGGCCTTGTCGCGCTGGCCGAAGAACTGACGGAAGAGGTCGCTCTGGCCGTCCACACCGGTGTTGGGCACGTAGATGTAGCCGATGGTGCCGCCGGACTTCTCCTCCACGTGCTTGCGGTTGGACTCGATCCACGAGCGGTAGCGAAGGCCGACCTCGCCCGACGCGGGCTTCACAAGGACCTCGCGTTCGGAGCCATCCATGACGGGCTTGGCGTTGACGGTGAGCGTGGTGGCGCGATCCACCAGGCCGATGAACGACGCGTATGGGTCTTTGGTGACATCGACGGGCGAGCCGTTCACGGCCAGAAGGAAGTCGCCCACGTTGACGCGGTCCTTCTTCTTCGAGGGCTGACTGAGCGGGCCGCGGGCATCGGAATCCCACGGGCCGCCCTCGTGAATCCTGGTGATGCGGAAGCCCTTGCCCTCGGGCGTGGTGGCCAGTTCCCAGTCAACGCCGAGCATGCCGATGGCGGTGGTGGGCGCGACCTCCACATCTCCGGGGTTGGAGATGTAGGCGTGGCCGATGTTGAGTTCACTCACCATCTCAGCCATGACGTAGGCCACATCCTCGCGGTTGGCGCAGTCGTCGATCATCTTCAGGTAGTGGTCCCTCGCCTTGGCCCAGTCGACCCCGTGCATGGTGGGCTCGTAGAAGAAGTCGCGGTGCAGGCGGTAGACGTCGTGGATCATCTGCCGCCACTCGGTGCGCGGGTCGATCATCACCCGCATGTTGGCGGTTGACACGGCCTGCGACTTGCCGCCCGCGGACGCGTCAACGATGGAGACGGCCCCACCGCGGAAGACGATGAGTTTCTTGCCGCCTGCCGCGATGTCGAACTGCGTGGCCGCGGCCACGACGGTCTTCTCCTCCTTCTCGTCGGCGAAGGGATCGATGATCTTGATGCCGCTCTCGGGGCCGGAGCCTCGGGTGGAGGTGCGCGCGAAGATGAGTTTGTGGTCATCGGAGACGACCATGCGACCGAATGCACCGGGAACCGCGGGCAGGGGCACGGCCCGGCGCTCGAACCCTTCGAGGTCGATCTTGACCTCCTTGGGCTTGCTCTTGTCCGCGTCTTTCTTGTCAGTCTCCGTCTTGTCGTCCGCGCCGGGCGCGGCGGTGCGCTTGGCGGTCCACTCGCCAGAATCCTCACCCGCGGACCACTTGCCGGAACCCTCAAGGTCCTTGAGTTTGCCGGAGAAACTCACTGCGGCCGCGCCGATCTGCGCGGCGAAGGCGAGGTCGCCGGAGGCCTTCTCGTACGTTCCCGAGATATCGGCGGCCCCCATGGCCGACTCGATGCGCCCCGACACCTTGCCGTCTGCGGCAACCTTGAGCGCGAGCGTGAAAGGGATTCCGCCGCCGGGAATGTTGCCGCCGGTGGCCGTGCCGGACCATGCACCGCTCACGCCGTCGTCGGCGGGCTTGGCCGGTTCAGCCGGCTTGGGCTCGTCCTTCTTGTCTTTGGCCGCGTCGCCGTTGGCGCCGTCCTTCTTCTCCTCGGGCTTCTTGTCGTCCTTCTTCTCGTCCTTCTTGTCCTTGGCCTTGTCGTCCTTCTTGAGTTCCTCTTCGTCGCTCTTTGGCGCAAAGGGCGACTTCATGTCGGCACGCAGGGGCACCATCAGGATCGTGTCGGTGTCGTTGTAGGCGAAGGTGGTGTCGTTGGCGGCATAGACCGGCGAGGTCACACTGCGGAGCGAGCGGAAGTAGAGGTAGTCGCCCTTGCGGTCAAACGTCGGGCTGCCGCAGGCGAACATGGCGCTGACCACACGGGTGGACTTGCCCTCCTTGACGTTGTAGAGCCAGATGCCGCTGTCGGCCAGGTCGCCCTCGGCGCGGTCGTAGGCGATCCAGTTGGAATCGCTGGACCACGAGAGCGAGGGCTGGCCGCCCCACGGGTCCTTGTCCACATCCTTGAGTTCGGCGCTGAGCGCCTCGCCGTCGATCTTGAGCGTGGCCACTTGAACCATGCCGGCCTTGTCCACGAACGCGATGCGCTTGGAATCGGGCGACCACGTGGGCGAGTAGCGGAAGCCCGGGCCCATGGTCGTGAGTTTCGCGGGCTTGAACTTGGGCTTGGGTTCCTTCTTCTCGGCGGCGTCCTTCGCCTCGTCCTTTTCGCCGTCGGCGGCGGGCGCGGCATCGGCCTTCTTCTCCTCCGATGCCTTTTCGTCGCCCTTCTTCTCGTCCTTCTTCTCGTCGTCCTTGTCGTCGGCTACGGGCTCCTTGGCGTCAGATGCACGCACCCACAGTTCGTACTCGCCGCTCTCGTCGCTGAAGTACGCGAGCCACTTGCCGTCGGGCGACCACGACGGGTCGCGTTCGAAGACACCGTTGGAGGACGTGAGGTTGCGTACCGGGCCCTCCTTCGCGGGGGCAGACCAGATGTCGCCGCGGGCCTCGATGGCGACGCGCTTGCCGCTGGGCGAGATGGCGGCGTTGCGGACGGTCTTGGCAGCGTCCTCCGCCTGCACCGCCACCTTGGGCTTGGCGCCCGGGATGGTGGCCCTGACGGGCGTGGACTTGCCCGTTCCCAGGTTCAGCAGCATCAACTGCGAGCCGAGTTGAAAGACGATCTCGCCCTCGCCTTTCGCGCCCGGGCCAGCCGACGGCCACTTCACGTCATCATCGGCGAAGGTTGTGAGTTGGGTGCGCTTGCCACCGGAAACGGCGTACGACCAGATGTTGAGCCGGTGCTCGGGGCCTGCGTCCGAGACGTAGTACACCGCGTCGCCCTTGGGCGACCACATCGGCAGGGAATCCGTCCCCTCCCAATCGGTGATCTGCCTGGACGCACCGTCCTTGAGGTTCAGAAGCCAAAGGTCGGTCGCCATGCCGCCGCGGTAGCGCTTCCACGTGCGCGTGTCGGTGGAGTGCGGGGAGAACGCGACCCACTGGCGGTCGGGGCTGATGGCGCCGAAGCCCGCGTAGGGCATGGGGAGTTTCTCGGGCAGGCCGCCGGTGGCGGGCACCGTGAGCAGTTGAGTCTGTCGCGCCAGGCCGGCCCAGCCGTTGGAGAGGAACAGGATGCCAGACCCGTCGGGCGTCCAGTCGCAGATGGACTTGCCGGCGGGGTGGTGCGTGACGCGGCTGGGCACGCCGCCCGCCAGCGGGACCGTGTAGATCTCGCGGGTGCCGTCGTAGTTGCCGACGAAGGCGATCGACTTGCCGTCGGGGCTGAACTTTGGAAAGGTGGACTGCCCGGGCGGGCTGGCCACCGGCACGGCGGTGCCGCCCTCGCGTGGAGCCAACCAGATGTTATTGGCGTACACGAAGCACACGTGGGTCGCGCTGACGTCGGGGAAACGCAGCATCGCCGCGTCGGGCTGGCCCTGTGCGATCGCGACGCTGGAGGCAGCGCCTGCCGAGATCAGCAGCGCGGCAAGGCGGGAGGACCGGACGGCCGAGGCGGTGTGCGACATGCGTGAACCTCCGAAGGCTGACGGACAGGCGGATGGGGAGCGTACCGCCAGCAAGGGGAACGCGTTGCGAGAGCACAAGGCGGCTCGCAAGATTGGGTGAACACCCCGCCCGAACGAAAACCGCCGCGGAAGGCCGCGGCGGTGGAAAGGCGGATGGTCATATGGGACGAACGCGCCCCCCGGTCTCAGCGGGCGGCCAACTGCTCACGCCGCTGGATAGCCTCGGCCAGCGCATCCAACTGCTCTCGCGTGGCCTCGCCGGGGCCAAACCGCTTGACGATGGCCCGCTTGACGAGCCGAGTCTCGGCGGGTGCCAGGGCAAGGATGTCAACCAGGTCCAGCAACTCGCGAACCCGCGCGAGGGCCGAGCCCTGTGCCGTGTCGGCACCCTGCGTGCGTGCGTAGGCCACGAAGGCCTCGGCGGAGAAGACCCCGTCGGCCGACTGCCCAACGACCGCGTTGAAGGCGTCGGTGACAGCGATCGACACGGCATCGCGGTCGGGCTCGAGGACGTTGAAGGCCGAGACGAGTTTGGCGACGGCATCGTACGACAGACGCGGCGCCGACTTGGACTGCTGGAACGGCGTGGCCCCGTAGTAGTCGGACACGCCGGGGCGGTCGTTGTACACGGCGCGGCCGATCAGGGCATCGATGATCTCGCGGGCGGGCAGGTCCCTCACGAGGATGTCGATCTTGCGGAGTTGCTCGCGGTCGGCCGTCTTGATCGAGAGGTCGTCCAGGATGGGGCGCAGGCCGCGGATGTCAACCTGGTTGACGAAGGCGTTGCGGTCTGAACGCTGCACCGGGCCATCGGCGCGGATGTCGAGCAGCAGGATGTTGCCGGCGGTGCCCGGGGGCACGGTGCCGGCGATCGAGCCGTCGGCCAGGGGTGTGAGGGGCACGGCGGGCGTGCCGTCGTAGAGGTCGCCGGGGAAGTCGCGGATGAACGTTGCGGCCGGCGCGGCACCGTTGACCAGAACCATGTCGCCGGTGGGCGTGGAATAGAGGGGCGCGGGACCGGTGCCCATCTGCGTGATCGCCGTCACGAAGGTGATGGAGGTGCCTACGAAGTCCACACCCAGGTCCGTTGAGGTCGCAACGGCCGCGGATCCAACGCTGGCCACACGTCCCGCGGCACGGGTGAGAACGTTGGTGGCGGTTGTGCCGGCCTCGCCCACGATCAGGTTGCCCGAAGTGCCGCCCGGGCCGCCGATCGCGGTCAGATCGCCCACCGTGATGGCCCCGGCGTTTGACAGCAGTTGCAGGTTGCCGAAGGCTGTGACCTTCTCGTTCTGGCCGAACGTGATGGGGCCGGTGGTGGCGATCTGGAAGGTCGGCGAGTTGCCAATCGTGTCCAGCCCGCCGACCGTGGCGACGGTGAGCGGGGCGAAGTTGTTGGTTTGGTAGGCGCTGGAGAAGACCACGCTGCTGAGGATGGACTGGGCGCCGGCCGCGGTGCCCAGGCCACGCAGCCCGGCGGCGTTGAGCGTGAAGGAATCGAGCCGCCCACCGATCACCGTGCTGCCGATGCTGCCGCCGAACGCGACCGCGGGGATGTAACTCTGGATGAAGAGGCGGCGTTGGGCGTCGGTGAGCAGGTCATACTGCGCGCCGGTGAGAACCGGGGCGGTCGTGGTGAGCGCCAGGCTGCGAGCCCCGACGCCCGCGGCACGGGTGATGGTGTTGGCGAACAGGAGCGAGCCGTTGTTGCCGGCGATCGTCACTGCGCCACCCACCGCGAGCGTGCCGGTGTTGGTGAAACTGATGCGGGGCTGGAGGGCACCGATGGCCGCGAGCGGCTGGATGGCATCGGTTGCGGCCGGAACAGGGCTCAGCAGGACGAGCGTGGTGTCGGTGGAGATACGGCGGGCGTCACCGTTGAGGGTGGCGTTGCCGTTGAACTGGCTGTTGCCACCGACGACGAGTTGGCCGAGCGGGTTGGTGCCGCCCACGTCCCCGCCGAATGTTGCCAGGGCCACGCCCGCGCCCGTGGTGACGCGGGCCGAGCGGAACGTGGCTGGGACGGCGGAGTTGAGCGTGCCTGTGAAGAGGACGTTGCCCGCCGCGCCAGCACCGTTGGCCTCGAAGGCCGTGAGCGTGGCGTTGGCGATGGTGGTGTTGTTGGCGAAGGACATACCCGTGGCATCGATCCGTTGGCCGCCCGCCGCGGCGGACGTGAACGCGGTGGTTGAAGCGGCGGCTCCCGTGACCATCAACTGGCCGAGGCGGCGGGGAGTCACCGCACCCACACCGGTGGTGGCGTTGGTACGGCCGACATCGCCCGCGAAGATGGCTGAGGCGCCCGCGTCGGTGATGTTGATGGTGGCGTTGCGGAGGCCCGCATCGACATCGGAATCGAGCGTGGAGTTGAAGGCGACGTTGCCCAGGGCGCCCACACCGTTGGAATCGAACGTGGTGAGTGTGCCGTGGCCGAGCGTGACGGCGTTGTTGAACGCCGCGCTGGTGACGTTGGCAACCTGACCGCCCGAGGCTGTCTCGGTGAAGCGCGTCTGCGAGGTTGCCGAGCCGCCCGTGGTGAGGATGCCCAGGCGGCTGAGCGTGCCGATGTCGGTCGCGAAGACCGTGGCGCTGGCCGCGGCGGAGGTGTTGGTGGTGATGTTCTTGGGCGGTGCCACGTCGGAATCGAGCGTGCTGTTGAAGGAGAGGTTGCCAACGCTGGCATCGAACGAGGTGAGCGTGCCGTGACCGACGGTGACGGCGTTGTTGAAGACACCGGTGCCGACGTTGACGTTCTGGACCGCGCTGGCAGCCTCCGTGAAGCGGGTCTGCGAGGTGGCGGAGCCGCCGGTGGTGAGCGTGCCCAGGCGGTTCGTCAGGCCCACATCGGAGCCGAAGATCGTCGCGCTGGCCGCGGCGGAGGTGTTGGTGGTCAGGTTCTTCGCGGTGGCATCGTTGGAATCGACAGTGCCGAGGAAGGAGAGGTTGCCGACGTTGGCATCGAACGTAGTGAGTGTGCCGTGAGCGACGGTTACGGCGTGGCCGAAGACACCCGTGCCGACGTTGATGATCTGGCTGCCGCCGGTGGTCTTGGTGAAGTTGGTCAGCGAGGTCGCGATGCCGGGCGTGGTGGTGAGCGTGCCGAGGCGGTTGACGGTGCCGACATCGTTGTTGATGACGATGGTCGGAAGCGTCACGGCCGTCGCGTCAAGGGTGACGTTGCGGGCCACGGCCCCATCCGAATCCAGCAGGCCGTTGAACGTGATGGCGGGCGCACCGCCGACGCCGTTGCCCCCGACACCCCGGAAGGTGGTGAGCGTGGGGTTGGCCACCGTCACGCGGTTGTTGAAGGCCATGGTGATGGCACGCATGAGTTGGCCGCCGCCGGCCGCGGAGGTGAAGGCGGTCGTGCCGGCGCCGTTGGTGGTGAAGGTGGCGAAGAAGTCCTGCGTGCCCACATCGCCGGCGAAGTTGCCGAATGCGGCAGCATCGTTGAGCGTGAGAGCGAAGTTGCGGTTGCCGCCGGAGGGATCAAGCGTGCTGCGGAAATCCACATTGCCCAGGGCACCGACACCCGTGGAATCGATCGCCAGGCCGCCGTTGGCGCTGGCCACACGCGCGGCGTTGCCGAAATCGGCACCGAGCACGTTCACATTCTGGGTGGCGCCGATGCCGTTGAAGAGCGTGAAGGTGTTGGCGCCGCCGGTGACCTCCAACTGGCCGAGGCGGCGGAGGTTGCCGTTGCCCGTGCCGATGCTGTCGGTGAAGGTGGCCGATGCCGCGCCCGCGCCGGGATCAAGCGTGACGGTGAGGTTGCGGTTGCTGTTGTCCGTGTCGGAATCGATGGTGCTGGAGAAGGTCGCATTGCCTGCCGCACCGCTGGCGGAGGGGTTGACGATGGTGTTGCCCGCGAGAATGACGGGGCCGGCGGCGTTGAAGGCGCCCGTGGCAGCAGTGCCGCCGTTGGCCGCCGTGAGGAACGTGCCGCTGAGGGTGGTGCTGCCGGTGTTGTTGAAGGCCTGGTTGCCGGTGGTCTGCACGCCGATGCTGGAGACTGTGCCGCCCGCGCCCATGGTGGTGAGGCTGGCGAGTGTGCCCGTGCCCGCGAGGCCGGAGCCGACGAGGGCCTGGAACTGCGTGCCCGCGCCGCCGTTGCCGGCGTTGAGGGTGGCCACGCTGTTGGTGGTGAGGGCGAAGGGCACGCCCGCGCCGTTGCCCGAATCGACCGTGCCAGCGAACGTGATGAGGCCGGCGGCGCCGCTCGCGGACGTATCCACGGTGGTGTCGGCCGCGAGGACGGTGGGGCCGGCCACGCTGAACGCGCCGGTGGCCGCGGTGGCGCCGTTCACGACGGTGAGGTATGTGCCGTTGAGGAAGGTGCTGCCGGTGTTGGCGAACGTCTGGTTACCGAACGTGGTGACGTTGAGCGCCGATGCGGTCGTGCCCGCGCCATTCACCACCAGGCTCTCGAGCGCTGTGGTGCCGCCCACGGCCATCTGGAACTGCACTCCCGCCGTCGCGGCGGTGCCGCCGCCCGGCGCCAGGCTGTTCACTGTCAGCGAGTTGGTGCCCAGCACCGCGTCGTTCACCGTGCCCATGAACGTGACGGTTCCGTTGGCCAGGGATGCGTTGGTGTCGACCGTCACGTTGTTGGCGATGAGCGCCGGCCCGGCCACGGTGAACGTGCCGCCGACGTTGCCGCTGACCGTGTACGCGGTGCCGAGGAAGTTGGTGCCGCCGGTGTTGGCGTAGTTCTGGCTGCCCGTGGTCGTGGCGTTACCGAACATGCCCACATCGCCGGTGCCGTTGGTGGTAAGGCTTAGCAGAGCCGCGGTGCCGCCCACGTTTCCGATGAACTGGGTTCCCTCACCACCCAGGCCGCCCAGCGCCGTGCTGGTGGTCGAGAGCGTGTTGGTGCCCGCCACCGTGTCGTCAACCGTGCTGTTGAACGTGATCGTGCCCGAGCCCGCGTTGACCGCGGTGTTCCCCGCGAGCAGCACCGGGCCCGTCGTGCTGAACTGGCCGTTGGCGCCCGCGGCCGTGGTGAGGTATGTGCCGTTGAGGAAAGTGTTGCCTGTGTTGTTGAAGGTCTGGTCGCCGGCCGTGGTAGCGTTCAGGAGGGAGACCGAGCCCGCGGCACCGTTGGTGGTGAGGGTGGAGAGGGCATCGGTCGCGCCCACGGCGCCGAGGAAGCGTGTGCCCGCGGTCGCCGCGGTGTCGCCGGGTGCGCCCACGGTGCTGGTGGTGCTGAGAGCGAAGTTGTTGCCGGTGGTGGAATCGACCGTGCCGGAGAACAGGATCGTGCCCGTCTGGGCCGTGCTGGCGGACGTGTTGACGGTGGTGTTGCCGCTCAGCAGCGTGGGGCCCGCAACGCTGAACGCGCCGGTGGCCGCCGTGGCGCCGTTCACCACGGTGAGATAGGTGCCGTTGAGGAAGGTGGTGCCGGTGTTGGCGAACGTCTGGTTGCCGAAGGTGCTGACGTTCAGGGCCGATACGCTCGTTGCCGCGCCGTTGACCACCAGGCTCTCGAGGGCCGTGGTGCCGCCCACCGCCATCTGGAACTGCACCCCCGCGGTGGCGGCGGTGCCGCCGCCCGGCGCGAGGCTGTTGACGGTCAGCGAGTTGGCGCCCAGCGCCGCGTCGTCCACCGTGCCCATGAACGCGACGGTGCCGTTTGCTAGGGATGCGGTGGTGTCGATCACCACGTTGCTGCCGATGATGGCCGGACCCGCAACCGCGAACGTGCCGCCCACGTTGCCGCTGACGGTGTAGGCGGTGCCCAGGAAGTTGGTGCCGCCGGTGTTGGCGTAGTTCTGGCTGCCCGTGGTCGTCGCGTTACCGAACATGCCCACGTCGCCGGCGCCGTTGGTGGTGAGGCTCAGCAGCGCCGCCGTGCCGCCCACGTTGCCGAAGAACTGCGTGCCCTCGCCCGCAAGCCCCCCCACGGCACTGCTGGTCGTGGAGAGTGCGTTGGTGCCCGCTGCGGTGTCGTCAACCGTGCCGTAGAAACCGATGGTGCCCGAGCCGGCGTTCACGGAGGTGTCGCCGGAGAGGAAGATGGTGCCGTTGGCCGGCGTCGCCTGGTCGCCAACGGCGAAGTTGCCACCGTTGGTGGTGAACATCCCGTTGAGCGTGGCGGTGAACTCGTTGAGCGTGATGTTGCCGCCCAGCGCGGCGGTGGGATCGTTCACGTTGATGTTGACGGGCGTGCCTGCCACGCCAACGGTGACCGTGCCGGGTTGATCGGTCGTGACACTGGCAAGAGCCGTGGTGCCGCCCACGTTGGCGTTGAAGGCGGTGTTGCCGGCCGTGTTGACCGTGAGCGACTGCACGCCCGCGGCGGCCGCCTCGACCGTGCCGGCGAAGATGACGTTGCCAGCCGCGCCCGCGCCGCCGGAACTCACTTGCAGGCCCGGCGCGCCGTTGAGTGTGATGACCGACATGTTGGCGACGGTGTCGCCGATGGTGATGGTGCCGGTGTCGGAGTTGTAGATGATGCCGCCCGCGCCGCCGAGGTTCACGGCGGTGCCCTGCAGGGTCTGGGCGCCGGTGGTGTAGACCACACTCTGGAACGAGGCGATGCCCGAGCCGTCGGTGGCGACGGAGGTGACCTTGGTGAGGCTGGCCGCGGCACCCGTGCCGGCCAGATCACCCACGCTGCCCGCGAAGGTGGTGAACGCGCCGAAGGGCGTGTTGACGGAGAGGGCGCGGGTGTTGGTGCCGAGGTCGGCATCGACCGTGGAGCCGAACGTGAAGCCGAGCGTGCTGACCGTCGTCTCGAAGGCGTTGACGGTGGTGAGGTTGCGGACGAGTTGAACGGCGGTGTTGATGCTGCCGCTCTGGACGTTGAGGTTGTCGAACAGGTTGACGGTGCCGGTGCCGCCGACGGTGAAGGTGCCCAGGCGCTGCGTGGCCGCGGCCTGGCTGGCCCCGCCGACGTTGCCGTTGAAGGCGAGCGTGCCGCCGGACAGGTTGATGGTGAGGTTGCGGAATGAGCCGGGCGTGACGGCCGAGGAGAGGAGTGTGCCGAAGATCGTGACGCCGGTGTTGGCGGCATCAATCTGCGTGAGCACGGTGGCGTCGATGGTGGTGTTGACGTTCTGGCCGCTGGCACCGATGGTGAGGCTGCCGACGTTGATGGACTGCGTGATACCGGGCGCGCCGCCCTGACCGGTGAAGGCCAGGCCAGCGCCAGCGGGGCTGGTGATGCTGAGGCCACCGAGGGCACGCAGGCTGCCGACGCCGCCGCCGACATCGTGGGTGAAGGCGGTGGAGTCGCCCGCGTTGTTCATGACCACGCTGAGGCCGTAGAACGTGCTGTCGGCGTTGGTACGGACCTGGCCGAAGGACAGGGCCGTGTTCGAGCCGGCGGTTGTGGCGATGGTAGTGTTCTGGCCGAGTTCCACAATGGTGGTGGGGGCGAGCGTGAGGCCCGAGAGCGTGAAGGTGGTGGGAGAGTTGAGGGTGACCAGGTTGCTGGCACCCGCGCCGGGAGTGAGGCTCAGATTCGCGTTGTTCGTCGAGGCGGCGTTGGTGAGCGTGATCGTGCCGAACGAGGTCACGCTGTAGTTCACATCCGTCAGATCGCCGCCCACGCTGAAGGCCGTGGCCAGCGGCAGGGTCGTATCGCCCGCGTTGCCGCCCACCGCCGCATCACTGATGATGTTGAAGTTGCCCGGCAGGCCTATGCCGCTCGCGTCGCCGAACACGCCGCCCGCCGCGAACGTGATGCGGGCCGTGCCCGGGGCGCCCGCGCCGGCCGTCAGCGTGATGGTGTCGGCAAACAACACCGCGCCGCCGCCGATGGCCAGGTCGCCCGTGCCGTCGGAGCCGGAGCGCAGGTCGATCGTGGAGGCGGTGAGCGTGGTGGTGGTGCTCACCGCGTCGGCACCGACGGCGAAGAGGCCGCCGGCGAACTGCGTGAACGAAGAGGCGGTGGTCTCGAAGCTCAGCGTGCCGGCGTTGTTCGAGCGCAGCGCGTTGAACGTGATGGTGTTGCCCGCACCGGCGGTGATGCCCGCGAACTGGGCGTTGTCGACCGTGAGGTTGGTGACGAAGCTTGACAAGCCGTCGCCGATCAACACGCTGCCGGTGCCGATGACGAAGGCCAGTTCGGTGTTATCGAGGTTGAAGCCGGCGACGGCCGTGTCGCCAACGCCGACGTTGGTGTTGGCCAGAGGCTGGAACGTGAAGGCGCCGGTGCCCGCCGTGAGCGAGGCACCGATGTTGGCATCGGCACCCATGATGGCGATTGTGCCGTCGGCACCCGCGTTGGTCGTGTCGACCGTACCCGTGGCGGTGCTGGTGAACGCGCCCGCGCCGCTCCCGTCCGCATCCGCGGCAACGGTGAAAGCCCCGCCGACGGTCTGAACCGCAGCGGTGAGCAGCACATCGTCGCTGGCGGTGAGTCCGACGCTGGCACCGGTTGTGGCGATGGAGTCGCCCACCGCGAGGTCGCCGGCCGTGGCCGTGACGGCCACCGCACCCAAGGCGCCCGCCGTGTTGGTATCGATGGAGGCACCGGCGTTGGTCGTCACCGTGCCGCCCCGCAGAGTGACGCCGCCAGTGCTGGTGGTAAGCACGCCGTTCACTGCCAAGGCGCCGGTGTTGGCGCCCGCGGCACCCGAGCCGGGCGTGGCCGCGCCCGTGGCATCGGCGATGATCGAAGCCGCGGTCACGGTGTCGAGCGTGAGAGCGCCGCCCGAAGCGCCCGCGAGCGCGTTGGTGCCGATGGAGAACGTCGCGGCACCGGTGCCGGTATCCACCACCACGCCGGAGGCCATCGTGATGACGCCCGCACCCGCATCGCGGTTGCCGGTGGCGCCCGAGTCATTGGCGAAGGCGTTGAACGCGCCGTTGTCCGTGGTGATGTTCTGGTTGATCAGGATGCTGCGGCCGGCGCGGAGCGTGAACATGCCGCCGTCGCCGGCGCCGTTGTTGACGGTGATGATCTCGTCGATGGTGATGTCGGTGTTGGCCTGCAGTTCAAGGTCGGTGCCGCCGTTGAGCACGGTGGTGATGAGATCGGCATCGAACGTGGCCGTGGCCGCGGCGTTCTCTGCGAAGGTGTCGTTGGCGGCCACGGAATCGGCACCCGTGTCGCTGATGATGATGAACTTGGGGTCCAGCAGCAGTTTGCCGGCCTTGCCCACGCCCAGAGCGCGGGCCTCCACCGTGCCGCGGAAGGCGAGGGTGTCTTTGCTGGAGACCTCGACAAAGCCGCCGTCACCGCCCGCGCGCGCGCCGCGAGCGGAGGCATGGCCGCGGTAGAGGGTGTAGAGGTTGGACCAGATGACGACGTTGCCACCGTGACCTGCGTCAACCGCGTCGACGTTGATGCTGCTGCTCTGGTCGATGAAGGTGCGCTCGGCGTTGGCGAGCTCGCCGCGGCCTTGGTATCCACCGCCCACGTTAATGACTCCGCCGCCTGCGGAACCTGACGCATCAAGGGTTGCCCCGCGCACAGCAACGGTTTGGCCGGTGACCTCGATCTTGCCGCCGCGCTGGCCGGAATCGAGGCCTGAGGCATCGAGGCGGCCGTCGACGGTGGTGGCGGTGGCGTTGCCACCCGTGACGCTGATACGGCTGGCGGTGACCTGGCCACCTTGGCGGATGGCCATGCCGAAGATGTCACCGGTGACGGCCTGGTATGTGCCGCCGCGGGCGTAGATCTCGCCCGTGTTCGAGACGCCCGCACCGGAGGAGGCCAGCTCGCCCCGTGCCTCGGCGGTGCCAGCGCTCACGCGTGCGTACATCGTGCCGTTGCGTTCGCCGATGAGCACGTCCTTGCCGGCGGCCATGATCACGGTGCCGTTGGGCGAATCGATGCGACCGAAGTTGCCGACAGCGGCCCCGGTGAGGACGACCTGCGCGGCACGAATCAGGCCGGCGTTGGCGACCGATCCGGTCATGTCGGTGAAGCGGTCGATCTTGCGGGCGAAGTCCGCATCGGAGACCTTGCCCGCCGCGGCGTAGATCGCGCCCGCGTTGACGACGCTGCCGGCACGGAAGTACACGCCCGCGGGGTTGACGATATAGACACGGCCATTGGCGAGCAGGGTGCCGGCGATCTGGGTGGGGTCCGGCCCTGTCACACGGTTGAGGACGCGCGCATCCGCCCCGGGCTGAAGGAACTGCACCGTCTGCCCGGCCCCGATATCGAACGACCGCCAGTTGATCGCCGCGCCGTTGGAGGCGGTGATCTGGGTGAGGTTGCCGTTGCGGGTGATGCCGACGTTGCCGGCCACGATCTGCTCGCCGGCGGGCTGCGCATACAACGCCCCCGCGAGAACGGTGAGGGACGCGCCGCCGATGGCGAGGCGGCGGACGAACTCGCCCCCGCTGGCGTTGGTGAAGGTCGCGGTGTTGGCCTGATCGTTCTTGCTTTGCATGGATCGCTCCGCCACAGAAGGGTCGGCATCATGCCGACCGAGAGTTCTATTCGATGCGTGAGCCGGCACGGATCGTTCGCCCGGCACATCCTTGGACCATTCCCCCGCAATTCACTGAAATGCCGCTCGCGTCGGCGGGGCGCGTGCCGACGCGGCGGGCCAGGACCGTCAGAACAGCAGGGTGCCCACGAAGTGGACGCGAACGTCACCCGACTGGGTGGCCTGCGTGTCCTCCGCGGCCACACCAACATCAACCCGAACGTTCAGGTTCCGGCGCACCTGGAGTTCCACACCGCCACCCAGACCGATCAGCGTGTCGTCTCGCTCGAACGAGAGACGGTCGTTGTTGTAGACCTGGCCCACATCCACGAAGGCCCGCAGGATCAGGTCCCAGTCCGGCCGCGAGTACGGTATACCGGCTTCAGGCGCGTAACGGAACTCACCGAAAAAGTCGGTGGTGTCGGTGGTGGGCTCGAACAGGCGGGGCAGGTGCAGGCGATACTCGGCGGTGAAGAGGACGAGCGAATCGCCGGAAGACTCGGACTCCTCGTAGCCCCGCACAGAGTAGAAGCCACCGGCAACGCCCTGGAAGGAGGGCACCACGCGGTCGTTGAACGCGGTCTGGCCACGGATGATGAAGGCCGCCTCGTGCGCCAGCGTGGACGTGCCCGCGTTGAAGGCGGCCGAATCAAAGATCGGCTCGAGGTAGAACGTCTGCTCCAGGCTGCCCTGGAAGATGGTGAAGTCGCGCGTGGTGCCGGTGCGTCCCAGGCTGTCGAGATTCTCGGGCGTGTCAGCGATGTCCGCAGCGTTGAACTCGATGCTGGAGAACAGGTAGGTGGAGGCGGTCTGGGTGTTGCGTTCGATGTTCAGGCCCAAACGCGGGAAGAAGAAGTCGCTCTCACCTCGGGTGTTGACCACCTGGTTGTCCACGTCCACGTGCTGGAAGCGGACGCCGGCCACCGCGTCAAAGAACCATTCGCGAACCTGGAGGAAGTTCCAGATCAGGTCGGTGCCGACGTAGTAGCCGGACCCGGTAAAGCCCGAGCCCGATCCGACATCGGAGGCGTCGAACTCGTTGTAATTGCCGTGGATCTTGAGACGGAGCGTGTCCATATCGAAGATCGGGAACTCATAGGCAGCCGTCAGGTTGTGGTACGATTCGAAGCCGCCGGTGACGTAGTCGAGCGAGAGTTGGTCGTCGTTGTTGGTGAGTTGGCTGTGGATCAGGCCGAAACGGACGCGCCACTCCTCGGTCTGCTGGGTGCCGGTGTTGGAACCCTGGAGATAGATGGTGAGCGGGTCGTTCTCACGGATCAGGTAGTCGAGAACGGCGGTGCCCGGCTCCTCGCCCGGGGCCACGGCCACATCGACACGACGGCCCGCCCGACGGTTGAGCCGCAGCACATAGTCGTCGAGTTGCGGCTTGTTGAGCAGGTCCGAGCGGTTCACCAGGTCGCCCGCGGAGGGCTTGACGGGCGAGTTCCTCGCCACACGAACCTGCTCCGACGAGTCGACGCGATCGGTCATCTCGATGCGGTCGCCCGAGGCGACGGTACGCACCTGCGCGACGGTGGCCACGTTGACGGTGATGGTGAGCGTCTGCTCCGCCGCGCCGCGCCGGTCGGACCATTGAGAAAAGTCCGGTCCGTCCACGCCGGGCGTGACGGTGACCTCCACCTGCTCGCGGTCGTACTCGATCCACACGCCCACAATGCCGCGAGCGTTGAGCGCGTCGCGCACGCCGCCCAGCACCGCTTCCAGGGCACGCCGCGAGAACACCTTGGGGCCGTCCTTTTCCAGCAGGGCACCGATCTCCGAGAGCGAGTACGTCGGGGCCGTGGCGCCCATTGAAGGGGTATCAAAACCACCCGGCGTCCCAACGAGCGCCACGCGTGCTTCCGACATGAGGTCGGGCACCGATGGAAGGCCGGGGTGGTCGCGGATCGCGTCCGCGTACCCGGGCACAAAGCCCGACACCGGGAAGGGGTTGTCCACGGTGGCCACGGGCGCGGCTACGGCGGCGGGGCGCACCGGCACGGTGGGTGTCGGCGCGGGCTTGCCCGTCGGGGGCGTCAGGCCCGTCGCTGGTCCTTGCCTAGGGGGCTGCGAAAATGCGGGGCCCGCAGCCAGCATCAGGCCCGCCACGGAGGCCAGCGTGAGGCAAGTCATCCGTCCGCGGCCGCACCACTCCGCGTTCGTCGTGCCCCGTTGCTGACCGCCGACCTGCGACAAATTCTTCATCATGAAACTCCCCGAGCGAGCAGCCAGCGCACCGGCCCTCGTGACTCATGACCCGACCAGAAACCGATAGTAGACGCAGGGCGCGCAGTCCGTCAAGTGTCCACCAACATCGGCCATCCGAAGCGGCGCGGCCACAATTCTCGGACCCCGCCCGACCTGTCGGCTGTCGGCGACCCCACGCGGGACGTATCGGGCCCGCGAGCGTGCCGGTTCGGCGCTCAGCGCCGCCGCGACGGTCTGGGGAACCGGCAATGCGCGCCTCAACGCCGGATGCCGTGGGAGCCGGTGCACTCGTGCTCCGATGTGTGTGTGGCGTCAGCACGGCGATCAACGCCGCGCGTCGCACGAGGAGCGAGTCATGAAGCGTGGTTCTACGAACAGCGTGCTGGTGGTCTCGGGTATGGCCGTCGCGGCGGTGTGCGGCGGGTGCGCCCACAACACGTCGGTGCAGGCGACACAGAACGAGGCTCCGGCCGTCCGCTCGACACTCGTGTCGAGTTACAAGACCTCGGCGGGCGTTGGCGACAGTTTCGGGAGCGCGGTCTTCCAGACCCCCGACCTGACGTATGCCCGACTGAACAACTCGATGGGTCCGGTGTACGCCCAGGTGCGCACGTCCGGCGAGTGAGCGACCCCGGGGGCTACTTGCTGCGGTTCAGCGCCACCCGCATCTCCTCGAAGGCCGCGGCGAGCGTCGGGTCGCAGGCGGTGTTCTCGACCACCACCGGCTTGGCGGTGAGGGCGAGGCGCAGGCCGACATCGGAGAAGGCCACGCGCGCGATATCGCGTGGAACTCTGAAGGGGCTCCCCTCAACGGGCTCACGCCAGCGCTCCGGCGAGACCACGGCGGAGAGCGCCGATCGCCCGACAACATGGAAATCTGAGGCGCGGTCCTGCAAGACTTCGATCGCGCTGGGTGTCGCTGTGGCACCGGCGTTCAGCGCATCCATCGCGCTGGCGTCGGGAAATGTGAATGTCGCCACGTTCCCGATCAGGTGCAGGAAGAGATAGTTTCCTTGGCGTGCGGGGCGCGCCACGGGCATGAAGAACACCGCCCCATCGTTGCTCTCATACCATTCGTCCCTGATGGTTCGCACGTCGGAGATTCGGGCATTGGTCCGGAGATTGGGGATGTTCTTGATGTCCTTGAACACCTCTTCCTTCAGGTTCACCTCCGTTGCACGGAAGGCCTGATCACGCAGGTTCCACGAGGACGGATCCTTGGCGTTGCCCCCACCGCCAGCCTTCATCTCCATATCGAACGCCGCCTGAAACTCCGCGTCCGTGGGCAGGCGACAACCCAGCGTGCGGGCAAGGAACGCGGCCGTGTCGGCTCGCAATGCCTGCACAGGTGACTCCACCGACGGCTCGAAGGGCCTCTGATCTGAAAGCCCGGCGGGGAAGTACGACCTGTTCGACGTTCCGAGGTTCTGCCACGCGTTGGTGTCAAACTCCGCTCGCGCGACCCACGCGCTGCCCTTGGGCGGGCTGAGCGCCCCGGCGGGTGCCGCCGGGTCGATGCGCCGATCGGGGGCGAGGCGCCAACCCAAGAGGCCGGAAACCTCCTTCAGTTCTCTCTGATTCTCGCCCCAGAGGTTGGGCCCGGGCGAGAAATCGCGCGTGCGCGGCTGGGACTGAATCATGAATACGCCGACGGAGACGGACGTGGTGCAGAGGTAGACAGGATCGCCCCCCGCCGACAGCAGCGCCCCGCCCGTGGGTGCTTCCAGCAGTCGAAACTCCAACTGGTTCACACCCGGCGTGGCACCCGCGCTCACCGCCAACTCGGCGGGCTTGTCGCCCACATATTCGTAGCGCAAGACCGGCGGCATCTCGGCCGCGAGATCGGGGCCGACGAAGCGCCAGCGATCGCTGTTCACGGCCGGGCCGATGCGGGCAAAGTCGCGGCGCGTGCCGCTCACGGCATCGCCACGTTTGCTCTCGCAATCGAAGGCGGCCCTGAGCCGCTGGTATTGGACACGCGGGAACCCCGGCATGGCCTGCTGCATCGCGTCCGCTTGGTTGAACAGGACCGCGGTCTGCTCCAAGAGACGATCCGTCGCCTGTTTCGCCTTGTCGGCCTTGTCAGCCTGCCATTCGCGCACGGCGAGTTCGAGTTGCCAGAACACACGCGACGCTCGCACCTCGGGCTCAAGCAACTCGCTCAACCGGGCCTCCAGAGGGATGTTGACACCCGCGAGCACGGTGGCCAGTTCCGTGATGGATGCTTCCACCGACACGGGGTTGTTCCGGGCTTCGGGCGTCGAGCGGGCGTGCGCGGCCAGTTCGGCCGCGCGCTCGTACATGGCCCGGCTCCGGGCGGCCCACCCCTTGCCGCCCTCGACATTCTGCACCTCGCGCAGCACCCTGGCGCAGGCCGCGAGCCACGCGCCGTCGGGCCTGCCGCCCAGACCCGCTGGGCTCGTGAGCCGGTCCCACGCGGCGGCCACGGCCTCGGGCCTGTTGCCGGCATCGGCAAGGAGGACGTTGAGACTCTGAATGGAGTCCGCCTCGGCCAGGTCCTTCATCCGTCCGAGGCGTTTGAGGACATCCGCCACTGGGGCGACGTGGCGGATCGTGTCCCAGCCACCGCCAGCGTCGTAGGTGTGCCAGTCTCGCAAGGATGCCTTCTCACCGCCAGGCCGACTGAGAGAAATGGAGAACGAGGTGCCATCCTGCATTGCATCCAGCACGGTCTGCACGCCCAACAAATCTTCTGCGTTGCGTTTGTACCGCTCTTCAAGTTCGTCCTTGGCCCGGGCAAGCGCACTGGCGATCGCCTCGGGCCTCGGTTCCACACTCGGAGCCGCCTGGAGCCCGTCGTAGAACGCCTTCCGCACGCTCTCGCGGGCCGTTGCGCACACCTCGCCGAACACCTCTCGCCACTCAGGGCTGAGCATTGCAGGGAGAGGCTCCGGGTCCTGGTTCTCGATTCTCTCCACCGCGGACTTGAGCGCGGCCTCAATCGCGTCCACCTTCTTGGTCAACTCGGCGGCATCGGCAGAGCCTCGGGCAAGTTGCCCGCTCACCCACCCGACAACCACCACGCGCCAAAACAGGTTCTTCTCGGCCGCATCGTCGGGGAAGGGGTCTCGCTTCAACCGATCCCGAAGTGCCGCCTCGACGGGAGACGGGCCGGCAGGCGTCACTTTGGCTGTCTTGATCGCCTCGTTGCTGGCCAACGTCAGGGCCTGTGCCGCTTCGTCCAGACTCAATGCAACCCTGTCGATTTTCGCGCGATACCGCCGCACCATCGCCAGCGAGTCCCACTCGTTGGGCACGCGGCCCATGAGTTCCTCGAACCCGTTCTGCAGGCTCGCCCGCCTCTCGGGGGGAATGCCGTCGGTCGCGAGTGCCGCGCGTGCATTTCTCAGGGCTTGGTCCCACGCAGCGCGGCCACCCGTGGTTGCGCCCGTGTAGGGGGTGTAATCGTCAACCACACCGGCCGCCCAGGCCTGCGCGTCGGCGCCCACCGTGCTCCACCCGCGGAGTTGGTCGCCGTTTGCCGCTTGCAGGTAGTCCTTCGCCGCGGCGGCCTCGTCCATCGGAGTCCACACGCCGGGCTTGGCAAGCAGCGCCGTCAGCGCGGCCAGACGATTGATTTCCGGCACGATCAAGCGCTGGCTGGCGAACGGCTTGCCGTTCTCAGTGAGCAGCAGGTTGGCGGCCGAGGACTTCACGCCCTCCAGCACCAGCCTCCGGAAAGCGGCCTTCGGCGGCTCCTTGTCGAGAGCCGAGGTCGTGGCAGCCAGAGCATCTTGCAGCGCTCGATTGGCTTCCGTGAGTTCGGGTGCCTGGCCGCCCTGAATGAAGGACGGGCCCGACCCATCTTTGCCCATCTTGGTTTGAAACACAACCAGTCCGACGGTGCCCACCACGGCAATGGCCGCGGCAAGGAGCCCCCACTTCACGACCGGGTTGATGTTCCCCATCGCGCCAGACTCGGCCTCCACACCCCAGACCTTGCCCAGCATGGACTCGGGCCACTCGGTGGGCGTGCGGACGGGGGTGAAGACCGCGGGCGTGCGACCGGCGCGGGCATCAGAGCCGAGGCCACGCAGGTCCGCGACCCGGGCCTCCACGGCGTTGCGCATCGAGTTGCCAACGAGCACGGTGACGCCCGGGCCCGCCTGAGCGCCCATCATCTGCCGCGCGGCATCGACACCCGGCCCCTCGGGGGCATCCACCCATGAGTTGGTCACGGCGGTGGTCACCTGCCCGAGCATGAGGCCCACGCGAGCAAGGCTGTCGCGCTTGTGGCGGCGTTTCAGGCCCGCCATGGTGCGTTCCCAAGGCTCGGCCACGCACGCGGCGTGGAAATCCACCGCGGTGTCGAAGGCGGCCAGCACATCGTCAAACACCGCGTAGAAGCCGGCAGGGTGGTCCGCCTTGAGCGGCTTGACGTTGCAGGAGCCGGCGGAGCGGTCGAAGAGTTCGCCCAGGCGTCTGGTCAGGTCCTTCTTCAGGGCCTCGGCCATGCCGCCCAGTTGCAGCAGCACGTGCGACACGTCCACCCAGAGCACGGGCCGCTCGTCGGTGCGAACCCGCGTGTCGCGCAGGTCGATCACCTCGAACGTCTCACCGTTGCCCACCGGGTCACGCCGGCCGAGCGAGACCCACTGGTACTCATCCCGGTCGGACAGGCGCGAGTGGGCGTTGCGCTTCACCCGATCGCTCAGGAGGAACTGCCAGCGGTTGGAGAGTTTGCCCGCGATCTTCGCGGCGATGTTGCAGGGCTGGTCGCGCACGTCCTGCCGTCCACGCGGGCCGTACTCAAAGTGCACGCTGCCGCAGTCGGCGCCCGTCTTGAGGATCGTCGCCAGTTCGCCCTTGCGGTACATGGTGAAGACGGCACGGCGCAGTTCCAGCCCGGCCCGCGCGATGTCCAGGTCGGTGTCGGCGGCCACGAGGAAGCCGTCCTTGCCCAGGCGCTTCATGAACGCACCCGGGGCGTGCTTCTTCAGCACCTCCTGCAGCACGCCCTCCAGACGGATGAACTGATCCTCGAAGCGACCGTCGCCCATGCGGTCGAGCAGTTCGAGCGCCTCATCGATGTACGTGAACATCACCGCCCCGTACTCGGAGGGCTGCTCGGGGCAAGCGCCAATCTCGGCACCAGCCTCGGCCACGCCGAAGACTTCCACCACTTCCTTGCAGTCTTTGGGCTTGAAGAAGCCGAACGCCGCGCTGTCCAGTGCGCTCGCCCCGGTGGCCGTGAGCCGGACCTCGTCCCACGCCTCGCGCGAGAGGATCACCTGGTTGCCCTTGGCCAGGGCGCAGAGTTTGTCGCACGTGTTGCGCGGCAGGCCGTCAAAGTCCACCGCCTGGGTGCCCGCGTAGCGAACCTTCACCAGCCCGCAGTGGATGCCCACGCGCGCCTTGACGGCGTTCTCCGGCCCCTTGAGTTTGTCGCTCAGGTACTGGTCCCAGTCGGTCGCCGCCAGGCGCCTGCGGAATGTCAGGGCCGTGTCGAGCGCGGCACCGGCCGTGGTGAAGCCCGCGTAGAAGCCGTCGCCGGTTCCCACGCTGCAGAACGCGCCGCCCGCACCCTCCGCCGCGCTGCGGAACAACTCATCATGGACGCGGCGCATGGGCCGGAAGCCGACACCCACACGGTCGATCAGCCGGGTGTGGCCGACGATGTCGGTGTAGACAATAAACAGGCGTTCTTCGTTCACGTGTGCGCCTTGGGCTGCGGAGCCGAAGTATACGGGCTTCCACCAGCACAAGCGGTGGGCCCCGGGTGCCCGTGCGCACGTCGAATCACGCTTCCCGGCCGCTGATCAGTCCTCACTCGACCTTGAGCGCCTCATGACCGGCATCTCCCATGTCGTGCGCTTCGTCGAGGTGTTTCTGGGCGCTCTCGAATTTCTTGTCCAGGAGGTCGGCCTCGACATCGAGCAACTTTCTCGCCAGAGCGATGAGGCGACGCCGGAAGTCCTCCGTCAGACGGGTGCGCTCGGCGTCGTCGGCCGCCTTCTCAAGTTGCCGCTTGGGCGACTGGTTCTTGGCGACCACGCAGCCGCGCTGCATCTCGCCGACGATCCGCAGGTTCTCCTCCACCTTGGTGGGGTCGGTGATCTGCGCTGACAGGCGGCTGTAGCCACCGTTCATCACCTTCATCGCGCCCTCAATGGACATCTCCGGCCCGCGTGCGCCTCCGGGCCCTCGCGCGCCCGGGCCGCCGGGTCCGCCGGGTCCGCCGGGGCGCGGCCCGCCAGCACCCGGTTGCGCAGGAGGCGGAGCACCACCCTCAGCGGGCTGGCCGGCGGCCGTCGCACTCACCAGCATCGGCGCGGCAGCCAACGCACCCAGCAGCACGGCACCCTGCAATGCGCGTCGAATCGAAGGAGCAGACATGAGCATCGTGAAACCCTCTTGAGCAAAGTAAAAGTGACGACGAAACGGCGAACAGTCGCGGGCGCACGAGCGCTCGCTGCGTGAGTGTACAACCCCCCTCGCACCGTTGCGCACGCTCGATCAGGGCTTGCCCTCACCCATCAGCATGGACTCCACCGCCTCTCGAACGTGCTCCTCCTCTGCCCACGGCAAGAAGTGGCCCGCGTCCGGCAGGTCCACAACGCGCACGCTCGCGGCCCCCGTGAACTCGCGCGTCATGTACGCGACGTTGGCGAAGGGCACCAGATCGTCCTTCCGCCCGTGCACGATCACCACCGGACAGCGGATGTTCCTGAGCAGGGGTTGCAGCAGGGTGGTCTCCTTCTTGGCCGCCAGCACCTCGCGGTTGGCGACGCGGAGCGAGCGTTCCAGCATCCATGACAGGAGCGACCACTCCGCCACCTCGTTGTACCACGCCAGCGTTTCGTGCTCCGGGTCGAGCGACCCGGCCAGGATCACCAGCCCTGCGACCTTGTCGGGATGCTCCGCCGCGAGGCGACAGGCGATGGGGCCACCGAGCGAGTGGCCAACCAGCACGGGCCATCTCCCGCCCTGCCGCACGAGGAGCGGCTCCACGGCCGCGGCCTGGGCGGCGAAACTCTCGATCGCATCGTCGGCGATGCTGGTGCCGCCGGCGTGACCGGGCTGGCGTGCCAACGAAGAACCGCCGAAGCCGGGCCGGTCGATAGCCCACGCCTCGAAGCCGGACACGCGCCGCTCGAGATAGGCCAGCCAGTTCTGGGCATCGCCGGGTGTGCCGTGAATGTAGATGACACGGGGCGAGTCGCTCGGGCCGGCGCGCAAATACCGAACGTGGCGGTCCGCCAATGCGCCAACCTGATACGTGCCCTCAACCACTCCGGGCACGGGTTCGCTTCGCGCTGCGGGGGGCCCGCACGCCGCGATCACTATCGCCGCGCCGAGAGCGGCAAGGCCACGCTCCACACCCCGCCAGCACCGACCGCGCCGCCCCATGAGCGAGCGTAGCGAAGAGCGGCTCACCGTCCCGGCACCCTGGCCCCACCGGGGACACTGACGGCGGACGGCTCGATTACTCGTACCTTGTTCCGCGGAATGTCCCATTGGAGTCTTGCGGCCGTCACAGGCTGCGGCTTCGCCGGGTCGAAGAAGGTCACGCGGTTCTCGGGGTTGGCCGCGGCCTCGGCCACCTGCCGGAGCGCGTCGTATGTCAAGCGGTCCGCCACCAGTTGGGCCTTCTCCGCCCGCACCACCACCGAGCCCTCGGCACGAGCCGAGAGCAGTTCGGTCTGCTGCCCCGGCGCGGCCAGGCCCGCAGAGCCCGCCCCGCCGAACGCGGCCCCGCGGATGGTCGCGTTCAGGCGCTCGCAGTCCATACTCGTCACAGGGTCTCCCGGTGCGCTGCGGTGCAGCAGGCGCACCTGCTCCGTCATGCTCAGTTCGCCGGAGCGGCGGTCCACGTTCAAGCCCCCGCTCCACGAAAAGACGCTCGTGCCGCTCGACGCGGAGAGTTCGATCGGCCCCACGCTCTGGCGCGCCGCGGGCCGCCCCTTGCCCGCGCGGCGATCGTCAATGAGCAACTTGCCCGCGCCCGGCACCTCGATGGTCGAGGCTTCGTCGCTGGCGATGATGCGCTGGCCCTCCACATACACGATGCGCTCCAGCGTCCGGTCCTCGACGTTGCCCACGCTCTCGGTGTACCGGCGAGAGTCCACGCTGGCGGGGCTTGCGTCGCTGCCGATGGCCTGGGCGCGCAGCAGCCGGCGGCGGCTGGCGGCCGGCGAAGGCGCGTCGAACCGGTCGCCGGGGCGCGAGGCCCCAGCGCCCACGCCCGGTGCGCCGCCCGCCGCACGCTCAACGGGCGTGAAGGCCAGCGTGATGCAATCGGCCTTGAGCGTGTCCACCTCGGCGGAACTCGGGCTGCTCACGGCGGTGGCCGATCCGACTGCCTCGACCGTGCCCGCATCCTCGTTCACGTGCAGGCGCGTGGTCCATGTCGCCTCGACGCGCACCTGCTGGCTGCGACGGAAGGCGAGCGCCGGCGCAAGGGGCGAACCGAGGCCGTCTTCTCCGGCCGGACTGCCGCCCGCAGCCCGGTCTCGAACGAAGCGGAACGCTCCCGGCCCGTTCACCACCAGGTCTCGCTGCTGCCCGTCCACGATCATGTGCGGGCCGGAGACGGCGCCCCCGTCTCGCGCAATGCTCACCGGGGTCTCGGGCTCGCCCGTGCCCTGACGGCCCCACAATTCTGCGCGTTCAGCCGCGACATCAACCTCACAGCGATCCGCCAGCACGCTCAGCCGATTGCCCACCAGCCGCACATCGGTCTGCGCCCGCACCGCGGAGACGCCGATGCCGTCCGTGTCTCGCACCAGGGTGGCGTTCAGCACGCCCGCATCGAGCCGCCACTGTTCGCGCCGGGCGGAGACATCACCGGTCGCCGCGAGCGACACCGGGTCCGGCGTGCCGCCGGTGGTGGAAGGTGCAAAGGCCACGTCGAGCGCCTGCGCCCTGAGCGACGCCGCCTGATCCGTTTCCACCGCCACGTTGTCGGTGGCCACCAGACGCGAGAGCCACACCGCCGCGGCACCATCACCGGCCGCGACGTCGGTCCCGCGCGGCACCTCGGGCTCGAAGTGGGCCTTGACAAACCCCGCAACCAGCGAGCCGCGTGCATCCTCGGCGAGCACCTTGCCGGTGAAGGCCGCGTCCTTGATGCGGTCGGTGATCCACCCGTCCGCGACCGCGAGCGAGAGTTCGGCCTGGCGGTTCCATGAGATCTGACGGGAACGGGCCGCGCTCTCGGCGGGCGTTCTCCGGCCGGCGCGGTCCTCGCTGGCCGAAAGGAGTACGCCAGGGCCCTGCACCACCACGGCACCGGTGCCCAGGTTGGCCGCCAGGATCGGCACCTCCAGCCGCCCACGGCCGTCGCCGCTCAGCACCACGCCCTTGGGGCCGGTGCCGTTGAGCACCAGGTTTCGCGAGGTCGCGCCGTAATCCAGCCACGAGCATTGGGCACGCAGGCCCGCGGCGTCGTCGGTGGCGGTGACGAGGCCGGTCTCATCCGACGTGAGCCTGATCGCCAGTTCATCGTGGTCCAACTCGTCTGGCCGCTGCTCAAGCGGCTTCACCGTCAGCGGCCCGACCCAGGTCATTTCGATCTGCTGGCCCTGCGCCTCGTAGAGGCTCTCCGGCTCCTGGGCACGCGGGTCAATGCCCGACCCTGGGCCAGCCTGCGGGTGCTGGAACGCGGCGAAGACGACCCGCGGCGCACCCAACGCGCCCCTTTGCCGGATCGCTGCGCGTGGTGTGTGCCCCCCGCTTCCCTGGGCCCGAGCGCCCCGAGCGCTCGGGGCCAAGGTGTTGTTCACGAGCGCGGCCCAGAGTTCAAGGCGATCGGCCGAGACCGTCAGACCCGCGCGCGTCAGGCGCACACGCGAGTCCAGCACCGCCCGATAGAAGGTCTCTCTGTTCACCCCGGGCTCTGCCGCCACCGCCTCGTCAGGCCGCGGCCGGTCCACAAGGGGCTCATCCGCGGCGGGCGTGCTCTGGGTCAGGCCGTCGCCGCCAGCCGAGAAGCGCACGTAATCGGTCGTCTCGACCTCGAAGAGTTCCAGTTGCTGCCGCACCTGGTTGCCCACCATGCGCAGGGCACGCCCCGCCATCTCGATGCGGGGTGTGCTGAAGCGGAACTGGTCCGGGGCCACGACCTCGCCCAGCGTGAGGTTGAAATCGAGACCGGGCGTGAAGAGCGTGGCCGCGGGGTGGTCGTGCTCCACATCCACCGACCCGGTGGCACCGGGCTCAAAGAGCGCAATCGTGACGCCGCCCTCAAAGTTCCCGCTCTCGGGCTGGTCGCTGCGCGGCGGCGTGAAGATGCGCCCACGCGCGGCGCGCACATGAGCGAGACGCCCGCCCGACAGAAAGATCGTGGCCCGCGGCTGGGTGACGAGGGCCCTGCCCCCGCCCTGCGGGTCCAAGGACGCCCACTCCATCACACCCTGCACGCGCGAGGGGTCCTGCTTGTCCACAAACTGAAAGCGGGCACGCCCGGCGTTCTTCAGCCCCACCTCCGCCACATCCACCGATGGCGGTGCGCTGGTGATGCCGCTGGTCGCGTTGGCAAGCGCGGGGTCAACACCCGGCGCGCTGCGCGCACGCACGAGCAAGAAGCCGACCACGCCCGCCGCGGCCAGCGCGCAGCCGAGGGCAAGGACCAGGCCGATCCGTCGCACGCTCCGTGTGCTGGGTCCTGCGGACTCCATTAGGGGGCATCGTACAACGCCAGCGCGTCGCCCATCCGGCCCATTCTGTCAAGAAGGTGCTCGATCGCCTCGCGCACGGCCCCGTCTCCGCCCCGGTGGGCCGTGACGAACCGGGCGACGGCCTTCACCTGCTCCGCCGCGTTGGCCACAGCGATCGGATAGCCCACGCGGCGCATGGGCGCACGGTCAGGCCAGTCATCGCCGACGTAGGCCATGCTCGCGGGCCGCACGCCGGTTCGCTCGGCAAGGGACCGAAGGGACGCGGCCTTGTCCGTGCTGGCCTGAACCACCTCAGCCACGCCAAGGTCGGCCAGCCGGTGCCGCACCGCCGAACCACCACGCCCGGTGATGACCGCCACGCCGTAGCCCAAACGCTGCCAGGTGCGCAGACCCACGCCGTCTGCAGCGCAGAAGCGCTTGGTCTCGCGGCCGTCATCATCGAGGTTGATCGAGCCGTCGGTGAGGACGCCGTCAATATCCAGCACCAGAAGGGTGATGGGCAGTGAGGAGGGTGCGGGAGTGCGGGTGGCCGTCATTCCTTCACCACCCTGAGCGCGATCAGGTCCTGCACATCCAGCAGGCCCACCGGCTTGCCCGCATCATCGACCACGGGCACCTCATCGCGACGATACTCGCGCACCATCCGCACCGCATCGCGCACCAGCGACGACGCGGCGAGCGTGCCAGGCCGGCGCGTCATCACGTCGGTGATCGGGCGATCCAGCGCGGCGCGATCGCGCTCGATCAGCCGCCGCAAGTCGCCATCGGTGAAGAGGCCTGTGAGCACGCCCGTGGCGCGATCGACGAGGAGGATCGCACCCGGCCTGCGGGCCGTGGCCTCAGCCAGGCGCAGGGCCTCGGCCACGGTCACGTCATCCGGCACGGGCGTGAGGTTCTTGCCCACGACAAACCGCAGCGCCTCCATGATGGGTTTGAGCAACCCGCCCAGCGAACCGCCGGGATGCCTGCGGAGAAAATCGGCGCTGGTGAACCCCAGCCGCCGGCCCGCGCAGAGGGCGAGCGCATCGCCGAGGGCGAGCGTGGCCGTGGTGGAGAGCGTGGGCGCGGGCGAGATGGCCGCCTCTTCCTCCAGCCCACCGATCGCGAGGTTGATGGTGGCGAGGCGTTCGAGGCTCGATTGGCCGCGTCCCCCCCCCGCGGTGACGGCGATGATCGTGATCTCGTCCTGCCGGAGGATGGCCGCGAGGTTCACGACCTCGTCGGTCTCGCCGGAAAGGGAGAGGGCCAGGCAGACATCGCTCTTGCGGAAGCGGCCGAGGTCTCCGTGGGCCGCCTCGGCCGGGTGAACGAAGTGCGAGGCCACGCCCAGCGAGGCGAGCGTAGCGGAGATCTTCGCGCCGATCAGGCCCGACTTGCCCAGGCCACTCACCAGCACCGTGCCGCCCGCCCGTGCGCAGCCCTCCAGGGCATCCACCGCTTCGTGAAACGGCGGGCCCAGCCCGGCGCCCAGCGCGCCGACAGCCCGGCTCTGGGCGGCGATCACCATGCGGGCAAAGTCCAGTTCGCTGCTGGCATGGGCCAATGGCACCTCCACGGCAAGCCTCTTGAACGCCTGCATCGCCATGAACGGGTAGCGTAGACTCCGCCGATGCCGCTGGACGATGTGCGTATCCAACTCGACGCCTTCGAGGGCCCCCTCGATCTGCTCCTCTACCTCATCCGGCGTGATGAATTGGAGATCACCGACATCCCCATCGCACAGGTCACCGAGCAGTACCTGGCCCTGATCCGCGCCGGCGGCATTTCGAAGATCGACATCGAGCAGGCCGGCGAGTTTCTCGTGATGGCGGCCACGCTCATGGAGATCAAGTCGCGCCTGCTCATGCCCGCCTCGGCTGCGCCGGCCAACGACAACCCCGGCAACGCGGGCACGCCCGAGGCCGACCCGCGGGCCGACCTCATACGCCAACTCCTCGCGTACAAGAAGTATCGCGAAGCCGCGCAGGCGCTGGACCGGCGGGCCGATGAATGGTCTCGCCGCTACGCCGGGGGCGGTGCCGCCGTCGCTGATGGAACCGCGCCAGAGGCCGAGGAGAGCATCGAACTCGACGACCTCGATGTCGTCGATCTGGCCAAGGCCTTCGCTCGCATCATGGAGGCGATCGACCTGACGCGCCTGGGCGAGCACAAGGTGACCGACGATGAAACGCCCACGGCCCTGCACGCCGAGGACATCGTGGACCGCCTGAGCCGCGAGGCCGATGGGCAGGGCGACCTGGACTTCCGGCGCATCTTCGAGGGCCGTTCGCGGGCCGAGGCCATCGGCCTCTTCCTCGCTGTGCTCGAACTGATCCGCCAGCAGCGTGTGCAGGCCCGCCAAGACCGCATCAACGACCGGATCGTGCTCCGCCTGGCACCACCCGCAGCACCCCTCGCAGCGGGTTGAAAATCCAGAGGCCAACCTCGGGGCGCGGGCTTGGTGCTCTGGATTCTGAGCGAATCCGGGGCGGCTTTGCCCTCACACCAGCCGCAACGAGTCGATCGCCCCTGCCACGGCCTTGGGCGGCGGGCCGACCACCACCTTGCACCCACCGCCCGTGGTGGGCAGGATGAGGCGGAGTTTGCCGCCGGACGTTTTCTTGTCGTCCATCATCCGCTCCATGATCGCGCCGGTGTCGCTCAGGCCGCGCACGGCCGTGGGCAGGCCGCAGCGGGTGACGAGGCCCGCGAGGCTCTCTGCCGCGGCGGGCTTGATGAGTTTCAGGCTCGCCGCGCAACGGCACGCGGCGAGCAGGCCCAGGCCCACGGCCTCGCCGTGCTTGAGGGGGCCGATCTGCGTTCCCGCGGCCGATGCGCCGGCGGGTCGATCCGGATGATCGCGCACGGGCCACGAGAGACCCGGAAGCGTTTCCATGGCGTGGGCGAATGTGTGGCCCAAGTTGAGTGCCATGCGTCCGCCGTCGGGCTTGGGGCTGGCTTCGAGCGGATCGGCCATCACCACGCGCGCCTTGGCCGCGGCGTTGCGGGCCACCAGTTCCACCATCGTGCGTGCATCGCAGGCGAGGATGGCGGGCACGCGCTCTTCGATCCAGCGGAGGAGCGAGGGGTCTTTCACGGTGCGCCCCAGCAGGCTGTGCTTGATGCACTCGGCCAGGCCCGCCCGCAGTTCGCGGGCTGGCAGCGTGGCGAGCGCCGCGACATCGCACACCACCCGCACCGGCTGGTGGAACGTGCCGACCAGGTTCTTCACCAGGCGCGGCTTGCTGCTGCTGAGGGCATCTCCGGGCACGCTCAGGTTCACAGCGGTCTTGCCGCCGATGGCCGCGTCCACCATCGCCAGGAGCGTGGTGGGGCAGTGCACGGTGCGCACGCCGCGCCGGTAGATGCTTGCGATGAACCCGCCGACGTCGGTGGTGATGCCGCCGCCGAGAGTGAGCACCACGTCGCCCCGCTCCAGGCGCAGGCGGCCCGCTTCGGCCAGGCCGCGCTCGGCGGTGAGCAGGTTCTTGTCGGCCTCGGTGGCGGGGACCACGCAGACGCCCCAGCGCACCTTCGCACGGTCGAGTTCGCGTAGCACGGGTTCAACCAGTGGCTTGCCCAGGCCGGAGTCGATCACGACGAGGACCGCGCGGGGCTGATCCTTCAACGCGCTGAGCGCGCCGGGAAGAACGCCGGTGCCCACCAGCACCTCGTACCGTGCCGCGGCGTTCAGCGGGCCCGCCTTGATGCGCACATCGATGCGCCGCGTGGTGGGTGCAGCGGGCGGCTTTGCGGAGCGCGCACGCGGCTTCATGCGGGCGAACTCTCAGCGACTGACCGCGAGGCACCGAACGCGCGCACGGGCAGGGGCCCCTCGCCCGCGGCCCGCTGCCAATCAATCCGCGGGGCATCGCCCCAGAGCATCTCGATGTCGTAGTGGGCCCGCGTGTTGGGCTCGAAGATGTGGGCCACCACGTCCACAAAGTCCACCAGGCACCAGGTGGCCCGGTCGTCGATGTCGGTGCGGAAGGGCGTGTAGTTGTGCACCAGGCCCGTCTCTTTCAGGTGGCTGCTCACGGCCCGCATCTGCCGGTCGGATGTGCCCGAGCCGATCACGATGTAATCTGAAACCTGGCAGAGGTCGCGCACGTCCAGCACCACCACGTCCTCGCACTTGTCGTCGTGCATGAGCCGCGCGGCATCAATGGCCATCGCCCGCGATGACCCGCGCGGGGCGGGCGTGGGTGTGCCGCGTGAGACGAGCGACGCGGCGGTGGGTGGCTGAGCCAGCGAAGGGCTGGCCACGATGCGCAGTTTGGCTTGGGGTGCGGGCTTCTTCGCGCCCGCCTTCGGGGCCTTGGCCTTCTTCGCGGCCGCGCGCGGTGCCGCCTTCCGTGGAGCCAGCTTGACGCGGGCCTTGGCCGGGCGTGCGCCCCGCGTGACCTTGGCCGCCTTCACCGGGCGGGGCGCCTTCGCCTTGGCCTTCTTCTTGCTCGCGGCCCGCTTGGTGGAGCGGCTCACCACGCGCGACGGGGCCCGCTTGGTGGCGTGCCCGAACGAGGAGGAGGCGGTCTTCTTGAACGGTTTCTTGCGAGCCTTGGCCATGAGGCTCTAAGCGTAGATGCCGATGGCCGCGTCTGCCGGAGCCGTGCGCGGCACCTGCACCGGGGCCCGCACATGCGGCACGGGTGCTGCCTGCCCGGCCCCGATGCGCACCCAGCGCGTGGGGCCGTCGTGACGGGCGATCGTTACGGCGTAGTCCGCCCCTTCGTGCTCGGCCGCCACCAGTTCGGGCGTGTTGCACTGGCGTGAGAGGTGCAGCAGCACGGCGTGGCTGCGCGGCTCGATGGCCCGTACGGCCGCCGCGGCCTGCTGGTTGGAGAGGTGCCCGCCCCCGCCCATGATGCGATCTTTCAGGGCGTCGGAGCGGTTGGAGGCGAGTTGCATGCGCGGGCAGTAGTTGGACTCGATGGCGAGCACGTCTACACCGCGCAGGTGAGCGATGAGTTCGTCGGTGGCGTGCCCCACGTCGGTGGCGAAGCCGAGTTCGCCCTCGGGCAGGGCGAAGCGGAAGCAGGCGGTGCCGAGTTCGTCGTGGCTGTTCATGTGCACGCGCACATCCACCGCGCCCGCCGCCGGACCGGGGAGTTGAAAGTGGCTCTTGAAGGGCGTGAAGCGCCCCGCGTTGAGCATCACCCGTGCCGCACGGCCCATGTGGCTGTGGGCCAGCAGCAGGTGCACAGAGCGTGGAAGTGGAGCATCCTCCTTGCCGAAGAGCGCGGCGTTCGTCCCCGCCCAGCCGCCGTGGCAGTGGTCGGTGTCGAGGTGCGTGAGGATCACCGCGTCTAGGTCCGCCAGCGTGAGGCCGAAGGTGGCCAGGGCCGCGCGTGTGCGGCGCGGGGAGAGGCCAAGGTCGATGAGGCAGGCGTGCCAGCGTGTGGTGCCGCGCCAGCGCAGCAGCGTGCAGTTGCCGGCCGAACTGGAGGCGAGCACGCAGAGGCCGGGCGCGGCATCGGTGGGCAGGGGGGGCGAGGTGGACGCGGGGGCGGGGGGGGCATCGTCCGTGATGCGCATGGGCGGAGGATAGCGGGACCCGCCGGCGGGTGGGTGCGGGTTCGCCGCGAAGCCGCGAGGGTCAATCGCCGCGGGTCGCCGCGAACGCGGCACCCTTCCGTTGGGCAGCGGAGGAGTGATGAAGTACACTCATCCCATGACCACCGCCACCCCCTTTCCCCTCACGCCCCACGCCGCGCACCCCTCCATCCACATCCTCACGCTCGAGCCCAACCAGGGGCCCATGGTCGTGCTCGATGATTGTCTCATCCGCCGGATTGAGGCCACGCTCAAACTCGTCTCGCCGACCTGCTCGGGCCTGATCCTCGCCTCCGGGTCGCCGCGCGTGTTTATTGCCGGGGCAGACCTGAAGCAGGTGCAGGGCCTGAGCGTGCCGGAACTTGACGGCTACCTGCAACTCGGCCAGCGCGTCTTTGGGATGCTGTGCAAACTCCACTGCCCCAGCGTTGCCGCGATCAACGGCGCGGCACTCGGCGGGGGTCTCGAAATCGCCATGCACTGCGACGGTCTTGTGGCCTCGCCCCCCGCGCCGCGAGACGGCCAACCCGGCCGCGCATACCCGATCGGTCTGCCCGAGGCCGGGCTCTCCATCTGCCCCGGCTGGGGCGGGACCAACCTGCTCCCCGCGCGCATGAACCCGGTCGAGGCCATCCAGCGCACCGCCACCGGCACGCCCCTGACGCTTGATGAGGCCGTGACCGCCAAACTCATCGACCGCCTCGCGCCGGAGCCGACCACGCAATCGCTCCTGGCGACCGCCGCCGCGTGGCTGATGGAGAACCGCCATGTCGTCGGCACGCGGCGAGATGGCGAGCCCTCACGCTGGATCGGCCGCATGCACGGGAAGAGCGCGGTCATGGCGGCCTACATCGAGGTGCAGGACGACCTGCCCCGCACGCAGGCAGCCGCGGCGGTGCTCGCGGCGGTGCACGCGGGGCTGGAGCACGGCTGGGGTGGTGAGCGCGGGGCGCTCGCGGTGGAGCGGCGGGAACTCAACCGTCTGCGCCACACGCCCGAAGGCGCGGCGGCGATCGCCGCGTTCTTTGAGAAGGGCGCGAAGAAGTAGCAGCGCCACCGCGGCACACTCGGTACCATCGAGCGATGCGTAGAGCGTTCACGCTGATCGAGTTGCTCGTGGTCATCGCCATCATCGGCGTGCTCGCGGGCGTGCTGCTGCCGGCCCTGGGCAACGCACGCCGATCATCCAAGGCCGTGGCCTGCCAGGCCAATCTGCGCGGCATCGGGCAGGGCTTCACGCTCTACAGCGGCGACCACCGCGAGGCTGTCATCCCCTCGTACAACATGACCGGCACCGACGGCGGGGCCGCTGTGCCCCTCGACGGCTGGGCCCCGATCCTCGACCGCGACGGATACATGTCGGGCACCCAGTCGAAGTTCAGCAACCCGTTTTATTGCAATGAGACGCTCGACGTGGCCGGTGTGGCCACCGGGCAGACTGGCACCGACCCCAACAACCCCAAGGGGTGGCTCGACTGGCCCTTCGCCCGCACGGGCCTGTCCAATGTGTCGCAGACGATCGAGAGCCGCGGCTTCGACCGCATCATCCGCGTTTCGTACTGGATCAACGCGGACAACCCCATCGGTGCCGCGATCGCCTTCGTGCCGAGCACGTTCTACACCTCCAGCGTGGGCTACGGCCCGCCCGCCGGCCCGTTCATGCAACTCACGAAACTCACCGCGTTCGAGCGCCCTTCGCAACTCATCACCGTGGCCGACGGCGTGTACGCCGGCCGACAGCGCGACAACCAGGTCGGCATGACCAACAGCCGCATCGGCTACAGGCACGGCGGCAAGCCAGGAGGCGCTGGGGGCGCGGCCAACGCCTCGTTCGTTGACGGGCACGTGGCGACGCTGGGCGGCAAAGAGTTTCCGCGGGCCTTGGGCGGCAGCAACGTGCCCGCGCAGGTTCGGGCCGAGAACACCGGGGGCAAACCCACCGTCTATGCCAATCCGGAGCGGGCGCTGGCCCCATAAGCGGCCCGCCCGGGCCCCCGCAGCGGCGCGCGTGAAACTGGGCTGAATCCCGCTCGCGCCCGTGCTTCGCTGGCGAGAAACAGCGCACCGTTTCGCCATAGCATGACACGCCGGTCCTGCCCTGCTTTCTCACCCGCTCCACTCTCCCGGACACTCCCCCATGGCCGACCTCAAGAACATGAAGGGCATCTCCGATGCCGACCGCAAACTCATCGCCGAGGCGGAGGAGTGGCTGGGCGCAGAGCCCGCCAAGATGGGCCCCGTGAAGAACCTCTTTTGGGGCAACATCAAGGAGGAGTTCTACTTTCCGTATCCTCAGCAGGATGCCCGCGAGCAGGCCGAGTGCGACCAGTTGCTGGCGCGGCTCGATGAATACCTGGAGAAGGAGCACCCCTCCATCCAGATCGATCAGGACCAGGAGATTCCGCAGTGGGTGATCCAGAAACTCTTTGACCTGGGCGTGCTCGGCATGACCATCCCCAAAGAGTTCGGCGGCCTGGGCATGGGCATCACCAGTTACAACCGCGTGCTGGAGCGCATCGGCCACAACTGCGGCTCCACCGCCGTGCTCGTCTCGGCCCACCAGTCCATCGGGTGCAAGGCCGTCATGCTCTTCGGCAACCCGGACCAGCGCAAGAAGTGGCTGCCGCACCTCGCCAAAGACTGGGTCAGCGCGTTCTGCCTGAGCGAGCCCAACGTCGGCTGCGATGCGGGCGGGCAGGAGACCACCTTCGAGAAGGACGGCGACTACTACGTCGTGCACGGCGAGAAGAAGTGGGCCACCAGCGGCGCGATCTCCGGCCTCTTCACCGTCATGTGCCGCGAGAAGCGGGCCGACGGGAAGGGGAAAATCTCCGCCCTCGTCATGCACCCGTGGATGGAGGGCGTCGAGATCTTCTCCAAGAACCGCAGCAAAATGTCCATCCGCGGCACGTGGCAGGCCCGCATCCGCTTCCACGGCGTGCGCGTGCACAAGAGCCACCTGCTCGGGCAGGAAGGCCGCGGCCTGCAGATGGCCCTCTCGTGCCTCAACTACGGGCGTTGCACGCTCAGCGCAGGGATGCTGGGCGGCGCCCGCAAGGCGATGGACCAGGCCACCAAGTGGACCATGACGCGATATCAGTTCCAGGCCCCCTTGGCCGAGAAGGAACTGGTGCGGCAGCGCCTGGCCCGCATGGCCGCGTACACCTACGCGATGGACGCCGTGCTCTACATGACCACCGGTATGCTGGATCGCCACGATGATGACATCCAGGTGGAAACGGCGATCTGCAAGGTCTTCTGCTCCGAGTGGGGGTGGCGGACCGTGAACGATGCGCTGCAGGTGATGGGCGGCGAATCGAACATGACCGAGAACGAGGTGGAGCGCATCTTCCGCGACTCGCGCATCAACCTCATCGTCGAGGGCGCCAACGAGGTGATGCAGAGTTACGTCTTCGGCTACGGCGGCAAGCAACTCGCCGAGATGATGCTGGGCATCAAGCAGGCTCTGATGAAGGAGAAGGGCGAGCCGCTTGGCGCGTTCGTCGCCAAGGCCGTCAAGAACGGCCTGCGCCCCGAGATCATGAAGCGCGCGATCCCGCTCGGGCTGGAGGTGTTCCTGGGCATCCGCAGGCGTACGCCCCAGATCGATAAGGTGGTCCCCGAGTTGGCCCCGATCGCTCAGCGCCTGGGTCAGAAGGTCACCGAACTCACCTTCCAGTTCAAGATGATGTCCTACCGCTATCAGGAGGACATCCTCAAGCGCCAGGCCGTGCAGGCCCGCGTGGCCGATGTGGCCATCCTCCTGCACGCGGCACTCTGCACGCTCGCCCGCCTCGACCTGGACCTGCGCACGCACACCGGCAACGGCACCGACACCGCCTTCACACGCGACAAGACCGCGGCACTGCACTTCTTTGACCTGGCCGAGCGCGAGATCGAGCACACTTTCCGCTCCATGTACGTGCACGCCGACGACACCATGCTCGCCGCGGCAGACGCGGCGATGGCCCACAGCGCCACGCTCCCCAACAGCGACTTTGTGATCTCCGAGCGCAGCCCCAACGCCCGCGGCACCGGCCGCACGCCGCGGCAGGAGGGCATCAAGCCCTTCCCCGGCGAGAAGTGGGCCAACCTGCCGCACCAGCCCAAGCCCAGCCCCACCGAGCAGGCGGCGCAGGTGTAGCGGGGGCAGGCGCGGCGTTCGCGTTGAGGCTCCATGCATGAACTCCACCCCACCTTGTCCGGGAGCGCACCATGCTTGATTTCGCCCTGATGTCGCTGGCCGCGCTGGCCGTTGAGGGTCTTGCGGGACCACCGCCTTACTGGAACGAGGCACCAATTCCACTGGAGCCGCCACCCTACGTCGAGTCGCCCGGCATCTCCGGCCCGCCCCCGACCCTGTCCAGCGGATGGAGCGATGACGTGGATGGAATCGCGTTGCAGGCGTGGCTGCCTCCGGCAGTGGAGGCGGGGCTGCGGATTCCTCTCCTCATTGAGTTCCGCGCGAGCAAGGATCGTCTGCTCCCGGGCCACGCTTACTTGGCACTCACGCCTCCCCTCAATCGAATCGAGTTGCTGCTGCGTCCGTTGCCAGCCGGCGACGAGATCGTGATCAGGACAGATGACTGGGGAAACCGCCTCGTCGGCAAGGGCGACTTTTGCTCATTGAACGAGCCCCTTCCTCGCACGCGGCACACGTTCGCGCCGGCTGCCCGCGCGGGCGAACTGCCACCAGGGCGTTATCAGGCACAAGTGCGTTTCATCGCCCACCGCTCAGCCTGGCAAGAGCCGATGCCGCCGGAGGTGGCAGCCACATGGACGGGCACCACCGCCAGCCCGGCCATGGCCTTCGAGGTCCTGGCCCAGCCACCCCGATTTCAGCGGCTGTGGTTGCCCAAGACGCTCAGGCTGGAACTGACAACCGACCCTTCGCCCGGTCCACGTCGCCCGCGACTCGTGCCCGTTTACTCGCTGGAAGAAGCCGAACCAGTCGACATTCCTCGCCGCAACGGTTGCTCTCTGGCGCTGAGTGGCATCACCCGCGGGCACGACACAGGGCATGGTGGGAGCTTCATCGGTGGCGAAGCACCTGAGCCTGGTCGCCCACTCGATAGTTTGGTGCTGTGGCGCTGGCCGGGCGGTGCAAAGACGTGGACCGTGAAACTCACGCTGTTCTACTGCTGTGGCCATATCTTCGATATCTGGGCACCCGGGGGGCGGGATGCTCCCGTGGCGTGGGAACGCGAGTTCACGCTCACCTACGACGGCCCCGCGTTTGACCAGAGTTACTCTCCGGACATGAGCCGCTACCTACGCGAGCCGCTACCAGAACGCACCGGTCCCAAATGAGCCCGGCCCGCTTCGGCCGCGACTACGATCACCGATCGTTCTCGCGACGAGTGATTTGGAGCCCTTCGGATGCCCATCCGCACCGCCTACACCGCCAAGATCGAGCACCTCTCCCTCCTTGATGAAGACGGCGTGCTCGACGAGAAACTCGGCAAGGACCTGCTCACCGACGAGCAGGTGGTCTTTCTCTACGAGAAGATGACCGAGTTCCGCCGCTTGGACGAGATGGCCTTCACGCTCCAACGCTCCGGCCGCATGTACACCTACCCGCAGAACAAGGGGCAGGAAGCCGCGGCCATGGGCTCGGGCTTTGCCCTGCGCAAGGGCACCGACTGGCTTGTGCCCTGCTACCGCGAGAACGCGGCGCTGTTTCTTCACGGCCTGCCGCCGCAGTCCATCTACCTGCACTGGATGGGCGACGAACGCGGCAACATCATCCCGCCCGGCGTGAACGTGACCCCCATCGCCATCCCCATCGGCACACAGATGCTGCACGCCACCGGCATGGCCTGGGCCTTCAAGATGCGGAAAGAGGATCGCGTCGTGTGCACGTACTTCGGAGACGGGGCGACCAGCGAGGGCGACTTTCACGAGGCGATGAACTTCGCCACGACGTTCAACGTGCCGGCGCTCTTCTTCTGCCAGAACAACCAGTGGGCGATCAGTGTGCCGCGCGATCAGCAGATGAACAGCGAGACGGTGGCCCAGAAGGGCCTTGCGTACGGTGCGCACTGCGTGCAGGTGGACGGCAACGATTTGTTTGCCGTGTACAAGGCGACGCTCGATGCCCGCGAGCGTGCCCGCGCTGGCCACGGCGTCACGCTGATCGAGGCGATCACGTACCGGCTGGGAGATCACACCACGGCGGACGACGCACGCCGTTACCGCGACACGGCCGAACTGGAGAGTTGGGTGAGCAAAGACCCGCTCATCCGCTTGCGCAAGTACCTGGAGGCCAAGGCCCTGTGGGACGACGCGAAGCAGAAGGTGGTGGAGGACCGGGCCAAGGCGTGGGTGTCGGCCATCGTGAAGGAGTGTGAAACCATCCCCGCCCCGGCCACGGCCGAGATGTTCGATTCGATGTACGCGACGATGCCCCCGGAACTGCGCAAGCAGAAGGAGACGATGCGGACGCACTCGCTCGGCCAGGACCCGAGCCAGGCGGGACTGAAGGCCGAGGCGCAGCACGCGTGAGGTGATCCGCCATGGCTGATGTCGAGCACGGTGGTTTTCGCTGGGATGCGTCCAAGGCTCGGGCCAACCTCAGCAAGCACGGAGTGGACTTTGTCGAGGCCGCAGGTGCAGCACTCGACCCGCACGCGATCATCGAGTTTGACTCGGCCCACAGCCGCGAGGAGGATCGGTTCCGTATCATCGGGCTCTCCCGCCGTCTGCGCGTGTTGTTCGTGGTGACGGCCGAGGGAGTCGGGCCAAAGGTTCGCATCATCACCGCTCGTCGCGCTACGCGAAAGGAGGCAACGCGATATGAAGACCAACGGTTCTAAACCTGCATCGCTGCGGCTGGCGCGGCCGGTGGAGCGCGGGCGCTACGCCAAGATGTTCGCTGGCAAAACCTGGAGCGTGCTCCTCGACGAAGACCTGGTGGCCCTGCTCAGCGGCTCCGGCTCACCGCACGCGCACCTGGCCGCGTTCGCCAATCGCCGTGCTCTGGGCCGCGAACGCAGGGTTGAACTCCTGCTGCTTTCCGACAAGGAAATGCGTCCCATCGCGGCTCTCCTCACCCGCATCGGTGCTCGGGTCGAGCGGCGTGCTCCGCACCCGAACGCTCTGCCACTCGCACGGGCCCACCGAAAGGCCGGTTGAACCACGCACTCATCGTCCCGGCGACCCACGGACCTCAACTCATGCCCCGCACCGAAAAGCAAATCAAAGACGGCCTCACCCTTGTAGACGCCATCAACGAAGCCCTCGCCCAGGAGATGGAGCGCGACGAGCGCGTCGTCTGCCTCGGCGAAGACGTGGGCCTCAACGGCGGCGTCTTCCGCGTGACCGACGGCCTCCAGAAACGCTTCGGCAAGGACCGCGTCATCGACACGCCCCTCTCCGAATCCGGCATCATGGGCACCGCCGTGGGCCTGGCCATGGCCGGGCAGCGGCCCATCCCCGAAATCCAGTTCGAGGGATTTCTGGGCCCGGCCTACGACCAACTCACCAACCACGCCGCCCGCTTCCGCAACCGCACGCGCGGCAGCATCACCGTGCCCCTCGTGGTCCGCATTCCTTGGGGTGGCGGCATCCACGCACCCGAGTTCCACTCCGACTCGCCCGAGGCGATCTACTGCCACACGCCCGGCCTGAAGGTGGTCTGCCCTTGCACGCCCACCGATGCCAAGGGCCTGCTCCTCGCGGCCATCCGCGACCCCGACCCGGTCATCTTCTTCGAGCCCAAGCGCGTCTACCGCTCCTACCGCGAGCAGGTGCCCGAGGGCGACTACACCATCGAGATCGGCAAGGCCAAGGTGGTGACCGAGGGCACCGACTGCACGATCATCACGTGGGGTGCCAACGTCTTCCAGTGCCTCGAAGCGCTCGACACGCTCCCGGAGGACCTCTCCGTTGAACTCATCGACCTGCGCACGCTCAGCCCGCTGGACATCGACACGATCGTGGCGAGTGTGGAGAAAACCGGCCGCGCGGTGATTGTGCAGGAGGCCCCCAAAACCTGCGGCCTGGCGAGCGAGATTACCACGATCATCCAGGAGCGGTGCTTCCTGCACCTGCAGGCCCCCGTGCAGCGCGTCTGCGGGTTTGACTGCATCATGCCCTACGCGAAACTGGAACTGGAATACCTGCCGGATGCGAAGCGGATTGCGGAGGCCGTCACGCAGGTCGCGGCGTACTGAAAAATGACCAAATGGCAAATGACCAAATGGCCAAATAGGATTGCGGGGCCGGTGCTTCTGATTTGGCCATTTGGCCATGTGCTGATTTGGCCCTTTGGACCCCCTCATGTCGCACGCCAAAAAAGCCGTCTCCAACCCCAACGACTTCATCCTGCCCGACCTGGGCGAGGGTGTGCACGAGGCCGAACTCATCAAGTGGCGCGTGTCGGTCGGGCAATACGTTGAGGAGCACACCATCCTCGCCGACATGGAGACCGACAAGGCCCTGGTCGAGGTCCCCAGCCCGCGCTCGGGCACGATCTTGGTCCTGCACGGCGCGGAGGGCGAAATCCTGAAGGTCGGCAACGCCCTCGTGAGTTTCGAGGGTGAGGGTGCGAGTGATCTCGCATCGAACGAGCCCGAAGCGTCAGCGACGGGTCCGGCAACTGCTTCACACGCGGGCACCAACGGCAAGCACTCGCCCACTCCTCCTCCCCCCGCCACCCCCGCCGCCGCGGAGCGCGAAGACGCTGGCACGGTCGTCGGCGCTGTCGGCGGTGCGCTCGGCGGCATCTCCGCCGCGCCGGGCAAGGCTCTGGCCACACCCGCCGTGCGCCGTCTCGCCAAAGACCTGGGCCTCGACATCGACACCATCTCCGGCAGCGGCATCGGCGGGCGCGTGCTCGAAGCCGACGTGCGCACCGCCGGTTCGGGTGGGTCCGCTCCGGTGGGGCGGACGTCTCATCCGCCGTCTTCCGCTGCTGCTCCCACCCCCGCCACAGGTGCCGGGCAGCGTTCGTTGGCCCCCGCGGCTCACGCCCCCCCTGTTCCGCCCCCGGCCCCGCGTGCCGCGCCCTCGCGAGTGCCGCCCGGCGAAACCGAGGTCCGTGTGCCCATCCGCGGCATCCGCCGCACCATCGCCAACCGCCTCAAAGAATCCCTCAACAACACCGTCCACTTCACCGTGATGGACGAGGCCGACGTAACGGCACTCGACCAACTCCGCCGCAAACTCGCCGCGGCCAGCGGCGAGAAGGTGAGTTTCCTTCCCTTCGTCGCGTCGGCGGTCTGCCGCTGCCTGGCGGGTGAGTTCAGCGACTTCAACTCCACCACCGACGACAAGTTCGAGGAGATCGTGCGCCACCGCACCGTGAACCTGGGAATCGCCACCGACACTGACAACGGCCTGATGGTGCCCGTGATCCGCGATGCCGACAAACTGGGCGTGCTGGAACTGAGCCGCCACATCGCCTTCGTGGCCAACAGCGCGCGAGACCGCACCGCCAGCCGCGAGGCCCTGACCGGCGGCACGTTCACCATCAGCAACGTGGGCAGCCACGCAGGCCGCTTCGCCACGCCGATCATCAACTACCCGGAGGTGGGCATCCTCGCCGTTGGACGGGCCCGCGAAGGCGTGGTCGTCCAGCGCGGCATGATCGGCGTGGGCAAACTGCTGCCGCTGAGCCTCGCGTGCGACCACCGCGTGGTCGACGGTGCCTCCGCCGCGCTCATGCTCGCCAAACTGGTGGAACTGCTCCAGAACCCCGAGCAGTTGATGGAACCGGCGAGGCGGTGAAAAGGCGGCCGAGGCCAGCGCCCCGTACACTCGGGCCATGGTCCTCAAACGCGTCGTCCTCCCGCTGCTCGTCGTGGCCGTAGGCCTCGGATGGCTACTCACAAACCTGCACATCATCCCGGGTGTGAACTGGCTGTGGACCGGTGGGCTTGGTGTCGTCGGGCTGCTGACGCTGGCCCTGAGCGGCATCGACCGCTTCTCGGTCGTCGTGGGGCCCTTTTTTGTCCTCGCGTCAATCGCCTCCATCCTGCGGCAGACGGGACGCCTGAGCGTTGACATCGAAGTGCCCGGCCTATTCATCGCGTTCGGCGTGCTGTGGCTCTTGGCGATGCTGCTCCCGCTGAAGCAGCCAAGTTGGCTCCTTCAGCCGCCCGCGGGATGAAACAAGGGGCCGAGCGTGGCACCACATCTTCACGCAAACGGCCTCAAACTCCGGGCCACGCTCGTGCGGTAACCCATCACCGCCGGCACCAGCCCCGCCACGCACGCCAGCAGCAGCGTGCCCCCCGCCACCACAATCGCCATGCGCGGGTCAATCGCCGCGTCGATCACCAGCCCCAGGCGTGCCTTCATCACGCTCGCCGTCATCTGCACGCCCACCAGGCAGATCAGCACGCCCGCCGCGGCACCCGCAAGGCCGATCACCGCGCTCTCGCTCAGGATCAACCCGAACACCCTCGCGCGGCTGGCCCCCAGCACACGCAGCACCGCGATCTGCCGCCGCCGCTGGTCCATCGAGTTGTAGAGCGCGAGCATCACCGCGAACCCGCTGCACACCAGCACCGCCGCGGCCAGAGCCACAAAAACCTGGTCGATGTTCGACACGATGGTGAACAACTTGCCGATCTCCTGGCCGGGCAGGGCCACCGTGATCGACGGGTCCTTGCGCAGGTCGTTGAAGACCACGGGCACCATCGGCGGTGCGCTGGAGCCGGCGCGGCCCTTCACGGCGATGTACGCGCCCGTGATCTGTTTCTCAGCGGGCAGCAGGTTCTCCGGCGTGGGCTCAGCAGCGTCCGCGCTCTCGGCCAAGCGGTTCTCCTCGGCGTGGATCAGCCACGTGCTCATGACGCTGATGAACACCGCCCGGTCATGGGCAGACCCCGTCGGTTCGAGAACGCCCGCCACCGTCATGGCGTGCTCATCGTGCCCGTGGGCGCCCTCGCCCATGCCGTGGGCGATGACGATCTTCTCACCCACCTGCACGCCCGTCTCGCGGGCCGCCGTCGCGCCCATCACCACATCAAAGTGCCCGCCGAAGAACGCCCCCGCGGCCAGTTTCCACTCGGTGTCCGCATCGGGCTTGAACTTGGTGAAGAACTCCGGCGTCGTCGCCATGGTCGGAAAGCCGCGGAACGAATCGCCCTGCTGGACCGGAATCGCCCAGTCCACACGGGGGTCGCTGGCGATCTGCTCGAAGCGGGTCCATTCGAGCGCCCGCTGCGGGGCCCGCGCGTAGAAGACGCTGTTGAGCACGCTCACCAGCGGGCTGGCATCGGCGGAGACGAGGATGTGCATGTTCCCCGTGCCGCGCTCGAAGGCCCGCCGGCCGGCCTCGCGCATGCTCAGAATCGTGAGCATGAGCGCGACCGACACGCCCACGAGCGCCACCGTCGTGGCCGTCGAGAAGAGGCGCACACGCAAACTCCGCACCACGATGCCCATGTCGGTGAGCGCCATCAGCCCTGCCCCCCCACCGCCGCCGGCACCATGCCCGCCAACTCGTCCAGGCTCGTCCGCCGTGCAAACCTCGCCGACATCGCCGGGTCGTGGCTCACGCACAGCAACGCCGCGTTCTTCTCGCGGCACGACTGCTGGAGCAAATCCATCGCCACACCCGCATTCTCCGGGTCCAGGCTCGCCGTCGGCTCATCCGCCAGCACCAGCACCGGGTCGCACGCCACCGCCCGGGCCACGGCCACGCGCTGCTGCTGCCCCACGCTCAGTTCCTCCGCCAGGCTATCGGGCCGCTCCACACCCAGCCGTCGCAACAGCGACTCCGCCCTGGCCCGATGCTCACGCGCCGGCACCGCTCCGAACATGAGCGCAGCCATCACGTTCTCCGCCGCGGAAAAACCCTGCAACAGGTTCAACGTCTGAAAGACCATGCCGATGGACCGCCCGCGGAACTGGTCCCGCGCCCCCTCACCCATCGCGTGTAGGTCCGTCCCGCCGATCTCAACCCGCCCCTCCGTCGGCCGCATCAGCCCCGCGATGATCTGCAGCAGCGTGCTCTTGCCTCGCCCAGAACGGCCCACCACCAAGGCCTGCTCGCCGCGTGCCAGCGACAGCGACGGCACGTTCACCACCCACGGAGAGGCCGCGTCGCCGCCGTAGCGGAACTTGAGTCCAGCAATCGTCATCGCGTGGTGCGTTGGCGTGCTCATCGGTAGGGACCGAGTGTACCCCCGTTTCTGCAACACCGTTGCACCTGAGCGCGCCGCTCGCTGGCCCTATCCTCGTGGCGTGGCCCATCCGCTTGCACCAGATCGACCATCACCATGACCACACCCGAACCCGCCAACACACCTCACCCGCAACCCGCAGCCACGCCCGCACCGGCTCCGCTCGACCCGGCCGTGCTCAAGTCCGCGTTCAACGCCTTCAAGAAGCGCTGGAAACTCACGCGCCTGGACCAGGAATCCCGCCTCGGCGGCGGCCGTCCCACCACGGGCGGCAAGCCGTCCAACATCGCGGGGATCGAGCCGCCGCGCGAGTTCCCGCCGGCGGTGTGGGCGGAACTGGCCAAGCAAGGCCGCATCAAAAACCAGCACGGCGGCTTTTACGGCATGCCGTGAGAGGGGACCAACGAGCAAAGGGCAAAGGGCAAAGGGCAAATCAGACACGGCACGGCCTGCATGGCGTTGATTTGCTATTTGCCATTTGCTATTTCGAATTCGGTCCCCCGCCACAACTCCCGCACGCACAGCGCCCACAGCCCGATGTTCGCGGCGGTCGCCATGCCGTACATCTTCAACGCCTCCAGCCCATTGAACTTGGGCAAAAGGTTCGCCAGCACATACAGACCGATGCACGCCATGCTGGCGGGCGAGATTCCCGCGTCGCTCCGTCGCGCCATACTCGCGCCGATCAACGCCGCCACGGCGGGGATCGCCAGCGTGAAGTAATCCGGCTGGCACACGGGCGTGGCCGCGAGCATGACGCACACGAACGCCCCTACCACCAGCGGCGTGGACTTGGCCGCCCATTCCGCACGCAGCCTCCCAAATCGAAAACCCGCTGCGAGCGCGGTGGTCAGCGTCATCACGCCCACGAGGCCAAGGTGAGCCACCTGCGTCCAGCGTGCCGGCCGCTCCGGCCGCTCCGCCAGCGGTGTGCCCGCCCACGCGGCGTGATGCATCACCGAGAGTGGCGACTGATTATCAATCCGCCGGAAGGAGTGAATCTCCTCCCAACGGCTCTTGTCCGCCGGTGTCGCCCCCGCCGCGAGCGCGGGCCGGAACATCACGTCCACCCACTTGGCGTGATACTCCATCGTGCGCGTCGGGCCGAACACCAGCGCGGGCAGCACCACCAGCAGCACCACCAGGCCCGCACCGCACCCAGCCAGCCACCGCCAGTCTCGCCGCAGGCCGGGCACCACCAGCACGAACGCCGGGATCACCTTGAGCGCAATCGCCCCCGCCAACCAAACGCCCGCGCGCCCGCCCCGCCCACGCACGGCCTCCAGCGTCATCCGTGCCAGCAGCGCAAGCAAGATGATCGCCACCTGCCCACGCGAGAGCGTTGCCCCCACCGCCACAAGGCACGCCAGCAGCGGCCACACACGCAGCGTCCACCACGCGCGGCTGCCCGTCCGCGGCGGCCCGCGCCCCCACCCGGCCCCGCTCTCTTCAATCGCCTGTGCCATCCAGTGCAGGGCCAACACCAGCAAGCCCAGGCTGATGAGATACCACACCCCCACCGCCGCCGCGTACGGAAGCGTCCACCCCATCGCCTCACCCGCCGGCGGCACCGCCAGCGGCGCCATCACCACGGAAAAAATCGACGGGTAGAGGTAGTGCCACCCGTTGGTGTCCGTCACTTCGTAAATGTCGGCCCCGGCCCGCACCGCCCACCCGGCACGAAAGAACACCTCCGCATCGGTCATGCGCCGTTCCATGAACGCCGACCGCCGGAGTGTTTCAGCGCCAAACACCAGCGCGACCGCGGCCAGCGCCACCAGCCCGATCCGCTCCGGGGTGGTCAGCCTTCCGAGTGGATCGGCATGCGCCAAGCGGTCTTCCCCTCGGGCTGTGTGCGGGCCACCGCACGCCGCGCCCGCATGTGCAGACGGCCCCGAAAGGGGCCGTCGTGCAAAGTCGCCAAACGCGGGCGGAGGGAGTCGAACCCCCAACCTGCTGATCCGTAGTCAGCTGCTCTATCCAATTGAGCTACGCCCGCACGTCAATGGACAAGGATAGTGCCCCGGAACGTTCGGACAAGTGCCAGCACGCCGGCGTGCAGTTTGCCAGCGCCAACCCGTCAACTTCCCCTCGCTCACGTCGCGCTCGCGTCCTTCAATTTCTTCGCCAGCCCGTTCTTGCCCATCTCCTCCACGCGGGCCTCGTCGTAGAACACCTCCAGCATGCGCGGCACGCTGTCCCCCGCCTCCACGAACACCTCCGCCAGTTTCGGCCAGTTGATGCCGCCGTCAAAGGGCATCCGGTGGTCGTCGATCTTCGAGTCGTTGTCGTGGATGTGGAAGTAGGCGATCGCCGGAAGGGCCTTGCGGGTCGTCTCCACGACGTCGCCCGTCATGTTCGCGTGGCCCGTGTCCAAGCACATGCGGATTCGCGGGGAGTTCACCGCCAGCACCGCCTTGCTCAGCCGCACCGTGTCATGGCCCAGGGGGCAGTTCATCGGCTGGTTCTCGATCAGGTAGGTGATCCCCAGCCGCTCGCCCGTCTCCGCCAGCCGCCGCATGAAATCGTCCAGAAGCGGCCAGCGCGCCTCGCTCACCCGCTCCACCTCCTCACGCGTCATCATCCGCATGCCCGGGTTCCACGCGGCGGGGTGAACCACCACCATCGGGCCACCCAAATCGCTTGCCAGTTTGCCCTCAGCCTCGTAAATCTCCAGACACCGCTGACGGTGGCGGGCATCGCTGGAACTGGGATCAAGGTGAAACCCGAACACCCCGTGGATGGAGTCGAAGCGGATGCCCGCCTGGTCCGATGCCGCGAGCGCCTGAGCCACCGTCGGGGGCTTCTGTTCATTGCGATAAAACTGCGCAGTGGTACACCCCACGGCGCGATACGCGGCCAGAAACCGGACCGGATCGAAACTGAATCCAAATGGCGCGATACACGCCAAAACCGCCATTCATCCGGCTCCAGAGTGGGTGGGCATGGCGAGAGTATAACGGCAAACCCGGGATGCGCCTTGAGTCCGAGAAGCCCGTGGATTCACGATCCCAGACGGGCCGCACATCCATACCTCCGCGGCAATCTCCGTCGAGTGAGACTGGGTTGCAGCCGCGGACTCCGGAGCCCACCCCCCCCGCCCGGCACCTAAGGCCCCCCCAGTTGCCGCCGGACCACATCCGCGCGGGCCTCACGCCGCTGCTGCTGGTCGAGTTCGCGGCCCGCAAGCCACTGCACGTGCGCGGGTTGTGCCAGCACGAAGAGCGGGTTCACGGCCTGCTCGGTCACGTCCTGGATCAGGCCCGTGAGCACGCCCAGTCGAACCATGCTCAGGAGCGCAAGGGCCTCGTCCGGTGCCAGCAGCCGCGCGTGCCGCAAGATGCCCAGCGCGCGAAACACGTGGTCTTCCAGAAGTCGTCGCTTCCGCTCGACCAGCACCCGGCGTGCGGCCCGTTCGTAGTCGAGCACCTGCGGCAGAATCTCACGCTCCAGCCCCCGCAGGATCTGTTCCTCGGAGCGGCCCAGCGTGGTCTGGTTTGAGATCTGGTAGAGGTCGCCGATGGATTCCGAACCCTCGCCATAAAAGCCGCGGACCGCCAGGTTCAGGTCTTTGGCGGCACGCCGCGCCCTCTCGATCTCGCCGGTCAACCGCAGCGCGGGCAGGTGCAGCATCACGCTCATGCGAACACCGCCGCCCACGTTGGTGGGACAGGCCGTGAGAAACCCGAATCGGGCCGAGAACGCGTAGTCCAGCACACGCCCCAACCCCTCGTCAGCCTGGACCGCACAAAGGTGGGCCCGGGCCAGCGAGAGGCCCGGCAGCACGACCTGCAGCCGCAGGTGGTCCTCTTCGTTCACCATGACCGACAGCATCTCGTCGGGCACCGACACCGCAAGCCCGCGCGCCCACGTGGGTGCCGGCGCCGCCGCGTCCGCGGGCGGTGCGTCGGCCACCGGGGCCGCGCCGCCCTGCCCCGAAAGAGCGCCCGCGCCCCTGGCCAGTTCCTTGCTCATGATGTGGCGTTCCACCAGCACGGTGCGCGCGATCGCGGGGAGCGCGTGCACATCGACCCAGGCCAGCCGTGGCGCGCCAGGCTGTGGCGCAGTCACCTTCACCAGCGCGTCTTTGCATGAGGCGAGCACGCGTGCGCGCTGATCGGCCATGGCACGGTGCGGAAAAGGGCTCCCGGCGATGTTGCGCGCCAGGCGCACCCGCGACGAGATCACCACGTCGCCCTCCGCGCCCTGACCGAGCAGCCACGGAGCGCCGCGGCGCACGGCCGCGAGCGAAAGCGGTCCACAGCCGTCGTTCATTGCCCCGGCTCCCTGCCGGGCGCGGGCGGCACGTCGGACGCCCCTCCAAACCTGCGGAGTTGATCGCGGAGGCTCGCCGCACGTTCGTACTGCTCGCACGCGATGGCCGCCTCGAGTTGCGCCCGCAGTTCGTTGGCCCGTCTGAGCAACTCCGCCGGGGGCGCAGATGGCGGGGCCGGCGCGGCCGGCTGCCCCGCACCCTGGCGGGCGGGTCCGCGGCCCGCGTGATGCGTGGCACCCTCGTGCGCCCGCGCGATCAGGGGCGCGAGTTGGGCGGCAAACGCCTCGTAACAGCCCTCACACCCCAGCCGCCCGGTTTCGCGAAACTGCCGGAAGAGCAGGCCGCATGAGGGGCACGTGGGCGTGGGTGCCTTCGCCTTCTCGCCACCCGGCGCGGGTCCGGCAGGGCCCGGGTTGGTTGGGTGTGTTCCTTCAGCACCCCCCTCCGCATCCGCAGCGCTCGAGAGCGCGGTGGCCATGGCCTGCTCAAGGGCCTTGAGCGTTGGCAAACCTGCCTGCGAACCGGGAAGCACGGCGCCCAGCGCGCCCTGCTTGCGGGCGCACTGATCGCAGAGATTGCGGGCCCGATGCTGGCCGCCGGTGATGATGATCTCGTGATGCGTGGCCTCGTTGCCGCAGATGTCGCATCGCACGGAGAGAGGGTAGGGCCTCGCGCCCCGTACGGGGCGCGGCGGTTGGAAACCCGCGCAGCCCCCCCGCGGTTACGCAGGGCAGCCCTGGTAATACGCCGTGATGTAGTCGCCCAGGTTGTCCGGAAACGGCTCGTTGCACTGGCCGCTGCCGTCGGTGGTGAAGCCGGTCTTGTACCCCACGTCATAGGGCGGCGGATTGCCGGGACATGAGATGGCATACCCGCCGGGCCCGGGGATGTGCGGCAGGGTGTAGTAATCGGTAATGAAATCGCCCAGGTCGTCCGGGTTCAGCGAGCCGTCGTTGTTGTATTCCACGGCGCACGGTTCCTCCGGCGCCGTCACGGTGAACGTGGCTCCCGCGTTGTTCGTAAACACGGCGGCGGCGGCCGAATAACCGTAGTCCGCCGCGTTGGTGGTGCTCACCGTGGTGCCCACGGGCGTGTAGCGAAGGGATTGCAGCGTCGTGCTCGGCGCGGGGCTTGCGAAGGCAGGACCGAAGTTGCCGTTCGCATCGTTCGTCGTGGAGCCGGTCTGCGAGCCCGTGTACGCCGCGCCGCCCCACGAGATGGACCAGTAGATGGTGGCCCCCGACTGGAACGTGAGCCTGCCCGCCGCCAGCCGATCCGCCGGGATGGTCGCCGCCATCGTGAAATTGGCTACCGCGTTGGGCGTGGTCTTGGCAATGAACGACGGCGTGGCGATGAGAATCCGCGAGCCGTTGGTGCTCACCGGCACGTTGGCGTTCAGCGTGCACAGCGTGATCGGGTTGAGGCCCGCAGCGTCATAGCAGCGGATGGTCGTCCCGTTCACCAGGTTCTGGCCGCCTGCACGCATGCGCAGTTGCACGGCCTGGGCCGTGATGTCGCCGTTGATCCCGGCGATGAACTGCTCGATCTGCATGAAGTGGAACGAGGCAACCGCCGGAGCCGCGGCGACCATGGCCACTGCGCAACCGAAGATGGACGACGCTGAGAAGGTCCGCATGCTCAGTCTCCTTGGTCAGGCCGCCGGCCCGGCCCGAGCCACCAGGAACGAAGAACCCCACTGCTGATAATGTCTCACGGGTTCGCCCCGCTTGCAAGCCCCGCGGCCGACTTCTGCGAAGTTTTCATCCGATCGTGTGCCGAACATCAGGCGGTGGAAGAGGCCGGAGTGGATGGTCCAGAGGGGTGGGCCTAACGTTCTCCCCGTTGGTGGCAGGGCCGTTCGCCCCGTGCCCCACCCCCTTGGAGCCTCCCCGTGGTTCGTATCCGCATGTCCCGCCTCGGCCGTCCGCACCGCCCCTTCTACCGCATCAACGCCATCGATTCGCGCACCAAGCGCGACGGCAAGGTGATCGAGACGCTCGGCTGGTACGACCCGATCGCCACCGACCCGACCAAGCAGTTGGAGATCAACGTTGACCGCGTGAAGCACTGGCTCAGCGTTGGCGCGCAGCCCAGCGAGACGCTCACCGATGTGCTCGTGAAGCGCAACCTGATCGACGGCACCGCCCGCAAGCAGGAAATCGCCGACCGCATCGAGGCCAAGAAGAAGGCCGCCGAGGTGAAGGCCGCCAACCCGCCCAGCGAGAAGAAGCCCGCGCCGAAGGCGTGAGTGCGGGAAGGCACTGGGGACTGGGCATCGGGCACTGGTGCAAGAGCAAGGCCGAAAAAACCACAAGGCCCCGATCAATCCGGTCGGGGCCTTCTTCTTTGGTGGGCAAGAATCATCCACGCACCACCCATGCCCGCCATGCGATTTGACATCCTGACCACCTTCCCCGCGATGTTCGATGCCGCTGGCCCCGCCGCGCTGAACTTCTCCATCCCCGCGCGGGCCCGCGCGGCGGGCCTGGCCGAGTGGCACGCCGCCGACCTCCGCGCCTTCACCCACGACAAACGCCAGAAGACCGACGACCGCCCCTTCGGCGGCGGACCCGGCATGGTGATGATGTGCCAGCCCGTTTACGACGCGGTGCTCGCCACCGAGGCCCTGGACCCGCGCCCGGCCACGCGCATCCTCCTCACGCCGCAGGGCGAACCGCTCTCGCAACGTCTCGTTGAACAGCTGGCGACCAAGCCCCGGCTCCTCCTCATCGCCGGCCACTACGAGGGCATCGACGAGCGTGTGATCCAGAAACTCGAACCCCTCGAAATCAGCCTGGGCGACTACGTGCTCTCCGGCGGCGAACTCGCGGCCATGATCCTCATGGACGCCGTCATCCGCCTGCTGCCCGGCGTGCTTGGAGACACACTCTCGGCCGGGCAAGACTCCTTCGGCATCGCCGCGCCATTCGTGGGTGGCAGCCAGACGCCCAAGCGCGAGCGCATAAGCCTGCCCCCCGGCCAGCGCCTGCTCGACTGCCCCCATTACACCCAGCCGCGTGAGTGGATGGGCATGACCGTACCCGATGTGCTGCTGTGCGGAGACCACCAGCGCATTGCTAAATGGCGTTTGGAGCAGCGTTTAGAGCGAACACGAGCGAGGCGTCCCGGCTTGCTGAAGAGCCTCGGAGACTCCCCACCGCTGCCGTGATCTCGCAACCAACGCATATGCAACTCATACATTCCGATGGATTTCCGGGCGTGGACCGAGAACTCCGTGTATATTCCGGGTGAGTTTGGCTCCAAGTATCCGCGTGCATGCTGCACGCGGGCTGGCGCTGCGGCACTCGCTGCGGGCACTTGGGGCGACATCGAGATGAGGAGAGAGTCAATGGAAGCCCACGGAAGTGTTGTCGTTGCGCGCAGCCTTGTGCTGTCGTGCGGTCTGGCTCTGCCGTTGATGCTGGCTGGCCAAGCAGCCGCTGTCATCTCCAGCGGTGCCAGCGGGTTCAACGGCGTTGATCTCAACACCTACCTCGGAGCCAATGCGTACTACGCGCTCGGCCTCACGGGTACTCGCACCCGCATCGGCAACCTCGAGGCCGGCCACGTGTGGAACGGCCACAACGCCACCATCGGCAGCAACATCTCGTACTTCACACCCACCGGCGCGGCGTTCGCGCCCACGCCCACATTCCCCGCCAACACGCCCAACTACGACTTCCACGCCACCATGGTCGGCAGCATTATGGTCGGCTCGCCCGGCACCGATCCCGTTCAGCGGGGCATCGCCTACGGCTCCAGCCTGCTCTCGACCAACATCGCCATCTCCTTTACCGGTACCGGCAACTTCCTCGGCAGCTTCACCACCAACACCAACACCATCCTGCTGCCCGCGCTCAACCGCACGTGGCGGACCGGTGCCGGCATCGGCGGCACGGTCGATGTCCACAACAGTTCGTGGGGCTCGGCCGCCACGGCCAACGCCAACGGCACGCTCCGCGTGATCGCCGAAGATGCGCTCATCTACGACAGCAGGAAGGTCGTCGTCTGGTCGGCGGGCAACAGCGGGCCCGGTGCCGGCACCGTGGGCGACCCCGCCATCGCCAAAAACAACATCGCGGTCGGTGCCCTCACGGGTCAGAGCGACGCGATTCCCTACAACACCATCGCCAGTTTCTCCAGCCGCGGGCCTGAGAACTTCTTCCTCGCCAACGCGCCGCAGGCTGGCGTCGTCATCGCTGGCGTGCGCGCTCCCGTTGACATCAGCGCCCCCGGCGACACCATGACCATGGCCGCGTATCTGGGCAGGAGCGGCGGCAACCTGAACAACCCGGTTAACAGCCTCGTGACCAACAACTACTTCATCAACAACGCCGGCACCTCCTTCGCCGCACCCATCGTCACCGGTGCCGCCGCCCTCGTGGTGGATGCCGCCCGTGCCTACGGCTACGCCCAGGGCACCGACGGCCGCGTGGTCAAGGCCATCCTGATGAACGCCGCCGACAAGACCGGCGGCTGGACCAACAACGCCACCAACATCGCGGGCGTGAACACCACCACCCAGGGCATCGACTGGGCCTACGGCGCGGGCCGCGTGAACATGACCACCGGCCTGCGCCAGCAGACCGCGGGCACCACCGACGTGCCCGGCATGGGCGGCGGCAACGTGTTCCAGACCGGCTGGGACTTCGGCACCGCGACGCAGGGCGCTCCCAACCGCTACCAGATCGACTCCGACGTGCTCTTCGGGCACACCTTCACCGCCACGCTCTCGTGGTGGGCCAGAGAGGTGCTGGATTTCAACCTCCTCACCACCGCCAGCGCCCAGTTCGGCGCTCAGGATCGTCTCACGCTCCAACTCTTCCGCGGCGAGACGACCAACCTCGGCGCCGCCGTGCTCGTCGCCGAGTCCATCAGCACCTACAACCTCAACCAGCACATCAACTTCACCATCCCCCAGACGGGCAAGTACTTCGTGCAGGTGAACTGGTCGCAGAACCTGTACAACCTCATCGCCAAGGGCAGCAACGAGGACTTCGGCCTCGCGTGGCGCACCACCGTGCCCACCCCCGGTGCCGCGACACTTGCTGCGTTTGCCGGTCTCTTCGCCGCTCGGCGCCGTCGGCGTTGATCGCTTCCGGGGTTCTTCAATCAAGTTCCTTCAAGGCCCCGGCATCACCCGCCGGGGCCTTTTTCATTCCCGCCGTGACAACAGCACGCTGAACGACCCGTCGGAGTAGTCCGTTGCGGCGCACCCCCACCCGCCGGCGGGCAGCGTGGTCCGCTCCCTCGATGCCCGGAACCGGTGCCACTGGCAGAGCCACGCGCCCTGGTGGGCGTTCTCCGCATCCTCCAGGCTGCACGTCGAATACAGGATGCTGCCGCGTGCCGACACCAGCGGGATCGCATCCGCGATGATCTGCCGCTGCGTATCCACCAGCGACTTGCTCGCCGCGGGCGCGAAACGATACTTCGCCTCGGGACGGCGCGCCAGCACGCCGCTGTTGGAGCAGGGCACATCCAGCAGCACCAGGTCCGCCGCGCCCGCATGGTCGAGCGCCCAGTTGGCCGGTTCGATCACCCGCACGCGGGCGTGACCCTTGAACGTCTCTTGCAGCACGCGCAGGCGGCGCGGGTCGATGTCCGTGGCGACGATCTTGGCCCCCGGAAACGTCGCCGCTAATTGCCGCGTCTTGGTGCCCATCCCTGCGCACAAGTCGTAGACGCACGCGGGCTTCAGGTCGGCCACGCTCGCGACCGCCTCTGCGGAGGCCGGGTCTTGCACCCACACATCGTCGCGGTCATTCAGCAAGGCCACCAGCGCATCATGATCGCCCGTGAACACACCAAACCCCGCCCGTGCGTGCGGCACCATCGCCCCACGCGGCAGGGGCAGATACGCGCTGCCGCCATCCTCGCCCGCTGCGCCCACACGCAGAATCACCGGCGGGTGCACGATGCCGTGCAATGCCAGCCGCGCGGCTTCGGGCAGGCCAAACTTCTTCGCCCACCCCTCCAGCAACGCGCGCGGGTGGCCCGTGGCCACCTCCAGGCGCGCGAGCGGGTCTGCGGGAAGTTGCACGCCCCGCAGCGTGAGCGTTCGGCCATCAGCCAGCGGCAGGCGGTCCACCGCAGCAGCATCCCACCCGCTGGCAGAGGGAGGGGGCTGGGGGGTGGGCAGGGGGGTGGGCTGGTCAGCGTCAGCGGCGTCGTGCTGGGCGCGCTGCGTATCTGCCGTCCGCTCCCCCACCATCTCGCTCACACGACGCAGCACCGCGTTGGCCATCGCCCCGGCACCGCGCCGCATGCGGCGCGTGGCCCACTCCACGGCGTGGTTGATCGCCGCGTGCGCGGGCACCTTGTCCAGCAGCACGATCTGGGCGGCACCCCCGAGCAACGCACCCCGCAGCGGGGGCTCCAGATCATCGATGCCCTGCGAGCACTTCAGGTTCAACAGATACGCCAGCGTGATCCACCTGCGCACCGCCACATCCACGATCGCGTGCGCCAGGGCCGCGTCTCGCCCCGCGAGTTCCGGCGCGTGAAACGGGCGCAGGTCCAGATCAGGAAACCGCGCCGCCTGATGCGCTAGGAACGCCAGCGCGGCATCCCGCACACCGTCGCCCGTGCTCACCACGCGGCGCGGCTCGCCGCCGGGGACGTGCTCCGGACGCGGCGAACGAGAAGGCGGACCGACGGGCTTGCCTGGCATTCTGGGCACGCACTCAGCGTAGTCGGTCGCGACGTGAGGACCGGCGGGGCCTGCATCCCTCTCCGCTTCCCAGCGGAGGGGGTGGCTGAGGTCGCCGCGGCGACCGAAGACGGGGGAGGCGGACAGCTGGACCTCCCCCGCCGCTGCGCGGCACCCCCTCCGGTGGAACCGGAGGGGGATGAAAAACAAGCCCACCCCGGCGACGCGGCGTACCCCGCCAACGATCCACGCGTGATCGAGCACGCCGCACAGCCCGCGACCGATATCAAGCCCCATGCCGCCGCCCCGCGCGCCGAGGGCTTCCTCGCCGGCATGCGTGTCCGCAAGAAACTCATCGTGCTCCACACGCTCTTCTCGCTGCTGCTGGCGGGCATCCTCGCCGCGGCCCTGTGGCCCGCCATCAACATGGTGGTCGAAGAGGCCGAGTTGCACGAGGGCCGCCTGGCCATCTTCACGGCCCGCGCGCTGCTCCAGCAACGGGCCGACAGCGAGACGTTCGAGCAGGCCCTCGCCCGCGTGGCCCAGAGTTTGCCCCCAGGCGTGCGGTTGCTGAGCGCACCCCTCGATGCCGACGGCCTCCCCTCCACGGGCGGCATCGGCGGTCCGCTCGCGGGCTTGGTGATTCAGGGCGATGTTGGCGCCGCCCGCCTGGCCGACGGCTCCGTGGCCGCGCTCTGGCTCGACCGCGAGCGGGGAACCAGCCTCATCGCGGGCGTCCGCCTCAGCGAAGCACGTGGCGAGGTGCGCCGCCTCTACATCTTCATGACGCTGGCGTTGCTGGCGGTCTACGGCCTCATCGCCCTCTCGCTGGAGGTGCTGGTGCTGCCGCGCCATGTGTACGGGCCGATCCGGGCCATGCTGGTGGCCGACCGGGCGGTGCAGGAGAACCGGCGCGAGGAGGAACTGATCTCCCCCCGCCTGATGCCCGCCGATGAACTCGGCGAGATCATGCGCTCGCGCAACCGCACCGTGCAATCGCTGCGCACGCACGAGGCCCAACTCGCCCGCGCCGTCGATCAACTCGCGCAGACCGCCGGCGACCTGGCACGCAAGAACCACCTCCTTGAAGCCGCGCAGCGCAACCTGGCGGATGCCGACCGCCTCGCCAGTCTGGGCATCATGTCCGCCGGCCTCGCCCACGAACTCAACACGCCCTTGGCGGTCATCAAGGGCCTGGTCGAGCAGCAGCAGGCCCGTCCAGACCGCCGCCTCTCTGGCGACGAAGCCGCGCTGCTCCTGCGCGTGGTCGCTCGCCTCGAACGCCTCAGCGACAGCTTGCTGGACTTCGCCCGCACGCGCCCGGCTCGCCTCGCCAACGTCGCCCTCGGCCCGCTGATCGACGAAGCGTGGACGCTCGTGCGGCTTGACCGCGAGGCGGCGCGCGTGGAACTCGTCAACCGCGTGGCACCCGGAAGCGGCGCGCTGGGGTCAACCGGCGAGGCCGCGCCTTCCTTGTTTCCCGATCACGCCACCGGCCCCGCGCTCATCGTGCCCTGCGACGGCGACCGCCTTCTGCAGGTGCTCATCAACCTCCTGCGCAACGCGGTGGATGCCATCGAGTCCGCCCGCCGCGCGGCGGGCACGCCCGTGCCACCACCGGGCCGCATCGAGATCGACGCGGGCCTCACCCACCGCGAGGGCGGCGACTGGCTCAGCATCACCATCGCCGACAACGGGCCCGGCATCGACCCCGACATTCTCGGCCGTCTCTTCGAGCCCTTCGCCAGCACACGCCTCGATTCGCGCGGCACGGGCCTGGGCCTGGCCGTCTCCGAGGGCATCATCCGCGAGCACGGCGGCGTGCTGCTGGCACGCAACCGCGAGGGAAGCCCGGGGAGCGTCTTCGAGATCGTGCTGCCGGCCGGTGCACCAGCGCCCGCCTGAACGCCGCTGCACCCCCTGCCGCTAAACTCCCTCTCATGGCCGACCTCCCGCCACTCTCCATCGTCGCCCTCGACGACGACCCCGACTTCCGCCAGTTCATCGCGGCCATGCTCGGGTCCGATGAGGGCGGCGGCCACGACGTCCGCGCCGTCGGCACGCCCGAGGAGTTCTTTGCCACCTGCGAGGCTCGCCTGCCGGACGTGGTGCTGCTCGACATCAAGATGGGCCGCGCCTCGGGCGAGCAGGTGCTGGAAGAACTCCGCAAGCGCTGGCCCAAGGTGTGCGTGATCGTGGTCACGGGCTACCCCACGATGGACTCGATGCGTCAGACCTTCAAGCAGGACGTCTTCGACTACCTCGCCAAGCCCTTCACCCTCGCCGAGATGAACAAAACCCTCGCTCAGGCCGCCGCGGCGCTGGGCCTGGGCCAGCGCCCGCAAGACCGCCTGCGGGCCGAACTGGGCCGCCAGATCAAACTCGCCCGCACGCAGCGCGACTGGACGCTCAAAGACCTCTCCGAGGCCTCGGCCCTGTCCACCAGCCAGTTGTCCTCCATCGAGCGCGGCGCCCACCTGCCGAGCATGGAATCCATGGTCGCCATCGCTGCGGCCCTGGGCAAGCAGCCCAGCGCCTGGCTCGCCGCGGCGGGTTTGTAGGCCGATCAGGGGCCGAACCGTGTTCGCTCCGTACCCCTCCAGAGTGGATTCACACCTCCATCCCGCTTATCGTTGCCCCCGGTATCTCGGCCCCACCGGCCCGGACAACCGGCCCCTGCGAGTTCAACCTATGTCGCTCCAAGCCATCATGGATTCCGTCAACAAGTCTGTCCTCAAGACCGACATCCCGCGCATGGACGTCGGCGACACCATCAGCGTGCACTGCCGCATCGTGGAGGGCGACAAGGAACGCGTGCAGGTCTTCACCGGCGTGCTCATCTCCCGCTCCGGCGGCGGCATCAACGAGATGATCATGGTCCGCCGCATCGTTGAGGAGATGGGCGTGGAGCGCATCTTCCCCATCAACTCGCCGCGCATCGCCCGCTTCGACGTGGTTCGTCGCGGCAGTGCCCGGCGTGCGAAACTCTACTACCTGCGCGACCGCGCCGGCAAGAGCCGCCGCCTCTCTGACCGTCGCCGCCAGATGCACCACGTCAAGGGTCAGCCCACCACGGGCGGCGTCATCTCCGCCGCCGCGCCGGTTACGGCCGCGGCCCCCGCGGCCGCTACCCCCAAGGCCTGATCGCGCCGCCTTCGCTTCGCACACCGCCTTCGCTGCGTCCATCCAAACGCTCACCCGCGAGGCCCGGCCGCACCACGCTGCCGGGCCTCGCTTGTTTTGCTACCGTGGGCCATGAACGCGCTGGTCATCACCGCCCCGGACCCTGCCCTGGCCGCCAACGTCGCCTTCCGCACCGACTGGCCCGACGACGCTCAGCCACCGGCGGGCCACGCCCGCGTGCGCACGCTCTGCTCCGCACTCAACCACCTTGATGTCTGGGTCGCCATCGGCGCCATGGGCAAACTCCCCTACCCGCGCGTGAGCGGCTCCGATGCCTGCGGCATGGTCGAGGCCGTGGGCCCGGGCGTCGAGCCTGCGTGGGTTGGAACCAAGGTGGTTCTCAACGCCGTGCAATACGCCCCCGAATCGCCCCGCCCCTTCGACGGCCCCGCCGCGCGGTTCACCGCCCACACGCTGCTGGGCGAGCAGACGCACGGCACCCACCGGGCCGCCTTCACCGCGCCCGTCGCCAACCTGCAAGCCGTGGCCCCCGATGCCGACCCCGCCGAGGTCGCCGCGATGGGTCTCACGTTCCTCACCGCCTACTCCATGTTCGCCAAGGCCGGCATCGCCCCCGGCCAGAGCGTGCTCATCACCGGCATCGGCGGTGGCGTCGCCCTCGCCGCGCTCAAGATCGCCAACTACCTCGGCTGCCCCGTGGCCGTCACCAGCCGCCACCAATCCAAACTCGACCGCGCCAAGGCACTCGGTGCCGCACTCTGCGTCCTCGACACAGGCGCCGACTGGTCCGGCGAGGTTCGCGCCTTCACGAGCAAGCGTGGCGTAGACGTCGTCATCGACTCCGTCGGCAAGGCCACGCACCTTTCCAGCATCAAGTCCCTCTGCCGCGGCGGGGCGTTCGTCACCTGCGGGGCCACCAGCGGCGGCGATGCCACCACCGACCTCTCCGCCGTCTTCTGGCGGCAACTGCGCATTCTCGGCTCCACCATGGGGAGCAACAGCGAGTTCGCCGCGGTCGTCGCCCTCTACCGCGCCGGCGCGTTCAAGCCCGTCATTGACCGCGTCTTCCCCGCCGCGCAGGGCCTAGCGGCCTTCCAGCGGTTGCACACCGCCGAGCAGTTCGGCAAGATCGTTCTCGACTGGCGGTAGCGGGTTTGCGGCTCGCGGGGCCGGGTCTTCAGCCTGCGCCCTCGCCGCGGATCTTCTTGAGCGTTCCCGTCGTGCTCCGCCCCTCCACAATCCCCAAGAGGGCCACGCGCCCGCCGATGCTCTCGACGAACGCCGCCCCGGGAATGCTCGCCTTCTCGTACTGCGCCCCCTTCACCAGCACCTCCGGCCGTATCGCCCGCACCAGCCGCTCGGGCGTGTCGTCGGCAAACTCCACCACCGCCCCCACACACTCCAGTTCGCCCAGCAGTTGTGCCCGGTCCGCCAGCGTGTACACGGGCCGATCAGGCCCCTTGAGTTTCCGCACCGACTCATCGCTGTTGATCGCCACGACCAGAAAGTCTCCCAGCGCGGCGGCCCTTCGCAGCAAACTCACGTGCCCCGCGTGCAGCACGTCAAAGCACCCGTTGGCAAACACCACCCGCGCGGGGGTGCCATCCTTGCCGCCCCCCCCACCACCCTTCACGCTCCGCACCGCCGCCAACTCCACCAGCAGTTCGTCCAGCGTCCGCAACTTGCCCCGCGTCGTCCGCTCCCGCGCCAGCACGTCGGCATGAATCCGCTCAATCGCGATCGGCACCACGCCGAACTCCTCCACCTCCAGCCCCGCCGCGGCGTTGGCCAGCCGCACCGCCTCGTACCACTCCAGGCCGTTGGCCCGCCCCGCGGCCAGCGCCGCCAGCACCATGTCGCCCGCACCGGTCACGTCGTACACACGCCGCGCCACCGTCGGCACCACTCGCCCCTCGCCCTCGCGCTCCATCAGCAGCGCGCCCTGCTTGTCCAGCGTGATGACCGCCGCCTCCAGCCCCAGCGTCTCGATCAGTTTTGCCGCCAGCGGTGCGAAGAGTTCAGCCGCGCCCTCGTCAGGAACGTGCAGGCCCGTGGCCCGCTGGGCCTCGCTGCGGTTGGGCGTGATGGTCGTGCAGCCGCGATACTTGCTGTAATCGCTGACCGCCGCGGGGTCCACCATCACCGGCACGCCCGCCTTCTTCGCCTCATCAATCACGGCGCGGCACAGCTCGCTCGTGCACACACCCTTCTGGTAGTCCTCGATGCAGACGACATCCGCCCCGCTCAGCGCGCTGCGGAACGCGGCCACGATCTTCTCGCGCACGGCCGCGTCCACCGGGGCCTGCGATTCATAATCAAGCCTGAACATCTTCTGCGCGTGGCGGTGTTGCGCCAGGCCGATCAGGCTCTTCTTCCGCGTCGTGGGCCGGCCCCCGTCGGTCACGATCCCGTCGGCCCTGATCCCGCTCCGCTTGAGCAGCGTCCGCAGCGTATCGCCGTGCCCGTCGTCACCCACCAGCCCGAAGGCGTGCACCGTGGCCCGCATCGCGGCCAGGTCCAGGCACACGTTCGCGGCACCACCGGGCCGCTCCTCCACCCGCTGCACGTGCAGCACCGGCACCGGCGCATCGTTGCTCAGGCGGTCGGCGTGGCCGAACTCCAGTTGGTCGAGCATGAAGTCGCCCACCACCAGCGCCCGCACGCCCCGCCACGCGCCCAGATGGTCCAGCAGTTTCGACATCCGGCGTGAGTGTAGAGAGGGGGTGCTCCGGGCGGCGGCGCAGTACCCGGACGTTCACCACCAAGGCACGAAGGGCACAAAGGAAGACATGCAGCCCGACCGTGAGGGGCGGCTCGGGTTCTTTGAGGTGCCGAGGACGAACCGCGACCGTCAGGGAGCGGCAGTTGAATGGGTACTGGGGACTGGGCACCGGGCACTGGTGAGCGCACAGCGCGATAACCCGAACAGTGACCTGTGCATTCGGTGTGCGCTCGTGCTTCGCGGCGAGAATCGGGCCATTCTTGCCGGTTTTCAAGCCGCGCGCCGGGCGCAAACCATCCGGCGCGCGGCGCGAATGGCACGTCGCGCGTCCCGAATGGCACGCGCCGTCACCTGAAAGGCCTGTCGCGCGGCGCGAATGGCATGCGCCGTCGCCTGAATGGCACGTCGCGCCGCGCGAATCCGCGCTCGCGCGACCTGAGCCCGTGCTCGCGCAACGAAAACCGCGCTCGCGCCGCGTCACAGGGACGCAGCGCGGCGCGGATAAACCCGTCTCTCCTCCGGCCGACGGCCAACCGCTTGCGGCTGACGGCTGTCGGCCCGCGGCTCACCGCTCTCCTCCCGCGGTCCACGTTGCTGGTCCCGTGGTCCGCCTCTCTCCCCCAGCGGTCCGCCTCTCACCTTCTCCGGCGTGCCGCCAGCAAACCGCCCAGGGCCGCCAGCGCCGCGCCGGAGGGTGTCGGGATCACATCGACGCAGTTGACGATGTGGTTGTCGTCGAGCGTGACCGCGCCGTTGCGGGCCAGCGCGCTCCCCTCGATGATGCTCGAGCCGGTGTTCATCGTGATGCTCGCCAGGGCCATGATGTGGCCGACGAAGTCCGTGCCCGTGCCCAGCGTGGCCGATGAGCCCACCTGCCAGAAGACGTTGCACCCCAACTCGCCGGCCGCGTTGATCATGACGACCGACGACGCGCTGGCCGTGGTGAGCGTGGAGCCGATCTGGAAGACGAACTCGGCATCCGGGTCGCCCTGCGCATCAAGCGTGAGCTGGCCCGTCAACTGGGCCGAACTGGAGAAGAAGTAGACGCCCGGCGTGAGCACGACTGTGCCCAGGTCCACGCCCGTCAGCACCTGCGTCACCGGCAGGCCTGCCGCCACGTTGTAGGCCGTGGTGAGGTCGTCTTGCGCCTGCAACGCCACGGGGCCGGCCGAGTGCAAGACACCCGGGGGCGCCACCATGCCGGGCGGGAAGCCCGTGATGGCCGTGCCCGGGCTGACACCCACGTGCCCGCCCTCGACCACCGAGGGCCCGGTGTTGGTGATGGCCGAACCCGCGAGGACCGCGAAGTTGCCGGCCGTGCCCAAGAGGATCGCCCCCTGCGCAGACAACGAACAACAAACCAGCGACGTGATCGCTACGAGAGAAACCTTCCTATCCATTTTTCTCTTCCACTCACTTCCTGTTGACCGTCCGTTAGAACGGTTTCAACAAGCGAGTATCTGGGCAAGATGCCGTCGCATCCACTGGGAACTTTCCCGCATCGGCCTTCCCCGAATGGGGGAGGGGCAGCGTTGGGAATCCGCCTCGAAACGACCGCAAAACGGCGCGGCACCGGTGCCCGCCCTTGACAGGCAGGCCACGTGTGGTACGGTGGGCACGGCGGTTGTGTCGGCCGCCGTGTGCCCGCCGGGCTGTTCTGTGCCGGCGTGCGCGAAGAAGCGAAGGAAGGAAACACCCATGTCCACACGTCTCAAGCCCTGGGGTTGCTGCGCGCTCACGCTCATGGCCGCTCTTGGCCCCGCGGCCTCTGCCAGCGCCAACCCGGACTTCTTCCTCAACGACGGGCCGGGTTTCAGCGCGGCGATCGCCGACGGCCTGCTCCTGCCCATCCTCACGCTGCCGTCGGTGGACCCGGCCCACCTGCCCGACATGGCCGCCTTCACGCCCTCGGGCCTGACGGTGGAAGGAGATGAACTCGTCTCCACCGCGATGGAGGACTTCGGCATCAACACCGTCTTCGGCTACGACTACACCTACGCCGACGACCCGGCCCGGGGTGAGTCCGTGCTCGGGGGCAAGGACCTGCGCGGCAAGATCATCCGCTTCGTGGTCAAATCGGAGTTCGGCCAGACGCCCGTGGTGTGGGTCAAGAGCAAGGTGGGCACCGAGCCCGAGAAGGTGCGCTCGTTCCGCCTGCCCGCCAACGCCGGCTTCGGCAACGCGGTCAACTACAACCTCACGCCCTCGTCCAGCACGCCCGCCGGGGCGGGCGAGGGCGTCACGTCGGTCACCACCGACCCGGGCTTTGATATCACCTGCGTGACGGGCTTCTGCATCTACTTCTCGAACAACGGCGGGAGCGGGCCCAGTTCCACCAAGACCACCGAACTGGGCGTCACGGTCTTCCCGCCCGCGCCCGGCGCGGCCGCGCTGCTTGGGCTGGGCGGTGTGGCCGCGGCGCGCAGGCGGCGGTGAGGATGCGGCCCGGCCAGCCGATGTCCACGGACCGGTCGCTGACGCGCCGCGCTCGTTGAACGGCTTGTTGTCTTCCTTTGTGCCCTCTGTGCCCCCGCCACGGCGGGTGTGCGATTTGTGGTGAATCCCCGCTTTGGCGCTTGGCGTGGCCCTCACCCCCCGATGCCGTTGCCCTTGAACGGAGCACGCGGGAACTTCACAAACGGCAGCCGCTGATTGATGGGCAGCACGAAGTTGTCGGCCGTGCGCGTGCCCGCCGGGAACGTGCGGAAGCCCCGCGTGCCGTCAAACGCGATGTTGTCGTCCTGCTCGATGCCGTCTCCGGACACGCCCACCGCCCCCACCAACTGCCCGCCCTTGTAGAGCGGCACGCCGCCCGCGAAAATCTGCAGGCCGTTGGCCAGTGTCCGCCCGGGAAGGCCCCCGGCCGCCGCGAGCACGTCCGGCTCGCCCACGGTGGAGCGGGCCGGCACGCCCACCAGCGGCGCGGTTTCGAGTGTACCCGGGGTTGCCCCCACGGTGGAGCGCACGCCCCGGTTGGTGTTGAAGGTGGTGAAGGCCGCCGTCTCGCCCGCGCCGGGAACGCCGCCGGGCGTGCTGCCGAACGTCACCAGGAACGCCGCGAGGTTGTTGAGCATCAACTCCGTCTGGATGCCGGTGTTGAAGACGCTGAAGACCTGGTTCTGGGCACCCACGCCCGTGGTGCCCACCGTGCCCAGCGCGGAATACGGACCCGCCGGTGTGCCGTCCAGACCATCCGGAAAGTTGGGCCGGCCAAGGGCCCCGATCGTCCGGTTGCCGTACACCATCGTGCCATTCAGCGGCGCACCGCGGGCGGCGGCCGCGGCCACGTATTTGCCATAGAGCAGCGGCGCGGCGACGGGCACGTAGCCCACGGCCGTGAGGGTGGGCGCAACGTGCGTGCCCAGGATCGCGGCCGCCTCCGCCCGGCTGAAGAAGGCGACGCTGCGGGCTTTCTGGAGCGAGACATCGAACCCAAACACCGGGGCGTCTTCGCTGCGATAGACGCCCAGCAGCGTGCCATTCGTGTCCACCACCGACACCGTTACGCGCGACAACTGAGGCACATCCCGCCGGATCATGGCCCGGAGCACGTTGTTGGTGGCGTGAGCCTGACTCAGGATCGTCGCGACCTCGGGCGCCGTGAGGTTCTGACCGCCGAACGCCGCTCCCGCCACGCCGGTGAAGGCGGTGCCCTCGCCGCCGGGCACGAAGGCCGCCACGCTCGCGCCGCTGGTGGCCACGCCCGTGCGGTTGGGCAGCGTCAGGTTCGTGGCGGGGAAGGTGTTGGGGTTCGGGAGTGTGGCCGTCGTGAAGAACGACGTGGCCGGGGCATCCAAGAAGGGCGTGGCCGCCGGGAAGATGAACTGCAGGTTGGCCGGAACCAGCGCCGGGGGCAGGGTCGTGGCGGGCGGCGGCGCGTACGCGTAGGCAAAGCGGACACCGCCAGCCAGAATCTTGTCAGCCGTGATGTTGCTGTTGGTGGGGGCGAAGTTCGTGTTGGGCGCAATGGTGCCCGACTGGCCAGCAAGGGCGATGAGTTCTTCGGTGCTGGGAGCCCCCGAGGGCTTGATCGTGTCCACCTGATAGCGGGCAAGGCCCGTGGCCGCGGGGAGCGCGGTGCCGGGGGCGACGATGCCCGTCTCCACGCCGATGCCGCCGATGCACTCGCCGTTGCGATAGAGCGGCAGGCCGCCCGAATCCGCCGACATGC
>JBJXEW010000053.1:0-191373 GCA_046156035.1 Phycisphaerales bacterium | reverse complement strand
GTCGCATCGCTGGCCTCCTTGCCGGAAGCCGCATGCTGACCGCTCCTCAACCAAAGCGCCACCTTCCACACCGCCGACCCCGCGCCAAACATGCGCCGAACAAACCATCCGTCAGACAGAACCTAGCCGTCTGCCCGCCAGAACACGGTCTCTTCACCGCACGTCGCACGCCCGTCCTTGTCGCATGCGAAGTAAAATACTGAGCCATCCTTGCGGATTGTGGCAGGCATTCGGCACGCCGGGCAGACCCAATCCAATGGTGTGTATTTGCCGCACTCGTCACAGAGCACACAGTAGTCCTTCCGATGCACCACCTTCACGTTCACGCTGCGACAGTGCTTGCACGTGAGGGCGGCTAATCGCTCGCCGCGTCGGGGCTGGGGCACTGCTCGGGGCACGGTGTCCCCTGGAAGGGCCGCGACCTCCGGGCGGCGGCGCTCCCCCGCCAGATCAGCACGGGGCGCGCCGGCTTGGGGTTGCGCCCCGCGGGCATTGGACGCCTCGTGCTTGCTCAGCACATAGTCAGCGATGCGCTTTACATCCTCCGGCGAGAGATTGAAGACCCCCGCCTCCGCCTCCGCCGGCGGCAACGGGGCTTGCCACGAGCCGATCGCGGGGCGCGAGTTCTTCGGATGGCCCGCGGGGCCTCTCACGTCACGAGCCACCGACCGCAGCAGTCCGATGAATCCTGCGTTGTGACGCCGGTGATCGATCTCTGCGTGGATCGTCTTGACAACTTGTTCAGCCTTGAGAACATCGGCTGCAAACCCTGCCGCGCCGCGGCCTTCGAGGCGCGCGTCGCTTGCAAGGGACACCAGCGTGCGAACATCGAACCTCCCGAAGCGCTTCTGCGCGATGCCCAAGAGTTTGCCCAGCAGTGGCGGCTGAGCATCATCGAGCAAACGGATCAGCGAGTTGGCTTGCGCTTGTGCCTGGCTGAGCGGGCACGGCATGTTGATCCTCGCCTTGCCGGGGCCGCCCTGGCGCGTCCACTGCCGCCGCTCGTCTACGTGAAATACGCCGGTGCCTCCGCCCGTTGCCTTGCTCTCGACGATCACGGCACCCCACCGGTGAAGGATGAGGTGGTCGATCTGCGTGAAATCGCCACGTTCTGCCGCGGCCGTCTCGACGCGAGGGCTGCGGAAGCGCAGGCCGGAGAACACATAGACATCCGGCGTTCCGGCGAAGGCGCGGCGAACGTGAAACCAGACGTCATGCTCGGCCGTCCAGCCGCGATGGGCCGGAACGTCGTGTGCCGGAGGCTCTGGTGCGTGAAAGGACTGAGCGATCATGGGAGAGTCAACTCGCGCAGGACGGGCGCCCGAGTGTATCGAACGGTGGCACGCTTTCGAAGTCGGACTCGCAGCGGGCCGACCTCTATTGGCACATGTCGCCGGTCGGGACGTTCACCTTCCCAAGCCCAAACACCGGCGGGGACCGCCGGACCACCCAAAGGCAGCATCGAAGTCGGTCGCCACGGCGAGCCGACTTCGATGGCACGGCCGGCTCAGAGGTGCTGCTGGAGGAACGCGAGTTGGATGGTCTTGGCCTCAGCCGCGACGCGGCCGAAGCCGTTGTGCTCTCGTGGTGCGCCGGTGGTGGGCCAGGTGTGGAGCACGACGGGCGGGGCAGCCGCGCTGGAGGGCACACTTCCACCATCCACCCCTTCACCACTGCCCGGTGAGTCGCCCAAGCCCAACGCGGCGTAGTGGGCACGCAGGGCGTCGGCGAATGTGGTGATGCAGGCGAGGGGCACGATCTCATCGGCCTCGGAGTGCAGGGCAAGGAGCGGGATCGGCCGCCAAGTGGCAAGGTGGCGGATGGGGTCGAGGGGGGCGACGCGCTCGGGCGTGTGGATGCGCTCCGGGCGGGCGTGAGGCGGGAGCGCGGAACCGCTGAAGAGCATTTCGAGGTTGCCTGCCGCGCCTTCGATGCAGGCACAGCGGAAGGGGTGCGGGTCGCACAAGCGGCGGAGCGTGATCATGCCACCGGCGGACATGCCGCCGAGCGCGAGGCGGGAGGCATCGAACACGCCAGCGAAGGCGCGCTCGGCGAGCGCGGCGACAATACGGTCGATCTCCGCGACGCCCAGGGCGACCAGATCGAGCGTGGCGGCACGGGTGTGGAAGGCCGGGTCGAAGCGCTCGCCGTGGCCGGGGAGGTCGATGGCGCAGGTGGCGATGCCAGCACGCAGGAAGCGCAGGTAGCGGCCGTTATCCAGTTCCTTGCTCACCGTGCGGCCGTGCAGCCAGATGACGGTGGGGCAGGGTGTGGACCAGTCTGGGTGAGCGAGCAGCGCGGGGATGCCGGGGCGGCCGGTGGCATCGGCGGCGAGGCGGACAAATCGTGTCTGGCGGGCGAGGGCCGAGGGGAGCGTGATGGGCGACGGCGCATCGGCGTTCACAGCGTTTGCACATTGACCTTGCAGCCGCGCGTGATGGGTTGGGCGAGCGACTTGCCGCGCAAGTCGGCGGGTTCGAGGGCGACAAGGGGGCTGAGTTCGAGTGTGCAGTCTGGCGCGCCGTCCGGGCGTGTGGGCACGGCGTGGCCGGATGCGGTGAGCCAGCGTGCGGCGCGGGCGGTCTGAAGGTCGCGGCAGGTTTCCACCGAATCCGGGCCCGTCGCGTTCTTGATGGGGGCGAACTCTTCGCGGTCGGTTTCGAGCACGACCGACTGGCGGCAGAGCGGCAGGGCATCGAAGACGAACATTTCGAGTTTCACGGCGTTGGGAGCCGCGGGCTCGATGCGGGCACCGGTGGAGGGATCGATGCAGGCGATCTTCTTGTCGGCGCGGTGCCAGGGCATGGCCGCGGCGGCCCCCCCACTGCCGGGGGCGAAGAGGCGTTCGATGAAGGGCACGCTGATGATGTGGATGGCGATGTTGCCGGCGTTGTAGCGGAGCGAGCCGTCGGGGTTTGTGGCGGTGGCGAGTTCGGCAGGAAGGTCGGAGTATTCGATGACGGCGGTGCGTTCTGCGCCTTCGCTCCCCACGCGGCAGAGCAGGCCGACCTTCTCGTGGGCGTGGGCCTTGGCCACGATCTTGGTGGACATCTCGGCGGAGGAGTCTGGGGCGAAGGCGTGCAGGCCAAGGAAGAGCGGGTCGATGACCTTGACGAGGGGGTTGTCGATCTGCGTGTAACTGATGTGCTCGATGCCGCGGCGGCGCATGTCGGCGATGGCGCCCGAGGCGAGGAGAGCCTTGAGTGAGCCGCCGTGGCCGTCGGGGGCGAGGGAGAGTTCACACGGGCTTGCCATGAGCAGGCGGCCGGTGCCGATTTCGAGGGCGGGGGCCACGCCCTGCGGGAAGAACATGACGTTCTCGCGCGCGAGGCCGAAGAAGCGGTGCTCGTCGAAGAAGGAGACCGTGGCCGCGTGGTTGGCGGGGCTGGTCATGATGTACCACGGGATCATGACAGCGGGTGGGCACCAGCGGTGCTGGGCGGCGATGATCCACTCGGCGAGGCAGGCGAAGAGGGGCTTGCCGGTGACGCTGCCGCCGGCGTAGCAGCCCTTGGGGCCTTCGAACCCGAGGCGCGAGCCCTGACCACCGGCGACGGTGAAGGCCGCGACCTTGCCGGCGCGGAGGAGGTCGATGCCGCGGGAGGTGTAGGCGGCGCGGTCCCACGCCGGAGCGGCTGGGGTTGGGTGGAGGGGGTAGGCGGGGACAGGGTGGATGGCGCCCGCGATCGCGGCGGTGGGCTTGGACTGGACGTATCGCTCAATCAGCGACGGGAGCGCATCGAGGTCGAGCGAGGCGAGTTGGGCCCAGAGCGAAGCGCGCTGGTCGGACCTGAGGCGGCTTTCGAAGTTGAGGACGTGGCCCTGGCCGATGGCGCGCAGGCGCTGGGCGAGTGCGTGGGTGTGTGCGGGAGCATCGGCGGTGGGCATGGGCCGATGGTATTCGCGGCAAGGCAAAGGGCACTGGGCCGAGCCAAATGGCAAATGGCAAATGGCAAAGAGCAAATGGCAAATGCAGCACGTCAGACATCAGGCGTCAGGCGGCGCGCCGGGCGCCTGGCCGGGTCTGTGCTCTGAACTTGGTGCTGGGAACTCTTTGCGCTGGCTTCCCTCGCTCATGCGCTCAGCGAGAGCGCGGGCCGATTGGCGGCGGTGGCGGCGGCATTGGCGGGCGGAGCGTCGGTGGGGGCCGCGGCACCCGCGCCCTTCTGCTCGGCGAGTTTCTTCATGAGCAGCAGCCACGTTTCTCGGTCGTACTCGAGAAGGGCGATGACCTGGTCGGCCTTGGCCGCGTCTTTGGTCGCGCTGCTCTCCACCAGTTGCGTGTACATGAACGTGTAGATGCCGCTCAGGCGGCCGCAGAGTTCGGGGTCCACATTGGCCCGCATCGTGTTCATGAGTTCAAGGATGATCTCGCGGCAGCGCGTGTAGCCCTTGTGGCAGCCCTCGAAGTCCTTGCGGGCAAGGGCCTCCTGCCCCTGACGGCAAAACTTGATCGCCCCCTCGATGAGCATCAGTCGCAACTCTTCCGGCGCGGCGGACATCACCTTGACGGTCAGATACTGATTGGCCGGGTTCTCGGTGGGCATGATGGAGAGACTTATCGGCGCGCCGGGGGCTGCTCTTCAGACGCGCGGCAGATCGCCGATCGGGCCTGAACCGCAACCCGGCTCAGGTGAGGGTGATGGCACGGATGTTCTGGAGGCTGCCGGACTGCGTCTGGAGGCGGCCGATGGCCGACTCCATGGCGATGAACTGGTTCTCCAGGATGGCCCGGCGCGAGGCCAGGCGCAGGTCGAGTTGTGAGATGCGCGTATTGCTGGTGCGGACCTGTTCGTCGATGGTCTTGGTCCGCCGCGGGATGATGCCGTCGACGGCCTTGGTGTACTTCTCGATCGACTGCACGAGGCGTTCGGCCACGCCCAGCGTCGTGAGTGCCCCGCTGGTGGAGACACGCACCAGGATGCCGGGGTTGTCGGCGAAGACACGCTCGGTGGTGGAGGCCTGGGCCTGGCCCTTGGCGGCGAAGAGATCGCGCACGGCCTGGGCATCGGTCTGGATGGAGGTGCGCAAGCGCTCCTCGTTCAGCGTGAGTCTGCCGTCCTTGTCGAAGGCCACGCCCACCTGGCTGAGAAACTGGAAGCGCCCGCCCACGGCCTTGGGCTGGCTGTTCAGCACGCTGTTGAGTTCGCCGCGCAGGCTCGACGCGGTCGAATCACCCAATAGAGGCCCGCGCTGATTGGTGGTGCTGTCGAAACTGGTGAGGCCGTCGATCCGATCCACCAGTTCGTTGAAGGCCGTGATGAACTCGTTGACGGAGGCCACGATGCCGGTGGTATCGCTGGCGATGCTGATCGAGACCGGCGCGGGCGCAGCGCTCCTCAGGTCGAGCGTGAGGCCCGCCACCACGCCCGAGACGGCGTTGGTGGAACTGGAGAGCAGGATGGCGCGGGCCGGGTCGGTTGAGCCGAAGAGCACGCGGGAGTTGAGCCCCTCCGACAACGTGGTGAGGCCCAGGTCGAGGCTTCCCGTGTCCACCGAGAACCGGCCCGCCTCGCCGGTGCCGCGGCTGGTGAAGGTGAGCCGGCTGGGCGTGGAGGAACTGCCGTCGTTGATGACGGCGGCGGTGACCTGCACACCCGCCTGGTTGATCTTGTCGGCGATCTGCTGGAGGGAATCCGCCGCCGCGAAGGTCACGGTGCGCTCGGCGGAGCCGTCGATGATGTTCTGGGCGCCGGTTCCCGCAGCGGTGGAGAGGATGTTGAGCGCCTTGGCCACACCGCCGGTCGTGTCCTTGACGGAGATGGCGCGCACGCCCGCGCCACCGGGCGCGGCGATCTCGTAGAGAAGGATGCCGTCGCCCTTGTCGTTGATGCGGGCCCCGATGTTGCCGCCGCCCGAGGAGTTGATCTGTGAGATGAGGTCGCCGACGGTGGATTGGCTGGTGGTGACGCGCACGGTGGAGGTCTTGCCGTAACTGTCCACGATCTGGAAGTCGCCGATGCCGATGCCGCGCCCGCCGTTGAGGGAGTCGAGGCGTGTGGCCGTGGAGACGTACTTGTGCTGCAGGCGTGCGCTCTGCACCGTGGAGGCACCCACGCCCGCGGGGGCGGTGGCAAGGCCCAGGGCGGTGGCGCCAGCACCTGAAACGATGAACGCGCCGCCGCCGCCGGTGTTGTCTTTGAGGAGGATGCCGGTGCCGCTCTTGTCGAGTTCGGCGGTGACGAGATAGGCGCTGGCATCGCCGAACGAGTTGATGAGGTCCTGCACCGACCCGCCGGTGTTGACGGTAAAGGAGCGGACCGTGCCGTCTCGGCCGGTGACCGTGAACGCGCCGCTGGCCACACCCGCGCCGCCGTTGAGGTTGTACGACAGCGTGGAGTTGATGGACGCGAGGAGTTTGCGTCCGTCGATCTGCCCCAGGGCCGACGTGCCGAGGAGGCCCAGGTCTTTGGCGGTGGTGCCCGTGGTCAGGTCCTCGACAACCAGGGAACCCGCGCCGGCGGTGGTGTCGGAGAGCACCAGGCCGGGCCCGGTGGTGCTGATGCCGGCCACGACCTTGCCCGCCGCCGCGGCGTTGATGCGGTCGATGACCTCGCCGATATCTGAGGCGGCGTGCTTGGTGAGCGTGGGAACGGCCGCGCCGCCGACGGGGGGCACGATGTTCTCGTAGACGTCGCCGAGATCGACCTCGATGACGGTGCCGTCGCGGGTGGTGATCTTGATGTCGGGCGACGAGGTGCCGATGGTCTTGGAAAAGTTGACACCGTTGCCGTCGTTGAGCGTGCGCAGGGCGACGGAGCGCCCGAGTTTGTAGATCTCGCCGCCGATGATCTCACCACCGTCGCCGGGATCGGTCGGGCCGTTGGTGAGGCCCAAACTGGCCGTGGTGCCGGTGGTGCCCGGCGCATCGGTGATGGCGAGCGAGCCGACGCCGCCCCCCTGATCGAGCACGCGGAGTTTATCGCCGAAGACACTGGCAACAACCCGCCCCTGCGCGGCGTCGTTGATGGCCTTGACCACTTCATCAACGCTCTCCACCTTGGAGAGGTCGACGGTTGTGGCGGTGCCGCCGGAGTCGGTGATGACGATCTTGCCGCGCGTGATGCCGGCGCCGCCGTTGAGGTCGGAGAGGCGCGTCTGGGTGTCCAAGCGGCCCTGCGCGGGCTCGAAGGTGAACGAGGTGGCACCGACCGAGACGCCCGTGGGTGCACTGAACCCGCGTGACAGCACCTGATGCGTGGAGACGAGGCGATCGACAACGAAGGAATACGTGCCGGCAGCGGCCCCCGGCGCGGCGGTGGCGGTGGCGACCTTGTCGTCCGAAGTCGTGGCCTGAACCTGCTCGAAGACGCGTGACGTGTTGAACTTGGCCGCGGCGGCCTTCAGGGTGCCCAGCCGCGAGGAGATGTCGAGGAGAGAGGTGGACTGGGTTTGCAGTTGGACGACGCGACGCTGGATCAGCGTCTTGGGGCGCGAGGCCGCGTTGAGCAACTGGCTGATGATCTGTTCACGATCGATCCCGCTGAATACACCGACGCTGGAAGTGACACCGCTCATACAGGCTCCAATGCCAACGGAGGGGCAACGAGTCGGCCCGTGAGGGCGCACCCCGAGCCCGAATGGCTGCTGACGCTCCATTCATCGGCTGCGGGGGCCGGCAGACTGAACGCTCGGACCGAACATGTCCATAACAATGCGATCCGGACCGGCCTTGGCCCGCACGCGGGCTGCGGCGGGGGCCAAACCGCCAGTTCCGGGGGTAGTGCGGCTTGATGGACCGATACCCTTGAGGCCCGCTTGTTGCGGCTGTGTCGCGAACCTCCTGAGGTCTGCATGGTTGCTGCTCGCCGCGTGCTCGCCGTCTTGTCCGGGCTGATCCTGTTGAGTTCGCTGGGCCTGGCCGGCGTGGCGGCGCTCACCTCGCCCCAGCCCGCGTGGTTCCTGCTCATGTTCGAGATCGTGATCGCCTGCGCCTGCGTGTGGGGTGTGCGTGCCTGTCTGGGCACAGAGACGGTCCTGGCGATCTCGCTGGTCTGCGTGGCGATCTGTGTGTTTGTGGGCAGCACGCTGGGATATGTGTCGGTCAACGGCACCGTGGCGGGTGTGGGGCTGAAGTGGCACCTGCTTGCGCGATGGGCTGCTGCGGGGCTGCTCGCGCTTGTGGCCGCGGCGGAGACACTCCGCCACGATGCCCCCCGGTCTCTGTTGCGCGTGGCGCTGGGGATTGTGTTGATGGTGCCTGTGCTGGTCGTCGCGGGCCTGGTGTACAGGGGCGTGGGCAGCGCGCAGATCGCGGCACTCTCGGGCTTGTGGCGCGTGGTCGGTGCGTGCGTGGCCTTTGCGCTGAGCACGGCCCTGCTCGCGGCGGGCACGCACGCCATTATGCAGGGGTTTGAGGGAGCGCTGGCGGCCGCGCGCCAAGGGGCCGCGCGGCGCGATGCCGCTGCGCCCGGACCGATCAGCCCAGCAGGTTGAATGTGAAGGGGCCGTCCGACGGACGGGGGCCGTAGGCCGTGTTGAGCATGCCTGCGAGGGCGGTTGCCGAGGGGCCGCCGGGATTGTCGCTGAACTTCAGCCCCAGCGGCGCGAAGATGCTCGATTCGGACTCGGTGCCCAACGCCGCGCTGGTGAGCAGTTGGGCCAGCGACGCGGCGGAGGCCTGGGCCTTGAGTTGTGCGAGGGAGTTGGCAAAGTCCATGGCGCTGGGTCCGGCGGCCTCGCCGTCGGTCTCAGGCTCCAGCCCGAAGATGATCGAGAGGTCCCCAGTGGTGAGCGCGCTGGCGATGGAGTTGAGGTTGGTCGCAGGGTCAGCGTTGAGGCCACCGCCCGAACCGGCCCCGTTGTTGGGGGAGAGGATGGGGATCGCGCCCCCGAGGAACTCGAGTGGAGAGATGAGCATGGCGGCTGCGTGGCGAAGACCGTGCCGCGAGTCGGGTCTGATAAGAACGCGGCGAGGGCGCGCTCGCGGGCGGCCGGGCGCGCGGTTGTGGCGGTGAGGCAACAGGGACAAGGTGCGCGTGTTGTGCGGGCGCGGCGGGCGTGTCAGTGGTTCTTGTACAAGGCATCACCCAGCAGGCAGCCCAGGAGAAACACCTGCGTGTCGCTATCGGCGGGCAAGGCCCGCACCAGGCGGACCCCGTCGATCGCCTCGTCAACGCGGCGGAGAGCCTCTTCGCGGTTGAACCGACGGAGCAGGTCGTAGTCAGCATCATGCCTGGCCTGTTGCAGGCTCGGCACGTGGCGGCACAACGTGGCCAGCTCGGTGCATGGAGCGGGTGCCGTTGTCCCAGGAGCAGCCATGGCGGTTCGCAGCGACTGAAACGCTGGCGATGCGGATGCAGCGCTTGTGAACTGCTGTGCCGCTTTCTTGACGTTGGCGTGGGTGACTGTGCGAGAGACGCGGGCGCCGAGCGGGGCCGCCACGTTTGCCCGGCCAACAACCTGAGCCGCGACCATGGAAGTGATCTCGTGGAACAAGGCGTAGTAAGCCGCCGACACGGCGCGGCGCAAGTTGGCCTGCTTAGGCCGACCAGCACCGTCCAGCCTCGCGAGTTGTCCCGCCTGTGCAAGCAGGTCGTCGCTGAGTGCCATGCGTCACGCGGCCTCCGAGAGATCTGCCTTCCGGACAAAGCGCGTGTAGACCATGCGTGCAACACCCGCATCCGCGATCCGTTCGCTGAGCAGGGTGATGAGCGGATTGAGGTTCTTGGACGTCCAATCTTGCGCGCGCGTCGAATCGCGCAGGACGACTTCGAGAAACACCGACGCGTCGCCGGTGTGATCGTCGCCAAGCTCCGCGCGGATGTCCTCGACCACGATCAGTCGTGCGAGCGGGTTTGCGAGCCAGTCCGCACGCGCGGCCATGACCGCATCGGCCACCTGTTTCGCCTCGCTGATCTTCGCCATACGGCAGCCTCCGGGGTTCTCGGCTTCAATCTTACCTCGTCCACGTCCCCCGCCCGTACACCGCGCTCTCGCCCAGGTCTTCCGCGATGCGCAGCAGTTGGTTGTACTTGGCGTTGCGGTCGCTGCGGCAGGGGGCACCGGTCTTGATCTGGCCGCAGTTGGTGGCCACGGCGATGTCGGCAATCGTGGCGTCCTCGGTCTCGCCGGAACGGTGGGAGAGGACGGCCGCGTAGTTGTTCCGCATCGCCAGGTTCACCGCGGCGAAGGTCTCGGTGAGCGTGCCGATCTGGTTCACTTTCACAAGGATGGCATTCGCGGCGTGCTCTTTGAGGCCGCGGGCGAGGAAGGTGGGATTGGTGACGAAGAGATCGTCGCCGACGAGTTGCACGCGAGAGCCGAGGCGAGCGGTGATCTTCTTCCAGCCGTCCCAGTCGTTCTCGGCAAGGCCGTCTTCGATGGAGCGGATGGGGTACTTCTCACACCACGACGCCCAAAGGTCGATCATCTCGTCGCTGGTGGCGATGCGCTCCGGGTTGCTCTTGAAGAAGCAGTAGCCCGCCTTGCCCTTCTCGCGGGCCTCGTTCCACAACTCGCTCGCGGCGGGGTCCAAGGCCACAAACACCTGCTCGCCCCACTTGTATCCGGCCTTGCCCGTGGCCTCTTCCATCAGGCGCAGTGCATCTTCCGCATCTTTGAGGCTCGGCGCAAAGCCCCCCTCATCGCCCACGGCAGTGGAGAGGTGGCGCTCGTGCAGCACCTTCTTGAGGGCGTGGTAGATCTCCACGCCCGCGCGCAGACCCTCGCCGAAGGTGTCGAACCCCCACGGCTGGATCATGAACTCCTGAAAATCCACGTTGCTGTCGGCGTGCTTGCCACCGTTGAGGATGTTGAGCATCGGCACCGGCAGCGTGTTCGCGCCCGATCCGCCGAGGTAGCGATACAGCGGCAGGCGGCAACCCAGTGCCGCGGCTTTGGCGAGGGCCATGGAAGCGCCGAGAATGGCGTTGGCGCCCAGCGCGCTCTTGTTGGGCGTGCCGTCCTGCTTGATCATGAGGCGGTCGAGTTTCTCCTGCTCGCGGGCATCGTGCCCGAGCAGAAGAGGCCCAATCACCTTCTTCACGTTCTGCACGGCCTTGAGCACGCCCTTGCCCAGGTAGACGGCCTTGTCCGCATCGCGGAGTTCGCAAGCCTCGTTCTCGCCCGTGCTGGCCCCGGAGGGGACCGCGGCGCGGCCGACGGCGCCCGAATCAAGGGCGACTTCGACCTCCACGGTGGGGTTGCCGCGGGAGTCGAGAATCTGCCGGGCGTGAACATGGGTGATCTTGAAGGACATGGAAACCTCGCTTTAGGCGGCTCCGGGCCTGTCCGGCTGCCGCGGGGTTGGATGGGTGAACCCGAACGGCTTGGTCGGGCGAATGGAATATAGAGGGGTCGGGTCCGCGGCACCGATGGAATGGAGTGCCGCGGCGGGTGGCGCGGTGGGCGGGGCGGTACGATCGCGGTGCGGGCAGGGCAAAGAAACCAGATGGGCACGCACGAGCAGAACTACAACGACCGGATCGAGCGGCTCAAGCACGCGCTGGTGGGTCAGGGCCGGCGCGTGCAGATGCTGATCGAAAAATCGTTCGAGGCGGTCTTCAACCGCGACCCCGGCGCGGCACGCGATGCCATTGCCTTGGATGAAGATGTTGACCGGGTGGACATCGCCCTCGAGAAGACGGCCGTGCAACTGCTGGCCGATGCGTGCTCGAACCAATCGTGCCTGACCACCGAGCAACTGCGGATGGTGCTGACGGTGGTGAAGGTGAACAACGAACTGGAGCGGATCGCGGATGTGGGCGTGGCGATCAGCGAGCAGGCGCTGGTGCTGGCGGGCCTGGCGGGCGGGCAGAGCCTGCCGCCCAACTCGCGGATGCTGGCCAACAGCGCGGTGGGCATTCTGCGGGATGCGACCACGAGTTTCGACCGGCTGGACCCGGAACTGGCCAAGGTGGTGCTGCTGAGCGAAGAGGCGGTGCGGCAGTTCAAGAAGGTGCTGGTGCGCGAGGCTCAGGAACAACTGGCCAAGGGCCGCATGACCGTGGACGAGGTGCTGAGTTTGAGCGAGGTGGCCACGCTGTGCGAGGTGATGGCGGACCACTGCACGAACATTGCCGAGCAGGTGATGTACGTGGCGACGGGCACGATCGTGCGGCATATGCAGGGGCACTGGGAAGAAGTGCGACTGCACGGGTGAACGCGCGGCGGGTGACGGAGCGGATCACGGCGTGGTGGATGAACTGCCTCTGGGGCAATGGCGGGTGACCCGATTCTCTCTGACCGCGAGGCATGCATGCGCCGTGCCAACCACTCCCGAACAATCGCTCGCCTGCGAGAATCTATGGCTGCCGAAGGAGACTGCCGCATGGGCACCACCAATCGTCGGGGTGCGTCAAGGGCACGGCGGGTTGGCCGACCTGCTGCATGACCTCGGCCCGATACTGTGCCTCTGTTAACCCAAGAGAGGCCGCGCCCGAAACGGTGTCGAGGACGAAGTAGCCTGTTGGGCCAAGATTCCCAACCTCAGAGCCCGGCGATGCCACTGCTCTTCCTGCCACCCACCTCCCGGCATACACGCGAAGGCCATCGATGCGCGGACCGGCAACAATCCCCTTATCGGCCCAACTCGGATGCGGAGGCCAGCGCTTTCGAGGTGCGATTATTATAATAGTATCTTTACTTGGACGAAAGACCTCAAAGCCATTTGGAAGCCGAATCGGCAGGACGACCGGGGCGAGTAGACAGGCAAGCAATAGGAACACGCACACAACCACCGCGAGTGCGACTCGGCTTACGGAAATGTGCCTAGCTTTGCTTCGTGCTCTCGCAATTCGCACTCGCGCCCCCAGCGGATCGGTGTACGGGAACCGGCATCCTGCTTCAGCCGCGATGTCCCAGGGAGATTGACACCCATGTCCTAGGGGTCCTCCCCCCAAGGGGAAAGCGTGCTTGCGAACCGCCCCACCAGCGAACACCGCTCCTCTCCTCCACACTACGAGGCCTTTGCAAGATGCTGAATGCTGCGAGCCAGGTTTCGCAGCGCGGCCGGCGACAGCGTCTGGGCCAGCAACTTCGCAAGGTTTGGGGCCGTGGCCGCGGCTGGGCGGTTGGCGATCGCGACGCGGGTAAGCCTCTTGGCCGCCGCGGTTGTCAACACCGCGCGGGCCTTTGCCGTCGCGTCAGGACGGCCGGCAACTAAGCCTTCAGTCGAGAGGTCAAGGTCCAGGTCTGGCCACGAAACCCCCTGGCCGGCCGCGACCAGTTTCCAGCGGCGCCGTTGCGCTGGCGAGGCGGCCTTCAGCGTGGGGTAGTAATCGAGTGGCACAACCACCGCGCTCCCGCTCGCGAGCACGGCGATGAGGTATTCGGTGTCGCCCGCGGCCGCGAACCGGACCGAAGTGGCTCTAGGCAGGCCGTGAGAAATGCCGTGTCCACGCATCGATAAGGTCCTTACGCCGCGTTCTCAGAATCCGTTTGATCTTGCGTATCTCGTTCGGGTTGAAGCCCGCCGCGTACACGTTGGTCAGATCGCTCAGCCACCACTTGCCGCCCGCATCGCCCTTGGAGACGTGTACGTGCATCGGCTCCAAGCCCTCGTTCGACCAGAAACTGAACACGAACCCGTCCTGCTCAAACACTTTGGGCACGATGGTTCCTTGAGTGACTCTGGATTATTGGCCTGCCCGCGGACCCGTTGAGCCCGGCTCACACCCGCGTCGTCTCCGTGTACGTCTCCGGCCGGCGGTCGCGATAAAACTGCCAGACGTTCCGCACCTCCGTGATCATGTCCAGGTCAAGGTCGGCCACCACCACCTCGTCCTTGTCGCGGCTGGCCTGCTTGATGATCTTGCCGCGCGGGTCGCAGAAGTAACTCTGGCCGTAGAACTCGCCGATGTTCCAGGGGGCCTCGGTGCCGACGCGGTTGATGGCCCCGACGAAGTACTGGTTGGCCACGGCGTGGGCCGGCTGCTCCAACTTCCAGAGGTACTCGCTCAGGCCCGCGACAGTGGCGCTGGGGTTGAAGACGATCTCGGCGCCGTTGAGGCCGAGTTCGCGGGCACCCTCGGGGAAGTGGCGGTCGTAGCAGATGTAGACACCGACGCGGCCGAAGCGCGTCTCGAAGATCGGGTACCCGCCGTCACCGGGCTTGAAGTAGAACTTCTCCCAGAAGCCCGGGTGGCAGTGGGGGATGTGCTTCTTGCGGTAGCGGCCAAGATACTGGCCGGTCTCGTCGATCACCGCGGCGGTGTTGTAGTACACGCCCGTCATCGCCAGTTCGTAGATCGGCACCACCATCACCATGCGGTGCTTCTTTGCCAGGTCCTGCATCAGGCGCACCGTCGGCCCGTCGGGGATCGGCTCGGCCGTCTCGTACCACTTCACGTGCTGCTCGGCGCAGAAGTACGGCCCGTAGAAGATCTCCTGCAGGCAGCAGATGTTGGCCCCTTGGTCTGCCGCGGCCTTGATGAGGCCCAGGTGCTTCTCGATCATGGCCGACTTGATCTTTTTGAGATCGGTGGTGTCGGCAAGGGGGTTGGAGCACTGGATGAGCGCAGCACGGGTGATGCGGGGCATCGCGCCAGGATACCAGAAATGCCGCAAGGGCCAAATGGGCAGTGACCTGCGTGAGCGCCTCACCCTACCGCGGCACAAACCTTCTGTGCCGCGTCGGCAAGGTCTGTGGCGGCCTGCATGGTGGGGATGTCCTTGCGGGCCCCGTCGAGGAGTTTCCGCCCCGCCTCCACGTTGGTGCCTTCGAGGCGCACCACCAAAGGCACCTTGAAGCCGACGGTTTTGGCCGCGTTCACGATGCCCTGCGCGATGATGTCGCACTTCATGATGCCGCCGAAGATGTTGACGAGCACACCCTTGCAACGCGGGTCGGCGAGGATGATGCGGAAGGCCTCGGTCACGGCCTCCTCGCTGGCGGAGCCGCCCACATCAAGGAAATTGGCGGGTTCGCCGCCGTGGAGTTTCACGATGTCCATCGTGCTCATGGCCAGACCCGCGCCGTTCACGAGGCAGCCGATGTTGCCGTCGAGGGCGATGTAAGACAGGCCGAACTTGCGGGCCTTGAGTTCGCCGGGGTTCTCTTCCGTCGGGTCGAACATGGCCTCCAGGTCTTTGTGCCTGAAGAGCGCGTTGTCATCGAAGTTGAACTTGGCATCAATCGCCATCACCGGGCCTGGCGCGCCTCCGGGGCCCGCGGTGATGACCAAGGGGTTGATCTCGGCGAGCGTGCAATCCTTCTCCACGAACAGCCGCGCGAGTTTCACCATGATGTCCGCGGCCTGCGCGGCGTGCTTGCCGGTCAGGCCCAGCGCAAACGCGATGTCCCTCGCCTGGAAGGCGTGCAGGCCGGCGAGCGGGTCGATGAACGTTTTGATGATCGCATCGGGACGGTCGTGGGCGACCTGCTCGATCTCCACACCACCCTCGCGGCTGGCGATCAGCACGTTGCGGCGCGAGAGCCGGTCGGTGGTGATGGCGAGGTAGAACTCTTCGCGCGAAGAACGCACTGGGGACTGGGGACTGGGCACTGGTGACCGACCCGGAGTTGCGCCGCTGCCTGTCTTCCCGAGTGCCGAGTGCCCAGTGCCTAGTGCCTTCCGTTCGGCGATGTCCACACCCGCCGCGATGAGCACGCGCTTCACCTCCAGCCCCTCGGGAGGAGTCTGGGGGCTCTTCATGCGGTTGGTGAGCATGAAGCGTGCCGCGGTCTCGGCCTCGAGCGCCGTGGCGACGAGTTTCACGAAGCCGGCCTTGCCGCGGCCACCGGCGTGCACCTGGGCCTTGACGACGGCCAGCGGCACGGCCTGCCCCTCGGTGGCGCGGCGGAAGGCGTGCTGCGCCTCCTCGATGGACGTGACGAGTTCACCGGCAGGGACCGGGATGCCGTACGACGCGAGGAGTTGGCGGGCCTGGTATTCGTGGATCTTCATGCGGCGGCATGGTAGTGCCGCGGCGATCCGTGCCGGTGATGGAATGAAACAGGGCGGGCACCGTTGCCCGCCCCTGTGGGTTTGCAACAAGGTCAAGCGGCTCAGCGGCGGCGGCGAGCAGCGACGAGGCCCGCGAGGCCCAGCAGCGACGCGGCAGCGGGGGCGGGGATGTTGAACCCGCCCACCACGAGGACACGGTCCCCGCCGCCAAAGGTGGAGAAGAGGAAGTCGCCGGTGACCGGGTCGATGAGCGCGCCCTCGGCCCCGCTCAGGCCGGAGATGAACGTGCGGCGGCTGCCCACAATCGGATCGCCGTTGGCGTTCATGTCGTAAACGGAAACTTCGTCGGCCGCGTACTCGGAGAGGATCATGGTCGGGGTGCCGCCGAAGACGGGCGAGTCGAAGGGGACGTAGGCGAAGCCCTCGGGCCCGCCGGGCAGGCGCGAGTCGGGAATCTCCGTGAGGCCGACAAGGTCGAACGTGCCGAAGCCGTCGGGTGCCAGGCCCGCGTCCAGCCATTGGCCGCCGATGTACGAGGTGAGTTTGACGCGGCCTGCACCGGGGTAGCCCGCGGGCACGAAGTTGATGGCCGAGTGCGACGACTCCACGCCAAAGGGTGCCAGGTCGATGACCTTATCGGGCACGGTGCTGCCGGGCTTGTATTGGCTGAGCATGTTCACCGGCCACTGCGAGGCAAAGAGCACGCCGCCGGGGCCGTAGTTGATGCCGCCGTCGTTGTAGGGGGCCTCTGCGAACAGGGTGGCCTCGCCCAGCGACACGATGTGACCGTCCATGTCGCGGGTCACGGGCACGCGGTACAGCCCGCCGCCCGGGCCGTTGGCCAGGCCGCCGATGAGCAGCGTGTTGGTGTCGCCCGCCAGGAAGGTCAGCCCTCCCAGCAGCGGCGGCACCCCCATGGGCGAGCCCAGATCGTTGATGGTGTAACTGCCAGCAAACTCCGGCGCCAAGACCTGCCCTTGGGCCAGGCCCGCCGCTGAGCCGCACAACGCCACAGCCAACGCCGCGAATCCACGAGTCTTCATGGGCTTCCCTCTCTTCTCGCCTTCTCTCCAACACAACCAGGCCGACACAGAACCGGCCTGACTGCGGGATTGTGGCACAAGTTCACGCGCGCGGCAAGTAAAAACCCTTACTGAGGCACCAGAATGCACGGATCGCCAGCAGTTTCGCTCACGGTGGCGAACGGGCCGAGCCGGTCCTACGCTCACGCCCTTGCGGCTCCGGGCGGCCCGCGATAGGATTTTGTTTGTTCTGCCTCAGTCCCCGGCCATCATTTTTCAGAGGGTTCGCGCGTATGTCTACCACCGGCACGATCACCCAGGTCATCGGCTCCACCTTCGATGCCCAGTTTCCTGAAGACAACCTCCCGGCGATCTACAACGCCGTCAAGATTGATGCCGACACGCCCGTGGGCGTGCTTCGCCTCACCGGCGAGGTGCAGCAGCACTTGGGCGGCGGGCGCGTGCGGGCCGTGGCCCTCGGTTCCACCGACGGCCTCCGCCGCGGCATGACGTGCCAGGACACGGGCGATTCGGTGCGCGTGCCCGTGGGTGAGGGCGTGCTGGGCCGCGTGTTCAATCTGCTGGGTGAGCCGATTGATAAGGGCGGCCCGATCGCTGCGAGCAAGACCAGCCCCATCCACAAACAGCCCCCCGAGTTCAGCCAACTCAATCCGCGGACGGAAATCCTGCCCACCGGCATCAAGGTCATCGACCTGCTCTGCCCCTTCGTGCGCGGCGGCAAGATCGGCCTCTTCGGTGGTGCCGGCGTGGGCAAGACCGTCGTGATCCAGGAGATCATCGCTCGCGTGGCCCGCAACTTCGGCGGCTACAGCGTGTTCGCCGGTGTCGGTGAGCGCACGCGTGAGGGCAACGATCTGTGGCGCGAGATGAAGGAGGCCGAGTACATCGACTCCGCCGGCAAGAAGTGCCACGTGCTGGACAAGGTGGCCATGGTGTTCGGCCAGATGAACGAGCCGCCGGGCTCGCGTCTCCGCGTGGCCCTGAGCGCCCTGACCATGGCCGAGGCCTTCCGCGATGAGAGCGGCAAAGAGACGCTCATGTTCGTGGACAACATCTTCCGCTTCACGCAGGCGGGGTCTGAGGTGTCTGCCCTTCTGGGCCGCATGCCCAGCGCCGTGGGCTATCAGCCCACGCTGAGCACCGAGATGGGTGAGTTACAGGAGCGGATCACCAGCACCAACAAGGGCGCCATCACGAGCGTGCAGGCCATTTACGTGCCCGCCGACGACTACACCGACCCCGCGCCGGCCACGGCCTTCAGCCACCTTGACGCCTCCGTGGTGCTCCAGCGCGGCATCGCCGAGAAGGGCATCTTCCCCGCCGTCGATCCGCTCGGCTCCAGCAGCCGCATTCTCTCGGCCGACATCGTGGGCGAGCGGCACTACGCGGTGAGCCGGCGCGTGCAGATCATTCTGCAGCGGTACAAGGACCTGCAGGACATCATCGCCATTCTCGGCGTGGATGAACTGAGCGAAGAGGACAAGAAGGTGGTGGCCCGCGCCCGCAAGATCGAACGCTTCCTGTCTCAGCCCTTCTACGTGGCGGAGATCTTCACGGGCTTCCCCGGCATCACCACCACGCTGGAAGAATCGCTGGACAGTTTCGAGCGCCTCTGCAACGGCGAGGGCGACGACCTGCCCGAGTCCGCGTTCATGTACGTGGGCACGCTTGATGATGCCCGCAAGAAGGCGGAGAAGATGGCGGCGTCATAAGCGACGAGCAGTTGGCCGCGAGCAGAAGAAACAAGGCAAAGACCAATGAGCCCCCGGCGCGAGCCGGGGGGTTTTTGTTCGCGAGTGAAGGAAGACGGGCCGTTGGAGTCGAGCATGGCCCCTTGGCCGTGCCACGGGCGTCGGCTGCTTTGAGCGGATGCCCATGTCGGGTACCTACCGCACACCCAAACGTCCTATGTCAGAGACCAGTCGGCGACCTGGTCGCGCAGAAACTCTTCACAGCCCTGCGTAGACAATCCCAGCGTATTGTGGGTCATGCGCAGCGTCGAGGCGACGACTTCCCGCTCGGCCCTGTGAAGACCGAATGCCGTGCCACTGATGCGTTTGACCCTTGGCGTTGATTCGTCTGAAAGGCACTCGATGCCAATTCGACGGAGATTTGTGTCGTCGTAGCCGAAGCCAAGGAACACTACCTGGGCTGCCTGCTCAAACAACGTGCAAGCGGCCTCAATCCGATCAACAGGCCCTTCAACTCTGTCGCCCATGATCCGAATCGTCCTTCCGGCGTCTACAAATTCGTGGGGCTTCCTGTCTCCAGCGTGGCCGGGACGGGCCAGTGCCCCTAGAACGTCGATGTCAAGCTGGCCGTAGGGATGGACAATCGGCAGCGCACGAACAATCTCGACTGCCTGTGGGATCGCCAGTGAAAACGACGCCCCGATCATGAATGCCAGCCCCGCTTCGAGTGTGATGTCGTAGTTGAAGGTGATGAAGCCCACTGCGCCCGTTTCGAGTTGGGTTTGGCTGTTGAGACACTTCAGGAAGATCCACCGCAGCCAATCGGTGCACACCGCGTGCCGCCCGATGGCACGATCCTGAGCGGGGAGAAGGAATCTCGCAATGTTGAAGAGCCCGATGTCTCTGAACTCTTTGCGCTTTTCGAGGAATGCGTCGATTGAGGCCTGCCCTGAACTTCGAAGATGCGTAGCAAAGGCCGCCGCGCGACTACGCTCGTGCCGTTGGGCTTCCGGTGTATCGCGATCCGGCCCTGCGCTGGGCGGCGAACAAGCATCATTGATCATCAAGTCACGCAGTTCGTTCGCTGTCGGTAGCCCGAACGCTTTGCTGGCACCCGCGCCCAGAACGAACAGAGTTTTTACTGGCGGGCGGGAGCTAGACATGGCGAATCATGTCCGGGCCAAGACTTGCAAGCAAGCATCAAAAGCAGCGGTGTGCGCCGACTCGAATCGTGGCGAGCACCGAAGTGCGGCCGCTACGAGAAGGGCTCGCCTCAATGCCTAGCAGTGCACGACCGAACCGAAGGCCTCGCGTTTGACCTTGGCAGTGCCACTGCCCCGCACCCAGGGTTCGACCGCGCGCGGTCAACCCCGTGCCGCGCTCAACGCTTGATGGCACGGAACTGCTTGGCCCGTTCTTCGACGCGTTCAGCGTCCTTGGGACTGTCTATCCTGCGGTAGAGGCTGGCCAGATACTCGAAGGTCCGGGCCACATCCCGGTTGTCCGGGACCAGAGCCGTTTCGTGTATCGCGAGCGCCCGCATGAGGAGCGGCTCCGCCTGCGCGTACTCGCCCTGCGTCTGGTAGAGCAAGGCCAGGTTGTTCAGGCTCCTGGCCACATTTGGGTGGTCCGGCCCGAGCGCCTTCTCGTAGATCGCCAGCGACCGCTTGTAGAGCAGCTCGGCCTGCGCGTATTGGCCCTGGGTGTCATAGAGCCCGGCCAGGTTGTTCAGGCTCGTGGCCACATCCGGGTGCTCCGGGCCGAGGGCCTTCTCCCCAATCGCCAGCGACCGCTTGTAGAGCGGCTCGGCCTGCGCGGACTGGCCTTGATCCCTGTAGAGCGAGGCCAGGTTGTTCAGGCCGGTGGCCACGTCGGGGTGGTTCGGGCCGAGGGCCTTCTGCATGATCGCCAGCGACCGCTTGTAGAGCGGCTCGGCCTGCGCGGACTGGCCTTGATCGCTGTAGAGCAAGGCCAGGTTGTTCAGGCTCGTGGCCACGTCAGGATGGTCCGGCCCGAGGGCCTTCTCATCGATCGCCAGCGACCGCTTGAAGAGCGGCTCGGCCTCGGCGTACTGGCCCTGCATGCGGTAAAGCTCGGCCAGATTGTTCAGGGTCCCGGCCACGGATGGATCGTCCGGCCCGAGGGCCTTTTCAATGATTGCCAGCGCCCGCTCGTAGAGCGTCCAGGCCCCTTCGTACCGGCCTTGCGCCTTCACCACCAAGGCCAGGTTGTTCAGGGTCGCCGCTACGTTGAGGTGGCTCGGGCCGAGTGTCGCTTCAAGGATTGCAAGCACCCGATCGTAGAGCGGCTCTGCCTGCGCGTAGGCGCCTTGCGTGTCATAGATGCCAGCGAGATTGCTGAGGCTCTCGGCCACATCAGGGTGGTTCGAGCCCAGGACTGCTTCCCGGAACATCAGCGCCTGCTCAAAGAGGCGCTCAGCTTCCCGGTACTCACCGGCCTCTTCGCATTGCTTGGCGTGGCGAGTCATGCTTGCGGCTAGGTCCGGGTCGCTCGGATTCATTGCCCTGTGCTTGATGACGAGCGAGCGTGCGAAAAGCGGCCCTGCCTCGTCATCGCGGCCCTGTGTGGCGTAAAGCGAGACAAGCTTGTTCAGGCAGGCAGCTACGTCGGCGTGGTCCGAACCGAGCGCGGCTTCAGTGATCTCCAACGCCCGCCTGAAGAGAGTCTCAGCCAGATCCTCTTGGCCACTCAGTGCGTAGTGCAGGCCCAGATTCCCGAGAGTGAGTGCCACGTTGGGGTGATGCGCGCCGAATGCCTCCTTGCCGACCGCGAGTGCCCGCTTGGCAACGAGCACCCCCTTCTCGTATTCGCCTGAATCCAAGAGTGCCGCCGCCTCGTCGTTCAGCGTCTCCCATTCAATTGACTTCTTCATGCCCTTGTCCTTGTGCAATGGCGACGGGCCATTGTTGGGCGGCTGTTGCGGTCCCGCTCGCTGACGCTCGAGGATCGTTGCGCCCGCGTTGAACGCCCCCTCCCTCCCGCCACGGCGGGTCTGCGACACGGTCGGGGTTCGTTGCGGCGCGTACTTCTCTGCGTTCCTCTGCTCTCTCTGCGAAACTCTGCGTATGGCCTTGAAGGGGCCCTCCCTGACGGTCGGGCTGCATGTCTTCCTTTGTGCTCTTTGTGCCTTTGTGGTGAAACCCCCTCTACCCTTCCCCCGTGAGCGAAGAAGAGACCGAGATCCGCGTGAACTTCGGGCGGCCCATGCCGCTCTTCCCTCTGCCCAGCGTGGCGCTCATGCCGCACGCGGTGCTGCCACTGCACATCTTTGAGCCGCGCTATCGCAAGATGGTGGCCGATGCCCTCGACGGGCCGGGGCAGATCGCGATGGCGATGTACGACCTCGAACGGATGAAGGGCGCGGGGTCGAGGGCCGAGGGCCGAGGGGAAGAGAGCGAACCGGAAAGGCCGCCGCTGCGCCAGGCGGTGTGTGTGGGGCAGGTTGTGCAGCATCACAAACTCGGCGACGGGCGGTACACGATCGCGCTGCACGGCGTCTGCCGCGCGAAGATCATCACGGAACTGCCCGAAGAGAGCGATGTGCCGTATCGCCAGGCCCTGCTCGAACCCATCGGGCTGGATGATGGCGACCCGGAGACCATGGCCGCGGCACGCGAGACGCTCGCGGGCCTGCTGGAGGCCCAGCCGCTGGCAGGCCTTCGCGAGGCCGAGGCCGTGGGGCGGCACCTGAGAGACGACGAAATTCCTGCCACGGCCGTGCTGGAACTGGTGGCCGTCACGCTGCTACGCGACAGCGAGATGCGGTTCTACAACGAACTGCACTATCAACTGCTGGCCGAGGGCGACCCGCAGCGGCGGGCACGGATGATCGAGGAGCGCCTGCGCGAACTGAGCACGCTGCTGACGCGGGCCCTGCCGCAGACGACGACCGATGCGCCCAAGGGATGTCATTGGAATTGAGGGGGCGCGAAAGGGCAAAGGGCAAAGGGCAAAGAACAAATCGGAGAGGCGCGGCGCGGCTCGCGGACCGATGGCTTCACTTTGCCCTTTGCTATCTGCCCGTTCGCGGGCGCCTGATGCGTGCCCACAGGCATTCTCACTCCACCGTCCGCACGCGCAGTTCGCTGCCTTCCACGCTCCAGACGCGCACGGCGGTTCCCGCCCGCACCATGCCGGATTCGGAGATCGCGTCGTAGCGGCGGCCGTCGATGGTGACGCTGCCGATGGGGCGCAGGTCGCTGGCGACGGTGCCCTGCTTGCCCACGAGCGCGGCCAGCGCGTTTGCGGCCGCGGCGGGGGCGGGTGAACCGTCGTCGCCCGAGGAGCCGTCCGCACGCGGCGTGTTGAGGACGAGTTTTCGCCCCAGCGGCGTGTTGGGCATGATGCGCAGGCCGATGACGAACGCGGCGGGGCCGCCCACGATAACGATGAGCGAGCCGATCATGCCCCATGCCGCGCTGTAGCGGAAGAGGCAGACCACCGCGGAGATGGCGACCACCAGCGCGGTGACAGCCAGCACGCCGGCGGTGGGGACGAAGACCTCGATGATGGTGAGAAGCAGGGCCAGGCCGAGCAACGCCAGGCCCCAGTAGAGCATCGAATCCATCAGGCTGTGCCTCCTGCAAGCGTGCCCCCGTTACCACTGACCCCCCCACTGCCCGCCGCACGCGAGGGTGCCGCGAGTTCGACTGTTACACGGAAACCCGAGACGCTGGCAATGCGCACGCTCTGCCCGCTCTCGATGAACCCGGCCTCGGCCACCACATCAATGATCGCATCGCCCACGCGCACGCGCCCGGAGGGGCGCAGGGGCGTCTGCGCGATGCCAACATCACCCACGCGGGCGGGGCCATCGGCCGGGCCCATGGCCGTGAGCACCGAACTCGGCTCGTCGCCGTCCGCGGGGCGGCTGGTGAGGATCAGTTTGCCCACCAGCGGGAGCGAACCGAAGTGCTTCGAGATGAAATACATGCCGAAGATCGAGACTCCGGTGGAGATGAACACCGTGGTGATGCCGTAGAGCAGGTCGCCCTGCGCGCCGGGGGCGTTGGGGAACGGCCCGCTGGCCTGCGAGGGGATGAACGTGCCCACCAGACCGCCAAAGAGCAGCACCAGCCCCACCACGCCAAAGAAACCAAAGCCGGGCAGCACCAGGATTTCGAGCGCCAGCAGGCCCACGCCGCCCACGATGGCCGCGGCCGTCCACCACGCGGCCAGGCCCATGACCAGAGGCGGCGCGAGGATGGTGAGCAAGGCACCCGCGGCCACAGCCCCCGGCAGAACAAGGCCGGGATGCGTGAGTTCAATGAACAGGCCGATGAGGAGAACCACGATCAGGATGCCGCGCACGATCGGGTGGGCCAGGAACGCGGCGATGTGCTCCCAGACGGATTGATCGAGCCGCCCGATGCTGGTGGCGCCGAAAAAGGCCTTGAGTTGCTCGTCGGCGTTGATGGTGCCGCCGGTGTTGCTGGCCGTGCCGCTGGCCGCCGAGGGGCCAGCACGCACGGCGAGGCGGTAGCGGAAGAGGTCATCGGCCTTGAAGGTGAAAATCCCGGTTCCGTCGGAGACGTGCTCAACCAGTTTCCACTTGCCCACATCCGCGGCGGTCAGTACCGGGCGTGTGCGGGCGGTTTGCAGGTTGCCCTCCACGCGGCTGATGAGTTTGGCATCCATCGATGGCGAGGCGGGGCTGAAAGAGGTGGCCGTGGACTCGGAAGGCGGAGTCGGTGCGGGCGCGGAGGGGAGCGTGGTGGGCGCGGCTTCGCCGCTGGTGGAAGGTGCGTCGCCCGACGGCGGCGTGGCCTGAGAGGAGGATGTTGTAGATGATGCCGGCGCCACCGCTGGCCGAGTCGCGTTGGCCACGCCCACCAGCCGCGGCGATGTGCCCGTGGGCTCGCTGCCAAAGAGCAGGCGATACTCGGCGCGATCGATGAACAGCACCTCGCCGGGGCGATCCGCCCGCTCCACCAGCCAGAGTTCCACGCCGAGCGTGACGATTCCTTGGACGAGTTTTTCGTCGTAGCCGCGCAGGCGGGCGGATTCGACGATCTCGGCGATGAGCGGCGCGAGGAACTTGGCCCGCTCGGTGTCGCCGAGTTTGGGCATGGCCCCGAGGCCGGGGATGCCGGCAATGATCGCCGCGTCGCCGAGTGTGGCGCCATCGGCGAGCACGATCTCGCGGCAGGCCAGCGCGATGATCGCGCCGCCGGAGTACGCGGCGGGGTTGATCCACGCGACGATGTTCTTGACCGAGCACTGCTTGATGGACGTGCAAATGGAGAGGACCGCCCCAACCTCGCCGCCGGGCGTGTTCAGGTCGATCACGATCGCATCGGCACCGGCCTTGACGGACTCATCCAGTCGACGCTTCACGCTCGCGGCGGTGTAGGCACCGATGGGGCCGTGGATGGTGATGACGGCGACGTTGGTGGCCGCGCGGGCCGCGGGGATGGCGGAGAGGCCCGCGCTGGGGGCGGGGGTGCGTGCCACGGACGGGGCTGAGGGGGCCGGCATGTGGGCACGGGCCGTGCGCGTGGCCGCAGACCAGGTGGCAACGCAGGCGAGCGCGAGGAACGCGAAGGCGAGGGCGAATCTGCGGAATGTGCCAAGGGGCACGAACATGCACCGATGATAGAAGGGGCGGGCGGGGGTGAGGCACGCAGGTGCGGCCTCCAACTATGGGAGCGGAATCGCGGGCGCAGGAACGCCAATGATGCTCGCCATGCGGGGGGAGAAGCCGCCGCACGAGCGCCCGTACCCGCCGATGCAAACACCCACCCAACGCCACACCGAGATCGACTGGCTGCGCGTGATCGCGCTGAGTCTGCTGATTGGCTACCACGCGGGGATGCCGTTTGTGAGTTGGGGGTGGCACATCAGCGACCCGAACCCCTCAACGGGGTTGGAACTGGGGATGCTGTTTGTGAACCAGTGGCGCCTGCCGCTGTTGTTCTTTATCTCCGGCGCGGTGGTGCAGGCATCGCTGCGGCGGCGGACGACCGGGGCCTTCGCAAAAGATCGGCTGCTGCGGTTGGGCCTGCCGCTGGTGGCGGGCATGGTCGGGTTGGTGGTGCCGCTGCAGATTTATATTGAGCGTGTGTACAAGGGGGAGTTTTCGGGCTCGTTCTTTGACTTCTGGCCCACGGTTTTCACGACCGGGCCGTACCCGGCGGGCAACCTGAGTTGGCACCACCTGTGGTACGTTGCGTACGTGCTGGTGTATTCGCTGGCGGTGGTCTTGCCGCTGCGTGCGCTCGCGGCGTGCGTGCGTATACCTCAGGGCTTGCGGCGGGCGGTCTGCTCCGGCCCGGGCATCGTGCTGGTGGGCCTGCTGCCGATCGCCACCGAATGGTGGCTCCGCAGCGCGTGGCCGAGCACGCACAACCTCACGGCCGATTGGGCCAACCACGCGCGCTTCCTGTGGTTCTCCCTGCTGGGCTATGTGCTCTACGGCGATGAGCGTGCGCGGGCCACCATCGCCCGGGGCCGCTACGTCTGGCTCGCGGCCACAGGCGTGCTGTACGTGCTGCTCTACCGCGAGTGGCTGAGCGATGACGACACGTACCCGCCCGTGGTCTATCTGGTGCTCAAGCACATGAACGCGTGGCTGGCGATCTTGGCGCTGTTGGGCTTGGCGCAGCGGCACCTCACCCACCGCCCGCGGCTGCTGGAATGGGCGAGCGCAGGGGTCTACCCGATGTACATCCTGCACCAGACAGTCACGCTGGGTCTGGCCGCGGTGCTGGTGCCGCTGGCGTGGCCCACGCCGGCGAAGTGGGCGCTGTGCCTGCTCGGGACCGTGGCGATCACGATCGGGCTGTATGAGGTGCTTGTGCGGCCGTGGCGGTGGGTGCGCCCGCTGTTCGGGCTCAAGGCGGGAACCGAGCCGGAGGGGCTGTTGAACCCCGGAGCATCTGGCGCGCGTGCGTAGCGTGGCTCAGGAGAGCGCCCCGGCCGTCTGCTCCACCGCCCACTTCAGGTCGCGGCCTTCAGGGCCGACGCAATCAATGTGGACCGTGAAAAAGCCGGGCTTGGCGCTGGGCAGGTGCCAGCCGTCCGGCCCCACGCGGCCCTCGTGCTGCTTCACCAACGGCCAGATGATGCGGCGGTCGCTCTCGGGCAGGGGCAGGGCATCCACCTCGTGCTCGTGGAACCAGTCCAGCCGCCCCTCACGCATGTCGTGCGGCTCGACCCACACCGGACCGAGGACGCGGTAGTAGAAGAGCAGCCAGTGGCCCTTGCCCTCAAAGGCGGACTCGGAGATGATGCCGAGCAGGTGGAGGCGGTCGATGGGGATGTCGATTCCCGCCTCTTCCTGAATCTCCCGCCGCGCCGCCTGCGCGGGAGATTCGCCCGTGGCCATGTCCAGTTTGCCGCCAATGGGCGAGCAGAGGCCCAGGTTGGGGGCTTTCAGGCGGCGGAGGAGGAGCACGCGGCCGTCCTTGTCGCGGAGGTCGCAGAGCGTGGCGATTCTGTAGGGAAGGGCGGCCGCGGGTGTGGGCATTGTGGGGAAGGGTAGAGGGGCGCGAGAATCGTCGATGGGAAGGCCTGCTCCAGGTGCTACCACGTGGACGGCTTCACGATGGTGCCGCGAGCATCTTCCAGGGTCAGGGGAAACTGCGATGCTCCGAGCGGGCCCGCGCGAATCTGTTTGAGGAACACCGCGTGCTTCATGAGCTGCTTGGCCGGAAGCGCGTGGGGGTTGAGCACGCCGACGACCTTCTGCAAGTCCTCGCGAACGAGGCGTATGGGCTCCACCAGATCGGAGTCGTTCGAGACAACGACCGCCACGGCGTAATCGTTGCGGTGTCCGTCGTGCAGGAGGTGGGAGGCAAGCGTGACATCGGACCCCTTTTCCTCACGCTTCCAGACCTCGGCCAGTGCGGGGCCGTTCGGAGCAGGCGACACGAGGGGCATCCACTTGCGCTGCGTGAGGAAGTGGCCGAAGTGAATACTGAGGTTGGGAACGGTGCCCAGGGCTCGCAGATAGGCGTGCTGATTGCGCGGCGCGTCCGGGTTCGCGGGCGTCGCGCTCACGCGCGCGGTGAAGTAGCGAATGCGGTGGATGTCGTGAGCGGGCAGGAGGAGGGAGCAGAGCTTGGCGACATCAAGCCACTTGAACGGCGTGCCGCGCACGGCACCGTAGTAGAGATTGAAACCGTCGATGTAGACGTTGGTCTTGAGTCGCGTGCGCGGCGTGTATCCGATGTCCATCAAAAGCTAAGGCTACCCGCGAACGAGTAGCCTTGCGGCCTGCACATGTGCAGGGGGGATATCAGGACGGGGACGAGCGACCGCACCCGACTAGAAAGTGTACACCCTATCGACGGGTCGTCAAGGCGAGCTTTGCCTGCACGGCCCGAGAAGGTGGCCCGAGGTTCGTTGGCATTGCCGCATTGCGCCCGTGCCGAGGCGACGCAATGCGTGGCTGCCGATTCGACTCCGGATGGGCTCGCGGCCGATACCCTTCCCATGTTGCTCTCCGAACCGACCGCCGCGCGGCCCGGCGCCCCCACCCCCCCGGCCGCCGCCGCTGATGTTCTCGACGTGCCCGCCGCCCACTCCACCCCGCCTGCCACTCCCCCGCCACCGCTTGATGTGGCCGGCAAGGACGTGTTCCTGGTGGGCATCGGCGGGTGCGGCATGAGCGGCCTGGCCCGCATGGTGAAGGCCCGTGGCGGGCGTGTGAGCGGCAGCGACATGAACCGCCAGGAGACCACCGATGCCCTCGCGGCAGATGGCATCGCGGTGCGCATTGACGGCGCGATCGACGCGCCATGCGCGAACACCATTCCTGCAAAGTGCGACCTCGTGGTCGTCTCCGCCGCGATCAAGGCCGATCACCCGCAGTACAACGAGGCCCTGGGGCGCGGCGTGCCCGTGCTCACCTACGCCCAGGCGCTGGGACGGTGCATGGTCGGCCGCACGGGCGTGGCGATTGCCGGCACGCACGGCAAGAGCACGACCACGGCCATGCTCGGCGTGGTGCTGGCCGCGGCGGGGATCGACCCGACCGTGATCGTGGGCGCAACGTGCGCCCAACTGGGCGGCGGCGTGCGCCTGGGGGCGAACACGATTCCAACGGGGCCGCTGGCGGGCAGGCCGGGCGTGCTGGTCGCAGAGGCGTGCGAGTTCAACCGCAGTTTCCACAACTTCCACCCGACCATCGCGGCCATCACATCGGTCGAGGCCGACCATCTGGATATCTACGGCTCGCTTGATGCGGTGGTAGAGAGTTTCGCCACCTTTGCGCGGCAGGTGGCACCGGCAGATGACGGCGGCCTGCTGCTCATCGCCCACGAGGGCGCGCACCGGCGCGAAGTGGCCGCGGGCGTGCGGGCACGGGTGCAGACGATCGGCTTTTCTCCCGCGGCGGACTGGAGCGTGCGCTACGAACCCGCGACGCGCACCGCCACGCTCGTAAACCCGGCGAAGACCGTGGCCTGCCAGTGGACGATGCAACTGCCGGGTGAGCACAACGCCATGAACGCGGCCACGGCGGCGGCGCTGGCGATTTCGCTGGGGGCGGATGCGGCCAAGGTTGGTGCCGCGCTGACGGACTTTCGTGGGGTGGACAGGCGAACGCAGTTTCTGGGCGTGCGGTCGCTCGGCAGGGGTGCGGGCGTGGGGGTGCGTGTGTACGACGACTACGGCCATCACCCCACGGAGGTGGATTGCACACTGCGAGCCCTGCGGCAGTTTGACCAACCGGAGAAGAAGGGCGGCAGGCTGGTGTGCGTTTTTCAGCCCCATCAGCACAGCCGCACACGCCACTTGCTGGCCGAGTTCGCCAGCGCCTTCAGCGCGGCGGACATCGTGATCGTTCCGCACATCTACTTCGTGCGCGACAGCGAGCAAGAGAAGCACCTCGTCAGCGCGGCGGACCTGGTGGACCGCCTGCGCGCCAAGGGCGTGCAGGCGATGCACCTGTACCCGTTCGAGGCGATCGTGGACCAGTTGGCGAACCTGTGCCGCGATGGCGACACGCTGGCGGTGATGGGCGCGGGGCCGGTGTACAAAGTGGCGCAGGGTTTTCTGGCGGCGGGGAAGGGGTGAACCACAAATCGCAGACCCGCCGTGGCGGGGGCACAAAGGACACAAAGGAAGACCAGGATCAACGAGCCCCGAGCGTGAGCGAGGGGGCATCGCCGAGCTGAGGCGTTTCAAGCGGTTCCACGGCAGACAGATGCAGGCGCAGCTGATCAAGCCTTCCATCATCATGTGCTGTTCGGCCCACGCCCACGCCTGATCGGTGTTCTTCGGGTCGCACTCTCCCTGCCTTCCTTTGTGATCTTTGTGCCTTTGTGGTGATCCATGCCTTCAGCAACCACCCTTGAGATTCTGACAGACCAGCCGATCCCCACGTGGTTCGGCATCGGCGGGCGTGCCAAGCGGTTTGCCCGCCCGCAGACGGTCGAGCAACTGGCCGAGTGCCTGCGCAGCGATCCGAACCTGCGCGTGCTGGGTGAGGGCGCCAACTTGCTCGTGGCCGATGCGGGCGTGCAGGAACTGGTCGTGTCGCTGGCCGAGGGCCAATTCGGTCAGTTCACCATCGGCCTTGCCGACCAGCGCGGCTACGCCACCGTGGCGGCTGGCGCGGGCGTACACCTCTTCAAACTCATCAACGCAACGGTGGATGCGGGCCTGACGGGCCTTGAGAACCTCGCGGGCATCCCGGCCAGCGTGGGCGGGGCCGTGATGATGAACGCGGGCGGCAAGTTCGGCAGCACGGGCGATTACGTGAGCGTGGTGCACCTGATGGACCGCGCCGGGCAGGCCCACACGCTCAAACGCAACCAGATTGACTTCAACTACCGGCACTGCGCCCTTGCGGCGCGGGCCGGCGGGGCCATCATCACGAGCGTGGAGTTCCGCCTGCGCCGGGCCGATGCCGCGGCGGTGCGGGCCAAACTCAAGGAAGCAACCGAGTACAAGAAGACCACGCAGCCGCTGAGCGCCAACTCGGCCGGGTGCTGCTTCAAGAACCCCACGCTCATGCGGGATGTGCCGGGCATCGGCACCACGGGCACACGGGTCTCAGCGGGCATGCTCATCGACAAGGCCGGGTGCAAGGGCCTCTCTCGCGGCGGGGCGAAGGTGAGCGACCAGCACGCCAACTTCGTGGTGGCAGGGCCGGCCTGCACCGCCCACGACGTGCTGGAGGTGATGCGCGAGGCCCGCCGCTGCGTGCAGGACAAGTTTGGCATCACGATCGAGCCGGAGGTCGTGATCTGGGGAGCAAGCCTGTAGAACCTGCGCGTTGACTGGTGCGCACCCGCACATGCCCATGTCAGTGTCGCGCTACCGTTGGCACCCGCCCTTTGCCCTTTGCCAGTTGCCCCATGCCCCCCCTCCCCCACGTCATCGTTCTCGGCGGCGGCCCTGATGCCGAGCACGAGGTCAGCGTCAAGAGCAGCACCACCATCGCCAGCGGTCTGAACGCCTCGGGCCGCTTCACGGCCTCGCTGCACATCATCCGCACCATCACCGCGGCCGATCTGGCGAAACTCGCGGGCGATGTGGTCTTCCCCTATCTGCACGGGCCGTGGGGCGAGGGCGGGCCGCTGCAAGACATTCTCGAAGACCCGGCCTCGGCACCGGGGGGTGCGGAAGGCACCGACGCCTCTGGTCGGCCCTTTGTGGGTTCCAACGCGCGCGCCAGCCGCGCCGCGATGGACAAGATCGCCACCAAGGCGGTGGCCCTGGAACTGGGGATCCCCACGCCGCCCGTCTGGGTGCTGAACACCAAGGACCCCGTCTGCCCAACGCGCCTGCCGGTGATCGTCAAGCCCGTTCACGAGGGCTCCACCATCGGCCTGCACGTCTGCGACACGCGGGCCGCGTTCGCCGCGGCGGTTGAAGCGGTGCGGGCAGAGCACGCTGGTGCCGTGAAGAGCGGCGGCCCGGTGCGCACATACATGATCGAGCCGAAGGTGCCGGGGCGCGAACTCACGGTCGGCATCATCGACGGCGTGGCACTCCCCGTGATCGAGATCCTTCCAAAGGACGGCCTGTACGACTTCGAGGCCAAGTACACGCGCGACGACACCGAGTACCTCTTCGAGACCCTGCCCGACGCCGTGGCGAAGAAGGTGAGCAAGCAGACGGTCAAACTCTTCAAGGCTCTGGGCCTGCGGCACCTGGCGAGGGCGGATTTCATGCTCGATGCCGATGGCACCGCGTGGCTGCTGGAGATCAACACCACGCCGGGCTTCACCGATCATTCACTGGTGCCCAAAGCCAGCCGGCACGCAGGAGTTGACGTGCCCACGCTCTGCGCCAACCTTGCCGACATGGCCCTGCGAGACCGGCCTACGTGGCACCCCGCCGCGGCACGCACGTAGCGGCACCGGCCGCTCAGCGGCCCGAGGGTGGACGGCTCGTACCCCCTCCGGCCGGTACACTGGCGCTGCGTCCTGCGCGCTGTGGCACCTATGGCAAAGAAGCGGCCATCTCGCAACGAGCCCGCCAAGAAGCCCGCCCCAAAGCAGGCCCGCCGAGGCCCGCCCGTGGCGCGCGCCAAGGCTGACCCCGCGCTGCCGCCGCGAGAGTCGCTGCGCTGGCTGCTGGAATTCGCGCCGCTCGTGCTGTGGGCCGTTGATGAGCGGGGCATCTTCACGATCAGCGAAGGGGCGGGCTTGGTGGGCGCCAACCTGCGTCCGGGCGAGGTGGTGGGCCGATCGGTCTTCGACATGTACGCCGATGTGCCCGCGGTGATCAACAACGTGCGCAGAGCGCTGGCGGGCGAGCAGGTCGTCAGCACGCTGGACGTGCGCGGCACGATGTGGGAGACGCGCTACCTCCCCCTGCAGGGCCCGCGCGGGCGTGTGCGCGGCGTGCTGGGCCTCTCGGTGGATGTGACGGCCCGCGAGCAGGCACGGACCGAGACCGAACGGTCGCAGGACCGCCTGGCGCTCATTTACAAGCGCTCGCCCGTCGGCATCATCGCGTGGGACACACGTTTTTGCGTGCGCCAATGGAACCCGGCCGCGGCCGCGATCTTCGGAATCGCGGAGAAGCACGCCATCGGCATGCACGCCTCGCGTATCGTGCCGCCCGCGGCGATCCCGCACGTGGACCAGGTCTGGGCCGAACTCTCGCGTGCGTCGGGCGGTGAGCGGAGTCGCAACGAGAACCTGACGGCCGACGGCCGCATCATCATCTGCGAGTGGTACAACGCGCCCCTGCGAGATGACGCGGGGGAAGTGGTCGGCGCGGTCTCGATGGTGCAGGACGTCACGGCCGAGGCCCACGCCCAGGCCGAACTGGCGAAGCGCGATCAGGAACTGCGCGAGACCAGCGCCCTGCTCAACAGCATCCTCGACCATGCGCCCGCGCCCATCTACGTGACCGACCGCGACAACCGCTACCAACTCGTGAACAAGGCGTGGGAGGCCTTCGTCGGCGTGCCCCGCGCCAGTGCGCTGGGCAAGCACCTGCGCGACCTGTACCGCCCGGACGTGGCCGCGCGGGTGGCCGCCCTGAACGAGGCCCTGCTGGCCCAGAACCGCCCCGAGGCCTCCGAGCAACTGATGGTGGGCGCCGATAAGACCGAGCGCTGGTTCTTCACCGTCAAGTTCCCCCTGCGCGACGCCGACGGCACCAGCCGCGCACTGGGCGGAATCTCCTTTGACATCTCGGAGAAGAAACGTGTGGAGGCGGAACTGGCCCGCCACCGCGAGCACCTGGAGCAGGAGGTGCAGGCCCGCACGCAGGAACTCTCCGAGCAGGCCGAAAAACTCCGCCAGTCGGAGCGGTTGGCCGCGCTGGGCACGCTCGCCGCCGGCCTTGGCCATGACATCAACAACGTGCTCCTGCCGATGCGCTGCTGGGTGGATTCGCTGCGTGCCCGCGCCACACCCCTGGGCGCCCCCGCGGCCGATGAGATTTCATCGCTCACCACGTCGCTCAACTTCCTGGGCCAACTCTCCCGCTCGCTGCTCACGCTGGCCGCCTCGACCGACGACCTGGCCAAGGTGCCCGCCCGCACCGACGTGGGCACCTGGTGGCGGCAGGAACAGGCCATGCTGCGCGGCTCGCTTCCCCACCCCATCGACCTCACCATGACCATTCAGCCCGGCCTGCCCCCGGTGCGCATCGCTTCCGACCAACTCACGCGAGCCATGCTCAACCTGCTGGTCAACGCGGCGGAAGCGACCGGGCCCCGCGGAGACGGCGCGGACGGGGCACGGGGCGGCGGTGCCATCACGGCCTTTGCGCGGCTGGACGGAGACATGGTGGCCGTGGGTGTGACCGACCACGGCCCAGGCATGACGCCGGAGGTTCGCAAGCACGCCCTTGATCCCTTCTTTACCACCAAGAAACGCGTGCTTTCGACGGGGCTGGGCCTCTCGTTGGTGCACGCGGTGGCCAGGGCCGCCGGTGGCAGCGTGCACATCACCTCGGCCCCCGGGCGGGGCACCACGGTCGTCATGCGGCTGCTCAGGGCGGTACACCCCGATCGGGCGGGAGACGCGGCCTCGACCGCCAGGGGCGACGGGAAGGCCCCACGGCTCGCGTGGGTCAGCGTGACGGACGCACACACCGCGGGCTATCTGCTCGCGCTGCTGAGCGCACGCGGGTTCACGGCCGCGCGGCTCGACGGGGTTGAAGCCCCGGGTGCCACAGATGTGTGGATCACCGATCCCCAGGGGCTTGCGTTGGCGCAGCGGCTGGCCCGTGGTGATAGACTCCCGTGGACGATCGTCATCGGACGGGCCGGGCCCGAGTGGAAAGCCCTCGGCGCGCGTGTCGTTTCCGACCAGACCGATATCGAAGCGATCGCCGGAGCGTTGCCGTGATGATTCTCGAATCTCGCGCGGGCAACGGGGGGATGGGGAGGCCGTCTGTGCAACCCAAGCGAACCCGCGTGCTCAGCGTCGATGACCACGCCTTTCTGGCCGAGGGCTTGCGGGCCCGCCTGAGCCTTGAGCCCGACATGGAGGTGGTGGGCCACCTGGCACGCGCCGACCACCTGGCCGAGAAGGTGGCCGAACTGCACGTGGATGTCGTGCTGCTCGACATCGAGATGCCGGGCAAGGACCCGTTCCTGGCGCTGGCCGAACTCCGCCGCGTCTGCCCGGCGGTCCGCACGATCATCCTCTCCGCCTACGTGCGCGACCGCTATGTGGACGCCACCGTGAAGGCCGGCGCGTGGGGCTACCTGGCCAAGAGCGACGACCCCGAGACCATCATCCGTGCCGTGCGCGACGTGACCAACGGCCGCTTCACGTTCGGCCCCGCCGTGCTCGAGCGCTGCCGCCACATCGGCGTGCCCGAAAACCCCGCCGCCGCCGCCGCGCACGCTCCGCCGGCGCGCCCACGCACGACGGGTGCCAAGACCGATGACACTCCCGACGGGCCCGGCGCGGAAGGTGAAGGCCCCGCGGGCGTGCACGCGGGCTCGCGACTGGCCGCGCTCACCACGCGCGAACTGCAGGTGCTGCGCATGATCGGGCGTGGCCTGTCTCGCACCCAGATCGCCGACTCCATCTTCCGCAGCCCCAAAACCGTCGACGCCCATCGCGCGGCCATCATGGAGAAACTCGACATCCGCGACCGCGTGGAACTGGCGCGATTCGCCATCCGCGAAGGGCTTGTGGAACTGGACTGAGGGCGTGAGGCTTGAGAGTTGACGCCTGATGCCTTACGCCTGACGCCTCTCACTCCGTCAGCATCCCGTGAAGTACGCCGTGATGTAGTCGCCCAGGTTGTCGGGGAAGGGTTCCGTGCACTGCCCCGCGCCGTCGGCCGTGTACGCCGCGCGATAGCCCGCGTCATTCGGCACCGCATTGCCGGGGCAGCCGATGGCGTACCCGCCGGGGCCGGGCAGCGGCGGGGCCGTGTAGTAATCGGTGATGAAGTCGCCCAGGTCGTCGGGATTGAGCGACGAGTCGGCGTTGTAGTCCACAGGGCAGCACCCGCCGGGCAGGAAGCGGCAGAGGTCCACGGCGATGTACTCCACATCGTTGAGCGTGGTGTTGCTGTCGGCGGTGGCGGGGATCTGTGAGGCCGCGATGAGCCCCTGGGCATCGGCCGTGGGCCACTGCCCGAAGGCCAGGTGGACGCGGCCCGGCAGCGTGCCGCCGCTCTCGGCAGCGAGGTCGATCGTGCCCTCCAGCACGCCGGTGCCGCTGGCGGGCCGGGCCTGTGCGGTTGCCACGCCCACGCCCGCATCAAACCAGCCGCTGTAAGTGTTGTCGTTCTCCGCGGCGAGGAAGGCATCCCACGAACTCACCTGCCCGCTCTTGCCCCACTGGGCCGCGCGCAGTGCGCCGGGCTGGCGGGCCACGAACACGAACGCATCTCGCGCCCCGCCGGTTCCCGCGTTGGGCGCGGCCACGTACAGCAGGCTGCCCCGCAGGTCCGCGTACAGCGTCTTGCCCCCCACGGTGCTGATGGCCTCCACGCCGCTGTCGAGTTGGCCGTCCATCACGAAGGGCTGCACACCGCCGACAGCCGTGAAGTGCCAGTCGGCCCCCCCGTTGTTGTCCCACGTGCCCGCGCCATTGTTGAAGACCGCGTCAAGTTGGTTGGCCGTCGCGGGGAGCGTGAGGGTGTAGAGCCACTTTCCCGCGTCCGTCCCCGTGCCGGCGGTCATCGTCGGGTCGGGGCTGGGCACACTCTGCCACACGTTGATGCCGTGGTGAATCCGGACCGGATTGGCGCTCGCCAGGTTGCGGCCGGCGGGGTTGTAGGTCACCGTCACGCTCTGACCGGCCACCGGCGGGTCGGGCGAAACCACCACCACGGCCCCGCCACCGCCTCCGGGCGGGGGCGCGCCGCTGCCGTCGCCCACCCACACGTGCTGGATCGGCGAGCGCTTCACAAAGCCCTTCGTGTCGGTCGCCTCCACGTAGTAGTCGATGAGTTTGGAGCGCACGCCGGTGATTCGCGCGGAAAACTGCTCGGCGATATTCTGCGGCATCTCGAAGAAGTTGATCTCCGGGTTGTTGTACACATTGCCGGCGGGGAAGGCCCGGCGGGTCATGGGCACCTCCACCCACGCCCCCACACCGGGGCCGCCCGCGTAGGTCTCGTTCTCGGTGCCCAGCAGCGGGCGCGCGCCGTCGCCGTCAATCCGATACTTCAGCGTCGCCCCTTGCACGCCGCTCACATCGGCCACGAACGTCCACACCCAGAAGTCGCCGTTGTTCACCACCTGCTTGTAGCCGTGCTGCGGGCCGAAGTTCGTGCCGCCGGGGTTCCACACCTCGCGCTGCGGGATGAAGATCGTCGGCGGCGTGGTGTCCAAACTTGCATCGCCGATCACCAGGTTCGCCAGCCGCGCGGCTTCGTTGCAGGCGATGGTCGGCTTCACCTCCATGTCCAACGACACGCCGTAGTACATGTAGCCGCTGTTGAGCGAACCGAGAAAATAGTGCCAGGCCCGCTCCGCGTTCGTGGTGGCCGCGAAGGGGTGCAAAATCCTGCGGATGTCCAGCCCGCCGGGCTGCGGCCCCCCCACTCTCGTGGCGATCTGCTCCGCGGTGTCCACACGATTCTGCGCGGCCGTGATCACCGCCCAGTTGCGCGCATCCTCGTGCCACCCATTGGGGATATCAATCTGCCCCGCGCTGTTCAGGAGCGGCCAGAGCCAGTTGAGGAACTGCGGCGCGCCGAAGTCGCCGTCGGCGTTCACCCACGCGCCGTCTTCCACGTGGGCGTAGTCGTTGGCGGGCACGGGGTGGTCGTTCAGGTAGCGTTCGATGACGGTGGGCACATAGCCCTGGCTTGCCGCGCTCGCCACGAGGTTGGGCGTGGCCTCCAGGTAATACGAGTAGCCGCCGCCCCAGGCGTTGTCGCCGTCGTGGGCCAGCACCACCAGTTGCGGGCGTGATCCGTCGTTGCGAACTTGCAGCGTGTCGAAGAAGCTCGTGCCCATCGGCGCGTAGCCGTCCTTCCACCCCAAACTCTGGCTGGCGGGCACCACCGTGATCGCCGAGACCGCCCCCGTGTCCGGGTTCACGTACCTGGCCCTCCGCGGCACAAACGCGAACGGATACGCCTCCGCCGGCGAGCAACCCCGATCAATCGTCTGGCGGAAATAGAAGCCGCCTTGCGCGGGGTTGAGTTGGTCGGCCTTGTTGGGCGGGTCGCAGTTGATGCCCCCGGAGCCGTAAATGACGGGAAAATCCGGGCACGCGCGGCTCAGTTTCTCGCCGCTCACAATGGCCCACTGCACGCCCTCCTGCGCCAGGGGCTCGATCAGCCGCATGCTGAAGGCCATCTCGCTGGGGAAGAGGCCGCCAGAGCGCGCGGGGCTGGCACCCCACGCGTCGGGGTAGATGCTCTTGTAGAGTTGCAGTTCCTTGCGCACCGTGCTGGGCTCCAGCAACGGCAGCAGGGCGTGATGGAAGGAGAACTGCACGATGTCGGCGCGGGGCTTGGCCGCGCCGCCGGTGGTGCTCCAGCCGCGGGCCTCGCGCAGCCAGTTGTACCAGCCGGGCGAGTAGCCGAGTTGGTTGGCGGTGCCGAGGCTGCTGATGTTCTCGATGAGGCCGCCGGAGTAGGAGATCTGGGCGCCCGCTTCGGGCTGAGAGCGGATGGCGTTGATCGCGTCGCGCATGCGGTACTGGTAACTGGCGCGCCGGTCGTCGATGCCGAAGATTTCGCGCAGGTTGTTCGCGGGGTTGAGCGCCCCCGCGTCCTTGCGCTGGATGGAGGTCCACGCGAGTTCGTACCGATCCTCGCCGCTCACCTGGCGGTCGGGCCAGTAGATCGGCTGCTCCATGTGCCACATGTACGTGAAGTGCAGTTTCTGCTGGGCCGCGGCTGCGCAGGCCGCGACACCCACGACCACCGCCGCGGCAAGGCGGGTCGTGCACGTCGAGAATGCTGTGGTCATTGCGGACTCACTCGCTGGTGCGGGCCAAGGACTGAACAGTACCACGGTCGCGGCTGGCGGCTCAGGGTGCTCTGTTGAAAGCCTCCCAGTGTTCGTGGCACAGCCTTGCAGGCTGTGCCTCCATACCTCGTGAAACGGGCGTGCTCGCAAGGGGAGGTTGGGTAGGGCACAGGCTGCAAGCCTGTGCCACGAGACGTCTGAGAAGATTTCACCAGAGCAGGCTCAGGGTTCAACGAAAAACCGGCCGAACCCTTTAGGGCCCGGCCGGTGATTTCACGCTTGCGATTCTCGCTTGTCCGTAGCCGTTTTCACGGGTACGGGGCAAGGACAATCTCGGTCTCGATCACTCCGGCACATCGCAGCCGATGTAGTAGTCGGTGATGTAATCGCCGAGGTTATCGGGGAACGGAGCGGAGCACTGACCGGAGCCGTCGCTGTTATACGCGGCCTTCCAGCCGTTGTCGTAGGGGGGAGCCTCCAAGGGGCAGGGAACCGAGTAGCCGCCGGGGCCGGGAACGGCCGGGTCGGTGTAGTAGTCGGTGATGAAGTCACCGATATCGTCGGGGTTGATCGACCCGTCGTTGTTGTAGTCCACGCGGCAGCCGGTGGGGGTCTTCAGGTTGACCGTGATGGTGATGCGCGACTGGCTGTTGTGATAAGCGCGCCAGCCGGTTGCGTCGAACCGCATGGGGTGGCCCACATCCTCGTCCTCGGTCTCGGAGTCCATACCGATCGCGACCCAGTACTGGCCGGGGGCCAGGACGTTGCCGCTGTAGTTGGTGTAGGGGACGCCGTCGCCGTCGGCCGGACGCGACCCGGAGGCCGAGCCACCGAACGACATCTGGCCCAGACGCTGCGTGGCGTTGAGGCTCTGGCCGCTGTCGCGGTCAAAGGCCACCAGCGCACCGGTGTCATCGTAGAGGCCGAGAGACGCGTCCGTGACGGGCGTGCCGTTCTGGTTCACGTCGAGGAACGTGGAACTGGACGCCGTGATCTCCTGCTCCGCGGTGAGCGTGCAGGTGATCCAGCGCACGTGCGAGAAGCCCGTGCGGACCACGTCGCGGGTGGTCAGACCGTTGGTCAGATCGCCCACAAGTTCGGCGGTCCGAACGTACGGTTGAACCGGGACCGGGTTCGCACAGTTCACAGCGCCGATGTTGGACGTGATCGTCATCAGCGAGGTGCCGACTTCGAGCGAGTCACCAGCGTTCACCGAGAAGAGCGAATCGCCGTACAGAGCGCCGGCGCCCGAGACCGCAACGAAGTAGATGCCAGCCGGCAGTTCGCCGTCGCGACCGTCGAACTGGTAGCCGCCCATGGCGGGGCGACGGCCCGTGCCGAACGTCAGCATGCCGTAGAGACCGAGGACGTCCGTCTCGACGTTGCAGCCGGTGCCTTCACCGATGTCGAACGCGACGCGCTGGCCGTCGGAGTTGTAGAGGGCCATCGAGGTGGCCACGTCCAGGCCGAAGCCAAGATCGATGTCCGCCCGCATGTCCAGGTAGGTGTCGTCGTCGCGGCTGATGGCCTTGTCCAGCACAACGCGGAACCAGCTCGTGGTGCCGGCGTTCTGCGTGATCACGCGATCAAAGTCCGCGTGGGGCGCCGTGCACTCGTAACTGGCGGGCAGCGTGCCGGTGTCGTTGTCGTCATCGCCCAAGTCCACGAAGTTCGGGGGCGGAACCACGTTCACATCGGCCTGCAACTTGACGTACACGTTGCGGCGGTTGGTCACCTGCGCCGGGCTCGCGGGGAACACATCCGTGAAATGCACGGGCCGCGTGCCGTCGAGGCTGAAAACCCCGACATCGTTCCAACGACGCACATCGGTCGAGCCGACCGATGCGTTCACCGGGCCCTTGATGAGGGGCACGATCACCGAGGCGCTGGCCGCGTTGCCGGGCCACATGTTGGGGCTGCCGGCCTGGAAGATGCGGACTTCGTAGGCGAAGGACCGCGTGGTGTCAAAGAGCAGCGGGGTGGTGATGTCCAGGAACTGGCCGAACCACTCGATGAACTGGTACGAGGGGGCCAGACCGGCCAGACCGAAGCCCTGGTTCGGAACCAGGTTCTGGTAGAACGGCGTGGTGCCCGCGACGACGTCGTTGAGTTCGATCGTGTCCTGGAAGAACAGGACCTGGTAGTCGAAGTCGCCGGGAATGGCGGGGCCGAAGGCGATCCAGCCGATGTCGATGCCGTTGACGGGCAACGGATTCGGCACCAACTGCTCCGGCGGGAACACGGGGAACCGGCCGATGCCGACGGCCACAGCGGAACCGGCGTTGCCGCGGTTGCCCGGGGCTTCGTTCGGCGCCGTGATGGCGAAGACGGCCGAGTTCAACTCGGTGATGGGCTTCCCGGTCATCCCCGCGGGGATGGCTGGGTTGCGGTGCGGAAGGTGATCGGCCGAATCGTCCGGTTGGGCAGCATTTGCCGAACCAGCGAGAGCGGCCAACACAGCGGCGGACAGGAGCGTACCTCTGGACATGAATGCCTCCTCAGCGAGAAATCGCCCTAAAAGCGTGAAAACGCCAAACCAACAAGTATCACAGAACGGGGGATTGTCAACAAAAAAACACGCAAGCGACGGGAAACATGCTTGACTATCGTGCAACCACTGGCTCCGGGGGCCCCCGACCGAGGGGTTCTTCGGACCTGCCCATTCGGACGAGAACGCACAAACCCACCCCGATCGCTCCCTTTAGCCTGCCAATGTGCCCGCGTTGCTCATGTCTTGCACGCCGCACCCCGCCCAACGCCCCAAGCCCAGCGGCATCCCGGCGTTCGCTCGATGTTCGCCCTCCCGCCGCAGACCCACGGGATGTCACCGCACATCGCTCGAGTGTGGATTGTGCCACTGACGCGGCTGGCCCGGCGTCGCGGACCTCGCCATGAGGGCATCCGCCCCCGGCGGGCCCCACGAGCCCGGGTTGTACGTCTCGATGGTGTCGCGCAGGCGCTGCGAGTTCAGGAACGGCTCGCAGACGCGCCAGCCCCCCTCCACCTCGTCGCGGTGTTTGTAGAGGGTGCGGTCGCCGCGCACGGCATCAACGATGAGGGGGCCATAGGCCTCCACCACCTCGCCGCCAAAGCGTTCGAGGTAGTCGAGTTCGAGTTTGGCGGAGTCGATCTTGAGGCCGCTGCCGGGCACCTTGCCCTCCATGCGCAGACTGATGCCCTCGCGGGGTGCGATGTTGAGGATCAGCCGGTTGGCCGGGCGGTCTGCCAGCGAAGCATCTATATGGCGGAAGATGTTGAGGGGCGGCCGCTTGAACTGCACCACCACCTCCGTCAACTTCGTGGCCATGCGCTTGCCCGAACGGACAAAGAACGGCACGCCCGCCCAGCGCCAGTTGTCAAAGTGCAGACAGATGGCACCGAAGGTCTCGGTTTTTCGGCTCTCCACCACGCCCTTTTCCTCGATGTAGGCCACATCGTCGGGCTTGCCGGACTGCCCGCGCCCGTAGCGACCGAAGACCCCCTGCTGGTGCACCTCGCCCTCGGTGAGCGTGGGTGAGCAGTTGATGAGTTTGATCTTCTCACGCATGATCGCCGCGCCGTCGAAGGTGCTGGGCGGCTCCATCGCCACCAGCGTGAGCACCTGCAGAAGGTGGCTCTGGATCATGTCGCGCAGGGCCCCGGCGGTGTCGTAAAAGTTGGCCGCGCGGCTGCCGACGGTGACGGTCTCGGCGGCGGTGAGTTGGACGTGGTCGATGTGGTCGCGGCTCCAGAGGGGCTCAAAGATGGAGTTGCAGAAGCGCATGACGAGGATGTTCTGGACGAGTTCCTTGCCCAGGTAGTGGTCGATGCGGAAGGTGGCCTCCTCATCGAAGACGCGCCCCAGGCAGCGGTTGAGGGAGACGGTGGTGGCCAGGTCGATGCCGAAGGGCTTCTCGATGATGATGCGCTGCCAGGCGAGTTGGTCGGGCTTGAGGGCGCACCAGCGCTGGCCCTCCGAGACCATGCCCGAGGCCCCGATGTTGTCGATGATGGGCTCGAAGAGGTTGGGCGAGGTGGAGAGGTAGAAGAGCACGTTGGGGCTCTCGCCCTTGGAGATGTTGCCGTCCTTTCCGATCTTGGCGATGCGCTGCTTGAGCGGCTCGAAGCACTCCGCCTGCGAGCCGTCTCCGGCGTGGTAGAACAGGCGTTTGGCAAACTGGGGCCAGGTCTTCTCGTCGAACTTGGCGGAATGGTCCTTCACCCACGGCAGCATGTCGTCGCGGAACTTGTCGTCGGTGGTGGGCGTGCGCGAGACGCCGACGATGCAGGTGCCCTTGGGGAGGCGGCCCTGCCGGTCCTGGTCGTAGAGCGCGGGGATGAGTTTGCGTTTGGTGAGGTCGCCCGAGGCGCCGAAGATCACGATCACGCACGGTTCGACCGCCTGAGAGGCTGGGGTGCTCATCCGGACAGTCTACCAAAAAGGGAAGGCACTGGGGACTGGGCACTAGGCACTGGGGACGAGGGCCAGTGGGGCGGACGTCCCGTCCGCCTTCCCTAACGTGACACGCATGGACGGCCTGCTGCGAACCCTTGATGCCAACGCCAATCGCGCCCGCGAGGCCCTGCGCACCCTCGAAGACACCGCCCGGTTCACCCTCGGCCACGCGGACCTGGCCGGGGCGCTCAAAGGTGCGCGGCACGACCTGCGGGCAACGCTCGACGCGGCAGGCCTTGATGCCCTCCGGCTGATGGCGATGCGGGACACCCCCGGCGATGTGGGCACGGCCCTCTCCACGCCCGCCGAGGGGGCACGCATGGACGCACGCGGCATCGCCGTTGCCGCGGGCAAGCGGGCGGGCGAGGCCCTGCGTGTGATCGAGGAGACGCTGAAGGTTGTGGTGGTGGTTCGGGAAACGAAGAAGCCCGGGCCAGCGCCCCGGCCTCCTTGGGAGGCCGTCAAGGAACTGCGCTACCGCGTGTACGAGTGCGAGCGGCGGCTCATCCTGGCACTGGGAGCGGGACGCGCCACCCAGTGGGGCCTGTGCGTGCTCATCAGCGAGAGCCTCTGCCGGTTGCCCTGGCTGGACGTGGCCCGCGCGGCGATTGCAGGAGGGGCCGACTGCTTGCAACTGCGGGAGAAGGCCCTGGATGGTGGCGAGTTGTTGCGGCGAGCGGAGGCGTTGGTGAGATTGGCGCAGGACGGCGGACGGGACGTCCGCCCCACCAAGGCCGGCCCCGCCTGTGCCCGGCCCGCCTGTGCCCGGCCCGCCGTCATCATCAACGACCGCGCGGATGTGGCCCTGGCCGCGGGGGCCGACGGCGTACACCTGGGTCAGCACGATGTGCCGGTGGCCGCGGTGCGTGGGCTGGCGGGAGAGCGTCTGTTGGTGGGCGTCTCCACGCACGACATGGTCGAGGCGCGGCGTGCCGCCAGCGACGGGGCCGACTACTGCGGTGTGGGAGCGATGTTCGCCACGGCCACCAAGCCGCGCGAGGTGAGCGGCCCGGTCTATCTGCAGGCGTACCTACGCGATGAGCAGACCGGTCGCGTGCCGCATCTGGCGATCGGCGGCATCACGGCCGAGAACGTGCCCTCGTTGTGGACGGCGGGCTGCCGCGGCGTGGCCGTGAGCGGCGCGGTGTGCGGCGCCCCAGACCCGGAGGCGGCCTGCCGGGCCATTGTGGCCTGCATGGCCCCGGCGGCGCACGCCTCATGATCTGGCCATGGCTGCCCATCCTGATTCTGGCCGGCGAGTTGATGATCCGCCTGGGGCTGGTGTTGCGGATTCTGACGCGCCGTTCGCCCAAACCGGAGGCGATGGCGTGGGTGGTCTTCATCGCACTCGTGCCGGTGCTCGGGCTTGTGGTTTATCTGCTCGTCGGCGAAACGCCCCTGGGGCGGAAGCGCCGCAAGCAGCACGGCGTGGTCGAACGCCGGATGAAGGAGATCGCGGAGCAGGCCTTGGGCGATACGTCGCAAGGCGGGTGGGCACACGCCGCCGTACCGACGGACACCCTGTCGGTGCCGATGCTGCGCCTCGGGGCCGCGGTTGGCGGACTGCCCGCGATGGGCGGCAACGAACTGGACTTGGTCGACGACGCGTGCCAGATGCTCGACGGGCTGATCGCCGACATCGACAAGGCCCGCCACCACTGCCACATGGAGTACTACATCTGGGGCCTCTCGCCGCATTGCGTGAGCGCGGTCGAGGCGCTGATGCGCGCGGCGCAGCGCGGCGTGGAGTGCCGCGTGCTGCTGGACGCGGTCGGCTCGGCGCCCTTCTGGCGGAGCCCGTGGCCGGGGCGGATGGCCGCGGCGGGCGTGCAGGTGGCGGTCGCGCTCCCGGTGAGTGTGCTGCGACGGAGCCTGCACCGTATTGACCTGCGCAACCACCGCAAACTCACGGTGATCGACGGGAGCATCGCCTGGTGCGGGAGCCAGAACCTGCTGGACGAGCGCGTGCGCGTGCGGCGCATCCCGCCGCGCTACATGACGTGGATCGATGCCACCGTGCGTGTGCGCGGCCCGGCGGTGGTGCCGCTGCAAGCGGCGTTTCTGGCCGACTGGCTCTACGAGAGCGACGAGCAACTGGACCCGCGCCCATACCTGGCGGTGCCCGCGGCCATCTCGCCCGCCTCGGGAGACGGGACCAAGGGAGGCTCGCTCGTGCAGGTTCTCCCGTCCGGGCCGGGCTCGCGCGCCGACGCCGTCCACCAGACCTTTCTTGGCATGCTCAACGCCGCGAACGCCGAGGTGATCATCACCACCCCCTACTTCGTGCCCGATGCGGCGACCAAGGCCTCGCTCATCAACGCGGCGCTGCGGGGGATCGCGGTCACAGTCATTGTGCCCGTGGCCCTCGACAGCCGCCTTGTGGCGGCCGCGAGCCGGGCCGAGTATCACGACCTGCTGCGCGCGGGTGTGACCATCGCCCATCACCAAGGGGGCCTGCTGCACGCCAAGACGGCGGTGATCGACGGCAGACTCGCGATGATCGGCTCCGCGAACTTCGACCGCCGCTCTTTCTGGCTGAACTTTGAACTGACGGTGCTGATCTACGACCCGGTCTTCGCTCGCGTGCTGCGTGCGCTGCAACAGAAGTACCTTGCGGGGTCGAAGGTGGTCACCCTGCAAGCCTGGCAGAGGCGCTCGTGGGGCACGCGCCTGCTGCACAACGCCGCGCACCTCATGGCCCCGCTGCTCTGAAATCCGTGCCGATCACCCGAGACGGACCACCCGCCCGGCGGGCACGTCGAGAATCGCGGGTCCCCTCCCGGCGGCGGCGGCCGCGGCGTGGAGGCGCTGCATCGGCTCGCCGGGCCCCTCTTCGCCCATGTCGAACGTGGAATGATGGACGGCCAGCAGCCGCGCGGCACCGATCTGCGTGAACATGGCCCACACCTGCTCGGGCGTGGCGTGAGCGTGCTCCCACGGGGCGTACGCCCCCACGCCGAAGACGGCCAGGTCGATCGGGTGCTCACTGAGGTGCGCGAAGCGGTCGGTCATGGCCGTGTCGCCGGCGAAGAAGATGCGCGGCGCTGGGCGAGGCGCCGGCCCCGCCTGCACGCCCGCTTCCTGCCACGGGCCTGCGCCCTCGGGCACCGCGGCCTCGATCACGTACGCGTTGTAGCCCCGGTGGTGGTCCCACACGGCCCGCGCGCCCCAGTGGCGCGGCCGGATCGCCGTGAGCCGCAACCCGTCAATCTCAGCGGTGTCGCCCCAGCCGATCTCGATCACACGCTTGAAGCCCGGCGGCACCAGCCGACGGGTCTTCGCCGCCGTGACCACCACCGTCTCCTTGGAGGCGATCTGCCGGAGCGTGGGTTTGTCGAGATGGTCAAAGTGAGCGTGCGACAGCAGCACGAGGTCGATCGTGGGCAGGTGCTTGGCATCCACCGGTGACGGGCACATCCGCGAGAGACCGATCGTGCGCCCGCCGACCTTGAAGCCCACGCGCTCGGCCAGCACCGGGTCGGTCAGGATCGTGCGGCCCGCAAGGCGAATGAGGACCGTGCAGTGCCCGAGCCATGCCACGGCCGCGCCGGACGCGGCGGGCTCTCGTTCGATCTTGCGCCAGGCCTTTACGAGGCCCGTTTGCAAGCCGCGGCGCTTGGTCTCGCTCGCCGCCCCCGGTGCCCGCAAGGTTGCCCAGAGTTCGCGCGGGTACCGTCGCAGGCCGGACCGAACCGCTCTGGCGAGGATGGTGCGCGCGGTGGGTCGCGAGGGAACGGACACCATCGATCATACGGATCGGTGCCGCTGAACCCCCCCTCCGCAATGGCGCATGTCCTGAACAGCGGAACAATGACCCCAAGGGGATTTGAACCCCTGTTACCAGGATGAGAACCTGGCGTCCTGGACCGGGCTAGACGATGGGGCCGGCGAAGCGTGGATAATAGAGGGGCGGGGAGAATCGTCAACCGCGGAAGGGGACAGGAGACAGGGGATAGCCGCGGCACGGGGCTCCGGCTGTGCCCTGTCACCTGACCCCTGTCCGCTTCTCAGACGATCTCCAGAATCTTGAACTTCTTCGTGCCGCGCGGCGTGCGCACGGAGATGACCTCGCCCACGCGGGCCTTCATCAGCGCATCGCCCATGGGGCTGGTGGCGGTCACCTCGGTCAGGTCATCGCTCATGGTGCCCGTGGCCTCGCCCACGAGGCGGAAGAGTTCGGCCTCTGCGCCCCGCGCGCCTTCTTCCTTCATCTTCACCGTCGCGCCGATGAAGACGATGCCCGACGACTTGTGCGAATCGTCCACCACGCTCAGGTTGGCCAGCCGGTCGGTGAGCCGACGGATCTCGGCCTCTTCCATGCCCTGCGTCTCACGCGCGGCGTGGTAGTCGCCGTTCTCGCGGAGGTCGCCAAGCGCCCGGGCCTCAGCGATCCGCACCGTGATCACGGGCCGGTTGGCTACGAGCGCGGCTAGGCGCGCCTCGATCTGCTCCCGCTCGGCCTGGGTGACCATTTCCATGTGCGTGCTCCGCTGCGAACTCGCGTCCGTCGATCCTTGTGTCCGCCCTGCCGTTCCGCGCGGGCGGAGCCGCACGGATGAGCCCGAACTCCCGGCCAGCGACGCGCACACCACCGGGCTTGCTGAGCATGGCCCGTACGTGGATCCAACGCCGATGGATGAGTGTGTGAGAAGTCCTCTCAGCGAGGAATGTAGGCCGCGGCGGGCAGATGGGCCACCCGGGCCGGCCAGATTCGCGGCCTCAACCGGGCCGGCGACGGGCCGCGAGCGAGTGGCCAGCCTTGGCGGGGATCGTCGGACCGGCCTCGTGCGGGGCGCCGGGGGCGGGCGGTGCCTGCCCCGCGGGAAGGGTGATGCGGCTCCCGGGCTGCGCCGAGACGTCAATCAGAATGTCGCGCGGGCTGGCGATGTCCACCAGGGGCTTGCCCGCGTCGATCCGCCGCCCGAAGTCCGCGCTGTTGATCAGGAAGTGCAGGCGGCCCAGTTTGATCTCGGTGGGCACTTCCGCGGGCGAAAACTCGCCGGGCGCAGCACCCCACACCACACGGTTGCCCGCGTCGGTGAGAATCTCCAGCCGCTTGCGAGCCACGTACATCCCCGCATCAATCCCGGCCACCTGCGGATACGCGGCCGACACCTGCAAGTGTGCCAGCAGGCGCAGCGCGGCCTGGACATCACCCCCGACCCATTTGTCGCCCGGCTTCAGGGGCGGAGGGGCGGAGGGGTTCACCACGACGCGGAGACCCGACGCCCCCGGGCGGTAATCCACCGGCAGCAACTCGCCGTCTCCGGAGACGAGGTAGTCTCGCTCGCCGTGCCGCACCACGGCCGCGGGCTCGCGCCACACACCGTCGATGCGGACCACGCCATCGCCGTCACGCCGGATGCTGCGAATGGACTTGAACCAGCCGGTGGCGAGCATGGCCTGCCCGCAATGGCGCAGGGCCTCTCGGTCAAAGACATCGTCGCTGAGCACCGTGCTCGCCACGACGATGAGTTGGTTGCGGAAGGGCTCGCTCAGCCAGGTGGAAGGCTGGCCCGCGGCCACGGCGCCGGGCACCGCACCTCGCAGCGGTGGCCACACGAACGCCACCTTCACCGGCTCTCGCACGATCGTCGCGACGTTCCGCTCCATCCTTCCGTACGTGAAGGCGAGCGCCGCCAGGCCACCCACAAAGAGCAGCACGGTTGCCGCGAGCGACGCACGCTGGATGGTTGTGCCAAACGACCGCGACCTGGACCGAGATGTGCCTGTGGATGCCATGGTGCCGTTTCCGATTTTGCCGGGTCCGGTCATATCGGCCAAGGGGTTGCCGGCGGACCAAAGACCGACCCCGCACCCGCAACTCTTGCGCGGCCGGCCGGTTGCAGCCTGCCAGCGACCTTGAGGGCCAACCACCCTACTCCGTGGGGGCGCTGCGGCCGGGCCAGGCCTCGCCGTCGATGGGTGGCGCGCCGGCCGCGAGGGTGTGCGGGTCGGAGACCCTCCATCGCACAATCCACACGAGGGGCACGATGGTCAACGCCCGCATCAGCGTGCTCAGACCGAACACCCAGGCGTAGGCGGTTTGCCCTGCGCCCAGGCTTGCGAGCAACCACCCACCCAGGGCCGAACCCGCCGCGATGCAGGCGGAGTTCCCGACGTAGTACGTGGCCATCAGGCTGGTGCGTTCCTGGGGTTTGAGCCGCTCGAGAATGAGCAGAAACGTGGCCAGTTCCCAAGCGGCCCACGCGAACCCACTGCACACCTGAAGGACCCCGAGCCATGCCAGCGACGTTGAGACCGCCCATAGCGCGCTCACGGGCACGATGCCAAGGCCGCCGATCAGCAGCAGGCGACGGGCACCGAAACGCGCCGCCAGCAGGCCCATGAGGCCCAGGGCTACCGCCTTTGCCAGCGGCACCGTGCCGATCAACCAGGTGTACGTCAGGTAGTTGTGCCCCAGTTCTTTGAGCACATACGGGTTCACAAACGGAGCGGCAAAGTGGGCGGAGAAGTTCACGCCCAGCATGTACAGGATGAGTTTCGCGTCCTGCCCGGCCGGGCTGGTGATCGGGGCACGAACCCGCCCCCACAGTTCTCGCACCCCCACAGCCCTGTGGCCCGCCGGCATAGGCGATGGTTCGCTCTGCAGCAGCAGGAACAACCACGACACGGCCCGGCACACTCCCGCGCACGCGAAGAGGCCCGCGAACGTCCAGAGCACGAGCCGCCGCGATCCGTCATCGGTGATCTTTTCCAGCGGCACGCCGCCGCTCACAACCCACAGCGACACGCCCGCGCCAAGAAAACCGAGCAAGGTGCCCGATTGCAGCACACGCTGACGGCGGCTGAAGAACCGCGACCGGCAGCGCTGCGGAACCATGGTGCCGACCCAGGTGCTCCACGCCGCCCCTCCGGCCATCCCGCCGGCCCAGTACATCGTGGCCGCGGCAAACACGGCCCACGCGGGGAGCGACCCCGCCGCGGCGCCGACCGCCAGCGGCACGAACGCGAGCGACTGCACGGCCACCGCCACGAGCACCCAGCGCTTGTGCGACTTGAGCCAACGCACCCCGGAGAACCCCGCGAGTTGGAGGAGTGCACCGGCGATCTGCGGCACGGTGGCCACCAAGCCCGACGCGACCTCGCCCAGAGCCAGGGCCAGGACAAACGCGGGCAGATAGAACTCGCCCAACCCCATCATGACGCTGAACGCGCCGCCGTCAATCATCGAACGGCGCATGTTGAGCCGGGGCGACCGGCGAAGGCGAGTTGAGGAGGGGTGAGCGTCCATGCCCGAGTTCTGCGCCTGCTCCGGCGCCGCGTGCCCACGTTAGGGCTCAACCCCTGCGATCGTCAGTGCCAGCGCGGCCTGATCCTGCCCGGTGGCCCGCAGGGCGATCCACGCCGCCTGCGCACGCAGGGCCGGGCGCAGGTCGCCCGCACCGGCCGCCAGGCGTGCCAACTCCTCAACCTGTTCCGGCGAGTGCACGCTGCGCGCCCGCGCGCGGATCAGCGTGAGCACGGAGCGCGTCTGGGTGGCAAGGCCTTCCTCGAGGGAACCCTCCACACCGCGGAGTGCGCCCTCCACACGCTCGCACCCCGCAGCGCCACCCGAGAGCGCGGCTTCCAGAAGCACGCGCAGCAGGCGTTCATCCCGGCGCTCCAGCGCCGCACGCGCGGCCCGAGCCAGTTCACCCGTGTCCTTGGCATCGCCCGTGGCCAAGCGTGTGGCCGCCCGGCCCGCACGCGGCAACAACTCAGGATCGGCCGTGCCCTCCGCCAGGCGGATGAGCCCGGCGCGGATCCGGCGCGCCCGCGCGGCCGCCGCCTCACTGTCCTGCGCCGCGTTCGCCCCGCCGGCGGCCCACGCGCCGGGCGTTGTCTGGGCCTCGGCAAAGACCTCCGCCCAGCGCATCACCGGCGAGGACCGCATCATGAGCGCACTCTCGACGGCGGCCACCGCTTCGTCACCGGTTCCGTCGGCCACGGCCTTCAGCACGCGGGCCACCAGCGCAGAAGAATCACGCGTGTCGGTGGCCACGGCCTGGACGACCGCCAGCGGCAGGCCCGAGCGCCGTTCCAGAGAGGCGGCCAGAGCGCCAAGTTGCAGCCGCGCCGCGTCACCCTCGTCGCCGGCCGCGCCGAACCGCTCAAGCCACTCACGCCCCGCCGTGCGTTGGTCGGGATCGAGCCGGAGCAGGGCGGATGCCAGGTCCGCCGCGGCCAGACCGTCGGAGGCAAACCGCACGCTCCATTCGCGCAGGGCGGGCACCGCCGCGTCGAAACCCGCGCCCACGATCATGCCCGTGGCGAAGACCAATTCGGCGTGGCGATTCTGCTCCAGCAGGGCCGCGACCCGGTCACCCAGCAGCGCAAGGCGGCGGGTGCCGGCCCGCTGATCGAGCAGCGCGGTCGCGCCGATGGCACGAGCCGTGTGCTCGCCCGCGGCAACAGCCTCCAGGCGTGCGGCATCGACCGCGGCGTCGTTCACGGGGAGTTTGACAACGATCGCCAGGTAGATCGGGTCGGGCAGGTCCGTCCACCGGGCGAGGTCCGCCGTCTGCGTCGGACCGATCACCCCCGCATCCAGCGCCAGCGTGAGCACATCGGCCTGCAGCGCTGCTTCTTGCGAGCGCACCAGCATGAGGTCCAGCCCCTTGCCCACCGGCACCTCGCTCAGGGCGATGATGGCGTGGGCCCGCAGCACCGGCGACTCGCACGTGGCCAGGCGTGTGAACAGCGGGCCCAGGCTCGGGTCGCGCATGGAGCGCAGCGAGCGCATCAGGTCTGCCTGCCCGCGCGTGTCCTTGTCGAGCAGCAGAGCGCGAAAGTGCTGCGCCAGGTCATCCGGCTGGCCCACCACCGCCCCCGCTGCGTGGGCAAGCCCGGACGCAGCGATGCCCGCACACGCGAGCGCAGCGGCGACGCACCCCACCATGGACCGACCGACACGCATAGCCCCAAGTTTACGCCGCCGCCCGTGCCCACACCGGCCCCACGGCGAGTTCGTCCCGGGCCCGGGCAACCAAGTCACGAGGGTCCACCCCGGTGCGGCCGTGGCCCAGGCTCAGGACCGCGCAAGCCGCCACCTGACGCTGGAAGCGACGGAAGGCGGTGATCACACTCGAGTGGTTCGGGCGACCCAGAGCCCGGGCGATCTCCGGGTAACTCATGGCCGTCAGTTCACGGGCGAGATAGCCCGCCAGAGCCCGTGCCAGCACGACCGGGGCCCCGCGCGAGCGCCCCAGCACCTCGTCAACGCTCACGCCCAGCAGACGGCACGCGCACGCAAGAATCGCCTCGGGCCGGAGGGGGCGCGGGGCCGACGAAGACCGCACGTTCACCGCATCCATCGCGCCAGACCGCTCAGCCCGTCGGCCCAGCGCGTGGTCCACAGCGCGGATACCCACGGTGATGCCCGAGCGCTCCGCGGCCGTGCCGCGCCATGCCGGTGCTTCAGCAAGGCCGCCACCACCGCCGAGCAGCAACCGATGCACGGCATCCACCCGCATGATGACGCCCTCCACGTCGCGGACGTTGACGCAGTCTCCGCAGGCCGCGACCAGGGCGTTCAGCGCGGGCTCCTCAAGCACCAGCCCGCGCCGGCCCGCCAGCGCCGCGATCAGCCGGGCGCGATACGCACGCTCGGGAGCCGCCATGCCCACCACCAACCCCGCGCACAGGCGAGAGACCAGCGCCGGCGAGAACCCGTCCAGCCGGCGTGGTTCGCAGCACATCGACATCACCACACGCCCGCCGCGGGCGCTGAGGGCGTCAAGCGTGTTCACCAGTTCGGCCTGCGTGCCCGGCTTGTGAGCGAGCGTCTGAAGGTCGTCGATCACGAGCAGGTCGGTGGTGCGGAAGCCCGCGCGGAAACGCTCGAAGCGTTTGTGCACGCACGCACCGATGAAGGCGTTCAGAAAGGCCTCGCCGCTCAGGCAACGCACGTGACGACCGGCGAAAGCCTCCGCATACTCGGCGGCGAGGGACTCGAGCAGGTGCGTCTTGCCCACGCCGCAGGCACCGAACACCACCAGCAGCCGCGGCGCTCCGCTCGGGTCGGCGATCTGCCGACGCGCCGAATCCACGGCCAGGGTGTTGGCGGGCGCGATGACCAGCCCGTCAAAGCCGTCGCCGCCCACGCGCCGTGGCCTCGGCTCGTGCCGCAGCCTTGCCGCGACCGGGCCCCGCGGAGCCTGCTGGGGAAGGGGCGCCCGCGGAGCAGCGGGAGTGACCGCGGTCGGGGGTGTGGCGACGGGGGCGACCACGAAGCGGATCGACACATCCCCGCGACCCGTCTCCTCCGCGACGACCCGCCGCAGTTGCTCGTGGAAGCGCCTCTCCAGCAGCCCGGCGATGAACGCCGACGCCACGGGGATGCGCACCTCGCTCTCGCCGACGGCGGGCACCAACCCCTCGGCAAAGTAGCGGGCGAACTGATCCTCGCCCAAGGTGCCGCGCAACCGGCGGGCGATCCGGTCTTCGGAGCCGAGCAGGCCCGGCGCCGTGAGCGCGGCCGTGTCCGGGTCGGGGCACACCGATAGCGTCGCGTTCCCGTGCACCACGCGGCAGACCCCGTGCGCTCCCGCGGCCGGAGCGAAGGCAAGCAGACCACGCCGCGAGCCATGCAGGGCGCACGCGCGATAGGCTTGAAACCAGGTTCGTGGGAACGAGTCCTTTCAACACCGGCACGGTCCGGAGCCGCTCGAACGTGGCGAACACAGAGCGCCACATACGATCGAACCCGGCCCGGGACGCTGGCCCATCCGTAGCCGGGGTGAAGATAACGCGATCTTGACAAAAGGGAAGCAGCCTCGCGCGTTTTTCGCGCTGTCCACACTCCAAACCGGGCGTTTCTCACGCGGCGGTCCGGGTCGAAAACTTTCTTCTCCACACCGGTTGCGGGAAGTTTCCCTGCATGGGCCGGACAACCTGTGGACAACCCGCCCGGTCACGCGCACAGAGGCCGTACGAGCGCCGAGCGCGAAGAGATCTGCCGGAACTTCGCACGCTTGTACAGCCGCATGGCGGGCACGTTTGCCAGGTCCACAGCGCACATCAACTCACTGGCCACACTGGCGCTCGCCAGGCGCGCCACCGCCGTGCGCAGCAACTCCGCACCCAGACCGCGCCCACGCACCACCGCCGACAACCCCAGGTACACGAGTTCACAGTGCTGCGGATCTGCGCCGTGACTGAGCAGCAGGCACCCGTGGGCCTGCCCCTCGCAGAGCATGATCCACCACCAGCGCGGGTCGTAGCGCCCCACCGAGTGGTGCGACGCGATCACGTCGTCCACCGTTCTCATCCCGCACAGGGCCGGGCAGTCCAACGTGCCCTCGTACGACTTCGAGAGAGCCTCCCGCAGCAGACGCTTGCCCTCCGCCGGCGGAAGGTCGGACAACGCCACCAGTTCCAAGCCGGGCGGCAGCGTGTGCGGAACCGTCCGGCCCCCGCGCGCGATGGTGCGGCGCAGGTACGCCAGTTCCGCCAGCCGCAAGAAGCCCGCCCGCTCGAACGCCACACCCTGATCCTGTTCTTCCGGACCCACAAGCGCCTGCGCCAGCACCACGCCGGATGCAGGCTCCGCCAGCACGCGGCAGGCCTCCTCAAGCAGCGCCGACCGTTGCCGCAAGGTCTGATCCGGCCGGCCCGCCTTCGCTCCGCTGAGCCCCGTGCCGGAGAGAAACATCGCGGCCGTCCGACCCGCACCCCGCAGCGCCAGGCACACGTGCCGCGGACCCTGGGCCTCGCCCACAGGCTCCAGCGCCCACATGAACGACAGGTCCGTCCCCTCGGCATCGGCCCGCACCAGAAAACTCTCCACCCGCTCGCGCTCGCCCTGCGCACCGATCAGGCGATCCACCGCGGCCCACCGCCGGGATTCATCCACGCGCACAATCGCAAAGGCGGGTTCGTCGGCACCACCGCCGGGCATCAACGCGTTGGTGGCGATCGTGGCCATGAGCGCCGCTCGAACACAAGGCAAGCGGGAGTGACCGCCCCTGACAAGGCGGCCAGCCGCAACCCCCGGCAGGACTTCAACGAATCATGTGCGGTACACTACCCCGTCCGCAGGCACCGGCCCGCTCGGGCACGCCCGAAGGGGCGGACCAGCCCCTTGCTTCTTTCGCCGACTCACGCTTGCTTTCCGAGATACCGCACATGACCCGACCCCTTCTGGCCCTGCTCTCACTGGCACTCTGCATGCCCCTTCTTGCGCTCGCGCCGGAGCCCGATGCCGTGCCGCGCCGCTGGGAACTGGACGTCACGTTCGGGCCGCTGCGCGTCGGCACGGTAGACCTTGAAGGGCAGGGCCCGCGCCCGTTCTATTACCTCACATACAAGGCCGCCAACGCGTCCGCGAGCGACCTGCTGCTGGCCCCATCTTTCGACTTGGCCGACGGCAGCGGCAAAGTCTTTCGCTCTGGGCGTGATGTGCCCGCCGCAGCCACGGCAGCCCTCATCGAACGCCAGCAGAACCCCTCCCTCAGAGACCAGATCGCCGTCCTGGGCCCGATTCTGCAGGGCCCCGAGCACGCGCGCGAGGGGCTCGTCGCCTGGCCGGCCGAATCGCTCAAGCCCGATTCCCTGACCGTCTATGCCGCGGGCTTCAGCGGGGAGTCTGCCCTCATCACGCCTCCGGGTGATGCGGACGGCACGCCCGCCAGCCCCACCATCCTCCGCAAAACCCGCATGATTCGCTACGACAAGGTCGGCGATCTGACGGGCCGTGGCGATGCGCCGATTCCCGTCGCGGAAACTCGCTGGATCATGCGCTAAACGAAAGCCGCGAGCCGTCAGCCGATGGCCGTCAGCGACACCGCACGGGCACGGCAACTGGAAGCACCCGTGCCCCACGCCTAACCTTCCCGCCCTGCCCAAAGAGCGCACCCGGACACCATTCCGGCCCCTCCACGGCAGCCCTCACACGCACCCCCCGCACCCTCTGCGAGTTTCGCTATGGCACACAAAAAAGGTCAGGGCTCGACCAAAAACGGCCGCGACAGCAACCCGCAGTACCGCGGCGTGAAACTCTACGAGGGCGAGATCGCCCAGCCCGGCTCGATCATCATCCGCCAAGTCGGCACGCCGCACAAGCCCGGCTTCCAGGTTCGCCGCGGGAAAGACGACACGCTCTTCTCCATCGGCCACGGCAAGGTGGTCTTCCAGGGCCGCACCGTGCACGTTGACCCGACCGATGCCGCGATGCCCAAGCCCTTCTGGCTCACCAGCCCCAAGGCCAACTGAGCGACCCTACGCGATCCGTTCCACAGGCTCGCTGAGCGGCAGCATCCGCGCGATCTTGAGATACCGCTGGTAGCGATCGTGCGTCTCCGGCCACGAATCGCCGCCGAACTTCTCCATCACCGCCTTCGCGATCTCGAACGCCGCCACGTTCTCGATCACCACGCTCGCGGCCGACACCGCGCAGATGTCCGACCGCTCATAATCACTGGTGTGGGCCTGCTTGGTGTTCAGGTTCACGCTGGGCATGCCGCGCAGCAGCGTGCTGATGGGCTTCATCGCGGCCCGCACCACGATGGGCGCGCCGTTGGTCATGCCGCCCTCGATGCCGCCCGCGTTGTTGCTCGAACGCACAAAGCCCAGCGAGGCCGTCTCCACCTTGCCCGCGTCGAAGGCGATCGGGTCGTGCACCTCGTGCCCGAAGCGCGCCGCGCACGCCATGCCCAGGCCGATCTCGACCGCTTTGATCGCTTGTACACCCATTGCTGCCGCGGCCAGACGCGAATCGAGCCTGTCGCGACAGTCCATGGTGCTGCCCAGGCCCGGCGGGCAGCCGAAGACGTGCGCCTCCACCACGCCCCCCACTGTCGTCTTGTCCACCTTGGCCTTGTGGATCACCTCGATCTGTGCCGCGGTCGCGGCCGCGTCGGGGCAATACGTCTCGCTTCCCTCCCGCGCGGCGAGCATCGCCGCGAGATTCGCCTCGTTCACCTGCACGCCGCTGGCCGCCACGTGGATGGACCGCACGAACCCGAAGACGCGAATGCCAAGCGCATCCAGAAGGCAGCGTGCTGCCGCGCCCGCGGCCACACGCGCCGCCGTTTCTCGCGCGCTCGCACGCTCCAGCGTGTCGCGGCAGTCGGTGGTGAGATACTTCACGCTGCCCGCCAGGTCCGCGTGGCCCGGGCGCGGCGTGTAGACGGGCGGCGTTTTCGCCGCGTCATCGAGCCGTGCATCCTTGTTCACGATGCGCAGGGTGATAGGCGAACCGATGGTTTTTCCGGCCCGCGTGCCGGAGAGAATCTCGGCCACATCGGTCTCGATCTTCTGCCGCCCGCCCCGCCCGTAGCCACCTTGGCGACGGCGGAGTTCGGCGTTGATGAAGTCGGCGTTGATGGCCAGCCCAGCGGGCAGGCCCGAGACGACCGCGACCAGCGAAGGCCCGTGAGACTCGCCCGCGGTGAGGTAAGACAGCGTGCCCATGTAGGTAGGTTACTCACCGCGCCTTTGTGCCACCGACCCGTCGGGGCGGGTCGGTGCTCATGGCTCATCCAGCGCGCTTCGCCCCGCACGCCGCGCACAACCCAGAGGCCGTGGGCGGTGCCTTTGAGTGGCAGACCGCGCACGGCAGCGTGCCCTTGCGCTTCGCGGCCAAGTCGGCAAGGTCGTACCCAAGCGACACGAGCGAACCGCACTCGGGGCAGCGGTCCACGGTCAGGCCGGTGAGGTCATAGCCGCACTGCGGGCACGGCACAGGAGTCAATCGCGGCCGCTGCACCGGTCGGGGCATGGCGGAGCGTATGAGTGCCGTCGCCCCGCATACGACCTGGGCGACGGACGCACGTCGCGCGGCCCATCCATATCCTCCCGCCCCATGCCCGGCACGCTCCCAATCCGCCAGCACGACCTGGTCATCTGCGATATCGACGGCTGCCTCACGCCCGAATCCAGCACGCCCTTTGACCTGGACAACCTCGCCCTCATCGCGGCCCACAACCGCCTTGCGCAGGAGCGCGGCGACCGGCCCACCGTCACCGTGTGCAGCGGCCGGCCCCAGCCCTTTGCCGAGGCCATCTGCCGCCTGATCCACAACACCACGCAGCCGTGCGTCTGCGAGAACGGCGCGTGGGTCTATCACCCCGGAACCAACCTCTACACCCTCGACCCGGCGATCAGCGACACCCACCTGCACGCGGTCCACGAACTCAGCGAGTGGGCGCACCGCACCTTCGCATCGCGTGGTGTCACCGAGCAGCCCGGCAAAACCGCCAGCGTCACGCTCTGGCACCCGGACACGTCGCTGCTGCGCGACCTCGTCTTGCCCGCCGTGGCCGCCGAGGTGAAGCGGCGGGGCGGGGCGGGCGGCTCTTGGCCCTTCAACGTGAGCATGACCTGGCTCTACATCAACTGCGACCTCGCCCACATCAACAAGGGCACGGCCCTTGACCGCATGCTGCCCACGCTCAAGATTCCCAAGGCCCGCCTCGCGGGCATCGGCGACACGCTGGGCGACAAGTTCATCGCCGACCGCGCAGGGTGGTTTGCGTGCCCGGCCAACGCCGCGCCACAGATCAAGGAGCACGCCCACTACGTTTCGCCCCACGCCGAAGCCGCGGGCGTTGTCGATATTCTCTCACACTTGGTGTCCGCCTGACGGTGCGCCCTTGCGACTTTGCACAAATGTTGGTACCATCGGCGCGCGCAATCGCCACCGTCGGTTGGGCAGCGTTGTCCAGGGAGCGTTCATGATGCCAGGCACCACGGAACGTGTGAGCGCCACGCACCCGGCGCCACAGGTCTTTGAGCACTTCCGCGCCCGGTTCGGCGACGTGCTGCGCTCGCCCACCGACGGCGAAGCACTCCACGCCTCCCCCGACGGCTCGGCCCTGCTGACACCCTCAGACCGCAAGGCCGCGGCCGTCCGCGAGGGCGTGATCGACTTTGTCTCCCCCCAGGCCGACGACCGCGGCGACGAGAAGGGCTTCGCCTTCCAGTGGAACAACATCCTTGCGGGCAATCTCAGCGACAAGATCGTCTACAACAACACGCGCGCGTCGCTGCTGCAGAGTGTGCTTCACCCCCTGGGCCTCACGCCCGAGTGGTTCAAGGGCCGCACGTTTGTTGACCTGGGCTCCGGACACGGGCAGTATGTGCGCGCCTTCGCAGGGGTCGGCGCCAAGGCCCTGGGCGTAGACCTTTCCGAAGTGGTCTACCGCTGCACGCACGAAGACCGGGCGATCAACCCGGACCTGGACACCACCTACATCCGCGGCGATCTTCTGGACCTGCCCCTGCTGCCCCGATCGTTCGACTGCGTGATCTCGATCGGCGTCTCCAACACCACGCCCGACGCGCGCAAGGCCTGCATCGAGGCGGCCAAGCGCGTCAAGGCCGGCGGCTACTTCATGTTCTACAACTACGAGAAGGGCGCTGTGGGCTACGTGAATGTGCGCGAGCGCCTGCCCTTCCTCACCAAACTGCCGCGCCCGCTGCTGCTTTGGGTCTGCCGCGCCATGGCCGTTCCGCTGGCGTTCTACCTGACGGGCCGGCACGGGAAACTGCCGACGCTCCAGACCTTCCGCACCGGCGCACTGGGCCTGTTCGATGCCATCGAGCCGCGCTACTGCTGGACCTGCACGCCCGAGACCATCCTCTCGTGGCTGAACGATCCGGCGGCGGGCCTGAGCGATGTGCGGCGGGTCGCGCCGTGCTTCTACACCGCCCGCGGCAAGCTCTGAGAGAGGCCGCGCCGTCTACCACCACGCGTGCAGGGCGGAGAGGGGGTTGGTGAAGTCGTCTGTCCACGCACGGTCGCCGGGACCGGGCGGTGGCGGCACACGCCAGGATCCGGGCTGCACGCCCGCCTGCACGCCCCACCCCTTGCGGCCCATGAGCATCCACATCGATGCCTCCTTGCCTTGCGCGGCCTGCCCCGGTGTCACTTGGTTGTCATACCAGACCAGCGCCTCGAGGTCCAGTTCGATCGCCAGGGGCACGAGCGGTTTGTTGAGTTCAAAGAAGCGGTTGGAGATGTGGACCGCGATCAGGCCGTCGGGCCTGAGTTTTGCCAGGTAGGTCGCGAACGCCTCGACCGTGACCAGGTGCGTGGGGATGGAGTCGGCGCTGAAGGCATCGAGCACGATCAGGTCATACGCCGCGTCGGGCGCAGAGCCCAGCCGCTGGCGGGCATCGCCCATCACGATCTCGATGCGCCCCTTGGCATCGGGCACGTACGTGAACAGGGCCGGATTGGTCGCGATGCGGCGCACTTCCGGATCGATCTCGTAGAACGTGTGCACGTCGCCCTCGCGGCTGTACGCGGCCAAGGCCCCGCCGCCCATCCCCACCAGCGCCACGCTGAGGGGGCGCTCGCGCTGCTCCAGCCAGTCAAACACCCACCCGATCGGCGAGGTGGGGTGGTAATAGGCCTGGGGCATGGACGCGAACTCCGGAACATCCGATTGCACGGTGTGCCGCGTGGTGCCGTGCGAGAGGGTGCGCTGCCGCACCTGCGGCTCGCGGAAGACCATGTGCACGCCGTAGTACGTGCGAACCCGGTGCAGCACGTGCGCGAAGAAGTATTGGTTCCGGTCGGCCACCACGAAGAGCGCCAGCACGCCCAGCCCCACGCGCAGCGGCCGCCCCACCAGCATCAGGCAGGCCAGCACCGGCACCACCACCCGCAGCATCGGGCCCTCGAAGTCTTTGGGCAATTGAAGTTGATCGCCCACGATCAGGCACAGGCCGCCCAGCAGGAAGACGAGCAACGGCAGCACCACGTCCAGCGCCACCCGCCACCAGCGCCGGTCGCTCGTGGCCCGCAGCCAGCGCACGCCCGGCACGCCCAGACCCCGTGCCCCGAGCACACACACCAGCGCGATCGCCAGCGGATACTCCCACACGCGCGTGAACACCACCGGCGCCAGAAGCGCGTTGAACGCGCCGCCCGCCACCCCGCCCACCGCGATCAGCAGGTAGAACTCCGTCAGGTGCGCCGCGGCTGGCCGAGCCGCGAACAACTTCGCGTGCACCCCGATCGATCCCACCAGCACCAGCCCCACGTGCAGGGCCAGCATCAGGGCCAGATTGTCCGACACCCAGCGCACGCCCGGACCGATCATGACGGTGCCGCCCACCAGCACCGCCGCCACCGGAATCGTCTGCGCGCACACCGCGACGACCCCGCCGCCGCGCATCGAGAACGCGATCATGAACGACACGATGTAGGCCGTGAGCGGGAGGATCCACAGCAGCGGGAACGAGCCCACATCCGTGGAAATGTACTGCGTCGCCCCCAGCGTGAGGCTTGACGGTGCGAACGCCAGCAGCAGCCACAGCCCGCGGTCCTTCCACGACACCAGCGCCGCCACCGCCGGCGTCTGGGCAGCCGCGGATGCCGCCCCACCGCGCATGTGCCCCCGGCCTCTGGCGGCGGCCACAACACCGCACGTGATCGCCAGCAGGGCATACACCACATAAGCCCCCGTCCACACGCGGCCCTGCTCGCTGAGGGGGATCAACCGCTCGACCACGAAGGGGTAGCCGAGCAGCCCCACCAGGCTGCCCGCGTTACTCGCCGTGTAAAGGAAGTACGGGTCCTTCGCGTCCGCCGCGCCGGTGCGGCTGTACCACGCCTGAATGAGCGGGCCGGTGGTCGCCATGACCGCCGCGGGAAGCGCGGCCATCAGCACCAGCGCCTTGAGCAGCGGCCCCATGGGCGAACCCTCAGCCATGGGCACCCACGCCGCGGGCATGGCGATGGGCAGCGAGACGATCGCCACGCCCAGCACCAGCGCGTGCAGGCCAGTCTTCCACCAACGGGCCGGGCCACGCCCGATGAGGTGCGCGTAGGCGTATCCCGCCAGAAGCGTGCCCTGGAAGAACATCATCGCCGTGTTCCACACGAACGACGAGCCACCGAACGACGGCAGCAGCAACTTGGCCACCATCGGCTGCACGAGAAACAGGAGCGCGGCCCCGACGAAGATCGTGATGGTGAAGAGCCACCTCATGCGGCCGCAAGCGTAGCGGATCGTTCCTCTGTGCCACCGACCGCCGGGGTCCTCAACGAGGCCGCGGCGCAAGCCGCGGCTTTATCGGTGCGGCCGCCCCCGCAACCAGCCGCCGGCTCACACCACCAGCATCGCATCCCCATACGAGTAGAACCTGTACCCCTGCGCAATCGCGTGCTGATACAGGGCGATCAGCCGCACGATGCCACCGGGCTCACCCAGGAACGCCCCCACCATCGCCATCAGCGTGCTGCGCGGCAGGTGGAAGTTCGTCATCAGGCCGTCCACATTCCGCCACTCGTGCCCGGGCGCAATGAGTATGCGCGTCCAGACCTCACGCTCGCCCGGCCGCTCCAGCAGGTCAGGGAACGATTCCAACGTGCGGGCCGTGGTGGTACCCACTGCGATCACACGCCCGCCCGCCGCGCGGGTGTCCACCAGCAGCCTGCGCGTCGCCTCGGGCACGCAGCACCACTCGGCGTGCATCGGGTGCTGCTCCAGAAACTCCGTCTCCACCACCTTGAACGTGCCTGTGCCCACGTGCAGTGCCACCTCCGCCCGGCGCACGCCGCGGGCCTCCAGGCGTGCCAGCAACTTGGGCGAAAAGTGCAGGCCCGCCGTGGGCGCGGCCACACTCCCCCCCCCGGCCCGGTCCGCGCGTGCATACACGGTCTGGTACGCCGCGGGGTCTTCTCCGCACGTTTCGGCTTCTTCGTGCTGCCTTCTCGCGGCACGGATATAGGGCGGGATCGGCGGCAACCCCACGCGCGCCAGCAACGCCATGCTCGATTCGCCCGCGGCGGCCCCGTGCACACGCGCCACCCACGCGCCCTCCTCGCCCGCCACCTCGCTGCGCGAGAGCAGTTCCAGCGACACGCCGGACGTCCCGTCCACCTCTGGGTCTGGTGGGGCGGACGTCCCGTCCGCCACGCTCTCCAGCGTGATCCGAACCCCCTCCTTCAGCCGCCGCGCTTTGAGCATCGCCCGCCAGTGCAAAGACCCTTCGCCCGGCACATCGGCCAGATACAGGCCCTCCGCTCGCCCGCCCGTGTCGGCCCGCACGCCCACAAACCGGGCCGGAATCACGCGGGTGGTGTTGACCACGAGCAGATCGCCCGGTGCCAGCAGGTCCGGCAGGTCGCTCACGCGTCGGTCCTCAATGCCCGCCGCCGGCTCGCCTCGTCGGGCCACCAGCAGCCGCGCACTCTCGCGCGGCACCGCCGGGTGCGTGGCCACGGCCTCCGGTGGCAACTCGTATTCCAGATCGCTCACGCGCAGCACCAGCCATCGTTGGCGTGTCGGCCCAGCACCACAGACCGGATAAACGGCCCGGCTGCTTCGGCTCCGCACCCGCACACGCCGCCGCGCCGGTGCGTGCCGGCCATTCTTCTCGGACCAACCACCACGGGCCCGTCCCGGCACGCCGCTCGCCAGTGTGTCGGCGATGCGGATCACCGACCTCGTCAACCTGCTCATTCCACCCGCACCCCTCTCGCGTGTGCGTTCTGCCGGCGGCAGCAGCACCGACGGCGGCGGCTCGCTCGGCCGCCAGTTCCTCAGCGGCGTGGGCCTTGCGGGCGATGGCCTTGCCGCCCCGACCACCAGCGCCCCGCGCCAGGGCGACGGGGCGGAGTTCTCCACGCTCGCCCAACGCCGCGCGGCCGCCCAGAGCCGGGGCAACGTGCAATACGCCGACGCTCCCGTTGACACCACTTCCGACCCGCTCGGCACGAACACGCTCGGCGGTGTGGTGGAAAACTACATCCGCCGGCGCGCCATTCTCACCTACACGCTCCCGTCGGTCGGGCCGTCTGGCGCCAGCCTGAGCCTCACCTTCGACATCGAATCCGCCACGCGCACCATCACATTCGTGCCGCCCGGCACAGCGCTCGACACCACCGGCTGAAACCGCCGGCTCGATGCGTGTTCGGGATGTGAGGGGTGCCGCGTGCCCACGTTGCAGGCATGGCCACACCCGGCTCGCCGCCCTTGCACCTTCTCCACCGGCCCGGCAGGCACGGGTACACTGCCCTCTGAACGCACCCCGCGGGCGCTCTGCCCGAAGGGGTGTTTCGGAGGACCGTGCCATGGCCGCCCCTGCCACCACCGCTGTCGCACCCGCCTCTCACGCCGCGGGTGCGGGAGCCACCGCGCCCGCCAACATCCGCAACCTCGTCCTCACCGGCCACACCGGCAGCGGCAAGACCACGCTCGTCGAACGCATCCTCTTCCACAGCAAGGCCATCGCCAAAATGGGCTCGGTGCTCGAAGGCAACACCGTCTGCGACTTTGATGCCGAGGCCAAGCACCACAAGCACACCCTCTCCTCCTCGATCGCCCACGCCCGCTTCGACGGCAAACTCCTCAACCTCATCGACACGCCCGGCGCGGCCGACTTCTTCGGGCACGTCGTCAGCGTCTTCTCCGGCGCCGAACTCGTGGCCGTCGTCGTTGACGGAGCCAAGGGTGTGGAGGTGACCACACGCCGCGTGATGAAGATCGCGGCCGAACTCGGCCTGCCGCGCCTGCTCATCGTCAACAAGATCGACCACGACTGCGACCTGCCCGCGCTGCTCGACAGCATCCAGGAGAGTTTCGGCACCGAGTGCATCCCCATCAACCTGCCCATCAAGAACAACACCGACGTGATCGACGTGTTCGAGCACGACCACGCCGAGGCCGGGGCCGAGCCCAGCCTGATGACCGTCAAGGATGCGCACACGCACATCTACGAGCAGATCGTGGAGATGGACGAATCGCTCACGGCCGAGTACTTCGAGAAGGGCGACAAACTCGACCCGGCCAAGGTGCACGCCGCCATGGAGGCCGCGCTGCGTGCCGGGCACCTCATCCCCGTCTGCTTCTGCTCGGGCAAGACCGGCGCGGGGATCGACGACCTGCTGCACATTCTGGTGGCCCAGTGCCCCAGCCCGCTGGAGTGCGTGCCGCCGCACGTCACGCTGCGCGATGCATCCGGCAACGAGCAGATGTTCGAGCCCGCCGTAGGCAACGCGGGCGCGCCCACCGTGGCCCACGTCTTCAAGGTCATCAACGACCCCTTCATGGGCAAACTCAGCGTGCTGCGCGTGCTGCAGGGCACCGTGAAGAGCAAGAGCGAGTTGTATCACGGCGACAGCAAGAAGCCCGTGCGCATCGGCCACCTCTTCAAACTCCAGGGCAAGGAGCACATGGAGGTGGACCACCTCGCCGCGGGCGACATCGGCGTGATCCCCAAGGTTGACGAACTCCGCTTCAACTCCGTGCTGCACAGCGACCCCGCACAGCACTTCAACCCGCCCAGACTCCCCATCCCCCGCCCGCTCTTCGGCATCGCCGTCGAACTCAAGAACCCCGCCGACGAGGCCAAGTTCTCCAACACCGTCCACAAACTCATGGAGGAAGACCCCTGCTTCTCCATGGAGCGCGTCGCCGCCACCGGCCAGACCGTGCTGCGCGGCCTGGGCGACCTGCACCTGCGCATCATGCTCGAACGCCTCAAGGGCCGCTCCAACATCGACCTTGAAACCAAGCCCACCAAGGTGGCGTACAAAGAGACCATCCTCATCAAGGCCGACGGCCACGCCCGCCACAAGAAGCAGACCGGCGGCGCAGGCCAGTTCGGCGAGGTGTATCTGCGCGTTGAGCCCCTGCCCACCGGCCACCCCGAGGGCTTCGAGTTCGTCAATGACACGGTCGGCGGTAGCGTGCCCAAGCAGTTCATGCCCGCCATCGAGAAGGGCGTGCGCCAGGTGCTCATCACCGGCGCGTTCGCCGGTTTCCCGCTCACCGGCCTGCGCGTGGCCGTGACCGACGGCAAGCACCACCCGGTGGACAGCAAAGAAGTAGCGTTCGTGGCCGCGGGCCGAAAGGCCTTCATCGACGCCATCAGCAAGGCCCGCCCGGCCCTCCTCGAACCTTACGTCGCCGTCGAGGTCACGGCCCCCGCGGGCAGCATGGGCGACATCACCGCCGATATCGCCGGCACCAAGCGCGGGCGCGTGCAGGGCAGCGACGTGATCCCCGGCAACCAGTGCGTCATCAAGGCCGTGGTGCCGCTGGCGGAACTGGGCACGTTCTCCAACGAACTCAAGAGCATCACGGGCGGGCAGGGCACGTTCAGCATGGAATACAGCCATGATGATTACACGCCCGCCAACATCCAGGCCCAGATCGTGGCCGCGTTCAAGCCTCACCACGACGAAGATTGAGCGTCTTTACCGCGAATCGGCCCGTCGAGCCTTGCAAACCGATACCCTTTGTGGTCTACTCTGCACAGGTATTCGCACCCTGTTCGTTCGTGAAGCGGAGAAGCCCATGTCCGGTTCATCAGGCGCGCGTATGTTCGGCCTCCTGCTGCTCGTCCTTGGTGGCGGCGCGGCCGTCTACGCCGCGTGGTCGCTCGGGGGTTACACCTCCCCCACGCCGGCCCTCGCCGCGGCCGGCGGCAGCGCCACACGCCTGCACGAGGCCGCGGGCAAGGGCGATGCCGACACGATCAAACTCGAACTCACCAGAGGTGCCGATGTCAACGCCCGCCAGGCCGAGGTCGGCCCCGACAAGGGCCTGACCCCCCTGCTGGTGGCCGTGCGTGCCGGGCAGCCCGGCGCGGCCCAGGCGCTCATCGCCGGCAAGGCCAACGTGAACACACCCGCGGGCGACGGCGACACGCCGCTCATGGCCGCGGCTCAGGCGGGCGACGGCGCGATCGTGAAAGCCCTGATCGATGCCGGCGCCAACGCCAACTCTCGCAACGAGGCCGGCATGACCGCGCTCATGCTCGCCAGCACGCGCGGCGCCGTGGACTGCATGCAGATGATCGTGGCCGCCGGCGCCGATATCGAGTCTCGCAGCAAGTGGCGTGAAACCGCCCTGATGATCGCGGCCCGCTCGGGCGACCCCGAATCCCTCAAGGTGCTTCTCAACGCCGGCGCCAGTGTTGACGCGGTGAACCTCGACAACCAGAGCGTGCTCGCCCTCGCCGTGGCCGCGGGCACCTCGCCCGAGGTGCTCACCCTGCTGATCGGGCGCGGCGCCAAGGTCGATGCCCCGGATAACGAGGGCGTGACACCGCTCATGAAGGCCGCGGAACTCGGCAACATCGCGGCCGTGAAGGCCCTGCTCACCGCGGGCGCCTCCAAGGCCGCCAAAGACCGGGGCGGGCGCAACGCCGCCCTCTGGGCCGCCAACCGTGGCGACGATGTCGGCAAAGAGATCGCCGCGCTCACCGCCGAGCAGGCGGGCAAGTAGCCGCCGCCGGCTTAGCATGGGGCATGGCCCACATCCCCGGCATGCCCGAAACCCCGGCGACCAAACTCACCTACGGCGGCTACCTCAAAGTGCCCGAGTTGCTGACGCTTCAGCAGCCCCGCTCGCAGCCCGCACACCACGACGAACTCCTCTTCATCATCAGCCACCAGGTGTACGAACTCTGGTTCAAGCAGTTGCTGCACGAACTCGGTGCCATCTGCGCGTTCCTTGACCGCGACCAGCCCCTGCGTGCCGCGCAACTCTTCGAGCGCGTCTTCAAGGTGCAGCACCTGCTGATCGAGCAGATCCCGCTCCTCGAAACCATGTTCTCGAGCGAGTTCGCCCGCTTCCGCAGCAACCTCGGCAGCGCCAGCGGCTTCCAGAGCGTGCAGTTCCGCGAACTCGAGTTCTTCATCGGTGCCAAAAACCCCCGCATGTTGGAACTCGTCGGCGACGATGCCGCGGCACGCACGGCGATGGTCGCCGCGCTCGCCAAGCCAACCCCCTACGACCACTTCATCCGCCACCTGGCCCGCGAAGATAACGGCGTCTTCGCGATCCCGGCGGATGCGCTCGCCCGCGACACCTCCAAGCCCCACGAGGCTGACGACCGGCTCGTGGCCGCGCTCGTGGCCCTCTACCGCCGCCAGCAGGAGAGCCTCGCGGGCGAGCGTTACTACGCCCAGTTCCGCGTCGCCGAGCACCTGCTGGAGTTCGAGGAAAAACTCGCTATTTGGCGGTTCCACCACGTCAAGATGGTCGAACGCATGATCGGCGGGGGCGGCGGCACCGGCGGCTCCAGCGGCGCCAAGTACCTCGCCGCCACGCTCAACATCCGCCTGTACCCGGACCTCTGGGCCGTGCGCGACCGGCTCGGCGCGCCGTAGCGGGCGGTCTCTGGGCACCTCCAAGTACGGGGCGACTTGTGAAGCAGGGAAGTTTCCCCCGCCGCGAAACACGCATCAATGTGCCGAAAAATACGGGCCTCATTCGAGACTTGCGGGTATTCTGAACGAGCCTACCCAAGGGAGGAGTCCGCGCATGTCAGCACGATCTGTTCGAGCGTTCACCGCTGTCGCGGCCGTTGTCGCTGTGTCCCTGCTCCCCGCCGCGACGACCGCCCAACTGCCCACGCCCCCGGCCGACGTGGCGGATGTGATCGATATCGCCACCGGCCTCACCCAGCCGCTCTATGTCTGCTCGCCTCCGGGCGACACGACGCGCCTCTTCATTGTTCAGCAGAACGGCATCATCCTCGTCAAGGTCGGCGCGGCGGCCCCCACCACCTTCCTGAACGTCTCGGCGCGTCTCAACAGCGCCTCCGGCGAGCAGGGCCTGCTGGGCTTGGTCTTCGCCCCAGACTACGCCGCCACCGGCGCGTTCTACATCAACTACACCGCTCCCGGCGGCGGCGCATCGGGCCAGACGGTGGTTGCCCGCTACTTCCGCAACAGCGTCAACCCCAACATCGCCGACAACGTCGAGACGCGCTTGCTGCTGATCAACCAGCCCTTCAGCAACCACAACGGCGGGTGCATGCACTTCGGGCCAGACGGTCTGCTCTACATCGGCACCGGCGACGGCGGCAGCGGGAACGATCCCAACAACTCGGCCCTCAACACCTCCGATCTGCTGGGCAAACTCCTGCGCATCGACCCGGCCATCGACGGCTTCCCGGCGGACCCAAACCGCAACTACGGCATCCCCGCGGGCAACCCCTTCGCCATCTCCGGTGGCGCGCCCGAGGTATGGGCCTTCGGCCTGCGCAACCCCTGGCGCTGGTGCTTTGACCGTGCCAACGGCGACCTCTACATCGCCGATGTGGGCCAGGGCCTCACCGAGGAGATCAACTACGTGCCCGGCAACGGCGGGGCCTCGCCGGTTCGCAACTACGGCTGGCGGCTGCGCGAGGGCAACGCACGCCCCTCGGGCTTCGCCAACGACTGGACGGCCTACGGCACGACGCAGGCCGCGTGGCAGGCCACGACCACCCCCGGCAACACGTTCGGCAGCGACTACCTCGCCACGCTGACAGGCCCCGTTTACACGTACGCGCACGGCACCGGCGCGCTGCAGGGCAACTCCGTCACCGGCGGCTATGTGTATCGGGGCCGCCAGGTGCGGGCCTGGCACGGGCGCTACTTCTTCGCCGACTTCGTGCGCCCGCGCCTCTTTTCCGGTGTCGTCTCCGGCGGCGTGTGGGGCTCGTTCCTCGATGTGTACTCCATCCTCAACCCGCCGGGGCCGGCCACGTCCATCTCCAGCATCTCCAGTTTCGGTGAAGATGCTGCGGGCGAACTCTACATCGTGCAGTACGGCTCCGGCGCCAGCGGCCGCGTGCGCAAGGTGGTTCCCGTCTATGACCCGTTGGATGTGAACTACGACACCGTGGTGAACCCCGACGACCTGGGCGATTTCATCACCGCCTACTACCAGAACGACATCCGCACCGACTGGGACTTCAACGGCAGCCTCAACCCTGATGACCTGGGCGACTTCATCACCGAGTACTACACGCCCTGATCGTGGCGCGATGCACACGCCCGCGCCGCACCGGCCCTTCGTGTGCTAGCCTGTGCCCATGAACCGTCCGTGCAAGGTCGGCCAGGTCGAGATCGGCTCAGAAAGACCCCTCGCCGTCATCGCGGGGCCCTGCGTTCTCGAATCGCTCGAACTCGGCACGCTCATCGGCCGCCACGTCCAGGGCATCTGCCGCGAACTGGGCCTGCCCTACATCTTCAAGGCCAGTTTCGACAAGGCCAACCGCTCCTCCATCAACTCGCCGCGCGGGCCGGGCCTTGAGCGCGGCGTCGAATGGCTGCACGAGATCGGGCAGGACCTGGGGGTGCCCGTGACCACAGACATCCACGAGCCCGCCCAGGCCGAGGTCGTCGCTCGCCACGTCGATCTGCTGCAGATCCCCGCGTTCCTCTGCCGCCAGACCGACCTGCTCATCGCCGCGGGCGCGGCGGCGGCCCAGCACGGGCGCGCCGTGAACGTGAAGAAGGGCCAGTTCATGAGCCCGCGCGAGATGGCCGGGGCCGTGAAAAAACTCGCGGAGGCCGGGTGCGCCAACGTCATGCTCACCGAGCGCGGCACGTTCTTCGGCTACGGCCGCCTCGTGAACGACTTTGTGGGCCTGGCCGACCTCATGGAACTCACGCACAAGGCCGGCGACGCCCGCCCCGTGCCCGTCTGCTTTGACTGCACGCACAGCACCCAGCACCCCGGCGACGGCTCGGGTGGCGAGGTGACCGGCGGGCGGGCCGAGCGTGCACCTGCCCTGGCGCGCGCCGCCGCGGCGGTGGGCGTGCACGCGCTCTTCCTTGAATGCCACCCGGACCCGAAGAGTGCCCTCTCCGACGCGGCGACCATGATCCCGCTGGATCGTGTCGAGGGCCTGCTGCGAAGCGTGGCCGCGATCCGCACCGCGCTCCAGGGCACACCCCTGCCATGAGCGAACACGCCGCCACCATGCTCACGCTGGCCCAGAACTCCGGCGGCAAAGCGCCGCCGGCGGTCGCCATCGTGCTGCTGGTGGCCGCGGTGGCCGTCATCGTGCTCCTCATCTGGTTGGCCAAGAAGCGTGATCGCGCCCGCACAGCCGGCATTGCCGAGGCCCTCGCATCGCGCGGCCTCACGCTCACGGCCGCCCCGGCCAAGGCCGCCAAGCCCGCTCTGTTCGCGCCCTTCGCGCACGTCAAGCAGATGAAGGCCGGCCACGGCGGCATCCAGTGGGTCGCGAGCGGCACGATCAACGGCACGCAGATCGACCTCTGCGAGCACATGCACATGCAGAGCCACGGCAAGGGCTCGCACCCGGTGTACTACTCCGCGGCGGTGATCTCCTGCCCGCCCGCATGGCCGGAACTGACGCTCGGGCGCGAGAGCGCCCTGCACGCCATCGCGGAACTGCTGGGCCACAAGGACGTGAAACTCGACGATGAGGCCTTCAACAAGCGCTGGCGTGTGCACACCGACGATCCCGACTTCGCGCTGGTGTTCCTCTCGCCCGCGGCGCAGCAGTGGCTGACGGAAGCCCCCAAGAATGAAGCTTGGCAGGTTGGCGCGGGCCGCCTTTCGTGCGTGCACGCCGGCGCGTTGAAACCGGATACCGTTGCCGCGCTGATCGAGCGGCCGTTGGCACTCGTGGCGATGATCCCGCCGGAACTCGCGGCGTGGCAGGCACGGGCAACCACATGACCGGCGGCCGCAGGCCAGCGAAAAAGCCACGGCTTGCGCCGCGGCCTCTTTGAGGTTTTCCCCGCCCTCTCGATTATTTGTACGGCACCTCTTCGAGCATCAGCACGCGCGGCTTCTGGCCGAGCGTCACAACGTTGGAGCGGTCCACCACCATCACATAGCGCCGGGCCACGCTGGGCGTCATCGGGTCGGTGGGTTGCAGGCCCTCCACATCGCCGCGCCGGTAGCCGTGCAGGACGAACCAGACGCAGAAGAGGTCGCTGCGAACAGTGATGGTGTTCATCACGGCATCGGCGATGGCCGTGCCGCGGTCTTCGAGCGCGGGCGCGGAGACACCCGTGAGCAGGTTGCTGTCTGTGGATGCGGCTCGCCGCACGCGCCCGCCGAAACCGGAGACGACCTGGGTGATCCCGTTGATCTGCTCCGTGGTGAAGGCCACGGGCGACATCGTGTCGCCCGTGCGCGCGGTCACCACCGGGAGCCGCGCGAAGCGGTCGATGCTCGAAGCCTCCAGGGGGGGCGTGAAGCCCGCGCCGGGAAGGGGCGGCAGCGTGCCGGCGTTCACCACGCCGCCGTTGGGCTGCGGGGCATCCAGCCCGTATCGGGCCGAGAGAATCTCGCCCACGCTCGCAAAGCCCTGCTGCTCGCGGATGCCCATGCGCTGCGTCCAGACCGAGCGGCCGTATGGCCCCACAAGCAGATTGCCGGCGATGGTGGGGTTGGTGGTCACGCTGTCATCCCGGAAGTTGGCGTACGCCGGCGGCAGGCCGGCCTGCGGCTGTCCACCGCTCACGAACGGCCGCAGGGCCACGGCGGCCTTGTCTCGATACGCCGCGACCATCGCGGCCACATCCCACGCATCCACCGATGGATCAAACCACGGCGTCGCCGAGCCATCACCCCTGAGCACGCCCACACCATTGGGCCAGCCGATGGGCGCAGGGTCAGGCGAGAGCATGGGCAGGGAGCGCAGCACATCCAAACTCGCGGTGTTGATGTTCACCGTGCCGGGGATGGAACTGGTGAGCGAGCCGGGCAGCGGCGCGGTGCTGAACCGATCCAGCAGCCCCAGCGCCAGCGGCAGCCGCTGGCCGCGGGGCAGCGATGTGGCTGGGTTGAACTCGCGACGGCCGGTGTTGCCCGCGGGATCATCAAGGAACGCAAAGAATGCATCCGGGCGCAGTTTGCCGCGCACGAGCAGAGGCTCCACCTCCAGCGTCGTGCCCGTCGCGTCGTGCCTGCCGGCCAGGGCGTATTCGGGGCTGGTGTTCATCTCGGGCCCGTCAAAGCCCATCGCCAGTGCCGCGGCTTCGGAGAGCGTCGTCCACTGCACGTTCAACTGCAGTTTGTCGCCGTTGTTGGCGTAGTCGCCCGCGGTGCCTGCCAAGGCCTCCGGGTCGTTGGAGGGGCCGAAGGCGGGCACCTCCAAAAGGTCCATCGGACGCAGGGGCGACGCGGGGACCGCGCTGCCCAGCGGGCCGGGCGGGCGCTGCACACGCGTGCTGTCACCATCACGCGGCACGGGCAGAAGCATGGGGATCGAAACCCTTGACTGGGCCAGCGTGAGGCCCGCGATGTTGGACGTCGGGGGCGTCGCGCCGTACACATCCGGCACATCGGCGTTGGTGAACGGTGCCTGCACCTTGGTGAAGAGCAGCGGCCGCTCGTCCACATCGGGGATCACACGCGTGGTCTGCGAAACGCGGAACGACTCGATCCCGGCCACGAGCGTTCCGAGGCGGTCGGCCAGGGGCGCGCGAATCGTGCCGGGGCTGCCGATGGCAATCGGGTTATTGTCGAGATCGCCTTCCTCGATGTGGTCCATGTCGAGGAGCGACTCCGCCGCGTTGAGCGGGTTGTAATGCTCATCCGCGAAGCGCGCGTTGAGGGAGCGGGCGGCGACACCGCGCCGGTACACGTCGCTCACGTTGCCGTCCGCGAGCGAGCGGCCCTTGGACTCCACGCAGTAGAGCGGCAGCACGCCCACCTGCGGCGTGGGCGGCAGCACGCCTACCTGAGGCGTGTCGCCGGGCCTGCGCACCGTGCCCCAGAACATGAACGCCGGACCCTCATCGGGCGTCGCCGTGCCCGCGACCTCGATGCACAGGTAACTGTTGTCCTTGAAGCGCCGGTCCCACGTGCCGCGGCTGCTCGTCTCGGGGTCGCGCAGGCGATCCACCAGAATGTCTTGCGGGCGTGCCAGCGGGTTACCGGTGCCCACGTTTGGGCTGAGCGCGTTGCGCTGCACGCGCCACAGGCGCACGACCTCGTCCTTGTCGCTGTCGGCAGTGGGCAACGGCGCATCCGTCTCCTCGATGGTGCGCAAGGTGCCGCCGTAGAGACCCAGCGAGGGCACCGATGTGCGCACGTCCATCGTGGAGAAGTCCAGCAGGGGCAGGCGCATGGCATCCGGGTCGGCCGGGCCACCCTCGTAAAACTGCCCCTCAATGAAGTTCTCCACGCCCGGACCATCGGCCGTGAGGCCCGAGTTGGCCGCGTACGCGGCATCCACAGCAAGGAACCGCTGAGCAATCTGCGCCACGGGCTGATCCAGAATGTAGAACGTGCGGCTCTCGCCGGGCAGCAGGATGCCCGGTGCGCTCATTGAGTTCGAGGCATCATCAAAGTTCGCCAGGCCATAAATCCGTCCGCCGAACTCGATGTAGTAGGTGATAGCGCTCGGCGAGAACGTATCACCCGCCAGGCGCGGCACCACGCGCCCATCCGCGTCCACCTTGTGCCCGCCCAGCGCGATCTCACAGTCAAACGGGTTGTGCAACTGGATCGCCATCGCCTCGAAGAGGTAACTCTTGTTCGCCACGCTGGCCGGGCCGCCGATCTTGAGTTTCTCGCCGTCGTTGTCGTTGCACTTGGTGTCACCCCCCTCCACCTGACGCGCGGCGTACATCGTGATGAGGCCCGCCTGCGTGATGAACGGCTGGGGCGTGATGCCCAGCACCGTGAGCCCCGCCGTGCTGAGGACCGGCGGGCTGGCCGCGCCGCCGCTGACAAGGGGCGCGAGCCGTTGGTTCTGCGTGCCCGCCGCGGGCCAACTCGCGCTGTTGGCGGGGATCGCCCAGTCCGCATCCAGCCGCCCGGCGATGCGCGGGGCCTTCTCGCGCCCCGCGTTCACGCCCGTGAAGGCCTCCGCCGGGAACGCGGCGGGAAAATCGTTCAACCCTTCGCCCAGACCCCACGGGCCGCCGTCGATGATCGGTCCGCCCGAGCCGCTGTCCACACCGCCGAACATGAGTTGCCGCGCATACTGGGGGTCGTCGGGGAACTTGCCACCGATCGGCAGCGCGAACATCACCGGCCGGTCGGCAGATTCCAGGGGCCCCGTCGCGCTCGTGGCATCCGGCCGGAAGGTCTGGCGGGAAGCGATCAGGTTGGCCGTCCAGTGTGCCGCGGCACGCAGGGCCACCTCCGCCGAGTTGTTCCGTGCCGCGCTGGGCGAACTGAAGATGTTCCGCCCGCCGCCGTAGTTCAGCGTCATGCCCGCCCGCGTCGCCGTGGTGTCCCACGCGATGCGCGAGCCCGAGAGCGGGTTGATGTTGTCGTTCTCGCGTGCGAAGGGCAGGAGCGCTTCGACCGCGCCCGAGAAGATCGTGTTGATGCCCTGCTGCATCAGGCCCCAGTTGGGCGCGGGCTGGTTGCTCTCCACCTGCTGGGCCGCGCGCTGGATATCCGCCAGGGCGGCGTTCAGGTCCACCTTGAGTTCTGCGGACGTGATCGCCGCGCCGTTGCCGCTCAGCACCGTGCTGGTGAGGGGCCGTGCCCCGCTGAGCGTGGTGAGGTTCTGGCGCACGTCGATCTTCGCCTGCAAGTACGCGCTCGGGTCGGGCTTGCCGTCGGCCGAGCCCGCGGCCGCGGGCGGCCCGCCCGGGATATAGACGCTGGTCGTCCGGTCGCGTGCGAGCGACTCCAGGTCCAGGCCGCGCGTGTCGCGCAGCGGGCTGAACGTGGCGAACTGCGCGGCGGGGGCCGGCGCCTCCGTCGTCATCACGCGCCCGGCCAGCACGGCCTCCAGGCGCGAACGGCGGCTCGCGTCGTTCACACGCTCGCGGGCCCGCAGGTCCAGTTCATCCATCAGGCCAAAGCGGCCGCCGAGGTCGAACGACGGCACCCACGTGGCGTTGATCTCGCTGGCGCGCAGGGTGGCGCCGGAGGCATCGCCGTGCGGCCCCGCGCTGCGGCCATAGAGGAAGCGGCGGTCAAACGCCAGCACGCTGTCGTCGGCATCCCCCGCCGTGCCGTTGGCCCCGGTGAAGAGCACAATGGGCTGGCCCATCGAATCCAGCCCGTAGGTGTACGCTCGCGCGAACCCACGCGGGTAAGCGCCAAACTCATCGGGCACGGTGTTGGCGGGCGCGTTGGTGCCACGCACGAGCGTGTCGAGCATCGCCGCGAAGCCCGCCTCGCCGACGGCGAACGCGCCGGGGAGCATCGCCCCGTCCGCGGCTGCATAGTCGTTGTAGTCGCCGGTGCGGTCGGCGGGGCCGTTGGGCTGGGCCATGGCCTCGTAGCCCGGGCCGAAGGGTGTTTCGGGACCGTTGGCCACCGCGGGTGATTCCTGATACGCGCCACGCAAAGAGAGCAGCCGCTCCAGGTCGATATCCGCGGGTGTGGCCCCGGCCGGGTTGGCCAGGTCGGGCACGTTGGCGAAGGTCGTGGCCGTGTTCACGTTCACCTTGCCGGAGAGATCAACGATGCGCGAGGCCACGAAGAGCCGCAACTCCGGATCGGCGGGGATCAGACTGCGCGGCAGCGACGGATCGCTCGCATCCACCAGTTCAAACCAGCGCGAGTCGGCCATGCCGTCGCCGTCGGCATCGGCGTACTGGTTGCCCAGATACTCCTGATCGCCGGGCGAGATGGTGGAGGGGGCGGTGCCGGTGTAGAGGCGGTTGAGCGTGCCGATGCGCTGCGCGCCCGGGCGCGTGTCGGCCAAGGGGATGAACATGCCGACCTGATTCGCAGTGAAATCGGCCGGAAAGTGCTGGCCGGGCTGGTTCGCATCGCTCACATCCGTGCGAAGCGTGTTCCTCAGCGTCCCCGTCCCGGTGTCGTACGCCCAAGGCCGCACCGCCGCGTCAACGTCCAGCGTGGGCTCGGGCGTGGTGAGGCCGGGCACATCAGCATCGTTCAGCAGCGTGAGGTCGTAGGTGGTGCGGGGCCTGTTGGTGGCGCTCAGGGGCTGGCCGTTGTTGGCAAGCCCGACACCCGACAGCGCCCCGAAGTTGTTGCGCAGCGTGACGAGGTTCACGAACCGGCCGTCCGGCGAGGCGTTGGAGATCATCCGCCAGTCGCGGTCAGCCACGTAGGTCTTGTCAACGATCGCCACGTCGATCGTCGTCGGATCGCCGCCGAAGCGCAGGTTGGCGGGCTGCGCGGCCGCGAGGAACGCATCGAAGGGGAAGCGTGGATCGACACGCCCAGTGCCGCCGCCCGCTGCCCACGGGGCCTCGACACTGCCGGAGGGTGTGTACTTGAGTGCACGCTGGAGCGGGAACCCGCTGATGCCGCTGCTGCTGTGAACCGGATCAAACACGAGCGAGGGGTCGATGCTGGGATAGTCCGCCGCGATGCGCACGCGCACGGGCGGGAGCGTGTCGATCACGCGCTGCTCGGCCTGCGTCTTGAACGCGCCGCGCGCCACCACACCGGCGAGATAATCCGCCACCGCCGTAGATTGATCGCCCAGTTTGCTGGCGCTGGCCAGGCTCGCGGCACGCCGGCGGTCTCCCTGGCCCAGGCTCGCGTACACCACCACGATGATGGCCATGAGGGCGATGATGCCCACCACCAGCACGAGGATGGAGCCGCGGCGGATCAGCGCGCGGGCGTTGGACAAGCCACTCGTCTCGATTGCATGTTTGCGCGCGTTCATAAGCACTGCTCCGATCTCGGGCTCTCGTGGCCCACCGTCACTCATTCACCCGCACCCCGCCCAACCGTGCCCGCCGCGTTTTGCACGCGGCACACGAGGCGTCACTCGATGCCGCGCCCGCGCTCCGGGAGGGGCAGCACAAACTGGTATGTCTGCTCGGTGCTCGAATCGGCCGGGTCCACCATCCGCAGCGTGATGCGGATCAACTTGGGCCACGCCCACTCCACCGTATCGGGCTGCACCAGGCGGTCGCCCACCAGCGGGTCGTACGTCGGGAAGGCGGTGGGTGCGGGCGGCTGCACATCCACCAGAAAATCTCGCTTGGCCGCCTGAGGGTCCGTCGGGGCGAGGGCGAATTCCGGCGCGGGGTCGAACATCGGGTCCACGTAGCCGAAGTAGGAGTAGAGCGGCCCGAGGCGCATGTTGATCGCCGGCGGCGGCGAGGTACCGGTCTCATCGCTGTGAATCAGGAGCGGGCTGATCGCCCGCTGGGCCTGCGCGCCCGTGTTGAGCGTGTACACCTGCCCCGCAAGTTCGCCCAGCGGATCGGCCGGGAGAGTGGGCAGGGCTCGCGGGCCGGTCGGCCCCTGTCCGTACGGGCGTACGCGGTAATCCACCAGGTTGTCGAACGCGGCCGCGCCGGAGATGCGCACCTCGCGCTCCAGACCGTGCCAGAGCACGCGCCCTTCGCCGGGGATGCCCGTGCCAGGCTCCACCTGCCCGAAACTCCACTCCACCATGAACTCCGAGCAGCGGGGCACAAAGTTCGAGGCGCTGAGCATCAACTGATCCGCGCGGCGGAAGTCCACATCGCTGGCACCCCACGAAAGCCCCTCGCCCGAAAAGTTCGGCGGGCGCGGCTCATATCGCATCCGCTGGGGCGTGCCGGTGGGGCCCAGGCCGTCCGAATCCGCCGGAAGCGCATCGCGCATCCACGCCTGCATCCGCTCACGCGCCAGCATTCCCGACCAGGCCGGCTCCGTCGCGTCGGCGCCCGTGAACGCGAAGAACTGCGTAAGCGCGGTGATCGCGGCCGCGGAGTTGAGCAGCGCGGGCGGCGGCGCACCGTTCACAAACCCGCGCACCTCCGACAGGTCCGTCGTCACGACATCAACCAGGCCGCTGGCAAGCATCGGCCGCCGCCCCGCGCGCACCAGCGTGTTCGAGGCGGGCAGGCTGCTCCCCAGGGCCACGGTGCGGAAGATGCTCACCGCCCCGGGCTGCAGGGCCACCTGCGCATCGCGGTCGTTCCACTTGTTGGGCGCGAGGAGATACGCGTAGTTCGCCGCCAGGGTCGGCAGCGGCTGGTTCCCGGCCCGGGGCACCGCCAGCAGGCACACGTTCCGCAACAGCGTCCAATCGCCGGCGTACTGGTTTGGCAGCGTCTGGCCCGGCGAGTTGATGCGCTCGCCCAGCCCGCTGGGAGCGGCCGTGGTCGGCGGGTCATCAACCTGCGGCAGCGTCGTCGCGGCGTTCGTGCCCCGCAGACCGTGCCCGTAATAGATCCTCGCCACATCCGACCGCGCCACGCGGGAAGGGTGCAGGGGCTCGCGCGCCGTCTGAAAATCGCCCCGCGCGAAGAACACCAGTTCATCCGCACGCCTGTCGCGCGGCCGCTCATCGCCGGGCGAGAGTTGCACGCCGCGGGCGTCGTCGATCGAATCCTGCACCAGTTGGTGGCGCATGACCATGAAACCCTCGCGGCTGATGCCGGCGATATCCGCCCGCAACTGGCGTTCGATGATCGTGGCGTAGGTGTTCAGCGTGCTCAGCCGCCGGCCCGAAGCCACGGTTTTGCCGGTGAGCGAAAAGACCTGCGCGATGCCCACGGTGAGCAGGCCGACGATGGCCACGGCCACGAGCAGTTCCACCAGCGTGAAGCCGGCGCGACGGAAACGGATCGGGTTTGATGCGGCGCGGCGGATCACGGGTTGGCCACCTCCACGTGCACGCTCACGGCACCCTCGGGCACGAACACAATCTGCCGGATCGTGCCCGCGCCGTCCTGCGCATTCAGGTCGGTTGCCACCACGTCCGGCGAGATAGGCGGCGACACACGCAGCGTGTTGGCAAACCCGGGAACGGGCCCGATCACGGTGTACACGTTGCCGAGGTTGTCCACGAGCAACTGCCCCGGCCGTGCCGCGGCTTGGAAGACCGTGGTGATCTGCACGCTGCTCGTGCCCACCGGCAGACGGTCGAAGGTGCCGCTCATCGTCAGTTCCAGCATGTCGCGCGTCGCCCGTCCGTCCGGGCCGACACGCGTGGGCAGGTACTCCACCGACCATGCGACGGGCGTGGAATAGGTGCGGCTCACCACAAGGCCGTCGTTGGTCGGCCTGCCGCTCGTGTCCACCGACACCGGCCAGCGCCGGTCTGCCGGCGCACCCATGCGAGCCAGCAGCGCACGGAAAACGCTCATGTCCGCGGGTGCCCTCAGCCGCCCGTCCACACGCCGCAGGAAGATCGCCGTCTGCACGCGCGTGAACTCCGGCGGCTGGTACCCCTCGCTGTAGTTCCGCCCGTACCGATCCGTGCCCGTGCGGAAGGGGCCGGTGCGCCGCACCGCGATATCCCACACATACTGCGGCACGGGGGCGGGCGCGGCAGCCGCGCTCGCGTTGGCAAAGTCGGCGCCCGGGCCGGAAGCCTCGGATGGCTGCAACCGCTCGCCCAGACTGATCGTGAGCCTGCGGTCTGCCGGGAAGAAGGTCTCGCCGAGGCCGTTCACGCCCAGGAGCGTTGCGCCGCGATCGTTCCCGGGGCCCGTGCTCGTCTCAACCGCTGGCACCATCCAGCTCGCATCGCGCGGCAGGGCCTCATCGGGGTACGCGGCAGGGTCCAGGTGCGCCAGTTCGGTCCAGAAGGTGGAATCCAGCGCTGGCACGCCCACCACCTGCTCTGTGGCCGTGCTGATGGTGAGCCCCCCCCCCACCGCCGCGCCTTCGAGCAGGGGCACATCGGCTCCGCCCATGCGGCCGATGAACGAAACGTCGTAGGTGATCGTCGCCCGCGCGGGCGTGCCGTCAACCACGCTCCGGCCGCTCACACGCACGGTGCGCTCCGGGGGCGCCGGGTCTGGCCCGCTCTGGTCGCCCGCGAGCGCGTCCAAGCTCACCAAGGCCTCCTCCAGCAGTTGCGGCGTCGCAGCGGTGGTCTGCACCAGAATGTTGGCCGTGCGCGCCCCGGAGGTGCCGAAGCTCAGGTTGAAGGCCAGGCCCGTGGGCACACCCCCCGTCGTGGGGTCAAGGTTGAACCCCACCACCACGCGCTGCACCTCGTTGCGCCCCTGCCTGCCCACCTTCAGCGCGGCACGCGCGCCGTTCATCGCCAAACTCCCCATCGCCGATTCGGTGCTCGCCTGCTGCTGCTTCACCACCGCCGGCAGCACCGAGCCCAGACCCAGCAGGCCGATCCCCAGGATGAGGATCGCCATCAGCACCTCCACCAGCGAGAACCCTCTCGCGTTCCCGCGGCAAAGCCTTTGAGTTCTTGTGGCACAGCCTTTCAGGCTGTGCCTCCAGACCTCGATAAACGGGAGAGACCCGTGCCCCCAGGCCCGGTAGGACACCGGCTGAAAGCCTGTGCCACCAGGCTCTGTAGACGAGTTCAACAGAGGAATCCGCACGGTGTTCATGGCGCCTCCACCTTCGGCGCGGTCAGCGGCACCTCCACCGGCTCACCCAGCGTGCGGTCAAGCATGAAGACCTTGGCCACCGGCAGGTCCACCACCTTGGTGAGCGCGGTGCTCCGGGCATCGCCGAACGTGCCGTTGAGGTTTGTGTCACCGAGCAACCACCCGTCAATCGCCTCGCGCACGCTCGCGTACGTTCCCTGGCCCAAGCCGCCGGTCTGCACGTGCGGCCGGATGTTGTTGGGCGATGTGCCCGGGTCATAGAACGCCGCCTGCCGGTCCGTGTCGGTCGTGTCGGTCCCCGCCCAGTACAGCGTGCCCGTCAGCCGGTCCACACGTGTGCCCAGCGTCGCCGCCAGCCGCGACTCTTCATACACCGCCACGCGCGGCACCGGCCCCGCCAGCACCGTGTCGCTCGACTCGTGCCCCAGCAACTGCCGCCGCGCCACGTTCACCGCCGCCTGCGTCGGGCTGGCCGGCAGGCCCGCGGGCAGGGCGTTGAGAATCCCGTCCACCACCACTGCCAGCGGGCGGGGCCGACCCAGGGCATCCAGCGGCACGTCCAGACGGTTCTGCATCCACGGCGCTGCGTCGCGCCCCGTGGCCGAGTTGCGCGGCAGCACCACCAGCACCGCCGCCGGGTTCAGGGATGCCGCGCCCGTGCCGCCCTCGAAGCGCATCATGAACGTGTTGCGATCGGCGCCGTCGTCCTGCCCGGCGAGCCCGCCGGTGTTGTACACCTGCTTGAAGTAGTGCGTCTCCGGTGCTACCCAGGCCGACTGCGACGCTTGATAGATCACTCCACCGCCTGCGCTCCTGACGTACCAGTCGGAAACCGGCGAAGCCGAATCGGGGAGTACGCCGGGGCCCACATACCCCCGTGCCGCGTATCCACGGGGAATCGAAACCACCGGGGCGCTCTCGATGGGCACGAAGACCTCGCGCACCACCGGCGGGTTGCCCGTGGTGGCGAGCACATCGGCGATCGTGCCCGCACGCCGCGCCAGCACCACCTGCAACGACCCCGCGAGCGGCTGCACGAACACCGCGACGACATCTTCGCCGGGGCTGGAATCCAGGGCCGCGTCGCGGGCCGCCCGCAGGGCCGCCTTCAGCGCCTCCTCGGCCTGCGTCTGCGTGTTGGAGCGTGAGAAGGCGTTGAACGCCGGCACCGTGAGCAGCGCCACGATGCTCATCACCAGCATGACCACCAGCATCTCCACCAGCGTGAAGGCCGGCGCGCGGCCGCGCCGGCTCGCTCGCCAAGTGAAGCGCGGTGCGTGTGGCGTGTGTACGGAGCGGAGGAGGTCTCTCATGATCCGCCCTCCAGAATAACCAGGTTGTCCAGCGCCGCGCGCCTGCGGACCTCGTCGTCATCGATCTGCGTGGAGGCGATGAGGCCCAGTTGGGTGCGCAGCGTGGCGATGGTCTCGTCGCCGAAGAGGCCGTCTAGCCCGGGAAAGACGATCGCGTAGCGGGCGCTGCGCTGCTGGGGCGACATGACCGCGGCCACAGGCTCGAGTTGCCCGCTGATGAGGCGCTGGCGCACGCCCAAAGGAAACACCGTGGGGGCGTTGTACGAACGCACCTGCCCGGCCAGAAGCGGGTCGTTGGCCGGCGCGGGAACCACGAGCGGCGGCACGGGCGTGCCCGCGGCCACGTGCAGTGTGGGCGCCCAGCGGTAGTATCGCACGCCGCGGCGCTGCCGATCCCCAAACGTGCGTTCGTTGGTGCCGCCGAGCAACTGCAATCGTTCGGTGAGGCCCGCAAGGCTCATCATCGGCTCGTGGCGAGTGCCGCTGCGTGTGAACGTGCCATCGGCCAGGGGCTGCGTGAAGCCGGGACCCTGCACGCCGTCCACCTTGGCGTTCATCATGGTGTCGGTGTTGCTCTCGCCCGCCGTGCCCAGCAGGTAGAACGGCAGCGAAAAATAACTCATCCGCAGCGTCGTCTGGTTCGCGCCGTCCGGCGGTGTGTCTTCGTGCCGCAGGAACCGCGCCTGGTTCACCGCGTCGTTGCGCGGCAGGATGGTGTCGCCCGTCTTGAGGCGGATGAACGGCAGCGCCGGGCTGGCCGGTTCCTCGATCGGGCCGCCGGAGGCGAAGTCATCCACCAGCGGCGGCAGGAAACCGAACTGCTGGCGGAACTGCTCCACGCCCACACCCATCGAGCGCGCAAACGCATGGTCCGATGCGGTGCGTGCCGATTTTACCGCCGGCCCGATCGCAAACAACAAGAGCGCCGAGAGCACCACGATCAGCGTGATCATGATGAGGATCTCCACCAAGGTGAAACCTCGCTTCGCGCACCGGCGCGTCTGCCCTTCGGGATTGATGGCCTGAACCTTCATGGGTGTGTTCGCTTCCGGCGATGCGCGAGCCGCGAACGGCCACGGCCGCCGCCGCTCAGCCGCCGCCCTGCAGTTTCTCGATGATGGCGACGAGGGGCAGGAACATGGCGACGACGATCGTGCCCACGGTGCCGCCCAGGACGACGACGAGGAGGGGTTCGATGAGTTTCACCATGCCGTTCACGGCCACGTCCACCTCTTCGTCGTAGTTGTCGGCGATCTTCAACAGCATGGCGTCCAGGTCGCCCGTCTCCTCGCCCACGTCGATCATGTTCACCACCAGCGAGTCCACGACCTTGGCCTCGCGCAGCGGCTGCGCGAAGGTCTCACCCTCGCGGATGCTGTCGTGCACCTTGTTGAGCGCCTTCTCGTAGACGTAGTTGCCCACGGTGTCGCGCGTGATGCTGATGGCCTCCAGAATCGGCACGCCCGCGTTGATCAGCGTGCCCAGCGTGCGCGTGAACTTGGCGATCGCCGTCTTCTTCACCAGGGCGCCCATCACGGGCACGTACATCACCACCGTGTCCGTCACCGCCCGCCCCGGGTTGGTCTTGCGGCTGCTCTTCCACAGGAACATCAGCGCGAACGGCACGCCGATGATGAGCACCCATCCGGGAATCTTCTGGCCGGGCATGGACCCCGCCATGAACGAACTGGTCTCGATGAGTTTCTGCGTCAAGAGCGGCATGCTCACGCCGAACTCCGCGAAGATCTCCTTGAACTTGGGGATGATCTTCACCATGATGAACGTGACGATGCCCACCGCGATCACGATGACCATGACGGGGTACATCGACGCGCCCACCACCTTGCGCTTCAGCCGCTGCGCCTTCTCCATGAACTCCGCAAGCCGCTGCAGGATGATGTCCAGCACGCCGCCGATCTCGCCCGCGGCCACCATCTTTGTGAACAGCCGGTCGAAGGCCTTGGGGAACTTGGCCATCCCCTCCGAAAGGCTCGAACCCCCCTCCACCTCTTCGCACACGCCCTGAATAATGCTCTTGAACTTGCCGGGCTTCTGCTGCTCCTCCAGAATCTGCAGCGAGCGCAGCAGCGGCAGGCCCGCGTCCTGAAGCGTGGACAACTGGCGCGTGAACGCCGTGATCTGCTTGGTCGCGACGCCGCCGATGGAGAAGCCGCCGCCCTTCTTCTTCTTGGGCTTCACGCTCGCGCCGGGCGCACCGTCCTTCTTCGCGTCCTTCTTGCCCTTCTGCTCGCGCACCGACGTCGGGAAGAAGCCCTGCTCCTTCACCTTCTTGATCGCGTCCTCGCTCGTCGCGGCATCGATCGTGCCCTTCTGCGGCTTGCCCGATGCGTTCAGCGCTTCGTATGCAAATGTGGCCATGCGTTCTGCCTTCGTGCCTTCTTCGTGCCTTCTTCGTGCCTTCGTCGTGCCTTTTCTCACTCTTCTGCCAGCGTCTCCCGCATCACTTCATCGATCGTCGTCTGCCCCTCGAAGAGCGCCAACAACCCGTTCTCACGCAGCGTGCGCATCCCCATCTGCCGCGCATGGTTCTGCAGAATGTTCGTGCTCGCCTTCTGCATAATCAGGTCGCGCATCGCGTCGTCGATGCCCATGATCTCGAAGAGCGCCATGCGGCCCTTGAAGCCCGACTTGTAGCAGTTGTCGCACCCCTTGCCGCGGAAGAACTTGCGGCCGGCGATGGCCTGCTCGGAGAGTTGCAGTTCCATCAACTCCTCCTCGGTGGGCTGGTAGGCCTCCTTGCACTTGGGGCAGATCGTCCGCACCAGGCGCTGCGCCACCACGCCCTCCATCGTGGCCGTGAGCAGGAAGGGCTCCACGCCCAGGTCCACCAGACGGATCACGCTCGACGGCGCGTCGTTGGTGTGCAGCGTGCTCAGCACCAGGTGGCCCGTCAGGCTCGCCTGCACCGCGATCTGCGCGGTTTCCAGGTCGCGGATCTCGCCCACCAGGATGATGTCCGGGTCCTGCCGCAAGAAACTCCGCAGCGCCCGCGCAAAGGTCAGTTCCACCTCCGCGTTCACCTGCACCTGGCACAGCCCCTCGATGTCGTACTCGACCGGGTCCTCCGCCGTCAAAATCTTCGTCTCGATGTCGTTGAGCGCCGAGAGCGCGGCGTAGAGCGTCGTGGTCTTCCCCGAGCCCGTCGGGCCCGTGACCGCCACAATCCCGTTGGGCTTGTGGATCAGTTTGTCGAACTTCTCAAAGTCGTCTGGCCGCAACCCCACACGATCCAGCGCGAGTTTCACGTTACCCCGGTCCAGCACACGCATCACCACGCTCTCGCCGTGCATCGTCGGCAGCACGCTCACACGCAAATCCACCGGCGCCCCGCCGATGGTGAGTTCGATGCGCCCGTCCTGCGGCAGCCGCCGCTCGGCGATGTCCATCTTCGCCATCACCTTCACGCGGCTCGTGATCGCCGGGCCCAGTTGCTTGGGCGGTGGGGCCATCTCGTAGAGCACCCCGTCGATGCGATACCGCATCTTGAACTCGTCCTCGAACGGCTCGAAGTGGATGTCGCTGGCCTTGTCCTTGATGGCCTGCAGCAGCACCAGGTTCAGCAGTTTGATGACCTTGTTGTCCTCCGCGGCTTCCATCACCGCGTCCAAGTCAATCGACTCGCCCCCCTTGCCCTTGCTCTGCAGGTTCGCGAACTTGTCGTCCTTCGCCAGGTCGCCGACAACGTCTTTGACGGACTCCTGCTTGGAGTAGTGCTTCTTGATCAGCGTGTCGATGGCCGCGGCGTCCGCCACAACGGCCTCAACGTTGAAGCCCATGAGCAGCCGCAGGTCGTCCACCGCCCGGAAGTTGTCCGGCGACTTCATCGCGATCTTCAGCCGCTTGCTCGTCGGGTTGTAGGCGATGGGCACCACCTGATACGCCTGCACGCTCTCCGAGGCGATGGCCTCCTTGGCCTCGGCGGGAATCTCGAATCCCGTCAGGTCCATGTACCCCAGGCCGCCCTGAGCCGCCAAGGCCTCGTCAATGTCGGCGGGCTTGCAGAACCCCAAATCCACCAGCAACTTGCCGATCTTGTCGGGCTTGTTCTTCTGGACCGCAAGCGCCTCGTGAATCCGCTCACGCGTGGTCTTGCCAAGTTTGGTCAGAATCCGGCCGAGTTTGCGGCCCTTCATCTCGGCAAGTTCCGCGGCAGTCGCGCTCATCGGTCCGCACTCCCAGATCGCCGGCACCCGCCACGCGGCCGTCGGCCTCACACTCGCGCCGCGGGCCTACGCCCGTGGTGGGGCGCAGCGCCATCACCGCGTGAACCACTGCAATACCAAACGCAGGATAGCCCGGCGCGGTTGCACGTGCGCACCGCGCTTTTTTGTGTATTTATGATGCGACACATGGCTGACGACAGAGTTTCAGCCGCCACAATCCTGTCGGCACCCCGTTGGTTCAGGCCTTGGTTTCCACGTCTTCCTGGTCCAACTCCGTTCGGCCCACCGTGCGCCCGAGTTTGCGAACCTTGTCGGCCAGGTCGTTGGGGTTCTTGCTCTTGTCGACCATCTCCTCCGCGGAGATCTTGCCCCCGGCGTACAGGTTCCACAGGTGGTCGTCCAGCAACTGCATGCCGAACTTCTTGCCCGTCTGGATCGAGGAGTCGATCCGGTAGGTCTTCGCCTCGCGGATGAGGTTGGCGATGGCGGGGGTGACCACCAGAAACTCGTAGGCGGCCACCATGCCCGGCGAGTCGATGCGGGCCAGCAACTGCTGGCTCAGCACGCACAGGAGCGACGTGCTCAACTGCACCCGGATCTGGTTCTGCTGGGCCACCGGGAAGGCATCCACGATACGGTCGATGGTCTTGGCGGCCCCGGTGGTGTGCAGCGTGGCGAACACCAAGTGGCCCGTCTCGGCGGCCCGCATGGCCGCCTCGATGGTCTCTAGGTCGCGCATTTCACCCACCAGGATCACGTCCGGGTCCGACCGCAGCACCCGCTTGAGCGCCTCGGCGAAACTCGGCACGTCGTGGCCGATCTCGCGCTGGTTCACGATGCTCTTCTTGTGCGGGTGGTAGTACTCGATCGGCTCTTCCATGGTCACAATGTGCTTGTCCATGTTCATGTTGACAAAGTCGATCATCGTCGCCAGCGATGTCGTCTTGCCCGAGCCCGTGGGCCCGGTCACCAGGAACATGCCACGGGGCCGCCGCACCAGTTCGCGGCAGATTTCCGGCAGGCCGATCTGCTCGAACGTGAGCAGCCGGTTGGGGATCAACCGGCAGACAATCGCCAGGTCCCCACGCTGGCGGAAGATGGACACACGGAAGCGGGCGGCCTCGCCGTAGGAGAAACCGAAGTCGCACCCGCCGCGCTCCTGCAACTCCTGCTGGCGCTGCTCGGGGGTGATGGACTTCATCAGGGCCACCATGTCGTCCGCGTCCAGCACCTTGGTCTGAAGGTTTTTCAGGCCGCCGTGCAGGCGCACGGTGGGCTGACGGTTCACGGTCAGGTGCAAGTCGCTGGCGTTGGTCTTCACCACCGTGTCCAGCAACCGATCCATCTGCACAGTGCCTGCCATACAAACCTCCCAGTTTCAGGGCCGCATGCACGGAGCGCGCCGGGGCCGGCGCGCCGCCCGAGCCCGCAACCTCACTCGATACCCTCGACCTGCGCCACCGCGGCGATCTCGGCGGGCGTGGTCAGGCCCTTGAGCACCTTCTTCTTGCCGTCTTCCATCAGCGAGCGCATGCCGTTGGCGATGGCGGCATGCCGGATTTTCGCGATCGGCTCCTGCCGGAAGGCCAACTCGCGGATCTCGCTGTTCATGCTCATCATCTCGTAGATGCCGCGCCGGCCCTTGAAGCCCAGTTTGTTGCACACGGGGCACCCCACCGGGCCGTTGATCTTCCCCTTGCCCTCTTCGCTGCTGATGTTCACCAGCGCCATGTACTTCGGGTCCGGGTTGGGGTCCACCGCCCGGCACTCCTTGCACAGAATCCGGATCAGGCGCTGGGCCATGATCGCCTGGATGGCCGAGGCCACGAGGAAGGGCTTGAGGCCCATGTCGATGAGCCGCGTGATCGCGCTGGGGGCGTCGTTCGTGTGGAGCGTGCTGAACACCAGGTGACCCGTGAGCGCGGCCTGAATGGCGATCTCCGCCACCTCGCGGTCGCGGATCTCACCCACCAGAATGATGTTGGGCGCCTGCCGCAGCATGGTCTTGAGGATCACGCTGAACGTGAGGCCAATCTTCTCGCGCGTCTGGCACTGGTTGATGCCGACGAAGTTGTACTCGATCGGGTCCTCGGCGGTGATGATCTTCTTGTCGGGCCGGTTCAGCACGTCGAGGGCCGTGTACAGCGTCGTGGTCTTGCCCGAGCCCGTGGGGCCCGTCACCAGGAAGATGCCGTTGGGCCTCCGGATGATCTTGTTGAACGCGGCGAGCGTGTCCTCCTCGAAGCCCAGGTTGATCAGGCCGATCTTCACCGCGTCGGCCCGCAAGATACGCAGCACGACGCTCTCGCCGTGGTAGCACGGGCACGCCGACACGCGGAAGTCGATCGTCTCCTCCCCGTGCTGGATCTTGATGCGGCCGTCCTGCGGCACCCGCTTCTCGGAGATGTTCACGCCCGACATCAGTTTCAGGCGGCTCAAAACCGAGTTCTGCATCCGCTTGGGCAGCCGGTCGCGCTCCACGCACACGCCGTCGATCCGGTAGCGCAGCCGCACGTACTCGGCGAAGGGCTCCACGTGGATATCCGACGCCCGCATCGTGAAGGCCTCGGTCAGGATCCGCTGCACCAGTTTCACGATCGGGGCATCGTCCGCCGTGATGTCGATGGACTTGTCAACGCTCTTGTCCACCGACTTGTCGATGGACTCCGTGACCAGCGACTTGGTCGGGTCCGCCTTCTTGTCCGTGCCCGCGGTGCCGTTGGCACCCTTGCCCATGCTCGAATCGATGAACTTCTTGATCGCCGACCGGCTCGACAGCCGCGGATCAACCTCCACGTTGAGCCGGAACCGGAGCATGTCCAGCAGTTCCAGGTCCATCGGATCATGGATAATGAGTTGCAACCGGCCCCCGGCCTTGGCCAACGGCAGGATCATGTGTTTTTTGATCAGATCCTCGGGGATCAACTTCGGGTTGACCTGATTCGCCACGCCGTTGGACGCGAGGTCCACATACGCGATGTTGAACTGCGTGGCCAGGCCCTTGGCCACCTGCTCCTCCGTCGCCACGCCCGCCTCGATCAGGGCATCGCCCAGCCGCTTGCCGGTGCCGCGTGTGGACTCGGAGACCTTGTTGATCTTCTCCGCAGAGACTCCCCACTCCGCGAGGATTTCGCCCAGTTTCTTGCGGGATCGTGCCATAGTGAACAAGCAGCGTGGCGCCGGGAGGGGGCACAGAAGAGGAACCTGCCCGCCCGCGTCAGCGCCGATCCCGCGGGGGAAGGATCATACCGCCGCGCACGGCCCGGAGGACTGCCCCGCGGTGCACGAACCACCCTTCACACTTCCCATTCCGCCCGCACCCCGCTCCGACACCGTGGCATCAATCCGGGGAAGATACCCGCACCGCAGCGGCTTCCACGCCCAGACGTGCTGACTTCCCGAGTTTCTTTGACACACGCACCCCCGCGGCGTCATCGAGTCTACGTTTGCATCGCTCGTTTTCATCGCATGGTTCCCAAGCACCACCAACCCTCTGCCCCACGCCCCGCTGCCCCGTCGCCCCCAAAGGCCTCGCCCGCGGCCAGCCCGCAGGCCCCGGTCCGCCTGCTCATCACCGCTGGCCCCACGCACGAGCCCATCGACCAAGTCCGTTACCTCGGCAACCGCTCGTCGGGTCGCCTCGGCATCGCCCTCGCCGACCATGCCGTCAGCCGCGGCTGGCGCACCACTCTGCTTCTGGGCCCCACGCCCCGTACCCCCTCAGATTCGCGAGTTCGGGTCGAACGGTTCCAAACAACGGCGGACCTGCAACGTCTTTTGACCGGACATTTCCCCGATTGCGATTGCCTCGTGATGGCGGCCGCCGTGGCCGATTATCGGCCGGTGCCGGCGCACCCGGACGATGCCGCACCCGGCGGCAAACTCCGCCGGGGTGAGGCCGCGCTCACCCTCACCCTTGAACCCACACCCGACCTCCTTGCGGCCTGCGCGGCGAGCAAACGGCCAGACCAGACCGTGGTGGGCTTTGCCCTTGAGCCGCGCTCGCGACTCATCGCGTCGGCCACCGAAAAACTGGCCCGTAAGCACTTGGACTTCATCGTCGCCAACCCCCTGGAGACGATGGACAGCGACAGCATCGAGGCCACGCTGCTGTGCGCCAACGGCCCGAGCCGTCTCACGCCCGGCACCGTCTCCAAAGACGAGTTCGCGCCGTGGCTCCTTGCGCAGATCGAGCCCGGCGTGCTCGCCCGCCGCTAGACTCCCCGCGCATGCACACAGACCTGCGCCTCCCCGTGCTCAACTCCGGCCCCGCCGCCGATGCCGGGTTGCACGCCGGGTATGAGAAGAAGGAAAAGTGCGCCGTCTTCGGTGTCTGGCTGCCGCCGGTCGCGCCCGCGTCGCAAGCGCACGGCGCATCTCGCAATGGCGCGCACGCGCACGAGCCGGGCGTTGCCGGCATCACCTACCTCGGCCTGTACGCCCAGCAGCACCGTGGCCAGGAAGCCGCCGGCATCGCCGTTACCAACGGCGCGGCGCTCGAAGGTGTCACCGGCACGGGTCTTGTGCCCGAGGTCTTTGACGCCACCACACTGGCCGACCTTGATTCGGGCAACCCGCGTGGCGCCATCGGCCACACGCGCTACTCCACCGCGGGCGGATCCCTCGCCTGCAACGCTCAGCCGCTCCTCGAAAGTTACATCGGCGGGCAGGTCGCCCTCTCGCACAACGGCAACCTCATCAACGCCCAAGCCCTGCGGCAGCGGTTCGAGCGCGCGGGCCACCTCTTCCACACCACCTCCGACACCGAGGTGGTCATCCACCTTCTCGCCTCACCCCAGCAGCAGGACACGACGGACCCCGTCGCCGCCACGCTCCGCCACCTGCAAGGGGCCTTCTGCCTGGTCTTCCTCTTCAAAGACCGCATCGAGGCCGCGCGAGACCCGTGGGGGTGGCGCCCGCTGGTGATCGGGCAGATGCCGGACGGCACCCTCGTGGTCGCCAGCGAGACCGTGGCGCTGGATGTCGTTGGTGCCACCCTCCTGCGCGAGGTCGAACCCGGAGAGGTCGTCACGCTCTCCGACGGCGGCCTGTCCTCGCGCCGCTTCGCCCCCGCCGCGGAGCAGAGCGCTCACTGTGTCTTCGAGCACGTCTACTTCGCCAACCCCGCCAGCAACGTCTTCGGCCAGAACGTCCAGATCACCCGCGAACTCCTCGGCGAACGCCTCGCGGCCGAGGCGCCCGCCGATGCCGACTATGTCGTCCCCATGCCCGACTCGGGACGCTCCGCCGCCATCGGCTACGCACGCACGAGCGGTCTGCCCATGCGCGAGGCCATCGTGCCCAACCGCTACGTCGGGCGCACGTTCATCAAGCCCAGCCAGGCCGAACGCACCGCCGCCGTCCGCCTCAAACTCAACGTCATCGCCGAGATCGTGCGCGGCAAACGCCTTGTGATCGTCGACGACTCCATCGTGCGCGGCACCACCACCAAGGCCAAGGTCGATCAGATCCGTCAGGCCGGCGCGAAGGAAATCCACCTGCGCATCTCCTGCCCGCCCATCCGCCACCCCTGCTACTTCGGGGTTGATTTCGCCACACGCGACCAACTCATCGCCAACGGCCGCACCGTCGAAGAGATCCGGCAGTTCCTGGGTGTGGATTCGCTGGCATACCTCTCCCTTGAAGGCCTCCTCGCCTGCATGAAGCGGCCCGGCCCCGGCTACTGCACGGCCTGCTACAGCGGCGACTACCGCATCGATGTGGACCACCCCACCACCGACGAAGTCGCAGGCAGCCAGTTGAAGATGTTCTGAGAAAAACGCCCGAGGCCGTCACTTCGCCGCCGGCTTCTCGCCTTCGGGGGCCTTGGCCTTGTCCTTGTCCTTCTCCGCGGCCTCTTCCGGCTGCGCAAACGCACCCAAGCGCTCCACCTTCAGGCGCTTTTCGAGTCGCGCCTGCGTGAAGGGATCGTCGGGTGTCGCCACAAGGTCTTGCTGCGCCAGTTGCTGCTGCAAGCCATCGGCAAACTTGCGGAACTCTTCGCGCGTCACCGGCGTGAACTCCGTGATCTGCGCGACCGCCACACCCAGGCTGCCGGGGATCGCCACGGCCACGAACAGGTCGTCCTTGGGTGCGTTCTCAAGGGGCTGGCTGGCATCGATCGCCGCCGCGGCGTTCATCACGGCCTCGACGAACTCCTTTGCGTTGACGGGCAGTTCGGGCGGCTGAACGCCAGCAGACCGCCGGACCTTCACCGCCTGCTTCACGTCGACCGGCTCCCCGCTCAGGGCCTTGAACTGCTCCGCCAGGGCCTCCAGACCCTGCTCGGCGCCGATGACCCTGAACGCGCTCAGGCCCTGCGTGAGCGTGTCGAACGCGTCCGCCTGCTTCTTGTCGGCCACGACACGCTCCCGCACCTCGTCCAGCGATGCCGGGGCCGAGGCCTTCGTCGCGGCCAGCACCGTGTAGAAATACCGGTTGCCCATCGCGTCGGTCAGCGGGTCCGCCATCGGCACGCCCACCTGCGGATGGATCGGCAGCACCTGTTCGGCATCGGCCAGCAGTTCACGGGTGATCCCCACCAACGCGGTGAACGGAGCCTCACGCCCCGACACGCGCATGTTCGCCCGGGCGATCCCGGGCAACTGCGCCACGTCCTGCTCCACGGTCAGCCACTGCGCCTCACGCACGAACACGCTCGGCTCGCCCACGCTCGCGCCCGTGCGCGCCAGCACGCGCTCGGGAATCGTCTTGGCGATCGCCGCCATGCGCGGCATCGCCTGGGCCCAGTCGGCGGGCAGGGCCTTGAACACGCCGTCCTCGCTCAACCGACTCACGGCCCGCAGCACCTCGCTCTTGACCGCGACCGAGGCCTCGTCCATCACCCGGTCGGCCAGTTCCTTGCGGATGGCCGTCTCTACCGCGGCGCGGCGCTTGGCGGGCTCGGGCACATCGGCCGACGCGCCGGCCACGATCCGCTTCTGCACCTCGATTGGGTCGACCTTCACGGCCTTTTCCGCGGCGCTGCGGTCCAGCACCAGCCACTCCAGTTTCACGCGGTCCGGCAGCATGTAGCCGAACGGGCTGCCGGTGGCAACGCGTTTGTCCTTGTACTTCTCGAAGTGCTCCACCAGCGCGGCCTCCTCCCGGGCGGGCAGGCCGGTGGAGAGTTTGTTGTTCACGCCCACGAACACCACGCTTACCTCAGCCAGATCGAACTGCCTGCGTGCATCGCGCATCAGCCGCTGCTCCGACAAACGCGGGGCCCGCTGATACTCCAGCCGCATCTGCGCGATGCCGCGTGCCGCCGCCAGCGCCTGGCCCATGCGCGGGCCCCCGGCGATCGCGTCCTGCGTGAGAGCACCTGTGTACTCCTCGATCTTCTTGCGCCCGTCCTCGGTGCCCAGGGCCATCTGCCGCGCGAACTGCGCCATCTGCGGGCCAAACTGGCGTGCATACTCCTGCTCCACCACCGCCGCGGCAATATCTCGCGACAGCGGTGCGCCCGCCGACGGGCCGCCGATCCACCCCGCGCGCTGGGCGAACTCACGGGCCATGAGCCAGTGATCGCCGCGGGGGTCGATGCCGCTGTTGGCTGGCAGCATGCCGCGGCTGAATTGCTCAACGGCCTGGACCTGCGCTGCCGCCTCGGTGGTGGCGCGATAGGGGATGCGCCCCCCGTCGAGGCGCATGACGGTGGTGTTCGGACCGCCCTGACCGAACTCCTGAATGGCCTGGGGCACCACAAAGGCGATCATCAGGAAGACGCCGAAGCAGACGAGGAGAACCTTGTTGTATTTGCGGAAAAACTTTGTCATAGGGAGTAGCCGTGAGCCGTTGGCCGCGAGCGGTGAGCCGGAGCGCGGAAACCGGCTATTGCGAATCTGTGAGCGCGCTGGCTCGCACAGTGCGGAGCAGGGCCGAGAGCATCTTCGATACCTCGATCATTCGGTCCAGAACGGGCTGCAAGTCAGCCTCGGGAGTGTACCCGAGGCGGCAAGCGACGGTCAGCAGCGTTTCCGCTTCCATCAGTGATCCGCGAGCAATGCCGAGGAAACGGGCAAACTCCTTGTCGGTGCCGCGGGCGTGCCCCTCGGCGATGTTCGCCGGAACCGAGACGACCGCCCGTGTTGCCTGCGACCACAGGCCATAGCGCTCGGCCTGCGGCCACCCAGCGGCCACCCGGTACACGGCCTCCACGAGGTCCATGCTCTTCTGCCAGACAACCAAGTCCGCGTGCGACCGCACCGGGGGCATCGCCAACTTCTCCAAGGACGCACGCCACGCACTTCGGGCTCGCGGCCAACGGCTCGCGGCCCGCGGCTACCTGTAGAACTCAATAATCAGGTTCGGGTTCACATCAAACGGAATCTGATCCGAGGTCGGCAGCGCCACCACGCGGCAGGCCAACTCGCCCGGGTTCAGGTCCATCCACTGCGGAACCTCGTGGCCGCTCATGCTCTCCATGTTCTCGCGCACGAGTTTCTGGATGCCCGGCTTCACCGTGATCACATCGCCCGGCTTCACCGAGTAACTCGGCCGGTCGGTCTTGTGCCCGTTCACCAGCACGTGCCCGTGGGCCACGATCTGGCGAGCCGCCCAGATGGTGCGGCCCCAGCCCAGACGCCGCACGACGTTGTCAAGCCGGGATTCCAGCAGCCGCATGAGCAACTCGCCGGTGTTGCCCGCCATGCCGCCCGCCTTCTCCAGGTAGCGGCGGAACTGCTTCTCCAGCACGCTGTAGTGGTAGCGAACCTTCTGCTTTTCCTGCAGACGCACGCCGTAATCTCGCAGGCGACGGCCGCGGAAGCCGTGCATGCCGGGGTACACAAGCGCGCGCTTGGCGGTGTGCTTGGCGTTGTTCTCAACGGGCACGCCGACACGACGGGACAGTTTGACCTTGGGACCGGTGTAACGGGCCATAGCAAGAACCTCCGTCGCCACAGACAGGCTTGGCGCTCGTGCACCGGCATCTCGGCCGGTGCTGCAAGTGCCGCCCCGTGGCGTGTCCGCGTGGTGCGCTCGTTTCGAGCGTGGCGGACGATCTGTGCCGGTTGGCCGCGGCTGCGGTCCGGCGGGTGCGTGATCCGGGCAAAGTTGCCGGGGAGCAATAGAAGGGCACTCTCCCGTGAGGGTCAAGCCTTGCGTGCCTTCTGCGAGCGTTCAATCCAGGAAATCTCCGTCGCTCGGCCCACGTTAGGGTGGCACGAACCGCAATAGCGAGGTAACTTCCCCCTGTCGTTCGTCGGTTTCTCTCTCCACGCTCACCAACTCGAAGCATGAACACTCACTCCATCGGTGTCCGGGGGGTCGCTCCCGTCCTCGCTGTCGCTCTCCTCGCCGGCCACGCCTCCGCGGGTGTCGTCTTCGGCTTGGCCGGAACGGGCCTGGGTGGCGGCTCGCGCTGGGATTCGGCGCCACGCGGCGTGAACATCGGCGGCACGGTCTTCGAACGCTCTCTCAACGGTGGCCTGCGCTACTCGCTCCAGGGCGCCTCCTATCAGGCCTATCGAGACCTCTTCTCTTGGGACACGCTGCCCTCGGTGCCCGACTTCACGCTTGCCGTGAACCAGGCCTTCAGCGCGTGGACGAGCACTGATGCCGCGACCGGCCTGAACACCACGATCAGTTTTACCCCCGGCCTCACCACGAGCGTCGCGGGCACCGTCGGCGGCGGTGGCATCAACCCGCTGGGCGCCGAGATCGACCTGTTCGGTTCGCGCACCGCCACATTCTGGGGCAACGGCAACCCCGGGCCGCAGGGCGAGTGCTTCTTCTCCACCACCGGCAGCACGGTGAAACTCACGTCCGGCACCACCAACTACGCCGCTAGCGCGATCTTCGCGGCCGACATCACGATGAACAGCAACCCGGAGGCGACGTATTCACTGGACCTCTTCCGGCGCATCCTCACCCACGAGATCGGCCACGCGATCGGGCTGGGCGATGTCGAGGGCGACATCAACCCCGGCCGGTTCATCGACGACAACATGGATGTCTCCTCCAGCGCCAGCGCCGTGGCCACGCTCAACAACTCGTGGGCGCTGCTCGTCAATCCTCTCAATCCCGCCGCGTCGCCGCTCACCCGCTTCACCGCGCCCTTCAATGATCCCGGCCTGCTCACCGAGGGCGTGGACATCCTCATGGAGTCGCGCGGCGTGGGCATCTCCTTCAGCAACCCGCTCGAGAGCCTCATCCCGCTCACCAACGACGACTATGGCACACGCCAGTTCCTGTACCCCACGATCCCCGCGCCAGCCGTGGGCGTGGCCTGCGTCCCGCTGCTGCTTGCGCTGCGCCGCCGGCGTGCCTGAGCCCCCGAGGTGCCAGCGCTACGATCCTGCGTTCGCGTGGCAGGAACCAGATCGTGCCCGGCATGATGATTGCCAACGCCCATCACCGGCCATGGCCACTCCCGGCCCGTCCACCCGCCATGGCCATGGTCTGGAGCGACCTGTGCTTCATGCACTGGCCCGTGAAGGCCGGCGCGCTGCGCCCGCTGATCCCGCCCGGCCTCACGCTCGACGAGCACAGCGGCTCCGCGTGGCTCGGCATCGTCCCCTTTGCCATGTCCGGAGTGCGCCACTGGCGGCTCCCCGCCATTCCCGGCACGCACACCTTCCTCGAACTCAACGTGCGCACGTACGTCTCCCATGGCGGCAAGGCCGGCGTGTGGTTCTTCAGCCTCGACGCCGCCAACCGCCTCGCCGTCCTCGCGGCCCGCGCCACGTTCCACCTGCCCTATATGAACGCGCGCATGGCCTTCGTCCGCCGCAACGGGTGGATCGACTACGCCAGCCACCGCACACACCGCAGCGAACCCCCCGCCGCGTTCGCGGCGTCGTATCGCCCGACGGGCTCGCCCGTGCGCGCGCAACCCGGCTCGGTCGAATCCTTCCTCACCGACCGTTATTGCCTGTACGCCGCGGCCGGGCGCGGCCACCTTTACCGGGGCGACATCCACCACGAGCCGTGGCCGCTGCAACCCGCCGAGGCCGAAGTGCGCACCAACACCATGTCCCTCGCCGCGGGCATCGCGCTGCCCGACACGCCGCCGCTCTGCCACTTCGCCGCGCGGCTGGAGGTTCCCGCGTGGTGGCCCGAGCGACTGGCCTAGCGGTGTTGCACTCAGGGCCGCCGCCGCCGCGCTGCGACCACACCCGCCACGCAGGCCAGCGCGCTCACGCCAGGGGCTGGAACGGCCCCGAAGAGGATGGCATCATTTCCCAGGTCGTCGAAGTCTTCCTGGTGGATGTAGCCAAAGTCTGTCGAGCCCGGTGTCTGGAAGAAGTCGTTGCCCATGATGCCGAACTGAGAGTTCTGGTCGTTGCTGACCAGGAACTGCCGCGTCCCGCCGATCGGGCCCAGGCCGAAGTCGAAGCCTTGCACCTCCACCAGTTGGAAGGACGTCTGCCGGCTCAGGTTCTGCTCCGCGATGGCCAGCCGCGTGTACACATCCGGGAAGGCGTTGAAGAGATCGACCGTGCCGATCGGGGTGGCACCCAGTTCAATCGCCGTCTGCAGAGGCATGAACGAGAAGGGGCTGCCCGTCATGTAGGTCATGTCGAGGAACGTCGTGTTGGGCCCGTTGAAGAACCGGATGTCCTCGTACACCCGCTTGATACCGCCGTCGTTGTCCGTCTTGGGAACGGCGGGCTTGGCGGGTGCCGCGGCGGCCTTGGGCCAGCGCACGGTCTCGGTCTCGTCGTCCCACTGCCCCTTCACCTTCTTGCGCCAGTCGCGCCCCAGCAGGTTGGTGCTGCCCCAACTGTCGGCGTTCTTGGAGACGTACATCGTGGTGCTGGCCACGCACACGTTGCCGAAGTTGTCCGTGGAGGCGAGCGCCACCGTGTCAAAGCACCACGTCTCCACCTCGCCGCTGTTGAAGTTCTTCATGGGCGTGCCCGCGGCCGGCATCCCGGTGCCGTCCAGCAGCCCCATCATCGTGGCGCACGCCCGCGACAGCAGCGTTTCACTGGCACCCGTGTCGTAGGTCCACGTGGCGCTGCACAGCATGCCGTTCTTCACCGCCGTGCCCGAGACACTCACACCGGCCAGCGCCGTGCCGCTGGCGGCCAGCATCGCACCGATCGCCAGACCAGCAACGCCGCGAGATTCGACAACAAAGGTTCTCATTCCTCTTCCTCCACTGAAATGGTCCGCCGCGGCCGCTTCGAACGTCGAGCTGCCGCAGCCCCACCGTACCACACCGCGTGGTAAACGCAAGGGGCCGTGCACCAAGTCTGCACGCATCACAAAAATTACACCAGCCTTCCTACGGCGGTTTGCTCAGCGCACCACCGGCACGCTTTGCACGATTCCCCTGTGGGCCGAGCCGCCCCGCAGGTTGCAAACCCGCCTCGCAGGCCGATCACGGCTGCTGCCCCGGCTCTCGAAGGGGCTGGCATCACGACCGTGGCGGTTGCACCGGCCGCGCTCTCCGCCGCTCATACACTCGGCCCATGCCCGTCGCCTTCCGTCATCACACCCTCCCCAACGGCCTCACCATCATCGCCGAGACCGACGAGGCCGCCATGACCGCCGCGGCGGGCTTCTTCGTGCGCACCGGTGCCCGCGACGAGGCCGGTGCCATCATGGGCGTCTCCCACTTCCTTGAGCACATGATGTTCAAGGGCACGCCCACACGCACCTCCGACGACATCAACCGCGCCTTCGACGAGATCGGCGCCAAGGCCAACGCCTACACCTCCAACGAACTCACCGCTTTCCACGCCGCCACGCTCCCCGAACACCTCACCGCCGCGCTCGACGTGCTCGCCGACATGATGCGGCCCGCCCTCCGCGAAACCGACTTCTCCACCGAGCGCGGCGTGATCCTCGAAGAAATCGCCATGTACGAGGACGAGCCCATGTGGGTCCTCTACGAAAGGTGCCTCGAAGAGCACTTTGGTGCTCACCCCCTCTCCCACCGCGTGCTGGGCACCAAGGCCACCATCTCCGCGCTTCAGGCCCCGCAGATGCGCGGCTACTTCGAGCACCGCTACTCCGCGGACAACACCACGCTCGCCCTCGCCGGTCGCGTCGACTTTGACGCGGTTGTGCGCCATGCCGAGCGCGTCTGCGGCCACTGGCAACGCACCGGCGCCCAGCGCGATGCCGCCTCGCCCCCCGCGGCGGGCAAGCACTTCCAGATCACCAGCGACAAGGTCGCCCGCGCCTACCTGATGGTTCTCGCCCCCGGCCCCGGCGCGGCAGACCCGCGCCGCTACGCCGCCAGTGTGGCCGCGCTCGCGCTGGGTGCGCCAGACAACAGCCGCCTGCACTGGGCCCTCATCGAAACCGGCATCGCCGAGGAGGCCAGCAGCGGGGTTGAAACGCTCGACGGCACCGGCCTCTGGCAGGTGTTTCTGGGGTGCGACCCTGATCGCATCGACGAGGCCGAAGCAATTGTGCAGCGAGAGATTGATGCGCTGGCCGCGAACATCACCGATGATGACGTGATCCGCATCAAGGCCCGCGTGGCGACCAGCGCGATTCTCGCGGGCGAGCGCCCCGACGGCCGCATGCACCGCATCGGCCGTCAGTGGACCTCGCTTGGCACGCACACCACGCTCGAAGAGGAAGTGCGCCGCATCGACGAACTCACGACCCATGATGTCCGCCGCGTGCTGAGTGAACTGCCGTGGTCGCCCCGCACGGTTGGGCGGCTGCTGCCGGCGTAGCACTCGCACAGGCACGGCCTCCGAGCAGGCCGAGCCTGTGGCACTGGAAATGTCCGCTCCCCAGTGCCCGATGCCCAGTGCCCAGTGCCCAGTGCCTTCCCCCTCACATCTGCCACAGGCACGAGCCCCACGTGAGGCCAGCGCCAAACGCCACCATCATCACCAACTGGCCCTCTTTCACCCTGCCCGCCTTCACCAGTTCATCCAGGCACAGCGGCACAGACCCGGCCGAACTGTTCCCGATGCGGTCGATGTTGATGTAGAGTTTCTCGGGCGGAATCCCAAAGCGCTCGCGGGCCGCCTCCAGAATCCGCGCGTTGCTCTGGTGGGCCACAAACATGTCCACCTGCTCCGCGCTCACGCCCGCCTTCGCCAGCGTCTCGTCGATGAGTTCGCTGAACGTGCTCACCGCGAACTTGTACACCTCGCGTCCGTTCATCTGCAGGCAGTTGGGGCGGTAGATGCTCAGGTCCGCGTCGCCCGCGATGTGCTCCTGAAGGCCCGGCATGTACAGGTCTCGCCACCCGCTGCCGTCCGCCTTCGTCACCTGCGCGATGATCCCCTTGGTCACATCGTCCGTCGCGCGCAGCACCGCAGCCCCCGCCGCGTCGCCGAACAGAATGCACACGCCCCGGTTCGTGTAATCAATGATCGAACTCACCACGTCGCACCCGATCACCCCCACCGCCTTGTGGCTGCCCGTGCGGATCATGTCGTGCGCGGCGTTCATGCTGAACACAAACCCCGAGCACGCGGCACCCAAATCCCACGCACCCGCGTGACCCGCCCCCAGCGCCTGCGCCACCAGGCAGGCTGTGCTCGGGCAGCGCATGTCCTGCGTGATCGTGCCGCAGATGATGAGGTCGAGTTCGCTGGCCTTCATGCCCGCGGCATCAAGGGCATTCCGCAGCGCATCGGTGCACAGCGAAAGGTTCCCCTCGCCCTTGCTCCAGTCCACAATCCGCCGCTCGCGGATGCCCGTGCGCTGGGCAATCCACTCATCCGTCGTCTCCACCACGCACGCCACCTCGGCGTTGCTCAAAACCCGCGAGGGTATCGCCGAGCCCGTCCCCGCGATCCGCACGCCCACGCGCGGCACGGGCGGCAGCACACGAGGCACATGGGCAGACACGGTGGGCTTCATGAAGTCGGTAGGTTAGCCGAATCCACCGCCCCCCACACCCACCACGCCCGGCCCCAAACGCACCCGGGCGGTTACACTCACCACCCCATGTTCGGCAGCCACCTCTCCATCGCCGGCTCCATGGCCAACGCCCTTCGCGAGGCCGAGACCCTGGGCCTCGAGTGCGTGCAGGTCTTCACCAAGAACCAGCAGCAATGGTCCGCACCGCCGCTGAAGGCAGACACCATCCGCGAATGGGCCGAGACAATCGCCCGCCTGAAGTGGGCGGGAGACGACCGGCGCGTGGTTTCGCACGCCTCCTACCTCATCAACATGGCCTCGCCCGATGCCGCCCTGCGGGCCAAATCCATCGACCTCATGCGCGAGGAGATCGACCGCTGCGAGGCCCTCGCCATCCGCCTGCTGGTCTTCCATCCCGGCGCGTTCACCACCTCCACGCTCGAAGAAGGCGTCTCCCGCATCGCCGATGCCTGCGCTTCGCTGCTCCACGCCACCAAAGGCTACCGCACGGTGCTCTGCCTCGAAAATGTCGCCGGTGCCGGCTCCACCATCGGCCGCACCTTTGAGGAACTGGCGGACCTCCGCTCCCGCATCGCCTCCGCCGCGCCCGGCCACGCCGCCCGCATCGGCTTCTGCATCGACACGTGCCACGCCCACGCCGCGGGCTACGACCTTTCGACGCCCGCCTCCGCCACCGCGGCACTCGCGGCCCTTGACCGCGCTGCGGGCCTCGCCAACGTCCGGGTGTTGCACCTCAACGATTCCAAGGGCAAGTCGGGCAGCCACCTCGACCGGCACGAGCACATCGCCAAGGGCACCATCGGCCGCGCGGGCTTTGCGGCCTTCGTTCAACACGCGGGCCTCGCGGGTCTCCCCAAGATCATGGAAACGCCCAAGGGTGATGACGCCAATGGCAAGCCCTGGGACCTGGCGAACGTGGCCCTGCTGCGGCGGCTGGCCAGGGCCGCGCCGGTTCCGGTGGCCCGCCGCCGACCCTCACCCACCCGCGCGGCGTAGAAGCAGCCTCCGTAGGCTTGTGTGCCGCGAACCTCGCGGCCGGTTCGCTCCATACGTCCGTGGCCTCGACAAAAACCATGACTCCCCTTCGCGCCTTCGCGTCTTTGTGCTTTGTTCTTCTGGTGTGCGCAGGCTGCCTGCTCACGGGCTGCCGCTCCGGCGACAGCGCCTCCGACACCTCCGCCACTTCCGACAGCGGCGGTGCGGGCGAAGACCTCGTCGCCCAGGGCAGCGCGTCCCTCTCGCGCGGCGACCGCGAGGCCGCCCTCGCACAGTTCGCCAAAGCCATCGAGGTGAACCCGCGTCTCACCCGCGCCCACCTGGGCATGGGCGATGTCCAGCGACTCTCGGGCGACTATGCGAAGGCTGAATCCAGTTACAGCACCGCAGCACAGATCGAGCCCTTGAACTACGACGCGCAGTATCTGCACGGCCTCGTGCTGCACGCCCTGAATCGAATCTCCGATGCCATCGGCGCGTACCTGCGTGCCCTGCAGATCCGCCCCGAAAGTTACGAGGCCAATCTCAATGTCGCCACCGCCTACTACCAGGGCAACGAGCACCGCCAGGCCTTGCCGTACGCGCTGACGGCGGTGAAACTCAAGCCCGACGACGGCCTGAGCCGCGCCAACCTGGGCGCGGTCTACGCGGCACTGGGGCAAGACCGCGAGGCCGTGGCCGAGTATCAGCAGGCCGCGGAGCGCATGGAACTCACGCCCCCGCTGCTGCTCAACCTCAGCGAGAGCCTGGGCCGACTCGGTCGCTACGAGGAGATGCGCAACGCCCTCTCGCAACTCGTGAAGACGGCCCCCTCCGCCGCGAGTTTCGAGCGCCTCGGCTTCGCCCAGTTCAAGTTGCGCGAGTACGACGCGGCCCGGTCCAGTTTCCAGGGCGCGCTCACCATCGACCCGGACTACTTCCCCGCCCTCAACGGCCTGGGTGTGTGCGAGTTGAACACGTATGTGTGGTCCGAACGGCGCGACAGCGCGGCCCTCGACCGCGCCCTCACCAGCCTGCGCCGCTCGCTGCAACTCAACCGCAACCAGCCCAAGATCGAGGAACTTCTGACACGGTACCGCTGATGCCCGACGCCAAACTCCTCGACACCTTCGCCACCCCCTCCAAGCGCCCGATCGTCATCGAGCACATCGCCGACGAGTTCACGTCCGTCTGTCCCAAAACCGGCCACCCCGACTTCGGCACCGTCACGCTCCGCTACCAGCCCGCCCTCTCGAGGCGCGGCTGCGTGGAACTCAAGAGCCTCAAACTCTACTTCCAGTCCTTCCGCAACGAGGGCATCTACTACGAGGCCGTCACGGGCACCATCCGCGATCACCTCGTTGCCCTGCTCTCGCCCGCATGGCTGGTCGTCGAAACCTCGTGGCGCGGGCGCGGCGGGATCCGCTCGGTGATCCGGGCAGAACACGGAAGAGTCCCCGCCCAGTGGAAGCGCTGAGCCGATATCCTTTTCCCCGTGGTCTTCTCCTCCGCCATCCTGCTCGCTTTGCTGGCCGCGGAGCCCGGCCTGCCCGCACGGCCCACACCGCCGCCCGCGCCCTCGCCCGGCCCGCCCCCCGGCCTGCGCCCGCAAGACCTGCGGAAAGTGGAGCAGACCGAGGCCGACGTGGGCCCCCTGCGCACCAGCAACCGCGTGCAACCGCCGGACCTCCTCCAGCCGCGCGGCTTCCGCGAGGTCTACCAGATTCCCCGAGACTCCCCCTCGAAGTACGCCGGATGGTTCGCCCGTGTAGATGGCGGGGTGATCGCCGTCTTCCCGCGCTCGCAGTACGACATGACCAAAGAGGGCACCAAGCCCCTCGTGCCCCCCGCCACCGAGTTCTTCCTCGGCTCCGTCCCCGGCGGTGCCGCGGCAGCCGCGCCCGTCAGCACAGCGCTCAGCGCACGCGTTGCCGGACAGGATCGGCTCGACACCAGCGACACCACCGCCATGCCCTCCACCGCCCTCACGAACGTCGCCCAATCCACGCGCATCCTCGATACGCCCCCCGCCCCGGCCAACCCCACGCCCTCGGACCCGCTCGCCACCGCCGCGGCGGCCCGCGCCCTGGCCGAAGGCCAGCGCCTCAGCCGCGTCGCCGCCCGCGTAAGCGACATGTTCACCGATGATCGGGCACGCGACCAGCGCGTGGGCCGTCTGCTGAACCGCGCCATGGGCGATGACGCCCCGCGCCCGGTGCAGACCACGCCCGCGGGCAAATGATGCCCCCGGTCTTCACCCGCGCATCTGCCAGGCGTACACAAACCACTCCGCCGTCGCCAGCACCAGCGCCGCAAGCACAAACCAGTGCCACACCTCACGCGGCCCGGAGCCCGCGCTCACAGCCTCACCAGCATCGCCAATCATCGGCAGCGTGCCCGACCCCGCAAGGCTGGTGGCACGTTCGTCAAACGTGTTCACCGCCACAGCCTCCATGCCCGCCGCGCCCGACACCCTGTACAGCCCGGCCCGTTCAAGCGGTCCCACGAGCGTGCCTGTCGTGGCCCTCACCACCAGCGACACCGGCCCCACAACTTCAAGAGCCGCGCTGCCGGGAGCAGGCACGACCGGCACCACCTCAAACGTGGTGAACGCTCGCCCGCTCTGCGACTGAGCCCGCAGCGTCAGCCAGTCCACCGCCGCCGCCAGAAACACCGGAAAACTCGGGTCCGGGCCCCAGTTGCTCCGCGCCAGTTCAAACGCCACCACCAGGTGCCTGCGGCCCGGCTCTCCGCCCCCCCCGGCCCCCGCGCCCGCGTCCTCGCTGATGGCCGCGATGAGCGGGCCCTGCTCGCCCTCCGCCAGCGTCGCCACCTTCAGCGGCGAATCACCGGCGATCCGCAGGTTCATCGGCGGCGAAACGAACAACCCGTCCAGCGGCGCGTGCCGCAGCACAGGGTGCCGCCGGTCCCACACCAAGGCGCGCGAAGCCTCCACGCCCGTCTGCGCCGCGACCGCAACACCCGGAAGCGGCGGCGCACACGCAAACGCCATCGTCGCGACGCCGGGCGCACCCCGCACTCTCGCCCTGTCCAGCACCACCAGGTCAAAGTCTCGCGCGATGGTGCCGTCGCCCGCCCGCCGCTCATACCCGAGCGCATCCGTCTCTTCCAGACGCTCAGGCTCGATTGCCGCCAGCCCGGAGCGCAAGAACGGGTCCGGCGCCTCTCCACCGCCAGCGCCCACCAGCAGAATGCGCGGCCGCCGTGCAGGCCCGATCACCAACGCTGCGCTGTCGTCGCTGGGCAGCAAGTCTGCGTCTCCCACGCCCGGCAACTGGCACACCAGCACGCCGCCGTCTGTCTCACTGATGGAGAAGTTCACCGACGCCTCACCCGCTCGCGCCGCGCCCGCGGTGCCCGTCGCGCCCGGCACCACCACGCTGGCCAACTCCGGCTCGCGCCCCTCGAACGCCAGCCGGACCGTCGTCTCCACGGGTGCCGCGCCCGCGTTCCCCACGCGCACAAACACGCGCAGCGTCGCCGGGTCGTCGTTCTCCCTTCGCGCGCTGAAGGCGAGGATGCCCAAGTTCGCTCGTGCCGCGCCGCCCGCCACCTCCGCCCCGCGGTCCTCCGTCGGCCCCGCCCGAACCAGGCGCGCCCGGATCCCGCGCGGCGCACGCGCCGTTGCCGCGGCGGTCGCGCGATCGGCAGGCCCGGCACCCGCCCGGTCTTCCAGCGCTCCGCACGAAAACACCAGCACCTCCAGCACGCCGGCCGCAGACGGCTCATCCTCACCGCTGCGCTCCAGCGCGGGCGGGGGGGGTGCAACAAACGGCTCGAGAATCTTCAGCGCGGCCATCAGGTCCGCCGGCTGGTCCGTCGGCATGATGGACCGCACCGCCTCATGCAGCGTGGGCAGGTCGCTGGTGAACGCCGCCAGCACCTGCGGGCTGTGCGCAAACTGCACGACCATCACCTCCGTCGCCTGCCCCGATCGGCGCAGCGCATCGATCGTCTCCAGCGCCGCCGCCTTCGCCTCTTCCAGCCTCGACACGGCCACCCCCTCGGCCGACCCCTTCCCATCCAGCGCGCACATCACGCCCGACCGGTCGATCAGCAGCACCACGCGCCCGCCTCCGCCACCACCCAGCGGGTTGAACACCGGGCGAGCCAGCGCCACACACACACCCAGCAGCGCCATCGCCTGCAACACCAGCGGCATCGACACCCGTAGCCACCGCAGCGGCACGTTCACCTGCAAGTCCTGCACCGCCCGCTCCCACAGCATCGTGCTGCCCACGCGCAGCGGCCGCCGCCGCAACCGCAGCAGGTACAGCGCCAGCAACACCGGCCCCGCAACCGCCGCGGCCACCAACCCTGCCAGCGGACTCGCGAACATCATCGCCCGCCCCCCCCACCGCCCTTGCGACCCGGGCCATCACCCCACCCCGGGCGAGGCTTGGGCGCACTGGGTGCCAGGCCAGCGCGGGCATCCGGTGGCGCCACGCCCGGGGCACTGCGCGGGCCGCGGTAGAGGTCGCCGATGATGAACATTTCAGGGGAGAGATCGCGCGTGGCCTCGGGGCGGTAGCCGCGGCAGAAGCCGAAGAGCGTGGTGGTTTCTTTGACGAGGGCGGCATACTCCTCACCCTCGAAGACCTTCATGGCGAGCGAGCCCCCGCCGCGCAGGAGTGTGGGGAGGAGGGCCAGCACCCGCCGGCACAACTCCACGCTCTTGAAGTGGTCCCCCGATCCCGTCGTGTTGGGGGCCATGTCGCTCAGCACTACGTCAAACCCCTGCGTGGGTGCCAGCCCCGCCGCGGCCAGCAGGTCCACGGGTGGATAGGCGAACACATCGCCCACCAGCGGCACCGCCCACTCCGGCAGGTCCGCCGTCGTCTCGGCCAGGTCCAGCCCAACCACGCGCCCGTTCGCCCCCACCTTCTGCGCCGCCACCTGCATCCACGATCCCGGCGCACACCCCAGGTCCAGCACACTCATCCGCGGCCCCAGGATGTGCCGCCGATCGTTGATCTGGATCAGTTTGTACGCCGACCGCGCGGCGTACCCCTCGGCCTTGGCCTTCTTGAAGTAGTGGTCGTGCAGTTCACGCTTGCGAGGCATCCACAAGCGTACACGCCGTGACACAAGGCCTCAGGCTCACCCTCGTCAACCCGTCAAGGCGTCAACTCCTACACTCCCCCCATGTCTCCCACTGCCAACGGTGTGCGCCGCTTCATCCGCGACTTTGACGCCGCGGAATACATCTCCGGCCTCTTCTGCATCTCCAACGCACAACTCGGCCGCACCAAGAACGACAAGCCGTTCCTCAAGTGCCTCATCCGCGACAAGACCGGCGAGATGCCCGGCCGCATGTGGTCCATCGAGCCCGAACAGTTCCGCCGCATCCCCACCGAGGGCTTCGTCTACGTCGAGGGTGAAACCCAGCCCTACCAGGGCGAACTCCAACTCATCATCCGCAACATCGAGCCGGCCGACCCCAGCCCGGACCAGATGGGCGAACTCCTCCCCACCACCCAGCACAACGTCGATGAGATGTTCGCCGAGGTTGGTGCCCTGCTGGACACCCTCCAGCACCCCGGCATGAAGGCCCTCGCCAAGGTCTACCTCGACGACGAGGCCCTCATGGACGCCTTCCGCCGCTGCCCGGCCGCCAAGAGCATGCACCACGCCTACCTCGGCGGCCTGCTCGAGCACACGCTGATGCTCCTGCGCCTGGCGAGCGCCGTCTGCCCGCTCTACCCGCGCATCAACCGCGACATCGTGCTCATCGGACTCTTCCTGCACGACCTAGGCAAAACCCGCGAACTCGTCTACGACCGCGCCTTCACCTACACCGACCGCGGCGAACTCATCGGCCACATCGTCGAGGGCGCCATCATGCTCCATGACCGCGCCCAGCAGGTCATCCGCGCCACCGGCCAGCGCCTCCCCAAGCACGCCGTGCTCGTCCTCCAGCACATCATCCTCTCCCACCACGAAAAGCCCGAGTTCGGCGCGGCCAAGCCCCCCATGACCCCCGAGGCCATCCTCGTCTCGCTCCTCGACAACCTCGACGCCAAGACCACCTACGCCCTCGTCGCCGCGCGCCCGGACCGTGCCAACCCCGTTGCGCTCAACGGCAACTTCACCGAGAAGCAGTGGGCCCTCGACACCAAACTCTTCCGCCCCGACCCGCTTGCCGACTAAGTCTTTGGCCCTGGTGGGGCGGCTTTGGTGGGGCGGACGTCCCGTCCGCCTTCCCGTGCCCCTGCGTCCCCGCCGTCCCTCCCGCCTCACAAGGAACCACCACATGCCACGCCTCCCCACCACCCTCGCGGCCACGCTGGCCTGCGGTTTCCTCCTCGCGCCCGCGCATGCCCAAACACCGGCCGACGCCTGCGGGTCCGCCCCCGCCATCGGCGGCGGCACCCACCGCTTCTCCACCACCGCTGCCACGAGCGACGGCCCTTCCTCGGCGTGCGCGCCCTCCGGCAACGACGTCTGGCTCCGCTTCACACCCGCATGCGCCGGGCCCGTCTCCGTCACCACCTGCGGCTCCAACTTCGACACCGTGCTTGATGTCTTCACCGCCTGCCCCTCGGGAGGGGGAATCGTCGTCTCCTGCAACGACGACACGACGGCGTGCGGAGCGGTCCTCACCAACCCGTCATCGCTCGCCTTTGATGCCGCCGCGGGAACCACCTATTGGATCCGCATCGGCGGCTTCAACGGCGCTGTAGGGTCCGCCGTCCTCAACGTGCAAGGCCCCTGCGACGACGCCGTCAGTTACCAGGGTCGCCTTGTCTCGGGCGGCGTGCCCGTGAGCGGCGTGGTGAATCTGCAATTCCAACTCTTCGACGCGCCTTCCGGCGGCTTCTCCATCGGCCCGCTGGTTGAGAAATACGGCATCACCGCCGCCGACGGCATCATCTCCACGCTCCTGGACTTCGGCCCGGACATGTTCACCGCTCCCCGTTGGCTCCAGATCGCGGTGAACGATCCCGCCGCGGGCCCCGACTTTGTTGTTCTCGACCCCCGCCACCTCATCGCCAGCGCGCCCCGGGCCCTGCGCGCTGACAACGGCGGCCTGGGCGGCGTCGTCATCGAATCCCACGCCGAGACCTCCGGCGCCTTTTCCAACACCCCCGCCTCCAGCTTCCAGGACATCTTCGGCACGGAGCGCTACGGCGTCGTCCTGCCCGCCGGCACCGCCGTCATGAACTGGTCGGTCACGTTCTACACCACCGCCGCCAACATCGGCTTCGAACTCCGCCCCGCCTTCATCGGCGTCACCGCCGCCGCCCAATTCGGCATCCCCACACGCCACTTCCTCAACCAAGCAAGCGTGCACACCTCCGCCTCCGGCACCGCAGCCTTTAACATCGAGGCCGACGCGTACAAGATCTCCATTCAGGAACGCCGCTACACCGGCACGGGCAACTTCGTCCACGATGGCGGCGACTCCTCCTCCTGGACCGTCACCGTCCACCGCCGCTGAGCCGCTCTGTCTCGGGTACCCCCACTCTCCGAGTGGGCTGCGGCGTGCCCCGCCCGATGCCCAGCGCCTTGGGCATTCCGCTACCATCCGCCCACATGGCCACCGTGCGGCTCAGCGGCGTGAACAAGAGTTATCCAAACGGCGTCGTCGCCGTCAAAGATTTCAACCTGCAAACCGCCGACGGCGAGTTCGTCGTCTTCGTCGGCCCTTCCGGCTGCGGCAAGAGCACCACGCTGCGGATGATCGCCGGTCTGGAGGAGATCACGGCGGGCGAAATCTCCATCGGCGAGCGGGTGGTGAACAAGGTCCACCCCAAAGACCGCGACATCGCCATGGTCTTCCAGAACTACGCCCTCTACCCCCACATGACGGTCTACAAAAACATGGCCTTCGCCCTCTCCCTCCGCGGCATCCCCAAGGCCGAAATCCAGCGCCGCGTCAACCACGCCGCCACCATGCTCGGCCTCGAAGGCCTCCTCGACCGCAAGCCCAAGGCCCTTTCGGGTGGCCAGCGGCAGCGTGTCGCTGTCGGCCGCGCGATCGTGCGCGAGCCCAAGGCCTTCTTGTTCGATGAGCCGCTCTCCAACCTTGATGCCAAACTCCGCATCACCACGCGCACGGACATCAAAGCCCTCCAGCAGCGACTGAAGACCACCACCATCTACGTGACGCACGATCAGGAAGAGGCGATGACGCTGGGGGACCGGATCGTGGTCATGCACGGGGGGTTGATCCAGCAGGCCGCGCCGCCCATGGAGGTGTATCGCAGGCCGGCAAACCGCTTTGTTGCGGGGTTCGTAGGCACGCCGCCGATGAACTTTGTGCCCGCGCTGCTGGAACGCGCGGCAGGCGGCGGGCTGGTGGCAGTGGAGCATGCCGGTGCCGCGGCGGGTGTGCCTGCTCGCTTGAACCTGCCTGAGCGCACCCACGCCGCGCTGGCGGGACGGCTGGGGCAGGAGGTGGTCGTGGGTTTTCGCCCGCAATCGCTCGCGGATGTGGCGACCCTGAACGGGCACGCGAGCGGGGCCGGGGCGACCCTCTCCGTGCGCGTGGATGTTGTCGAGCCGCTCGGCGATGTGATGGATGCCATCGGTGCCACGCCCGCCGGCACGCGCATCGTGGCCCGCACGCCCGTGCGCGATGGGTTGGCGCCGGGCACGATGCTGACGCTGACGATTGACCCGGCGGCGGTACATGTTTTCGAGCCGGGCGACTTCGGCCGCAACCTGACCTTGTAGCCGCGCATGGACTACTCACGCATCCACAGGCTGATCCGGATTCTCACGCTGGTGCAGACCGGGCCGGGGTGGAACGCCGCGCGGCTGGCGAAGGAACTCGACGTCACGCAGCGGTCGATTTACCGAGACCTGAAGGCGCTGGAGGCGACGAAGGTGCCGCTGGTGTTTGACACGGCCACGGACGGGTACCGCGTCGCGGGCGACTTCTTCCTGCCGCCCGTCCACCTCACCGGCGATGAGGCACTCGCCCTCACGCTCCTCTGCGAGCACATCGCCGGCAAAGACCAGATCGGCATGATGCGCCCGGCATGGAAGGCGATGGCCAAGGTGCGCTCGCTGCTGCCGGAGGAGTTACGCACCGAGCTCGAAGCCCTCGCCGGCGCCGTCACCATCCAGACGGCCCAGAGCGCCCAGAGCGACGCCTACGCGGATGTCTACGAGAAAGTCCGCCTCGCCCTCGCCAAGCGCGTGAGCCTCGAATGCCGCTACGAATCTCTCGACCGCACCGGCGCCAGCGGCAAGGGCGCGGCCGAAACTTTTTTGTTCAACCCGTATGGCCTCGTCTTCAGCGTGCGCTCGTGGTACGCCGTCGGCTACCACGCGGGCCGCAAAGAAGTCCGGAGCCTGAAACTCAGCCGCTTCGGCATGGCCCGCCTCACCGACAAGCCCTACACCATCCCCAAAGACTTCGCCCTCGAAGACGTGCGCGGCAACGCCTGGCAGATGGTGCGCGGCAAGAAGGACTACGACGTGGAGATCGACTTCGATGCCGCGTTCGGCCAGAACATCGTGGACACGCAGTGGCACCCGACGCAGGAGATCGAGGAGCACGACGACGGACGCATCACCTTCCGCTGCACGGTGAGCGGGCTGGACGAGATCGTGTGGTGGGTGCTGGCACGCGGGCCGCACTGTCGCGTGATGAAGCCGAAGGAGTTGGCGGAGCGGGTGAGGGAGTTGGCGGGGCAGACGAGCGCGATGTATGGGAAGGCGTGATGGGGAGTGAGGCGTGGGGGGACTGGTTCCAGTTGGTAGATAGCCCTCATGGCGTGCCAAGGCGGATGTCATACGGTGTCTTTGGCATGGGTCGCGGTTTCCAAGATTCCATCAATTTGCCGATCTCCCCCGTTCGATCGTCAAGAGCCGCCAGCCACTCCTCGAAATTGTTCTTGTCCAGGTGTTGGAGCGCCGCGTGCTGCTCAGGCTCCAGGCGGAACATTTCGGGGTACGCGTGCATCATCCAAATCGTGAACATGCGCGTCTCCACCATCACCCGCTGAGCGACGATCTCAAGCAGCAGAGCGCATTCGAGAAGGGTCACCGGGATCACCCCCGTATTGAACTCCAGCATCGCCCCGGGATCGCGTTCCGCGTGCTTCAAGAAGTTCTCGGGTCGCTTGATCGCGTTCCTCCACTCATTGAAGCGCCCCTCTGGGATCAAGTGCGGATTCCGTGAGAGTCCTCCGGCACCAGCGGCGGACAAGAGGTCTGACAGAATTTGTACAGAAGCACAAGCAAGGGCATAGGTACCGACTGGATCCGCCCTTTGGAAGAAAAGCTGGACAGCGAGCTTGAACTGGCGCTCAGCGGCATCGAGTTTGGAAAGGTGAAGGGTTTGTTCCCAAGACTTCTCGCACATCTGGGAATGCTCCGAGGTGCCACAAGAGCGACGTCCTGTTTTCCTGCCAACCGAGGTGGGCGTCACTGACCACACGTTTGGTCGCCAAAATACTGCGTGATCCAATCACCTACGTTGTCGGGGAAGGGCTGATTGCACTGACCACCTCCGCCGGGGACGAAGGCTGCCTTGTAGCCATTGTCGTACGGCGGAGAGTTTTGCGGGCAAGGGACGGCGTAGCCACTTGGACCTGGAATCGCCGGGTCCGTGAAATACTCCGTGATAAAATCGCCCAAGTCATCCGGATTGATGACTGCGTCGCCGTTGTAGTCGAGCGTACACGGAGGTGGGAGATTGGACATTGTCCACAGGAGGGCTTCAGTGCGGTTCGTTAGCGTGTTGAAACCGTGCCCGGCCACATAGGTATTCATGTCATCGCGTGAGATACCGGACGCAATGGAATTTGCAAACCCCACGGGCACGAACGCGTGGAGATCTACCCATGAGGCGGCCGTGCCTCGCCAGAAGCTGGCGTGCTCGACGCCGCCCACGAACGCGTATCCCACTTGCTGCCCTGCGCTCACAGCGTGGACATACGAGGACGAAGCGCCAGCGGGGTGGATGTCTACCCATGAAGCAGCGGACCCGCTCCACAGACTGGCGTGATTGAAGTTGGCAACCTGCACCCAGCCTGCCTGCTGATCAGCGGTTGCTGATGAGATAATCGAGAACGGCGATCCTGCCGGGTTGATATCCACCCATGAAGCAGCAGACCCTCTCCACAAACTGGCACGGAAAGTGCCACCCATGACGACCCAGCCTGCCTGCAGGCCGCTGGTGACGACTATGGCCCACGATTCTGTTGCTACTGCCGGGTGCAGGCTTACACACGAGGCCGCCGTTCCACTCCACATGCAGGCGCGGTACAAGCCGCCCACGACAACAGCTCCCCCCTGCAACGAACCACTGATGGAACCGAGGTTGGACTCTGTTGCACCTGCCGGGTGGAGGTCAACCCAAGAGGCCGCAGTCCCGCTCCACAGGCTGGCTCGCCCCACACCGCCCACAACGGATTGGCCCACCTGCTGCCCACCGCTTGCGCCGTAGGCTGACGAGCTCGTCGCACCCGCGGGGGTGAGGTTTACCCACGAAGCCCCCGTCCGATTCCACAGGCTAGCGCGATATGCGCCGCCCACAAATGCAGTTCCCAACTGCTGCTGACCGCTGGCGGCATAGGCATGAGATGTAGTCGATCCTGCGGGGTTGAGGTTGGTGACCGTCCACTGTGCGTGCGCCGTCGTTGCCACGGTCGTGAGCAGCAATGCGACAACGGACAGACCGATCACGCGGGATACAACAACGCGGATGTCCATCATGGCTGCACCTGCTCGTGCCATTTCTGGCACCTCCCTTCCGGCCCCCCCAAGGGCCAAGCCCTCCAATGGCGACCAACGACCGAAGCAAGGATACAGCGGTTCCAAGAACATGCCAGCCCTATGCCGCGGCCATCATGCGGCCTCTGTCCGTACCGATCGGTGGTTGGGCCCGGGCGCCGCAGGGTCCGAGCGTGCCGCTTCAGGGTTGCAGCGGCGTCTTTCACGGTCCCGGCGGACCTTCGCAGGGTTCCGGCGCGGGTTTGCAGGGTTCCAGCGGACCTCTTCAAGGTTCGAGAGCGGTTCTACAGGGTTCCAAAGGAGCATTGCAGGGTTCCAGAGCCGCTCTCCAAGGTTCCAAAGGCGCGCTCCAGGGTTCCAAAGCCACTTTCCAAGGTTCGAGCGGACCGTTCCAAGGCAGTTTTCGCGCAAAGCGTGCCTGAAACACCGTTCGCACACCAAACACACAGCGGGTGAGGGGCCGAGGGGGCGGATGGGAACCCGGGCTCGCTCGCGGGGCGTTGAGCCCCGCGAGCGGGGGAACAAGGGGGAATCGCTCCCAGGGGTGGCTCGCAAAGCCTCGCTCACCCCTGGCAACCATCGTGCGCCCTACGGGCGAAGCGGGGCACAGCCGCGGTTGCCGCGCGGCGCGGCCCGCGGGTGCCGAGGGCAGCGACCGTGCGGGTGGGGTGTGCAGTTGGGGGTTGGGCCGCCCGTCCCTGTGCCTTCCGCACGCCAGTGCGCACGAGTGTTGCCGGTGGCGCGGCGAGGGCGCCGCGGCGACCGAGCAAGCCACCGGAGACGCACCCTCATCTCTCCCCTCCTCTGTCTTTGCCTTTCCGCCCGGCTGAGGGCGGACCAGCCGCACCCCCCCATCCGCGACGGCCACACCTATCTGAATGCATCCTCCGGCTCGCCATCCCACCCGGTCTTTCGCAGCATGGCGAGGTACTCAGCCTCGAAGCTCATGCCCTTGTGATGGTCCTTCTGATTGCGGATGTAGTGCTCGATCTCGGCCACACTCGGCTTGCTCACGGTGAACCCGCCGCATCCCTCCTGCCAACCGAAATCGCCCAGCGCCGGGAAGGTCTCGTGAATCCATTTCGAGGAACGGGCCTTCAGGTGTCGCAGCAGATCGGCCACGGCCACGTCGCTCGGAAATCGCACGAGTACGTGCACATGCTCGGCCATGCCGTTGATCGCGATGGGCGTGCAGTTGAGGTCCTTGGCGATGCCGGCGAGGAAGGGATGCAGCCGCTCCTCGACCTCCGGCGCGATCCACAGTGTGCGGTGCTTGGTTCCGTACACGGCCTGGTAGAAGTTCTGCGTCCAGGAACTGCCCATGCGCGGGAGTCTACCCGCGACACAAGGTCAACGTCGTCCGCCCTCAGCCGGGCGGAAAGGCAGGAGCAGAAATGGAGGGAGTGCTCTCGCGCCGGTGGCTTGCTCGCCAAGCCTCGCCGCGCCACCGGCAACCAGCGTGCGCCCTCCGGGCGGCCGACACGGCGGGCACCAACAATCGTCACTCCCGACAACTATTTCTGGGCCGAACCATGACCACCGCATCGACCCCGCCCCCCGCTGAGCCCGACCCCTTCGCCAACTCGTCCGATCCGCTGCTCGACGAGGTCCGGGCCGCTCGGCGCGCGGTGATGGAACAACACGGCAACGACCTGGGAAGGCTCGTCGAGTCGCTCCGCCAACTGGAACAAGCGTGGCCGGCAGGTATCGCTCCAGATGGCGGCGATCGCGCCAAGAAGGCGGGCTGAAGGCGGACCGACCGCGCGATCAATCCGCCAGCCCACCGACAAACTCCCCCGCATCCTCGCCCCGCTCGATGGCCTCGATGAGCGCGGAGCCGATGATCGCGCCGTCGGCGTGGGTGCGCAGCGCGGCGACATGCTCGCGCGTGCGGATGCCGAAGCCGGCGCAGACGGGAACGGGCGAGACCGAACGCAGGCGCGCGAGGTAGGCGTTGGTGGATTCGGTGGAAGTCGCCGACCCTCCCCCCGCCCCTCCCAGAGGGAGGGGAGACAAGGCACTGCCCACCCCCCTGCCCCCTCCCTCTGGGAGGGGGTGAGCCGACGGAGCGCTGGCACCCGTCACGCCGGTCATCGTGACGGCATACAGAAACCCGTCGGAGGCTTCGGCGATTGCACGCGCGCGGTCGTGAGGCGTGACGGGCGAGACGAGTTGAACCAGGCCCACGCCGTGCCGGCCCACCTCGCGGCGGAGTTGCGCGCTCTCCTCGAAGGGCAGGTCCGGGATGATGAGGCCGGAGATGCCCGCCGCGGCGCAGCGGGGGCCGAGTTGATCGAGCCCGATGGACAGAAGCGGGTTGAGGTACGACATGAGGCAGAGTGGCACATCGGCGCGGAGCGAGACACGGTTCTTGCCGAGTTCGGAAAGGATCCAATCAAGGCTCACGCCCTGCTCCAGCGCCACGCGGCTGGAACGCTGGATCGTGACGCCATCCGCCATCGGGTCGCTGAACGGCACGCCGACCTCGATGACCGCCGCGTGCTGCGCGAGGGCCCGGAGTTGCGGGATGAAGGCGGCTTTGGTGGGGAAGCCGGCGGTGATGTAGGGGATGAGCGCGGGGCCGCCCGGTGAAGCGCGGGAGCGGATGGCGAGCGAGATGGGTGAAGCGGGAGTCATGCGTTGGTTGTGTGGTTTGATTTGGCCATTTGGTCGTTTGGCAATTTGGCCATTTCTCACCACTCACGCCATCGGTGCACCTGAGGTCAAAATGGGCATGTCCTTGTCGCCGCGGCCGCAGAGGTGCATGAGGACGGTGCGCCCGGTGTTGCTCGCGGCCCATTTCTTCACGGCCGCGAGGGCGTGGCTGGGTTCGAGCGCGGGGAGAATGCCCTCGAAGCGGCAGCAATCGTTCACGGCGGCCAGCGCATCGGCATCGGTGATCGGCTGGTACTTCACGCGCCCGATCGCGGCAAGAAAGGCGTGCTCGGGGCCGACACCGGGGTAATCGAGACCCGCCGAGACCGAGTGCGTCTCCTGCACCTGGCCGCCCGAGTCTTGCAGCAGCATGGAGTAGCAGCCGTGGAGTACGCCGGGGCGGCCGTGCGTGATGGTGGCGGAGTGCTCGCCGAGGCCGGGCCCGTGCCCGCCGGCCTCGATGCCGAAGATGGCGACGGAGGCATCGGCGAGGAAGCCGTGGAAGATGCCGATGGCGTTGGAACCACCACCAACGCACGCGAAGAGCGCATCGGGCAACCGGCCCGGCCCCGTCTTCGCCTCGAGCATCTGAACCCGCGCCTCGCGCCCGATGATGGACTGGAACGTGCGCACAATGAACGGGAACGGGTGCGGCCCGACGGCCGAGCCCAGCAGATAGTGCGTGCCGACAGGGTCGCTCACCCAATCTCGCAGGGCCTCGTCAATCGCGGCACGCAGCGTGCGGTCGCCGGTGGTGACAGGCACCACCTCCGCACCCAGCCTCTTCATGCGCTGCACGTTTGGCGCCTGGCGTTCCACGTCGATCTCGCCCATGTAGACGCGGCAGGGGAAACCCACGCGTGCGCACGCCGCGGCGGTGGCCACGCCGTGCTGGCCGGCGCCGGTCTCGGCGATGATGCGCTTCACGCCCAGGCGCTTGGCGAGCAGGGCCTGGCCGAGCGCGTTGTTGATTTTGTGGGCGCCGGTGTGGGCCAGGTCTTCGCGCTTGAACCAGAGATCGATCCCCCACTGCTTGCTCAGGTTGCTCGCGCGGCAGAGGGGCGTGGGCCGGCCGATCCACGTGCGCGACTGGTGATCGAGTTCGGCAAGGAAGCCCGCGTCGGCGAAGGCCTCGCGTGCAACGGCTTCAAGGCGCGTGATCGCGCCCATGAGGGTTTCGGGCACGAAGCGGCCACCGAAGGGGCCGTAGCGGCCGCGGGCATCGGGGTAGTGGCCGCTCAGCAGGCGCGCGAGTTCATCGGCGGGCGGGCCGAGCGCGGGGGCGAGGGCATCCCCCGGGGTGAATGCGGGTTGCGGGGCGAGTGCGGTCATCGTGTTGCAGGTGCGCCGGCAGCAGGCTTGGAGGCCGCGTCCGCGGTCCGCACCGCGGCGATGAACGCCTTGATCTTGTCGGGGTCTTTGATGCCGGGGGAGGACTCGACGCCGCTGGAGACATCAACGGCGTAAGGCTTCACCAGGCGGATAGCCTCGGCGACGTTCTCCGCCGTGAGACCACCGGCGAGATACGTGCGCGGACGTTCGCGGAGCGAGGCGATGCGTCGCCAGTCGGGCTTGAGCCCAGCGCCGCTGACGGGTGCTTCGATCATGATGGGGCGGCCGCGGCCGCGGGCGAGTTCGGTCTCGAGGTCTTTGGAAAGGTTGGGGCCGTCGCGCAGCACGGGCAGGAACTGGAACTTCTGGGGAGCGAGGCCCTTGAAGATGTCCTCATCGCTCGCGTCGCTCTGCACGTAATCCAGCGGCACGCTCGCGGCCACACGCGCGACGAGTTCGGGCGATGGGTGGCGGAAGACACCGAACTTGAGCACAGAGCCGGGAACCTTCTTGGCGAGTTTGGCGGCGATGGTGGTGGAAACCTTGCGGGGCGAATCGGCGAAAACGAAGCCCACCGCGTGCGCACCGGCGTTGATGGCCGCGTCGAGGGCCTCGGGAGAGGTGATGCCGCAGACTTTGATCAGGAGGCTCATGGGGAAGTTGACGAGTTGATGAGGCGCGAGTTGATGAGTAGACGAGGCGTGGGGCTAGGGCGTGGGGCTAGGGCGTGGGGCTAGGGCGTGAGGCGGGCAGCCGCAACTGCGCGGCCGCGGGCGATCATTGCCCGCGCCAAGGCCTGGGGCTGGGCAGAGCGCATAAGGGCGGTGCCGACGAGGGCGAGGCGATAACCGAGGGCGGCGATGCGCCCCGCGTCTTCGGGCGTTTCCAGGCCAGACTCAGCGACTCGCGGAAAGCCGGGTGGGAAGTGGGAAATGAGGCGGTCGAGGCGGGAGGGATCGACGGAAAGGTCGGCGAGGTTGCGCGTGTTGAGGCCGAGGAGAAGAGAGACGCCAGACGCCAGACGCGAGACGTCAGAGACGCGGGCGAGATCGGTTTCGTCGAACCCTTCGAGGAGGACGAAGAGGTTGTGCGCACGAGCCGCGGCGAGCATTTCGGCGAGTTGTGAGTCCGACAACATGCGGGTGATGAGGAGGATGCCGGATGCCCCGTCGGCACGGGCCTGGACGACCTGGTAGGGGTCGATGAGAAAGTCCTTTCGCATAGTTGGCGTGGCGACCGCGGCGCTGATCGCGCGAAGGAGTTCATCGGAGCCGCCAAAGCGGGTGGGCTCGGTGAGGACAGAGGTGATGGCGGCACCCGCGGCGGCGTAGTGGTGGGCGAGAGTGCGGCAGACGGTGTGCGTGTTGGGCACCGATGTGCTCGCAGAGCCTTGCACATCGGTGGCATGGGGACCGGCATGGTGCGGTCCAAGCAGCGGTCCCCGCGACGGAGATGCGGGCTTGATCTCGGCGATGAGGTCGAAGGTGGAGAGCGCGAGCGCACGCGGCGGCACGGCGGAGCGGGCCCGGGATTCGAGCGCGGCAAGCGGCTCGCGGGCGCGGGCGGCATCGAGTCGGGCGCGGCTGGAAGCAGCCATATCGGCGAGGAAGGTGCTCATGGTCGCTCCTTGGGGAGCGAGGCGCCGAAGGCGGCGAGGCGGTCGAGTAGATCGGCGGCGCGCCCGGAGGTGATGGCAGCGGTGGCACGGGAAGAGCCTCCCCCGCCCTCGAAGACTCGGGCACCCCCTCCGCTGGGAGCGGAGGGGGACGAAGACGCAAGCGCGAGCGATGCGTTGAGGATGAGCGTGTCGCGGAGAGGGCCGGCACCGGCGGGGCCGGGCGAGAGGGCAGCGCGCAGTGCCGCGGCGTTGTGCACAGCGTCACCACCCTTCAGGTCGGCGAGCGTGCAGCGTGCAAACCCGAGTTCGGCGGGGTCGATGCGGGATTCGACGCACCCTCCCCCAGCCCCTCCCAGAGGGAGGGGAGGTGCGACTGAGATGAGCGTAAAGGGGCTTGCGCACGTGGCCTCGTCGAGGCCGTCGTCGGAGTGCACCACGGCGGCACGGCGGATGGGGAGCGTGGCCAGGGCCTGGGCCATGAGGCGAGCGACAGGGAGCGAGTACGCGCCGATGAGTGCGAAGGGTGGCTGGGCGGGGTTGGTGAGAGGGCCGAGGATGTTGAAGATGGTGCGCGTGCCGATGGCCTTGCGCACGGGCGCGATTCGGGCGAGGGCAGGGTGGTAGGCGGGGGCGAAGAGGAATGTGAAGTTGGTTTCGAGCAGGCACAGAGCGGCGGCGGCCGGGGTCATGGGCATGGGAAGGCCGAGGGCCTGGAGCACATCTGCGCTGCCGGCGCGAGACGACACGGCGCGGTTGCCGTGCTTGACGACGGGCGTGCCGCACGCGGCGACAAGCAGTGCCGCGCCGGTGGAGATGTTGAATGTGCCGGCATTGTCACCGCCGGTGCCGACGATGTCGACGGCACGGGATGTGAGCGAGGGATCGAGGCCGGGGTTGAGGGCGAGGGTGCGCATGCCCTGTGCGAAACCGGCGATTTCGGCGGCGGTCTCGCCGCGGTCGCGGAGGGTGGTGAGGGCGAGGGCGGAGTCGGCCGCGGACAGTGCGCCGGAGGCCATGTCGCGCAGGAGCGATTCGGCCTGCGCGGCGGAGAGACGCTCGCCGGACATGAGGATGGTGAGGGGCGCGATCATGAGTGAGGCAAGGCGCTCGCAGCCGCGACCGCTCCACCGGAAACCTGCCCACCCCCTGCCCCCTCCCTCTGGGAGGGGGTGAAGGCCAGGAAGTTGGCGATCATCTGCTTGCCGGTGGGTGTGAGGACGCTCTCGGGATGGAACTGCACACCTTCGCAGGGCAAAGAGGTGTGGCGGATACCCATGACCTCACCCTCGGAACCATCGGCGTTGATGGCGCGGCTGGTGATGATGAAGTGCGGGGGCACATCGTGGGTTTGCACGCACAGGGAGTGGTATCGCCCGACATCGATTCGTGCGGGGAGGCCGACGAAGACGCCCTTGCCGTCGTGCGTGATGGCCGAGGGCTTGCCGTGCATGAGAACGGGCGCGCGCGTCACGCTGCCGCCGAAAACCTCCGCCATCGCTTGGTGACCCAGGCACACACCCAGCACGGGCATGACGGGCGCACACGCCTTGATGATGGCCATGGAGATGCCCGCCTCGCGCGGGCTGCCGGGGCCGGGCGAGACGACGAGGTGCGTGAAGCCCCCGGCCAAAGCCGCGGCGGGTGTGATGGCATCATTGCGCTTGACGACCACCTCGGCACCCAACTCGCAGAGGTACTGCACCAGGTTGAAGGTGAAGGAGTCGTAGTTATCGATCATGAGGACGCGGGGCATGGGGCATCACCACGGAATGCGGAACCACAAAGGCACAGAGGGCACAAAGGAAGGCAAAGGAGGACAAGGTTGACCGCGAAGAACGCGAAGAGCGCGAAGCCGTCGGGCATTGTTGGAGACACCCGCAGAGAAAGCGTGGTGCATGGGAGAATGAGAAGGCGGACGGGACGTCCGCCCCACCGAGCGTGCGCCCGAGCCGCGTGCGTCCCACCCGGTTCTGATAGGCTGTGCACGCACGAGGGGACAACGAGGGCCACCATGCCGCTGCTCATCAAGAACGGACGGGTCATCACCGCGACGGACGACTATCAGGCCGATGTGCTTTGCGCGGGGGAGACGATCACACGCATCGAGCGCGGGATTGACGAGAAGGGTTGCCCGGCGGGGACGGAGGTGATCGACGCGAGGGGGAAGTTCGTCTTCCCGGGCTTCATCGATCCGCACGTGCACATCTATCTGCCGTTCATGGGGACGTACGCGAAGGACACGTGGGAGACGGCGGGAAGAGCCGCGCTGGTGGGCGGAACGACAACGCTCATCGAGATGATCTGCCCCGGCAAGAGCGATGAGCCGTTGGCGGCCTTCGAGACGTGGCTGGGGAAGGCCCAGGGGACTGCGCCGTGCGACTTCACATTCCACATGGGCGTGACGCGCTTTGACGGCCTGGCCGAGAAGCAGTTGCGCGAGATCGTGAAGCGCGGCATCCGTTCCTTCAAGGTGTTTCTGGCGTACAAGGGCGCGCTGGGCGTGGATGATCGCGAACTCTACCACACGCTGAAACTGGCCAAGGAACTGGGCGTGGTGGTGACGGCCCACTGCGAGAACGAAACCATCGTGGCCGAGCGGTGCGCCGAACTGGTCGCGGCGGGCAAGACGGCCCCCGAGTTTCACGAGCCCTCGCGCCCGGTGCGCGTGGAGGCGAGCGGCGTGGCCCACCTCATGACCTTCGCGGAACTCACGGGGGCGCACGTGTACGTGGTGCACACCAGTTGCGATGAGGCCGTGCGGGAGGCGGTGCGCGCAATCGAACGCGGCGTGCGTGCGACCGTGGAGGTCGTGCTGCCGCACCTGGTGCTGGACCAGAGTTTCACGCAGAAGACCGGCGACGACGGGTTCGAGGGCGCGAAGTTCGTGATGAGCCCGCCTCTGCGCGACAAGGCCCAGTTGCCGAAGATGTGGGACCACCTCCGCAGCGGCGTGATCTCCACGGTGGCGACGGACCACGCACCCTTCGACTTTGCCACGCAGAAGGTGATGGGGAAACCCCCGGCGGGCGACTTCACGACGATTCCCAACGGGATTCCGAGCGTCGAGGACCGGGTGAACCTGCTCTACACGCGCGGCGTGTGCGAGCGACGGATTTCGCTGAACCAGTTTGTCGCCGCGGCAAGCACCAACGCGGCGCGGGTGTTCGGCCTGAAGGGCAAGGGCACGATCGCCGTGGGGGCGGATGCGGACGTGGTGGTGTACGACCCGGCGTATCGCGGAACCATCAGCGCCAAGACGCACCAGATGGCGACGGACTACTCGGCTTTCGAGGGGTGGGAGATCACCGGGCGGCCCAGCGTGGTGGCTGTGCGCGGCAGCGTGGCGGCACGCGACGGGAAGTTTGTCGGGAAGATGGGCAGCGGCAAGATGGTGGTGAGGGGGTGAGCGGCCCCATCCGGCCCGGCACCGACTCACTCGCAAGGCCTCGCGAGTCGGTGGCACGAAGAGAAGCCAGAATGCCCAGGACAGGAGTTGAACCTGCATGCCCTTGCGGGCGCTACCACCTCAAGGTAGTGCGTCTGCCAATTTCGCCACCTGGGCGGGTCGAACGGGCAACAGGTTAGCGCGGCAGGCGCGGGGAGTCGAGGGTCAGACGCGGGTGGCAGGGGTGCCGCGGCCTACGCTCGGCCCTGATGGCTCTTGCTGTAACGAGTCCGGCGTTGGTGCGGCTGCTCGAGGCGGTGGGCAAGCGGGCGCACGCGGCGGGGGTGTTCGGGGGCGTGAAGGTGGTTGCGGGGCGACTGACGTGCCTGTGCAAGGCCAGCCCTGAGCCGGCGGAGTTTCGCGTGGATGTGCAGGGTGGGGGGGAGGGGCAGGTGTGCGTGAGCCTGGTGACGCCGCACCGCTACCTGAGCCAGTCGATCGAGCAGGACCTGGTGCACCAGGGGGACAAACTCGACGACCTGCTGAAGGATGAACTGGTGGACCAGGAGTACGCCGGGCCGGCGCTGCGTGTGGAGCACTTCCGCAGCCCTCCGCCCGACATGCTCTACACGTTCCGCACGCTGGTGGGGATCGACGCGGCAGCGGCGGAGGGTGCGGACGCGGTTGAGCGTGTGGTGCAGGTGCTGCTGGCCTACGACGCGTGCTTCTCACCGTTGGGGGATTTGAGCGCGGGGGGAGAGTGAGCGCTTGTCCCTCTAAGGCACTCGCGAGTTCAGGAGCGACTCAATCTCGGCGCGAATGCGGGCGAGGCCGGCATCGGGGCCGAGTGCGAGGAGCGCTTCTGCGGGGATGGGTTGGCCCACGTGCACGGTGATGGGCGGGGAGAGCAGTCGCGGCAGAAGGCTCGCACGCGGCCAGGCTTTGTTCGAGCCGGAGATGGCGACGGGCAGGACGGGGCACTTGGCACGGGAGAGCAGCAGCCACACGCCGCGCTTGAACGGGCCGAGCGATCCGTCTGTCGAGCGTGTTCCCTCGGGGAAGACGAGAACGGCGCGGCCGTGCGCCAGCAGCGCGAGGGTGGTGCGGATGGCGGCCGTGTCGGATGTGCCGCGGGCGACGGGGGTTGAGTTGAGGGCGCGGATGAGACGGCCCAGGAGCGGGACACGGAAAAGGGAGTCTCTCGCGAGGAATGAGAGGTGGCGGGTACGGAAGGCCATGCCGATGGCGGGCGGGTCGAGGTGGGATTGATGGTTGGCGACGACCAGCAGCGGGCCGCGGGCGGGGATGCGGTGGCAGCCGCGGGTGCGCTGGCGGTAGATGAGGGTGAACACCAGCCAGCAGGCGAACCAGCAGACCTCGAAGGTGAGCATGGCCCCGAGCGGACGGCCGGGGTTTTTGGCGCGGTAGGAAGGAAGCATCGTGGTGCAGGGGGCGCATCAGCCCTTCGCGAGGCGGGCGCGGGCGAGTTGCTCGAGCGCGGCGATCACGCCGTCGCGGTCGAGCGCGGATGAATCCAGATAGACCGAGTCGCTCGTGCGGATGAGCCGGCCGACGGGCTTGTTGTAGTCGATCTGGTCACGCTGGCGGATGTCGCGCATGATCGCGGCCTCGTCGGCGGGGAGGTTCTTACGGCGGTTCTGCTCGGCGCGGCGGCGGGCACGCACCTCGGGGGAAGCATCCAGAAACACCTTGAGTTCGGCGTCGGGGAAGACCACGCTGGTCTGGTCTCGGCCCTCGGCCACAAGGTGCGGGTGCTCGCGAGCGATCTGCTGCTGCCAGCCGACCATGAGTTCGCGCAGTTGGGGGATGGCCGAGAGCGCGGCGACGCGCTCTGTGACATCGGGCAGGTTGATGCGCTCGGAGACATCGCGCCCGCCAAGGTAGATGCGCGGCGGACGGGCCGACCAGTCAAAGTGGAGGTCTACCGCTCGCACGGCCGCGCAGACGGCGCCGGCGTCGCGGTCGTCGATGGAGCGTTCGATGACGACCGCCGCGGCGGCGCGGTACATGGCGCCGGTGTTGAGGAGGACCATGCCGAGGCGGTCGGCGAGGCCGCCGGCGACGGAGGACTTGCCGACGGCGGCGGGCCCGTCGATGGCGATGATGAAGCGTGGCGGAAGAGTCGGGCGGGCGGCGACCTCGATGGGTGGTTGCTGCACGCGGGGTGGTCCTGGGGCGGCGGTCATTCCTCGGTCTCGGCCTCTTTTTCAACCTCGGCCACGATCTCATCGATGTCAAGGTCGAGGTCGTCGTCTTCGTGATCAGGGAGGGACTCCCGCAGCGTAGTCTGCAGGGCGGAGCGGGTGTTCTCGATGCCGGTGATGGCGTCGCCGGTGCCGCGGTAGTCGATGGCGACGACGCCGTCGTAGCCGACGGCCAGGAGGACCTCGCAGTAGGGCTTGAGGTCGTAGGGCTTGTGGACGGTCTTGGCGCTCTTACCGGTGCCGGAGGTCTCGAACTTGCTGGAGACGGCGACGACCGTGGAGGCGTAGGGGACGAGTTTTTTCAGGTAAGCCGGGGCGTCGCCGGAATCATGGGCGGACTTGAAATCGGGCATGGTGCCGACGCGGAAGCCGCCGATCTTCTTGAGCAGTTCGCCGAGGCGGTCGGCCTTGGAGGCCAGGCCGGGGGCGGTGGCAAGGGCGAGGTTGATCTCGAGGCGTTCGGCCTTCTTGAGGACGGGCCGGACGACCTCGGCCACATCGGTCATGGCGTCGTCATCATCGGGTGCCTGAATAGGCACGCCGACGGAACTGGCGCCCAGGAAGTTGGCGGCCTGGATGAGCCGCTGGAGGCGGTCGGCGGTGGCCTCGGCCTTGTCCGGGTCGGCCACAGAGTGTGTTTCGAGTTCGACCAGGCCCAGAATGGGGCAGCCGGCGCGGTCCGCGGCATCGCGGATTTTGGCCAGCACATCCCGGTCTGCGCCGGCGAGGATGGGCGAGGTGAGCGTGAGGCCGGTGAGGCCCAGGCGCTCGCGCGCGAAGGCAGGGAGCATGACGGGCGTGAGTTTGCCGCCGGGCATCGTGGGTGTGGCCACGGCCTTGAGTTTCATGATGGCCGGGGTGGCGAGGAGCGTGAGGATCATGGGTGCGTCGGGACAGGGTATCGGGTTGGCGGACGGGACGTTCGCCCCACCCGCGGGGGCACGGGGCTTCCCATCGGCTAGAGTTGGCCCGACGGGCCAGAGGAACAGAAAGGACCGCGAAGATGGCATCTCCGAGCGACCGGGTGTATACCGATTCTCACGAGTGGCACAAGGCCGAGGGCGACGTGGTGACGCTGGGCATCACCAAGTACGCCGTGGATGCCCTGACCGACGTGACGTATGTGAGCATGAAGCCGGTGGGCACCAAGATCACGCCCGGGCAGGGCGTGGGCGAGGTGGAGAGCGTGAAGACCACGAGCGACATTTACTGCGCCGTGGGCGGGGAGATCATCGAGGTGAACGGGGCCCTGGCCGAGGACCCCGGCGCTCTCAACAGCGATCCCTACGGCAAGGGGTGGCTCATCAAGGTGAAGACCGGGGACAAAGCCCCTCTGGCCAAACTGCACGACGCGGCGAAGTATGACGCGGCCCACCCGGCGTGAAGCGGACGGCACTGGGCACTGGCCACGGGGCGCGGGTGCGGAAGGCTGCATGATTCTCTGCAAGGGTGTGCACAAGTCGTATCAGTTGGGCGAGAAGCGCGTGGAGGCGCTGCGGGGTGTCGATCTGTCGATCGAGGCCCCGGGGTTCTACGGCATCATGGGGGCTTCGGGCAGCGGCAAGAGCACGCTGATGCATTTGATGGCTGCGCTGGACCAGCCGGACGCGGGGAGCGTGGTGGTGGATGGGCAGGCCTTGCAGACGATGAGCGAGCGCGACCTGACGCTCTTCCGGCGACACCGGATCGGCATCGTCTTCCAGCAGTTCAACCTGATTCCCACGTTCAACGCGATCGAGAACATCACGCTGCCGGCGATGCTGGCGGGCAAGGAAGACGCGGCGATGCGCGACCGCGCCGCGGAGTTGCTGGCCCGCCTGGGGCTGGAGGGGCGCGGCAAGCACCGGCCCGACGCCCTGAGCGGGGGCGAGCAGCAGCGCGTGGCGATTGCGCGGGCGCTCTTGTTCAAGCCGCGCGTGCTGCTGGCGGATGAGCCGACGGGGAACCTGGATTCGGCATCCAGCGCACGGCTGTGGGTGCTGCTGAAGGAGATCGCGGGGCAGGAGGGGATGACGGTGATGATGGTGACGCACGAGCCGGCGGCGGCGGCGCACTGCTCGCGCGTGTACGTGCTGCGCGACGGGGTGGTGACGGGCACAATCGAATCGGAGGGACTCGATGCCGGCGGCGTTGCGGCTCGCTATCAACAACTTGTCCGGTAGGGGCGGGCGCACGCTGCTGCTCACGCTGGCCGCGGCGCTGGCTGCCGCGCTCATCGCGGCGGTCTCGTGCGCCATGGAGAGCCTGGCGCAGGCGATGACCGGGCGGGTGAGCAGCGTGGTGGGCGCGGCGGACCTGCGGCTGAAGCACGTGGGCGATACGACGTTTGACCAGGAGATGATCGAGGCCGTTCGAGCATGGCCCGAGGTGGACTTGGCGGTGCCGCGCCTGCGCGACCAGATCTCGCTCAAGCACGCGGCCGAAGGGGAGCGGGCGGCGGCGCGGGGCACCTTCGTGGCGTACGGCATTGATGTTGCCCACGAGCCGCGGGTGCGGCCGCTGGAGGTGCTGGAAGGCCGGGCGGTGACCGGGCCGGGCGAAGTGGTGGTGGACCTGCGCAGTGCGCGGACGCTCAACGCGAAGGTGGGCGACCGGCTAGAGGTGGAGAAGTTCGGCGACGCGGCATCGGTGGTGGTGGTGGGCATTTCGCGCCCTCCGCCGTTGGGCGAGATCGTGACGACAGAGGATGTGTTTCTGGAGTTGGCCACACTGCAGGTGGCCACGGACCGACCGGGGCGCGTGAACCAGATCGACCTGGTGCTGAAGGCGGGCACGGACGCGAAAGCCGCGGCCAAGGCGAGGCGTGCGGGGGAGAGCATTCCGACCGGGCTGCTCCTGCAGGAAACGGAGAAGGTGATCAGCGGCCTGGAGGACAACCTCAAGGCCAACCGCGTGGGCATGGTGGTGGCGAGCGTGCTGAGTTGCATTGCCAGCGCGTTCATCGTGATGACGGGGCTGACGACCAGCGTGGCGGAGCGGGCGCGGGAACTGTCGATCTTGCGGAGCGTGGGGGCGATGAAGGGACAGTTGGCCCTGGCGCAGTTGTTGGTGGGTGTGTTTGTGGGCTTTGCGGGCGCGGTACTCGGCGTGCCGCTGGGGATCGCCGGGGCGTGGCTCTTGGTGCAGATTTTTCCGGAGCAGTTGCCGGCCGGGTTCTTCTTCAACCCCGTGGGCCTGGTACTGGCGGGCCTCTCGTGCGTGGTGGCGGGCGTGGTGGGCGCGGCATGGCCGGCGGCGCAGGCAGCGAGCGTGAGCCCGCTGGAGGGGCTGAGCGTGCGAGCCCGCCCCGTGAAGCGGCGCTGGCTGTGGGTCTGCCTGGCGGTGGGCGTGCTGGGGCCGCTGACGGAAGTGGTGATCGTGGGAACGTTCACCAACACGGACATGCTCTTCTGGGGGCACGCCTCGGTGGGCGTGCCGGCGCTGATGACGGGCGCGTTTGTGCTGAGTGTGCCGCTGACGTTGGCGGTGGCGTGGGGGCTCAGCGGCGTGGTGTCTCGCCTCATGGGACTGCCGGGCGCGATGCTGAAAAGGACGATCTTCGCGACGCCGTATCGGCACGGGTTCACGGCCGGCGCAATGATGCTGGGCCTGGCGATGATGGTGGCGATCTGGACTCAGGGGCGCACGGTGCTGCGCGACTATCTGGACGCGATGCGTCTGCCCGATGCGTTTGTGTACGGCCTGAACTTCCGGCCCGAGGTGCGCGACCGCGTGGCCGCGCTGGGCGATGTGGCCCAGACGTGCGCGATCACGCGGCAGAGCGTGGACGTGGCGAGCGAGGCCGCCATGGGTGTGACGGGCCTGATGAAGTGGCAGACGAGTTTTTTCGGCTTTGAGCCCGGGCCGTTCTTCGAGATGACGAACGTGGAGTGGGTGCAGCCGAGTGATGCCGCGGGCATCCGTGAGGCCCTGGCGAAACTGGACCGGGGCGGGGCGGTGCTGGTGGCGCGCGAGTTTTACGTGAGCCGGGGGCTGGGGCCGGGGAGCACGCTGAAACTCTCGCACGATGGGAGGGAGCACACCTTCGAGGTGGCGGGGGCGATCACCAGCCCGGGGCTGGAGATCGCCAGCAAGTTCCTAGACGTGGACTCGCAGTTTGTGGAGCAGAGTTTGAGCGCGGTCTTCGGCACGCGCAAGGACATGGTTGAGAAGTTCGGCAACACGGCGATCAACTTCATCCAGGTGAACTTCAAGCCGGGCGTGGCAGATGCCGCGGGCGGGAGCGAGGCGGCGATGGAACGCATCCGCGCGGCGGTGGGCGGGGGCATTCTCATCGCCGTGAGCGCGACAGAGATGAAGGCCCGGATCAACGAAGTGGTTGGCGGTGCGCTCCTGATGTTCTCGCTGATTGCCATCGGCGCCATGCTCATCGCGTGCCTGGGCGTGGCGAACCTGATCGTGGCGGGGATTCAGGCGCGCCAGTTTGAGTTCGGCGTGCTGCGGGCGGTGGGCGGGCAGCGCGGCCTGCTGGGGCGCCTGGTGATCGGCGAGGCGCTCATCATCGCGCTGGCCGCGTGCGTGCTGGGCACCGGGCTGGGGCTGACGGCGGCGTGGGCGGGCACGCGCGTGTCGCGGGCGCTGATCGGGATTGTGCTGACCGTTCGCCCGAGCTGGCCGGCGATCGCGGCGGGGTGTGCCCTGATGACGGCGATCACGCTGGGCGCGGCGGCGCCGAGCGTGATGCGGCTGATGCGCAGGCAGCCGCGGGAGTTGCTGGCGGCGGTGAAGGGGTGAGAGGGCGGCTGCGAGAGAACCTACGATTCGCCATGGCCACACGCCGAACACCTCGCAAGGCTGATCCTCGCCCTGCGCTGCGGAAAGCCCGCGGCTCGCCCCGGGCACCAACCCGCGGCAAGGGCCCGTCCCGCGTTCACGTCCCTGTGGTGGTGGAACAGGATGAGGACGGGGTCTTCATCATGTCCGTGCCGACCCTGCAAGGATGCCGGTCGTACGGATATACGCTTGAAGAGGCCATGGCGAACGTCTCCGAGGCTGCTCTGTTGTGCCTGGAGGACGAGAAGCCCGCGAGCAACGGCACACGGTTTGTGGGCCTGCGCGACCTTGAGATTGTGCGATGAGCCGGGTGCCCGCGATCACGGCCCGCGAGTTGCTCGCGGTGCTTCGTCGCCTTGGGTTTGTGGAAGTGCGGTCGCGTGGTTCGCACAGACGGCTGGCCCATCCCGATGGCCGGCGGACGACGGTAGCCGTGCATAGCGGGCGCGACGTGCCGCGTGGCTTGCTCCAGAAGATCGTGACCGAGGATGTCGGCTTGACGATGGAGGAGTTCGTGCGCGCGCTGTAAACCCCCGCGAGTTGCGGGCGGCGGTGAAGGGGTGATGAGCCTGGCGGGCGATCTACAATGCGCCATGGTTGCAAAAGTGCCCGCCGAGGGCCAGAAACCCATTCCACCGGAGTGGATCGCCGACTTTGAGGCCGCGGCGAAGCGAACGCTGGAGCAGCGCTTCAAGTACGCGTTCATCAAGACCTACAAGCCGGTGCTGGACGATGCCAAGTACCGCTCGTTTGAGAGCATGGCCGAGTACCGCGACTGGTGCGAGAAGAACCTGCCGGAGTGGCTGGGCTATGGGCGCGCCGGGCCAGAAACGGGGGCACGCCCGGCGACAGGTGTGCCGGCGGCGAAAGAGCCCGGGCTGGCGCCCGGGCCTCAGTGAGCGTTGGGCGCGCCACATGCCCGTGCAGCGCGGCGGCCGTACGCTCCGGGCGTGCCCGAAAGCGGACCATCTCGCGCTGGGCGGCCGTTTCAGGTCGTGTCGCCGTTCAAGCCCACGGGCGACCAGCCCGGAGCAATCGAGTCGCTGACCAAGCGGATCGGCAGCGGCGAACGCTTTTCGTGCCTCCTGGGGGCCACCGGCACGGGCAAGACGTTCACGATGGCGAACGTGATCGCCAAACTGGGCAAGCCCACGCTCATTCTCAGCCACAACAAGACGCTGGCGGCCCAGTTGTACGAGGAGATGAAGGAACTTTTTCCGCACAACGCGGTGAGTTACTTCGTGTCGTACTACGACTACTACCAGCCGGAGGCGTACATCCCCGCGCGGGATATCTACATCGAGAAGGACAGTTCACGCAACGACGACCTGGACCGCCTGCGCCTGGCGGCCACGAGCAACATCCTCTCGCGGCGCGACACCATCGTGGTGGCGAGCGTGAGTTGCATCTTCGGCCTGGGCTCTCCCGAGACGTACGCCGGACGCGTGCTGAGTTTGGCAGTGGGGGCGCCCATCGTGCGGAGGGATTTGCTGCTCTCGCTCACGGCGATGCAGTACAAGCGCAGCGAGATGGAGTTTGCACGCGGGCAGTATCGCGTGCGGGGCGACATGATCGAGGTCTTCCCCGCGTACGAGAGTTTCGCCGTGCGGGTGGAACTCTTCGGCGATGCCGTGGAGCGGATCAGCATCGTGAACCCCACGAGCGGTGAACTGCTGAGCGAGGAACGGCGGTTCTTCCTCTTTCCGGCCGCGCACTATGTGACGGACGAGTCGCGAATGCAGACCATTCTGGAGGGGATACGGGCGGAGTTGAAGGGACGCGTCGACCAGTTGCGGAGTGAGGGGAGGCTGCTGGAGGCGCAGCGGCTGATGGCCCGCACCAAGTATGACCTGGAGATGCTGGAGGAGACGGGCATCTGCAACGGCATCGAGAACTACTCTCGCCACCTTGACGGGCGGCTGCCGGGTGAGCGTCCGTGGACGCTGCTGGACTATCTGGACTACGCGCCGGCGGCGGGGGCGACTGGAGAGCCGGGTGGGGCGGATGGCTTGGGTGGGGCGGACATCCTGTCCGCCGACGAGAGAAATTCGGCGGCCGAGGAGGCGGACGGGACGTCCGCCCCACTCAAAACAGATGCCCCCGAATTCGGCCCCGAGCGCGGCCGCAAGCACACACCGCCGAACCTGAACGACTGGCTGCTGATTATCGATGAGAGCCACGTGAGCGTGCCGCAGGTGCGGGCGATGTTCAACGGCGACAAGGCCCGCAAGACGGTGCTGGTGGAGCACGGCTTTCGCCTGCCGAGCGCGATGGACAATCGGCCGCTGAGGTTCGAGGAGTTCGAGAGCGTGGTGCCGCGCACGCTGTTTGTGAGCGCCACGCCGGGGCCGTACGAGTTGGAGAAGGTGGGTGGTGAGGTGTCGGAGCAGGTGATCCGGCCGACGGGCCTGCTCGACCCGACAATCGAGATCAAGCCGGCGAAGGGGCAAGTGCCGGACCTGATCGAGCGGTGCGTGGAACGGGCGGGGCGGAACGAGCGCGTGATCGTGACGGCGCTCACGAAGCGCCTGTGCGAGGACCTGACCAACTACCTGCACGAGAAGGGGCTGAAGGTGCGGTATCTCCACAGCGGGATCGAGACGCTGGAGCGCATCGAGATTCTCGGCGACCTTCGCCGCGGCGACTTTGACGTGCTGGTGGGCGTCAACCTGCTGCGCGAGGGGCTGGACCTGCCCGAGGTGAGCCTCGTTGCGATCCTGGATGCGGACAAGGAGGGCTTTCTGCGCAGCGCCACGAGCCTGATCCAGCAGATCGGTCGCGCGGCCCGCAACGTGAACGCCCACGTGGTGATGTACGCCGACAGAATGACCCCGAGCATGAGCGCGGCGATTGATGAGACGGACCGCCGGCGCGACAAGCAGAAGGCGTACAACACGGAGCACGGGATCACACCGGAGACGATCGTGAAGGCGATCCGCCGCGGGATTGAGCTCGAGGTGCGGGCCAACCGCACCACGCGCGAGGCGGTGAAGGCGGGCGAGCCCGACTTTGACACCGCCGAGATGGTGCGCATGCTGGAGGAGGAGATGCTGGACGCGGCGGGGAAGATGCAGTTTGAGAGCGCAGCGCGCCTGCGCGATCAGGCCGCGGCCCTGAAGAAGGGCCTGGTGGCGAGCGGCGCGAAGGCGAGCGGCCGCGTGACGCGCGCGGATGTGGACGGGGATGGGGATGAGCCGTCCGCGGCGGATCGGCGGCCGGGGATGCCGGGCGTGCGTGCGAACCGGCGCGGCAAGGGTCGGGGCGCATCACCAAAGAAGGGCGACAAGGGCGGGGGCGGGCGGGCCAAGGGCTGGGGCGGACCGGGCACACGCATGGGGGGAGGGCCGGCAGCATGAGCGGCGGAAACCTTGAACAACACTCGCGGTCGAGTTTTCGGGAGCGCCTCGGCTACTACGCCCTGGGCATCGCCATCGGGCTGGTGATCGTGGGCATGATGTACATGGGGCGGAGCGCGGCCAAGGCGCGGCAAGATGCCACACGAGCACCGAGCGTGAGCGAGGGGGCCACGCCAGCGACACCACGATGAAGCGCAGGGCCCCTCGCTCACGCTCGGGGTTCGTTCAATGAGCACAAGACGGGGAACAGGTCCGAGCAGGCGTCGCCCTGCCTCGGGGCGCGTGATCTGCTCGGGCGTGTTCCCCATCTTGTGGCGAGCGGCGAGTGTTGTGCAGGAAGACCGGGAGGTGGTCTGTTTACTCTCTCACTCCGCTTCGCAGGGTCACGGGTTTCCCCGAGACCAATCTCTCTCCTCAAATGACGTGTCGTGTCGTATCCGGTTTCCCGGAAGGAAGGAAGGCTTGTGGAAGGGACTGGGACTGGGCACTGATGGCTATGGCCGGTTCTCGTCGTCGGCGTCCTGGGGCGGGTTGGCCTGCTTTTCCAGGAGTTTGCGGAGGTACTGGTTCTCGCGGCGTGTGGCCTCGAGGTCAAAGAGCATGTACTTGACGCTCACCCGCAGGTAGTCGAGCGAGTCCTGCAGGTCGGCCACGGTCTTCTTCATGCGCTCGTGGCGGTCTTTGGTCTCGTCGGCGAGTTTGGTGAGCGACTCGCGCTGACCGGGCGCCAGGCTGCCGATCTGGGTGATGAGGTCGCCGAGTTTGTCCTGGAATTCCTGCTCGTTCATGGGTCGTTCCCTTCTCTCTTTGGAATGGACGCACTCTGGGCCCAAGGGGGCTGATCGGACCGGAAGACCGCCGCGAGCTCTCTCTTCTCGCGGCGGTGCTCTCTCTCTCCTCACCCTCGCGGGCGATGGAAGAGACAGAACAACGGCCGGGCCACGATTGCCGCGGGTGCGTGCCAGAGCGCGCGCGTCCGAGAAGAACGGCGTGCGGATGCGCAGACCCGCGAATCAGCGGGCGAGCGGTGGCGGGACGGGTTTGGAGGGCGGTCCGTCTGTGCGGGGTGTGGGCGCAGAGCAACACCCGCGGGGCAGCGCGTCAACGTGGGCGCATGTTCAGGGGCGCGCGAGCATCAGCGCCGGGGCGGCGACGACGCGACGGGGCCGCCGTCGATCTTGCGCATCATGTTGGCGGCGCGGGGCGGTGCCAACTTCAGGCCCTCTGCCAGCAGGGCCGGGTCGTTGCGCTTCAGGTGGAAGCACATCTCACGAAAGTGCTCATCGCGGATCTGGACCCAGCGGCGAAAAAGTTCTTCCAGTTCATGGCGGTTGAATCGCGTCATCGGGTCTTTGAGACCGCACTGGGCAACGGCCCACTCCAGCAGCGCGCCGGGCTGGTCGCCGAAGCGGTAGAGCGTGAGGCTGGCCAGCAGGCGGGCACGGGCGGTGGAGAAGGGGTCGGTGGCCGCGTCGGGCAGGCGGAGCATGATCTCTTTGGAACTAGGCCCGCTGGGGGCCATGAAGGGGTCATCTTCCGGCTTGGCGTGGTCTGCCGCGGCGAGCATGGGCAGTTCGCCCTCGGGGCGCAGGTCTGCGTGGGCGGTGGAGATGGTCTTGAGGCCGCCGTGGTCGAAGCGGATGACGAGTTTCTGGCAGGAACGGCCCTCGTGGCGTTCGGCGTGCGCGGCGGTGACAACCCCCACGCCCCATTCGGGTCGGCCAGCGTGGACGACCCGGTCGCCGAACGCCCATTGTTTGAGCAGCATGTGCGCATCCCTGCGAACGGACGGTGGGGGCGGAAACGCCCGCCCGCACGCCGCGCGAATACATCGACGTTTTCATCTCTGGCACAACCGATCTGGCGGAACCAGTGGGTGTGCGGGAGTCTGGCAAGCACATGGTGCGGGTGCTGGGCACCCGGGTGCGAAAAGTGCCTTTGCGGGCCGCGGCATGGCGCTGCGGCCGGACCTTGGCTCTGGGCCTGGTGGAGACTAGAATAGGCCTTGACGGCTGGGTTGAAACCGGACCGTCTCCAACAAGCTCGTCGGGAGTATGCAGCCGGATTGCGGGTTTGGCAAGCGGGAAGACGGATGTGGGCAACTGCGTTCGCCCAAGGCCCCCCCGACTTTTCTGGCCCGCGGCGTGCGACCCCTGCCCCGAATTTCTCGCCATTTTCACATTTCAAGGCGGCACAGACCATGATCGAAGCCCTCAAGAGCGATGACATCATCAACAAGGTCGGCGGGCGCTTCAAGTTGTGCGCGCTGATCCAGCGTCGGCTGGTGCAACTGATGGACGGTGCCCGCCCGATGGTGGATCGGCGTGGCCGGTCGGACCTCGAGGTGGTGATCGACGAGATTCTGCACGACAAAATCGTGGCGGAGTTTGACGCGAGCGACCCGGACACGCAGGCGGCGATGCCGCAACTCGCCGGGCGCGACTGAACGCTAACCGGCGGGACACCCCGCCGCCGGCCCCCCCACTTCCTGTCCATCCGCGCGGTGGCCTCACGATGCCCGATACTCCGCACGACCCGCTGAAAGATGCCCGCATCATCGTGGGGATCACGGGCGGTATCGCCGCGTACAAGACGGCGACGCTCGTGTCGCGGCTTGCCCAGGCGGGGGCGCTGGTGACGGTGGCAATGACCGACAGCGCCACGCGGTTTGTTACGCCGCTCACGTTCCAGGCGCTCTCGGGCAGGCCCGTGTACACGAGCGCCTGGGACCACATCGAGAGCCACGACCCGCAGCACGTGAGCCTGGCGCGCGAGGCGCGTCTGGCGATTGTGGCCCCCTGCACGATGGACTGCATGGCCAAACTGGCGGGCGGGCACACCGACGATGTGGTGACGCTGATCCTCTCGGCGATCGATCGCGCGAAGACGCCCGTGCTGCTGGCGCCATCGATGAACGAGGCGATGTGGAACCAGGCGAGCACACAGCGCAACGCCAAGCAACTTGCGGCAGACGGCTTCCGGCTGATCGGTCCCGGCGACGGGTGGCAGGCCTGCCGCACCGTGGGAGCGGGGCGGATGGTGGAGCCCGAGATGCTGCTGGAGACGATCCGGTCCACCCTGACACGCGGCTAACTTTGGGCCACAATCCGGACGGGAACGCACAAATCAGCCTCGGAGGGTGGGGCCCGATGTGCAATCTCACGGTGGCGAGGTATGCTCTGCGAAGGCAGAAGCGGTGTGCGCTGCGCGGCGACCCGAGCGGTCGCGCCCACCCGCGATGGCGTTGATGGAATCCAGAGTTGAGGAGAGAGGCCATGAGCATGTCGCGAACTGTGGCGTTGTGGGCCTTGGCCGGTTCGACGTTGGCCGCGCCGACGACGGTGTGGGCGGTGGGCGGCACGACCGCGGCGGCGGTCACGGCGGCGCAGAACACGGAATTCTGGTATGTGGGGCGTGTGCAGCGCCGGACGACCGCGGCGGACACGCACCTGGCCACTGGCTCGTACATCCGCCAAGGGCTGGTGCTCACGGCCGGGCACGCGATCAACAGCGATGCGCCGGCCGCGCAGGAGTTTGAGCGGTTCCAACTCGGCGGCGATCGTTTCCTCGGGCTGGGCGTGCAGCACCCCTCGCACCCTGCGGGCGGCGCGGTGAGCGGCAACGACATCGCGCTGATGCTGCTCCTGAACGGGCGGGCGACGATGGGCGGAGAGGTGTTCCCGACACTGGCCGCGGCGAACGCCGGCGGGCCGGCGGCCGGGCCGGACAATCTCGTGGGCGGCAACACCGCAGAACTGATCGGCTTCACTGGGCCGGGCGGAACGAGCGCCAAACGCCGCGGGTTGATCACGATCAAGAATCCGCCGGACGCAGGCGACGTCGCCCAGCAGACCTACACGTACCGCGTGCCCGCGGGCACGGATTTCTCCCAGCCGGGCGACTCGGGCGGCCCGCACGTTTTCGACTTCGGGGGGATGAAGGGCAAGCGCATCGTGGCCACCGTCAACGCCGGCAACGGATCGACGATCTCGCTGGGCACGCGCGTGGATGCGCACCGCGGCTTTATCGACGGCAACGGCGTGGGCGGCGTGCGCGTGGTGACGCGAATGACCGCGGGGGCGAACACCGCCTTTGACAACGCTGGCCGCTGGCAACCCGGGACGGGACCCGCGGCGGCGCCCGGGGCCGGGAGCGTGGTGGTGCTGGACACGACGGCGGGTGATGACACGGGTTTGATCGTGGAGAGTTCGGCGGACACGCCCAACCTGGACGGGATGCTCAATGACGTGAGGCTGCGGATCAGCGGCGGGCACTTCCAGGTGGTGGGCGGCACCGCCTCCACGCCCGGCTCGGGCGTGCTCAACGGCGGGCGGATCGACGTCTTCCGCGGGGGCCCGGCTGTCACACGCTTCACCGTGGGCTGGAGCATGGAGAACGCGAGCGAATTCAACGTGGGCGAGCACGGCGAGGTCGTGATGGGCTCCTCGTTTCCCAACAACCACACGCAGATCGCGTTCCTGAACAGCCGGACGAACGAAGGCACGGGGGCCGTGAGTGTGCTTTCCAACATACCGGCGCGTCCGGCCAGCCTCGACATCCGCGGCATCGTCCGCAACGAGGGCACGTTCGCGGTCCGCAGCAACTCGGTGGTGAACACGGGTGCGACGGTCAACGCCACGCCGGCGGGCATCACGTTTGTCAACGACATCGTGAACGGCAACAAGGCGCTACTGACGGTTGAGGGCGACGAGGCAAAGTTCACCAATGATCTGGGCTTCGAGAACCGGGGCACCGTGCTTGTGGATGTGGGCGGGCGCGCCGACATCGGAACACGTCTGCCGCTGACACGCCCGGGCGGGTTTGAGCCGGTCGGCTTGCACAACTTCAACGGCGGCAAAGTGACGGTCGGCGCGGCCGCCACGCTCAACGTGACCAACGGCCTGCCCCGGCAAACGGCCCGCTTCAACAACGACGCGGGCGCGGAGTTCCTTGTTGAGGGCAACAACGGGCAGCAGGGAACCGCCACGCTCGACACGCTGGTGCATCAGGGCAAACTCAGAGTGCAAGCAAACGGGCGGCTCACGGCCAACCGAAAGACGGAGACATTCTCGGGTTCCACCATCGATGTCGATGGCAACGCGGCCACGACGGCCGTGTTCAACTCGGGCGTGACGGAGGTGGGCGGGCCGCTCGGCGGCGGCCCCGGCTCGGTGGTGAACATTGGACGGCGGGGGACGATGCGGGCGTTCACGCCCGACATCGCCGTGCCGCCCGCCGCGGGTGCGCCGACGGCCCTGTCGATCCGCAATGGTGCGCAGGTGAACGTGGCGGGCGGGGGCAAACTCCAGACCGACTACGGGATGAGCAATCACGGACGCCTGGCGCTGACGAGCGACGCGAACGGGATCGCCTCGTTCCACGCCATCAACACGCGCACCGGCACCATCGGGGCGGTGAACGAGGACAACGGCGAGATCGTGCTCACACTCGCCGCGGGCGGGGCGGGCAACAAGCCGCAACTGGCGTTCCAGGACAGCAACTTCGTGAACACCGGCAAGGTGAACGGCCCGGGCAGGTTCATCATGACGGCCGCGAGCGGGTTCTTCAACCGCCGCACCGAGGCCAACGGCGGGTGCAACTTCAACATGCTGGACGTCGTGTGGGATTCGGCGTTCACGGCGGCGAACGCGCCCGTGAACTTCGAGGTCAACAACAAGGACAACGGCGCCGTGGTGGCGGGTCTGACGCAGATGTTCGCGCTCAACATGTTCTGCCTGGTGGGCGGGAGCAAGGTGACGCTGGACGACGGCAGCGCCGAGGAGGGCGTCGCGGGCATGGAGGTGCTCTACACGCGCTTCCTGGGTGTGAGTACCAGCAGCACACTCGACCTGGCGGGGCGCACGCTGTACTACGAGCGCGTGGACGCGGCCTGCGGGCTGGATCTCACACGCATCATGCTCAACGGCGGGCAGGTGATCCAGATTCCGGCGCCGGGCATGGCGGGCTTGCTGACCCTCGTGGGTGTCGTGGCCGCGCGGCGGCGGCGGGCGGTTGGTTGATCGGCAGATTCAAGGAAGGAGCAGACCGTGCGGAACATCGAGACGAGTCGTTTGCTGCTTCTGGCGGCCGCGGCGGGCACCGCGCTGGCGGTCGGCCCCGAGGCGTCCGGCATCAACGGACCCAACGCGATCAAGATCGTGACCGGCAGCGATCTGGACAAGGAGTTCTGGTACGTCGGGCGCGTGCAGTATCCCACCAACGCGGTGGACAAGCACAACGGCAGCGGCTCGTACATCGCGCGGGGTGTGGCGCTGACGGCCGCGCATGTGCTGAATAGCGACTCGCCCACGGGCCAGAACTTCGAGCGCTTCCAGTTGGGCGCCACGCGGTTTCTGGGCCTGGGCGTGCAGAAGCCGGGTTACGACCCCACGGGCGGCGCAAGCCACCCGCACGACATCGGCCTGCTGCTGGTGCTGAACGGGCGAGACAAGGCGGGGGCGGAGGCGTTCCCAACGCTCGCCGCGGCGGGCGGGGCGGACGTGCTGACCAAGGGCAACACGGTGCAGGTGCTGGGGTTCTCGACCGCGGTGGCGAACGAGAGCGTAAAGAGCATTGGCACGATGAAATTCCCCGACCCGCTTGTGAACGGGAACGTGACCAACGAGTTGTACACGTTCAACCGGCCCCCGAGCAGCGAACTGACCAACGGCGGCGACTCGGGCGGGCCCAACGTCTTTGATTTCGGCGGGGGGGGCGGCGGAAAGAAGATCGTCGCCGTGAACAACTCGGGCAACAACGTCTTCTCATCGTCCACTCGCGTGGACACCTACCGCGGGTTTGTTGATGGTGGCGGCTTCAACGACGAGCGTGTGCTGGACAGGTTCAAGCCGGGCGCGAACCCGGTGTGGAGCAACACCGACCGCTGGGGGCGTGGCGGGGCCGGTGCCGGAGAGGTGCCCAAGACCCACGACGTGGTGACGCTGGATCCGACTGCGGGCGACGACACAGGCACCACGTTCACCGTGGATGTGGACACGCAGAACCTGGACGGCCTGCTCAACGGCATCACGCTGGACGTGAAGACAAAGCAGTTGCTGGTGGACAACAAGAGCGACAAGACACCGGGAACGGGCGCGCTCAACGGCGGCGTGATCCGCGTGGGGGGCGGGGCCGACGGCACGGCGGGCCAGTTTGTGGTGGGATGGACGATCGAGAACGCGGGGACGCTGGACGTGAAGGGGCGCGGGACGATGACCGTCGGGGCCTCGCTCCCCGCGGATTCGCCGCAGGTGGCACTCTACAACAGCCTCACGGATGCGGGGCGGGGCGTGGTGAACGTGGCCAGCACGGCGGCCGCGGACGCAACGCTGGATGTGGCCCGCGCCATGAGCAACGAGGGCGGGCTGGTCGTTGGCGCGCGGGGCAAGGTGCGTGTGGGGAGCGGCTACGGCGCCGGCGACAGCAGCGTGCGCCTGACGAACAAGAGCCCGACGGCCGGCACGCCCGCGACCATCGAGGTGACGGGGGCCGGGGCACTTCTTGAAAACCGCTCGGCCACGAGCAACGTGGGGTCGATCAGCGTCGGCACCGGCGGCACGATCACGCTGGGCACCGGCAGCAGCGAGGACACCACCGTGCTCGGGAACGGCCTTGCGCTCAATCCCCCCGCGGGCGTGGTGTTCAATGTGATGCCGGGGGGCACACTCACGGCCACCGACGGCGTGAACAAGAAGAGCGGCGTGTTCATGAACCACGCGGGGGCGGCTCTCTCGGTGGTGGGCGGGGCCGACAACGCGGGCGGCGCGAGTTCCGCCACCATCGACCGGCTGGACACGGCCGGGCCGGTGCAGGTGGGGCCGCGGGCCACGCTCACGCTCAACCGCGACCTGCGGATGCGCGCGGGGGCGACGTTCAGCGTGGCCGGCGGCGCGGCGGGCGCGAGCCTGGCCAAGGTGGGATCGGTCGTGAACAACGACGCGACGGCGGAGAAGCCCACGATGATCACGGTCGGCGGTGGGGGACGCCTGGAGGCCGAGCGCACGCCCGGCACGCTCTCGGTGGATGCCGTGGAGATGCTCGCGAGCAAGGCCACGCTGGATGTGAAGGCTGGGGGCATGGTGAAGATCGCGGGCGGGGTTTCCATGGGCGGCACATGGAAGGTTGCCGCGGACGCGAACGGGACGGGGCGCGTGGAAGTCACCGGCGCGGCCGACGCTCCCGGGCGGCTGCGCAACATCGGCAACATGACCTTCACCGGTGCCGTGAACAAGCGGCCCGAGGTGGTGCTGAATAACGCCCTGTGGAACAACGATTCGGCCTTCGCGTCGATCTCGGGGCCCGCGGCGATCTCGCTCTCGGGCACCACCGCGTGGTTCGACAGCAGCAAGAACGCCAACGCCCCCAACGCGAACTACAACACGCTTGCGCTCGTGCTGGACGGGGCCGGCACCGCCGACTCGCCCACGCAGGTGGAGAGCATGAGCAAGAACAACTCGGCAGCCGATGTGGGCAACATGGCGGTGCTGACGCAGGCCTTCGCGTGGGGCGAACTCTGCCTGAAGAACACGTCGTTCGGCAAACTCATCGACTTCAGCAACAACGAGGCGACGGCGGGCACGGAGGTGCTCTATGTGCGCACGTTCGGCGTGGATGCCACCAGCAAACTCAAACTCAACGGCGTGAAACTCTACTTCTTGAAGGTTGACGCGATGTGCGGCCTGACCAAGGCCAACATCGACGGCGAGTTCGGAAAGGATTATTTTCAGATCCCCGCACCGTCAGCCTTCGGGTTGCTGGCGCTCGCGGGTGTGGCAGCGGCGGGCAGGCGCAGGTGAGGCCGCCGGGCGCGTGAGGCGGGGACCGCCGGACCATCCACCCGCTCACTTCGCGGCGGGCGTCTCGAAGAGGTACGGAATCTCTGCCGTGCGCGGGCCCGCGCCGTCGCACACGGCCATCTTCGCGCCCGACCACAGCGAGGCCCCGCCCCATGCTCCGTCCTTGCGGAGGGCGTAGTAGTTCACGCTGAAGCGCGGCTGGCCCTGGGCGTTGAGCAGCCGCTTCTCCTTGGTGCGGTCGGCCACGCGCTTTGCCACCTTCAGGCAGGCCTCTGTCGGGGTGAGGCCCGCTTCCATCTCGCGCACGATCGCGTACGAAGCGAGGTTGGTGAGGTTGGCCTCGCCGCGCCCGGTGGAGCCGGCGGCGCCCACGGCGTTGTCGCAGTAGTTGCCCGCGCCGATGATGGGCGAATCGCCGACCCTGCCGGCGAGTTTCCACGAGAGGCCGCTCGTGGTGGTGCACGAGCCGATGTCGCCGTCCTTGTCCACGGCGGAGCAGTGGATCGTGCCGGTGTGGAATCGCCAATCATCGGGCAAGGGTCCCGCGCCGATCCGCACGGCGTCTTTGGGGTCGCTCTTCCAGCGGTCCATCTGGTCATCACCCAGCCAGTTATCAACCTTGCTCATCTGCTCGCGCCATTTGATCCAGTCTTGACGGCTCTTTTCGGTGAGGAGGTTCTCTTCCACAAAGCCGCGGGCCTTGGCGAAGCGAAGGGCGCCCTCGCCCACCAGCAGGCAGTGGTCGGTGCGGCGGCAGACCAGCAGCGCGACGGCGGCGGGGTTCTTGATGTTGCGAAGGCTGGCCACCGCGCCGGACTTGTGCGTCGGCCCGTGCATCACGCTGGCATCGAGTTCAACGATGCCGTCCTCGTTGGGCAGGCCGCCGAGGCCCACGGACTGGTCATTGGGGTCATCCTCAACGAGTTGCACGCCGCCCACCACCGCCTCGACCGGGTCCGCGCCCGCGGCGAGCAGTTGCATCGCGCGGGCGACCGCGCCGCCCGTGGGCCCGTTGGCGGCGTTGTACGAGCCGACCACGCATGGGCCGCGGTGAGCATCGCCGGGCGTGCCGGCGCCAGGGTGGGCAGGGGACGCGGGCTGCACGCCTTGAGCCGCGCGCGTGTGGCCCAAGGTGCCCCAGAGGCCAGCCCCGGCGGTCGCGGCGGCGGCGATGAGAAACTCGCGGCGTTCAACGGTGTGCATGGCGAGTTTGTACCGTAGATCGAGGCTGCCCGCCGGGCCGGAAATGGGTGTGGCACAGATTTGAACGAACACAAACCGAACGCAATCGTGGATTCGGGCCCTTTTCCGGTTGACAGCGGCTCCGGAGGCTGTAGTCTGTTGTTATTGGATCACACCTGACGGTGTGTTTTTACGGAGAGAGACCATGGGCACTGCGCATCTGTCGTTGTCGGCTGTCGTTGGAACTGCGGCGGCGTTGGCATTGGCATCGGTCGCCGGTGCGGCCATCTCGCTGGTCTCATCGACGGCGACGATCGTGCACACCTCCAACTTGGGCACGACACCGCCCTCGCGCACGACAGGGGCCTTCACGCCCGCGAACTTCCCCTCGACCGGCGTGGCCGCGCCGCCGCTCACGCTCCCGCTCGGCGCGCTGGTGGCGGGCGGCGCAAACACCACGGCCAAGGCGGGCATCGGAACCGTCACATCGAATTCGTTCATCGGCGTGGTTCTTGCTTCGGGCACGAGTTTGACGCAGAAGGGCAACCTGAACACGAGCCCAGGTTCGGCCAGCACGCTGGCGATCAGTTTCTCCGCGACATGGCAGGTGGTCGGTTCATTCGCGGCGGGCTTGTCCGGGGCATCGCTTTCAACGCTCGGCTCGCTGCCGGCCAATCCACCCCCCGGACCCAGCACGCCCTCGCCCACCGCGTTCTTCAAGACGGCCCTGTCGGCATCGTTCATGTACACCACCGGTGTGAACCCGGCCTTGCCGTTTCGCTCGGCGATCTCCACCAGCACGTTCCTGAACACCAACTTCCAGGGTCCGTTCTCTCTCTCCAGTTCGGACCTCTTGAGCTCGTCGCCGGGTGAGTTCATGGACGGCACACTGATCACGGTGGCGGGCACGATCACGTACTCGATCCACAACGACGGCCAAGAGGCCGATATGCGGCTGCAGAGCCCTGAGGGCAACGCCGTGGGCTTCCCCATCCCCGGCGACGTTCCGGCCCCGTCCGCGGCGGCCTTGGTCGGCATGGGCGGGCTGCTGGCAGCGCGGCGGCGGCGGTCGTAAGGCCAACGGGCCCTGTCGGTGCGCCGATAACTCGGCACCCCTGCTGGCTCAAAAATAGGTAAATGTTCGGTGGCCAACCAGCAGTTTGCGCGGTATCTTTCGCTGCGGCCAAGAGGCCCGTGCCATGCACGGGGCTCCGCGCACGTTGAACGACTTTGCAGAGTAAGGAGGGAACAGACCGTGAAGACCGTTGTATCTCGGGCGCGTTGCGCCAAGGCAGCCGCCGCGGCCGCGTCAGTTCTGGGCCTCGGCCAGGTGGTGCTGGCGCAGGCCACGCTCATCTCCAGCAGCGCGACCATCCTTCACACGGCGGGTTTCAGCACACAGCAGCGCTCGGTGGTGCTGAACGCGCTGCCGCAGTTCAGTTCTGTCTCCACCGCGAGCCCCGCGTTGCAACTGCCGCTGGGAGCGCTGGTGAATGGCGGAACGAACACGACGGCCAAGGCGGGCATTGGCGTGGTCACGTCGCCCGGCTTTCTGGGGCTGGTGCTGGCAACGGGCACAAGCCTGACGCAGAAGGGCAACATGAACGCCTCGCCGTCGAGCGCGAGCGGCCTGCAGATCAACTTCGCGGCCTCGTGGATGCTCAACCAGCAGTACGGGTCGCCGGTGAACGCGGGCGCGAGTTTCAACGCGCTGGGCAGCCTGCCTGCCAACCCGCCGCCGGGGCCGAACACGCCATCGCCGACCGCTTTCTTCCAGTTGGGTGTGCAGACGACCTTCCAGTTCACGGCACCCGGTGGCCTCAGCGGCCCGCAGCAGATGCGGCCCACGATCGACAACGGCAACTTCCTGTTCACCAACTTTCAGGGGCCGTTCGCACTGTCGTCCTCCAACGTGGTGGCGACCAACCCGAGCGCGTACGCGGCGGGCACCATCATCACCATCACCGGCACCTTCCTCTTCAACACGCACAACGAGGGCGACGAGGCCATGCTCGTGGAGGTCCGTCAATCTGGTGCCGGTGGCCCGGGCGACACCGACTTCCTCGATACAAACATTCCTGCTCCCGGCGCGGCGGGCGTGCTGGCATTTGGCGGCCTGATCGCCGCCCGCCGTCGGCGTGCTTGAACTGACCCATCGAACCCTGCAACACGAAAGCCCACGGACCCGTGTCCGTGGGCTTTCTCTTGTCGGCTGCGAGGACCCGGACGCGGACGCGTGCGGCGGTGCAGGGCCGTGGCCCTTCCTCGCTCACTTGCGTGTGAAGTCGAAGCGTGCCGCGAGCCTTTCCTTGCCGTCGGGGGCGGTGTGATAAATCTCCATCGTGTTCTCCTTGTCGCTCTTGGATGCGATCACTTGCCGCTGCGTGTACGCCGCGCCCATGGGGTCTTTGAAGGAGCCGCGCATGGTCCACGCGCGGGCCTTGGCGTCGTAGTCGCCCGTGCTGGTCATCCAGCCGGTGCCGAAGGTGTCCATCCACATGCCGATAAACTTCCCCTCCACGTTGTCGTGGCCCCAATAGCCCAGGCCCTCGAAGGGCAAGCCCATCATCGTGCCCGTCCACTCCTGACGCAGCAGGCGGCCTCCGAGCACCCACGAGTTTTTCATGGTGCCGCTCGTCTGCTCGGGCGGCTGAGACTCATCGAAGTGGAACATCGCCTTGCAGTCCCACGTGCCCGCGAAGGGCTCGAGGAGTTTGTGATGCTCACCGGGCGTGGAGGCCTTCATGAACGCCTCCATCATCGCCGCGTCCGCGGCGGCCTTGACCGCATCCGCGGGCGCCTTGATCGCTGGCGCGGCGGGCTTCTTCTCCGGCTCGGCTCCGGCGGGGTTCGAGACAAGGCCCGCGGCCATGAAGCCCGCGGCGGCACCGACACCAATGAGCGAGAACGTGGCGAATTTGCACATGGAAAAAGCCTCCGGAGGGATGACAGGCGGCAGCGAAGACCGTGTTGGTCCTGCGGCAGCGTACCGGCGATTGCCCCCGCCTTCAAGGCAGGGGTGCGTGGCCCACGACCCTGAGGCCAAAGGCCTCCAAGCCGGGCAGTTCACGGGGGTGGTTGGTGAGCAGGCGCAGGTGCGACAGGCCCAAGGCCCGCAGAATCTGCCCGCCCACGCCGAAGTCCCTCATGCTCTCCGGGAGCGCGGCGGCATGGCCCGCAGGGTGGGCAAGGTCGGGCGTGTCGGCGCCCGCATCGTGCCCCGCACGCCGGATGGTCTGCAGGCGCTGCTCGAGTGAACCCGCCGCGTCGGCCTGACCCTCCGGACGGAGGTAGACGATGGCACCGCGCCCTTCCTTCTGGATGGCACGCATGGCGGCCCGCAGGGCATCGCCGGATGGCGCGCCACCCTCCCCGCGTGCCAAGAACACATCACCCAGCAGGTTGCGGCGGTGCATGCGCACGAGCGTGGGCGCGGCGTGCTCAATGGGGACGCCCTGCGGATCGAGGTCGCCCACACCGCCCAGCGTGAGCGCGATGTGCGGCAGGGGGTCCACCATGCTGTCGAAGGCGATGAGGTTGAAGCGGCCCTCGGGCGTGTCGATCGGCGTGCCGCTGACGGGCGCAAGCCGCTTGACCAGCGACTCGCGCGCGAGGCGGTGCTCGATGATCTGCGCCACCGAGCACATCTTCAGGCCGTGCGTCTGCGCGATCTTCACAAGGTCGGGCACACGGGCCATCTCGCCGTCATCACGCATCACCTCGATGATGATGGCCGCGGGCGTGAGGCCGGCTAGGCGGCACAGATCGAGTGACCCTTCGGTCTGCCCGGTGCGCACCAGCACGCCGCCGTTGCGAGAGCGGAGCGGGTTGATGTGGCCGGGGCGGACAAAGTCGTGCGGGCCGCTGGCGGGATCGATGGCGAGGTGGATGCAGCGGGCACGGTCTTTGGCAGAGACGCCGGTGCCGAAACCGTGTCGCGGGTGGCCGTCGATGGAGACGGTGAAGGCGGTGCCGCGTAGGGAGGTGTTGGATGTGGCCTGGGGCGGCAGGTCAAGGCGGTCGCAGTCGGCCTCGGTGAGGGAGAGGCACATGTAGCCGCGGGCCACGCTGAGCATGAACGTGATGGCCTCGGACGAAACGAACTGCGCGGGCAGAACGAGGTCGCCCTCGTTCTCGCGGGATTCGTCGTCGGTAAGGATGACCATTTTGCCGGCCCGCAGGTCGGCGAGGATGGCTTCGATGGGGCTGAACACGGTGGCAGGATAGGGGTGCGTTCGCACACGCTGTGCGTTAGGAGCATGCCGGAGTTGGGCGGAATGCTCGGTTTGCCGACGCTCCTGGGTTCGTGCACAAGAATCGCCGCGGGTCGCTTGCAAGCATGGCCCGCCCGGTGTACGTTGGATCGGCGGCAAGCCAGCGTGGCTGGCCCAGGAAGAGATTCGAGGAAGGAAGGAAAACCTATGGATCGCACCTGCACTCTCTGTCGCGGTAGCCATGCGCTCGCCTCAGCCATGTTGGCGGGCACCACCATGTGTGTCGCTGCCACAGGCACGGCTGCCGCGCCTGTCATGGTGGCCTTGGGCGGCGATTGCAAACGCATCACCCTCGATAAGGATGCGCTGGACTTTCACCTGACCGTGAAGAACACCAAGGGCGACAAGTTCGTGCTCAAGCCGACCACGTTCAAAGAGACCGATGTCGCGGGCTACACGAAGGCCAACAACGGCACCGAATCAGAAAACACCGCGATCTGGCTGGGCAACTTCAAGGCCAAGACCGGGACAGGCGCGGCTATTCCCTACTCGTACTGCACGCTGGCCGCCAACGACAAACTCGCGGCGTCTTTCACATTCACTCCGTTCTTCACGTTTGACGGCGCGGCCCCGCCGGTGCCCGCCCTGGCCGACCCCCCGCAGCCCGTGGCGTCGCTCGGCTGGCGCGTTGACGACAATGGCGACATCTACGCTCTCAACGAACTGGAGGGCACAGCGGTGGAGTTCGCCGACCTGCGCCTGACCATCGGCGCAACCACCGACCTAGCAAGCCACCTCGCCGGACTCGTGGACGTTCCCTCCGGCACGCCTGCTACGGTCTCGATGGGCAGCGTGCCCGGCGCGGCCGGGGGCATCCCGGGCGAACTGCTGGTAGGCAACTTCGCCCTGGCTGATTTTACGGTCTTCAGCGCGGTCATGAGCGTGCGTTTCGCCGATGCGGGCGTTTCGCCGCTGGAGCACACGCAATCGCTGGGCATCTTCACCGTGCCGGGCCCAGGTGCGGCCTTGCTCTTCAGTCTCGGCGGCGCAATCAAGGCGCGGCGGCGGCGAAGCGGCCTCAGCGCGTAGCCGCACGACGCAGCACCGCATCCGCCACCAGCAGGTCCACCGGCGCGTCGATGTCGATCACCGAGCCTTCGGGGTTGATGATGCCGCGCCGGTCGCGCCCGAAGAACGCGTGCGGGCCAGCGGGCTCGCCCAGTTCCAGCATGAGCGCAGCGCGCGTGAGGGCGATCACACCGCCATCCGGCACGAACGCGGGGGGCAGTTCCTGCCTGCGGAACACGCCGTGGTTGAGCACTCGCCCCTGCCACGGTGCCACGCGCCCTGTGCCCGCGCTCAGCCGCGCTGTCCACCATGGGTGGAACTTGCCGACGGGTGAGTAACTCTGCACGCTGTCTGCACGGGTGCGGGCGAGCACCGCCAGCGCCGCATCAATCAAGCCGGGCGGCCTGATCGGCACGTTGGCGTAGAGAATCACAGTGGGGCAGGATGGCGGACAGGATGTCCGCCCCACCTGTTGCTCCAACCCGTTGATCGCGTGCCGCGCCGCATCGTCGATGCGAGCCGTGTCGCCCGCCAGCCCGAGCGGCCGATCGATCACCATCACCCCCGCGCCGAAGGATCGGGCGACGGACTTTGCATCCGGGTCGTCGGTCGAAACCGCCACGAGGCCGATGCCCGCGGCTTGGATCGCCGCGTCGATGGTCCACGCGATGCAGGGCCGCCCCCCCACCATCGCCACATTCTTGCCGGGCACGCCCTTGCTCCCCTTGCGGGCGAGGATGATGGCGACGGCGGGCGTGTGTGCCGCGCGGGTCTTCATGCCCGCCTCCGGCCGTCCGGGCCGATGACGGTGCACAGGAGCGATTGACGCCGCGCGGCAAGGGCTGGCAGCGGCAACGGCGTGATGCGTTCCCCGGCGCGGACGGTTGCCGCGGCGGGCGGGTCGATCACCGCCCACCCGGCCGTGAGCAGCCAATGGTCGTACCAGTTCTCGATCTGCGTGTACACCGCGTCGCAGCGTGCGATGCGCGGCACGATCCACGGCGTGGGAATGCCGCGGCCGTCGGCGCTCGCGGCACCCAGGTCCGCACGCCATGCGAACAGGCGTGCGCAGTTGGCACGCACACGCTCGAAGTCGTCGCGTCCGGTGATGGCCGCGTAGGTGGGCGCATCGTCGGCCACAAGATCGACGCTGACCACGTGAGCGCGCGGGCCGGCGAGGAACTCTTCCACGCGAGCCGCGTCGGCGGTAAGTGGCGTGCGGATGTGGATGCAGCCCACATCTGCCGCGAGGGCCAGGCCGACGATCTCGGCGAGGCCGGAGTGGTCGAGCGGGTCGGCGTGGTCATCGGCGGCGATGGTGAGCACGGCGGAGTGGGCCGCGGCGCCCAGCGCCCCGATGAGGCCCGCGGCGGCTTGGACGCTCAGCAGCGTGCCGCGTGCGTTGGTGAGGCGGAGTTCCAGCGTGCGGCCGATGAGGCCCGGCGTGCTCTCGCCAAGGGCTGCGAGGGCCCGGGCGACCTCAGCCGCGCCGGCGGTGAGGGGCGAGCAGTTCGCACGCCGGAGGGCATCGAGCACGACCTCGCTGTGGCCGGGCGCATCGACCGTGCAACGCACGAGCCCATCGCGCACCACCGGCTCGACGTGCACGCACATGGGCTTGGCCAGCAGGTCGGGCATGGGGGCCGTGGGCACATAACCCAGCACGCCGCCGAGAGAGACGAACGCGCCCGCCTCGGCGCGCTTGCCGGCAAACTGCTCCAGCATCGTGCGATCAACCACGCACCCCGCCAAGCCGGGTGCGGCCTGGCTGAACACAAGCCGGTGAGCGTCGGGCGCTTCGTGGTAACGCTCGATCACGCGGTCGCACAGGGCGGGATCGACGAGCGACCAATCGGCGCCCACCACCAGCGCGGCGGGCGCGTGGGGGGGGAGGTCGGCCAGGGCCCGCGCGGTCGCGGCAGGCCAGATGGCCTCGTCGTAGATCGACAGGTTGCCGAGGCCGCCCCGCCAGCAGTGGGCCGCGGGCAGGCGTGCCGCGCGGCGGGCAGCGTGCGAGCCGATGGGTCCGTCGCTGCGCTCCTCGCGGAAGACGACCCTTGCACCGGGCGGGGGTGTGCCCAGCATGGCCCGCGTGCGGGGCACGTCGGTGGAGAGCAGCACGATCATGTCCACGCGCTCGCAGCGGGCGAGCCGTGCGACGGTGAGTTGCAGCGCGTTGCGACCATCGAACACGGGCGCCGCCAGATCGCGAGCGATGCCCAATCCGTTGGTGTCGGCGTCCACGCCCACAATCGCGGGCAGTCGGGCCGAGGCACGCGCCACCACCGCGGGCGTGCGCTCGCGGCCGCTGCCGGGTGACAGGTCGCTTGTGCGCTTGGGCCCGCCCGAGCACGCGGTGACGGAGGCATCCAGCATCGTGCCCAGCGCATCGGCCGCGTCGGCGAGCCAACTCACGTTGGTGATGTCTCGCTCGATCTGGGCACGCTGGCGTGCGAGGGGGTCAAGGTCGTCGGCAAGGTTTATGCGGCGGTCGGCCTTGTACCGGTTGAAGACACCGGTCTGATTGAGCAACTCCACAAGGTGGAACGCGGGCTGGATGGCGCTCACGCGGTCGCGGATGGCCTGCACACTCGCGATGAGCGTGTTTACCCGCTGCTGGTCGGCGTGGTGTTCGAGCATGTGGCTGAGCACCACGCGGGCATCGCGGCTGAGGGCGCCGACCTGCCAGACGCCGCGCCGGACATCACGCAGACGCTCGATGAGAGCGCGTGTGCGTGCGCGCGTCCCGCTCGCCACACCACTCCCCTCACTTGTGCCCGCGACACCAACCCGCGGCAGGAGCGCATCGGTGGTTGGTCCGTCCGCGGTGCCAAGCAGGGTGATGGACTCCTCCAGCGGCCGCGCCATCGTGAAGGCCTTGGCCACACCGCCCTCGGTGCTGTCGATGGTCAGCAGGCCGCGGTCGCTGTCGGCCTTGAACAGGGCCTGGAACTGCACGAGGTAGGTCGCCATCTGCTCGTCGGTGTAGATGGGCCGGCCCAGCACATCCTGCTCCAGGTGCAGGTGCTGGCGCATGCGCACGATGCGCTGCCACTCCAGCATCTCCAGCGTGTTGAACTCGTTGAGTTCACCGGCCCACACGTTGTGGATAGCCGCGCCCGCGGCGTAATACTGGCCGTCGGTGAAGCCCAAATCCTGCCCCACCAGCACCACGGGGTCGCACCCCATGTGGCGCGCCAGCGAGTAGGCCAGGTGGGCGACGGTGGCCCCGGCGGGGAGTTTGCCCATGGGGCGCGAGAGGGCTGAACCCAGCACCAGGTCGAGAAAGTCGTCGCCCACGCAGCGGATGGCGCCGGGGAACGCGCTGGTCACGGCGGGGTTCACCTTCGGCTCGACCACGAGCGTGATGCCCTCCACGTCCTTCGCGGTAAGGCCCTCGTAGAAGCGCAGCGAGATTTCGTGATGGTCCAGGGCCACGACAAAGTGCGGGCGTATGCCGCGTGCCAGCAGGGGCTTGAGCACCGTCTGCGTCGCGATGATGGCGAAGCGATCTCGCACGCCCGCGCGGCCGAGCAACTCCACGTTCCGCGCCAGCGAAGGCCCGGCCGAAACCACGATGCCCGGGCGGCCCGCCAGCACACCGGCCAGATCCGCCACACCGCCGCCACCGGAGTAGTGGTCGATGTTCTGCGTCAGGTTCCGCAGCGTCGTCTCCGTCTGCACCATGGTGGTCACCACCGAGGTGCGCACCGCCATCATCACGCGCGTGAACCGCTCCATGAAGCGCTTGCCCGCGCTGCCCAGGCGCGGCTGGCTGGCGGGGTGCTCGATCACGGTTGTGCCCAGGGCCATGAAGCCTTCGAGGCCGCGCGTGATGCCCGACATCGCCGCCTCGTCGTCGGCATCGGTCAGCAGGTGCAGCACGCAGCCGCCGAGGGCCTCGCTCAGGTCGATGCGTTCCAGGGCCGCCCGCATCAGGCCCGCGTCCGGCTCGAAGAGGATGATCACGGCGTTGTTCTTCACTCGCCGCGCGATCTCGGCCACGTGGTAGCCGAGACCAAAGCCCAGCACCACGATGGCCGCGGCTTCGGCGGTGTTGAGTTGCGCGGCGAGCCGGCCCGCCTCCATCACCGGGTCGCGCCGGCTGGCGAGTGAACGGGGCACCGCACCGGTGAGCGTCCACTCCGTCACGGAGGCAGTGAGGAGGGGCGTGCCGTCGGGCCCCGGGGTTTGCGTCGGCAGCCACTCGATGTCGGCCCGCGGGAACGCCGACTGCACGATGGACGCGGCGTGGCCCGAGGGGTTCGCACGCCGCAGCGCGGCAAGGTTGCGGTCGAGAACGACCGACCCGGTAGTGTCCGGGTGGTGGGAGAGTTCGGTGAGGGCGAGCGTGGGGTTCACGGGGGCATCCTGCCGCGAGAATGGGGGCGCAGGGGCACTCCGGCCGGCGCGCTCTGGTGCCTGTTCATCGGTTGGTGGCTGGAATGGGGTGGAAAACGGCGGAGCGTTGCCGGGCGGGCGAGCGCGTACTGGGCCGCTACCATCTTCCCTATCGGGAACCGAACAAGGGGCGCGGCGTGTGCAGCGGATCGACCTCGACTGAAACCAAGAAGCCCGCGGAACCGGTGGTGGTGAGCGCGGGCCTTGCGGCGCTCGCCAGCGGCCGCGGCCCTCAACCTTTGCCCGCCGACATGCGCTGCATCCGCGTGCGCGGCGCCAAAGAGCACAACCTCAAGAACGTGAGCGTGGACATTCCGCGCGACAAACTGGTGGTCATCACCGGCCTCTCAGGCTCGGGCAAGAGCAGCCTGGCCTTCGACACGATCTTCGCCGAGGGCCAGCGCAAGTACATGGAGAGCCTGTCCGCGTACGCGCGGCAGTTTCTGGACCAACTCAAGAAGCCCGACGTGGAGGACATCCAGGGCCTCCCCCCCACCATCGCCATCGAGCAGCGATCCAGCGGGCACAACCCGCGCTCCACCGTGGCCACCAGCACAGAGATTTACGACTACCTGCGATTGCTCATGGCCCGCTGCGGCCGGCCCACCTGCTGGCACCCCACCAAGGTGAAGAAGGACGGAACGGTGGTCGAGCGCTGCGGCCAGCCCATCCGGGCCACCGCCGCGACGCAGATTGTGGATGCCATCATGGGCGGCACGAAGGCCGACACCAAACTCATGATCCTCGCGCCCGTGGTGCGGGCTCAGAAGGGCTTTCACAAGGACGTGATCGAGGACCTCCAGAAGCAGGGCTGGGGCCGCGCACGCGTGAACGGCACGCTCGTGGAGATCCGCGAGGTGCTCAAGGACGGCGGCGAGAACCCGCTGAACCTGGACCGCCACAAGAAGCACACGATCGATGCGGTGATCGACCGGCTGGTGCTGAAGGCGGATGCCCGCCAGCGGCTGGCGGAATCGGTCGAGTCGGCCCTCAAACTGGGCGAGGGCACGGCCATCGCCGCCAGCGAGGACAAGCCCGACACGTGGACCGACCGCATCTTCAGCGATCGCCTGGCGTGCGCGGACCACCCGCAGTGTGCGCTGAGCGAGATGAGCCCGCGGCTGTTCAGTTTCAACTCGCCGCACGGTGCCTGCCCGGAGTGCCACGGGCTGGGGGTGGTGATGGAGTTCAGCGAGGCCTTGGTGATTCCCAAGCCCGAGAAGAGCCTGAGCGAGGGGGCGATCGTGCCATGGCGAGTGCCACCGCCCATGGGGCGAGTGTTCCGCAAGAAACTCAAGCACTTCTGCCAGAGTTTCGGAGTGAGCGCGAGTACGCCGGTGCGGGCGCTCACGGAGAAGCAGCGGCAGATCCTGATCGCGGGAACGACCCCCGCGCAGGAGAAGGAGTTTGGCGCAAAGTTCGAGGGCGTGGCTAAAACCCTGCGGGCGTGGTACGAGCGCACGGAGAGCGCGTGGATGCGCGAGTGGCTTGGCCAGTTCATGTCGGAGCGCACCTGCCCCACGTGCGCCGGCGACCGCCTGCGGATCGAGAGTTTGTGCGTCCTGCTGACATCCTCCCCCTCTGGGGGCGGCAGCGACGCGCGGCGAGCCGGAGCGGGAGATCAACAGGACACCCTCAACATCGCCCGGATCACGCGCCTCAACATCCGCGACTGTGCCGCGTTCATCGCTTCGCTGGACCTTTCCACCGAGCAGCGCACCATCGCCGAGCCGGTGCTGAAAGAAATTCTCGCTCGCCTCAAGTTCCTCTCCAGCGTGGGCCTTGAGTATCTCTCGCTTGACCGGCGCACCAGCACGCTCTCGGGCGGCGAGGCCCAGCGCATCCGCCTGGCCACGCAGGTGGGCTCGGGCCTGGTCGGCGCGTGCTACGTGCTTGATGAACCGACCATCGGCCTGCACCAGCGCGACAACGACCGGCTCATCGCCACGCTGCGCCACCTGACCGACATCGGCAACACGGTGCTGGTGGTGGAGCACGATGAGGACATGATCCGGCGGGCGGATTGGGTGGTGGATGTGGGCCCCGGGCCGGGCGTGCACGGCGGCCGCATCGTGGCCCAGGGCAGCGTGCCCGACATCATCGCCGAGCCCGAATCGATCACGGGCAAGTACCTGTCGGGCGTGAAATCCATCCGCACGCCCGCACCAGCCGCGCGGCGGCGACTGAGCGAGAAACGCTCCATCACCATCAAGGGGGCCCGCCAGAACAACCTCAAGGCCATCGACGCGATGATCCCGCTGGGCGGCCTGGTGTGCGTCACTGGCGTCTCCGGCTCGGGCAAGAGCACGCTCGTGAACGACATTCTGCTCGCGGGCCTGAAGCACCACCTGCTGGGTGGAGGGGGGGGGAAGGACCTGCCCGGAGCACACGACAAGATTGCGGGGTTGCGCAACGTGGACCGTGTGATCGAGGTGGACCAGAGCCCCATCGGCCGCACGCCCCGCTCGAACCCCGCCACCTACACCGGGATGTTTGACGACATCCGCAAGGTCTTCACCGACACCAAGGAAGCCAAGATCCGCGGCTACAAGCCCGGCCGCTTCTCCTTCAATGTCACGGCCAAACACGGCGGCGGCCGCTGCGAGGCGTGCGAGGGGCAGGGCCTCAAGCGCATCGAGATGCACTTTCTGCCGGATGTGTACGTGAACTGCGAGGTCTGCGACGGCCGACGCTACAACCGCGAGACGCTCGAGGTGAAGTACCGGGGCAAGTCCATCGCCGATGTGCTGGACATGACCGTGGAAGCGGGCGTCGCCTTCTTCGAGACGCACGGCAAGATCGTGCGGCACCTGCTCTGCCTGCGCGATGTTGGGCTGGATTACATCACGCTCGGCCAGCCCAGCACGCAACTCTCCGGGGGCGAGGCACAACGCGTGAAACTGGCGACGGAACTCGCCAAGGGCGTGGGCATTGTGGCAGCCACGGCCGCCGCGGCGGGCGAGAAGGTGGAACGCGAAGTGCCTGCCGATGGAGTCCACCGCGAGCACACGCTCTACATTCTCGATGAACCGACCACCGGCCTGCACTTTGAGGACATCAACAAACTCGTGGGCGTGCTCAACCGCCTGGCCGATGCGGGCAACACGCTGGTGGTGATCGAGCACAACCTTGATGTGATCAAGTGCGCCGACTGGATCATCGACCTCGGGCCCGAGGGCGGCGACGGTGGCGGGCGGATCGTGGCCGCTGGCACACCGGAGGATGTGGCCAGGATAAAGGCCAGTTACACGGGCAGGTACTTGGGGGCGATGCTGAAACGGTAGCGCGGACGAGACCGTTCGCCATCGTCTCGGAGATTCACCACGCGACAGACCGGGCTGAAGCGCACGCTACGCCGCGCCCGCTCGCACCATCGTCGGGGGCTTGCTCTCCGCGGCCACCTCGGGCAGACCGGAGTCCCACGTGATCAAGCCCGGCACAAACGGCGTCACCAGCCGGTCATCATTGGGCAGCACGCGCACGCTGAAACCGTGCTGACCGCTCGCCCGCGGCACAAACGTGCCCCCAAACAGGTGCAGGCCGTTACCCAGGTCGCGCTGATACTGCATCGGCACCGCCTCGGCGTCGGTGAGTTCGCCCAGCGAGTTCAGTTCGCCGTGGTAGAGTTGCACCAGCACCTCGATGGGCTTGAGGTCGCCCAGGGCCACCTTGGCGCCAACCTCCACCTTGCCGCGCACGGGCACGGTGCTGTTGGGACCCACCTGCGTCACCACATCGTGCACACGCACCTGGTGCCAGAGGTGGCGGTAGCGGTCGATGTGGTCTGAAAGGTCCTTGGCGGCCACGGCGCCAGAGTCGGCCAACCGCACCGAGGCGATGTGGGCGGGGAAGTAATACTTCTTCGAGTACTCCACCAGCTGGCGGTGGGTGTTGAAGAACGGCGCCAGTTCGCGGATGCACTTCTTCATCCGCTGCACCCAGCGGCGCGGCACGCCGCCGCCGCTCACGCCGCCAACCTTCTCCCGGTCGTAGAACTCGGGGATGATCTGGCTCTCCAGCGTCTGGTACAGAGCGCGGCTCTCGATGGCGTCGCGGTCGGGGTCGTTCTCGCCGTAACTCTCGCCGCGTCCGATGGCGAAGCCCGACTCGGGGTTGAACCCTTCGACCCACCACCCATCGAGGATGGAGCAGTGGATGCACCCGTTCATCGCGGCCTTCATGCCGCTGGTGCCGCTGGCCTCCAGCCCGCGCACGGGCGTGTTGAGCCAGATGTCGCACCCCTGCACAAGGCGGCGGGCCACGTGGATGTCGTAGTCTTCAAGGAAGACCACGCGCATGCCGTGCTTGCTGCGGCGGCAGAACTCCACAATCTCGCGGATGAGTTTCTTGCCGCCGCCGTCGGCGGGGTGGCTCTTGCCGGCGATGAGCAACTGGATGGGCTTGTCGGCCGTGAGCAGTTTGTGCAGGCGTTCCTGATCCCTAAACAGCAGCGTGCCGCGCTTGTACTCGGCGAAGCGGCGGGCGAAGCCGATGGTGAGCGCGTCGGTATCGAGGGCGGACGCCGCGGCGTCAATCTCAGCCGAACCCGCGCCGCGGGCCGCGAGTTGCAGACGGATCTTGCGGCGCACCCACGCCACCAAGTGCTCGCGCCGGTGGCAGTGCGCGGCCCAGAGTTCCTCATCAGGAATCTCGTCGATCGCCTCCCACACCTTGGGGTCCTGCGGCGCATCGTGCCACTCGTCGCCCAGGTAGCGGTCGAACAGGCGCACCAGTTCCCCGCTCACCCACGAGCGGCAGTGCACGCCGTTGGTCACGTGGCCGATGGGCACCTCCGGCTCGGGCGTGCCGGGCCACATGTTCTTCCACATGCCGCGGCTCACCTGCCCGTGCAACATGCTCACGCCGTTGCAGAAGCGGCTGGTGCGGATGGCCATCACGGCCATCGAGAAAAACTCCTTGCGGTCCGCGGTGTTCTCGCGGCCAAGGGCCTGCAGGCCGTCGTTGTCCAGGCCCAGCGCGGGCAGCATGTGGTTGGTGTACTGCTCCACCAGCGAGGGCGGGAAACGATCGATGCCGGCGGGCACGGGCGTGTGCGTGGTGAAGACCTGGGCCGAGGCCACGGCCTCGCGGGCCTGATCGAAGGTCAGGTCGGTGCCCTTGCGGACGGTGGCGATGCGCTCCAGGCTCAGGAACGCCGCGTGCCCTTCGTTGATGTGGAAGACCGTCGGGTCTTCGCCCGCGGCCTTCAGCGCGCGCACGCCGCCCACACCCAGGATCATCTCCTGCTTGATGCGGTGCTCGATATCTCCGCCGTACAAGCGGTCGGTGATATCGCGGTCTTCGCGGCTGTTCTCGGGCAGATTGGTGTCCAGCAGGTAGAGCGGCACGCGCCCCACGTTGCAGACCCACACGCCCACGCCCACCGTGCGGCCCGGCAGTTCAACGCTCACGCGGATGGGCTGGCCGGTCTTCGGGTCGATCGCGCGGTGGATCGGCTGGTTTGGGGCGTCAAGATCGGGGTAGGTTTCCTGCTGCAGACCATCCGGGTTGAGGTACTGATGGAAGTAGCCGCGCCGGTAGAGCAGGCCCACGGCCACGAGGGGGATGCCCAGTTCCGCTGCGGCCTTCAGGTGATCGCCCGCCAGCAGGCCCAGGCCGCCCGAGTAAATCTGGAAGCACTCGGTGAGGCCGAACTCGGCGCAGAAGTACGCGACCTTGAAGGCCTTGCCGCTCTCCGTGAGCGCCGGGGCCATGCCCGCGTACCAGCCGCGGCTGGACATGTGCTCGGTCATCTCGCTGTGCATGGAGTTGACGGTGTGGATGAACGAGCGGTCGTTGGCGGCGCGTTCCAGTTTGTCTTGGGCGATGCTGCCGAGGAGCACGATGGGGTTGTGGCCGCAGCGCTCCCACAGGTCGCGGTCGAGGCGGGCAAAGAGGTTGATGGCCTCGCTGTTCCACGTCCACCACAGGTTGTGGGCGATCTCGAGCAGCGGCCGCAACTCCGGCGGGAGCGACGGCACAACCCGGAACGACTGGATTCGGGCTTGGTTCGGCGACAGCATGGGGAGGGTGCTCACAAGGCGCATGGGGAGTTTGTCGAACCGACGGGTGCCGCGTCTGAAGCGGGTTCCGCGAAGATCGAGTCTGGCAGCAACGAAGCGGCAACGGACCGAGGCAAGGCAAGGGTATCGGACGATTGCACGCCGGGCCGCGCGGGCGCGGCGAGGGGGAACAACACCCGACCATGCACGCTCACATGGCGTTCCAGACCACGCGCGGCTCACGCCACGGCTCGGTCGCCACGGGCGGTGGTGGAGAGGGGGCACTCGTCGGGGCCGGGTCGGCCGCGGCCGACTGCTCGGGCGTGATGTCAAGGCGCGCCAGTTCGCCGATCACACGCTCGGCAAGCACGGGTGCGAGCGCGAGTTTCGTGGGCCACGCGGCCAGCACAGCCCCGTGTGTGCGGATCACCGGCTCATCCGGGCGGGCACCATCCGCCGTGCGCCCTTCCGCCCGGTCGATGCGGCCGCAGGCCAGTTGCACCTTGGAGAAATCGATCCACGGCAGGCAGGACCGGAGTTCCGCCGCGGCGGCGAGGCGCTGGGCCGCGTCATCACGCCCCACGCCCTCCTCGGCAAGGCCGCCGCCGATCAGCCACACGCGCTCGTCTTCTTGGCGTCCCGCCAGCGTGGTGATCGTGAGGCGCGGCGTGGTGGAGGCCGCCAGACAATGGCCGTAGAGCGTGGGCAGCGGGCCGCGTGCCATGACCATGTGCAACGGACGACGCTGCATGAGGTCTGCGGGGCTGGGAAACCCCGCGAGGTGTGCGAGAGCCTCGTTCCCGGCCCCCGCCGTGAGCACCAGCGCGCGGCAATGGAACTCCTGCGCTGCGCCGCCCGGTGCGGATGCCGCAACCCGCACCCGCCGAGCGGCATTGCGCACACTCGACTCGTCGATGCTGAGCACGCGCTCGATCCGCAGGAGTTGACCGTGATGCGCTTGCCGGAGCGCGGCGAGCACATCGGCTACGCCCAGAACGGGTTCAGGGACCTCATACACGTCCGTGCCGCGCGGGGCGAGGCCGAATATCGCGGGACGATCGGCAAGTGCGAGCGACCTCACGGGCGTTCGGATGGCGCGGCTGGCGACGGCGGCCGCGAAACGTGAGACCACGCCGGGCGTGGTCCAGAGAACCTGCGACTCACTCAGCGGCGTGACGCCGCGGAGATCGACCTCGCCCTGCCCGGCCAGACACGCCCGCCAGACTTCGGGCATCTTCGAGATCGCCCGGGCGGCATCGGTCGCCGCGCCGGTGAGTGCGTACTTCACACCGCCGTGGATGATGCCCTGCGACCAGATGGTTTGCCCGCTACCCAGCGCGGCGTGCTCCAGCAAGAGCGCGTTGATGCCGCGGCGGCACAGCGCGGCGAGAGTCCACAGGCCCGCGATACCGCCGCCGATCACGAGCACATCGGTCGGGATTGGCGGATCTTGGCTCACGCGGTGCGCGACTGCGGCGGGGCCGCCCAGTTCATCTTGCGGATCAGCGTCTGCCAGTATTGCGAGCGCGGGTTGGGCACGAAGCGCAGCGGCCGCTCGGCGAGGCGGATCGTGACGGTGTCGCCCTGATGCAGACGGCCCACCAGTTGGCCATCCAGCACGAGCGTGGTTCCCCCGCCCTGGGCCGCGTCGCGCGGGCCGTTCACGCGCACCATCGTGAGTTCCACCGTGCTCGACCCCGCCACGACCACCGGCCGGAACGAGAGCGAGTGCGCCGCGATGGGCGTGACGGCCAGCGCCCGCACATCCGGCGCGATGATCGGCCCACCCGCCGAGGCGTTGTAGGCCGTGGTGCCCACGGGCGTGGCCACGATCAGGCCGTCGCCGGTGACCGTGGGGCCGGGCTGACCGTCGATCGACATGCGCAGGGCGATCATGCGGAAAGGGGGGCCCGCGGTGACGACGCAGTCGTTGAGCGCCGTGCGCGGGGGGATAGCCGGGGAAGACTCTGTGCAGCGTTGGACGCTGGCCGCGAGCATGGCGCGATCAACCGTGCGGAGCGGGCCGGAACAGAAGAGGTCTTTGGCCTGCTCGCGCAGCGCGGGCAGGTCAAACTCGGCGAGGTAGCCCACGTTTCCAAGGTTCACACCCAGCAGTGGCAGGCCCAAGGCCACGCAACGCTGAGACTGCGTCAGCAGCGTTCCATCACCCCCAAGCACCACCACGATCTCCGCCCCGCCGGCATCCGCAAAGGGGCCATCGACCAGCGCGGCGTGCTCGGCCACCACGCGCCCGCCCGCTGCCGCCACGAGTTCACGCACTTCCGGGAGCGCCGAAGCGACCTCGGGCTTGTCGGGATTGAAGAGCAGAAGTACGGCGCGGCCCATGCGAGAGCGAGTGTAGAGGGCACGCGCCCAAAGGGCCGAGGCCAGAGTGAGGGAATCCGGCGGGGACCGCCGGACCACCCACTGCCGGACCATCCGGCCCGGCCATCCGGCCCGGCCACCCGCTCAGTTATTCGCCGCGGGCGAACCCTCGAGGATTCCACCCAACTGCACCTGCGGCACGCCCAGCCGGTCGCCGCGCGAGGCACCGACGGCTTCGGCCGCGTCCGCGGCCTCGGCCATCATGCGTGCCTCTTCCTCGGCGTCGCCCTCGGGGGGCTGGCCGATGATGTTGATCTTCAGGCCCTGGTACGGGCGGAAGCCCGTGCCGGCGGGGATCAGGTGGCCCAGCAGCACGTTCTCCTTCAGGCCGATGAGGTCATCCACCGCGCCCCGCATGGAGGCCTCGGTGAGCACCTTGGTGCTCTCCTGGAAGGAGGCGCCCGAGAGGAACGAGTCGCTGGAGAGCGCGGCCTTGGTGATGCCCAGAAGGAGCGTGCGGCCGGTGGCCGGGCGGGCCTTTTTGGTCTTGCAGGTTTCCTTGCCGGCGGCCTCCGCCCGCGCGTTGGCCTCCTTGATCTCGCTCTTGAGGAGCAGGGCGTTGAGCGGCAGGTCGGTGCCGCCCACGTCCGTCACCATGAGTTTGTCGGCGGCCTCGGCGTTCTTGCGCTTGAACTCGAACTTGTCGACCACGTCGAACGGCAGCAGGTCGGTGTCGCCGGGGTTCTCGACGCGGACCTTGCGGAGCATCTGCGCGAGGATGACCTCGATGTGCTTGTCGTTGATGGACACGCCCTGAGCGCGGTACACGTTCTGCACCTCGTCGAGCATGTACGACCAGAGCGCCTCCTCGCCGCGGATGCGGAGAATGTCGTGCGGCACCAGCGGGCCCTCGATGAGGGGATCGCCGGCCTGGACGAACTCGCCGGTGTGGACGAGCAGGTGCTTGTCCTGCGGAACGTGGTGGTCCTTCTCGATCTCCGCATCGGAGACGATGCGGATGGTCATCTTGCCCTTGCGCTTGTCGGAGTGAATCTCGACCCGCCCGGAGATCTCGGCCATGATGGCCGGGTCTTTGGGCTTGCGGGCCTCGAAGATCTCCGTCACGCGCGGGAGGCCACCCACGATGTCCTGCGAGCCCGAGGCCGAGCGCGGCTGGCGGGCGAGCATCTGGCCCGCAGCGATCTTCTGGCCGTCTTCCACCTCGATGCGGGCCTTGGCCGGCAGGTAGTGGAAGTCGAGGATCTGGCCCGCGTCGTCCACGATGGTGACCTGCGGGTGCTTCTCGCCCTTGTGCTCGATCACGACCTTGGCCTTCTGGCCCTTGCCCGCGTCCTCCTCACGCACGGTCTCGCCCAGTTCGATGTCGACGTAGCGGACCACGCCGGCCTTCTCGGCGAGAATGGGCACGCGGTGGCGGTCCCACCGGGCGATGCGGTCGCCCTTCTTGGCGTCGGCGCCGTCCTCTACAAGGATGAACGCGCCGTAGGGGACCTTGTGCTTCTCGAGTTCGCGGCCCTTGCCGTCGACCACGGCCACCTCGCCGCTTCGCTTGAGCGAGACCCACATGCTGTGGCCCTCGTCGTCCTTGGTGGGCACCTGGTTGCAGTCTCGGATCACGACCTTGCCGGCCTGACCCACGCGCACCTCGCTGTCGTCGCCGGAGGCAAGGCTGCCGATGCCGCCGGTGTGGAACGTGCGCATCGTGAGTTGCGTGCCCGGTTCGCCGATGGACTGGGCCGCGATGATGCCCACCGCCATGCCCGCCTCGACGGGCTTGCCGGTGCTCAGGTCCAGGCCGTAGTCGAGCGCGGAGCAACCGGTCTTGCTCTCGCTGGTGAGGGGCGAACGGACCATGATGCTGTCAAGGCCGAGGTCCTCGATGCGCTTGGCCGCGTCCGACGAGATGATCTCGTTCTCGCGGACGACCACGTTGTCGGAGCGCGGGTCCACCACGTTGTTGCGGCTGACGCGCCCGACGATCTGCTCGCGGAGCGGCACGTCCACCTGCTCGCCCTTCATCTTGGCGCGCTTGGGAATGCCGCGCGTTGAGCCGCAGTCGTGCTCGGTGATGATGACGCTCTGGGCCACGTCGCAGAGTTTGCGCGTGAGGTAGCCCGAGTCGGCGGTCTTCAGCGCGGTGTCGGCCAGACCCTTGCGGGCGCCGTGCGTGGACGAGAAGTACTCGAGAATCTTGAGACCCTCGCGGAAGTTGGCGCGGATGGGTGTCTCGATGATCTCGCCCGAGGGCTTGGCCATGAGGCCGCGCATGCCGGCGAGTTGCTGCAACTGACTGACGTTGCCGCGTGCGCCCGAGTCGCTCATCAGATAGACGGGGTTGAGATAGTACTTCCCGAGTTTGCCGTCGATGGGCACCTCGTTGCCGTCGGCATCTCGCCGGTCGGCCTTGAGCGTGGCCTGCAGGGCCTTGGTCACCTGCTCGCGGCAGTGGGCCCAGATGTCCAGCAACTGGTTGTAGCGCTCGCGGTCGGTGATGATGCCGCGCTCGAAGTTCTTCTCGACGCGGTCCACCTTCTTCTGCGATTCGTCGATCAGGCCCTGCTTCTCCTTGGGGATGCGCAGGTCGGTGATGCCGAAGGAGATGCCGGCGAGCGTGCTCTGCTTGAAACCGATCTCCTTGAGACGGTCGAGCAGGTCGATCGTGGCGCCGCGCCCCGAGATGAGGTACGCGTCGTCGATCACGCGGCTGGCGCCCTTCTTGCCCAGCGTGCAGTTGTAGAACGGCATGCCGGGGGCCAGGATCTCGGAGAAGAGGCAGCGCCCGGCGGTGGTGATGATGCGGCGGTTGTCGGGCATCTTCTTGATGGTGCCAGCCTGATCCTCAACCACGGTGCCGAAGCCGTCCACCCGCACCTGCACACGGTCGTGGATGAGCACCTTGCCCTGCTCGAAGGCGAGGATGGCCTCCTTGCGGTCGCGGAAGATGCGGAGTTTGTTGATCGGCCGCTCGTCGGGCACGCCCAGCGTGATGTAATACACGCCCATGACGATGTCCTGGCTGGGCGAGATGATGGGCTTGCCGCTGGCGGGCGAGAAGATGTTGTGCGTGCTCATCATGAGCACGTGGGCCTCGGCCTGAGCCTCCACCGAGAGGGGAAGGTGGACGGCCATCTGGTCGCCGTCGAAGTCGGCATTGAAGCCGCCGCAGACCAGCGGGTGCAGGCGGATGGCGTTGCCCTCCACCAGCACGGGCTCGAAAGCCTGGATGCCCATTCGGTGCAGCGTGGGGGCGCGGTTGAGCAGCACGGGGTGCTGGTAGATCACCTCTTCGAGCACGTCCCACACCTCGGGGTCGCGCCGCTCCAGCATGCGCTTGGCAGACTTGATCGTGTCGGCCAGCCCGTGCTCCTTGAGTTTGCGGATGATGAAGGGCTGGAAGAGTTCCAGCGCGATCTTCTTGGGCAGGCCGCACTGATGGAGTTTGATCTCGGGACCGACGACGATGACCGAGCGGGCCGAGTAATCGACGCGCTTGCCCAGCAGGTTCTCACGGAAGCGGCCCTGCTTGCCCTTGATCATGTCGGTGATGGACTTGAGCGGGCGGTTGCTGCTGCCCAGCACCGGGCGGCGGCAGCGGTTGTTGTCGTAGAGCGCATCCACGGCCTGCTGGAGCATCCGCTTCTCGTTGCGGATGATGACCTCGGGCGCGTTGAGGTCCATCAACTTCTTGAGGCGGTTGTTGCGGTTGATGATGCGGCGGTAGAGATCGTTCAGATCGCTGGTGGCGAAGTTGCCGCTCTCCAGCAGCACCAGCGGCCGCAGGTCGGGCGGGATGACCGGGATCACGTCCTGGATGAGCCACGTGGCCTGATTCTCGCTCTTGCGCAACTGCTCCACGATCTTGAGGCGCTTGGCGAAGTCCTTGATCTTCTGCTTGCTCTTGGTCTCGCGCAGGTCCTTGCGGATCTGCTCGGCCGTCACGGCCAGGTCGAGCCGCTCGATCAGTTCGCGCACCGCATCGGCGCCCATCATGGCGCGGAAGGCGTTGCCGTACTTCTCCACGGCGGCGCGGTACTCATCCTCCGTCAGCATCTGCTTCTCTTTGAGGTCGGTGTCGCCGGGATCAACGACGATGTAGTCCTGGTAGTACACCACCTTTTCCATGTCGCTGGTCTTCACCTTCAGCAGGTTGCCCAGGCGGCTGGGGATGGCCTTGAAGAACCAGATGTGCACGGAGGGGCAGGCCAGGTTGATGTGGCCGAAGCGCTTGCGGCGCACGCGGCTGTGCGTCACCTTCACGCCGCAGCGCTCGCAGATGATGCCCTTGTACTTGGTGCCGCGATACTTGCCGCAGGCGCACTCGTAGTCGCGCTCGGGGCCGAAGATGCGCTCGCAGAACAGGCCGTCCTTCTCGGGGCGGTAGGTGCGGTAGTTGATGGTCTCGGGCTTCTTCACCTCGCCGTACGACCACGAGCGGATGTCGTTGGGCGAAGCCAACGTGACCTTGACGCTCGCGTAGTCGTTGATGCGCTCGTAGACGGTTTCTGCGGCCATGCGTGTTCCTCCGCGGCGATGAGCGGCCCGTGTGAGCGGACCGGGGGATGTTCAAACCAGAGCCGGACTCTTCGGGCGTGCCGTGCGCTCTGCGCAGGCCGCACGCCCTGTGAAACGAGGGCGGTCAGAGGATGCTGGCGTCCTCGAGTTTCTTCTTGCCGAACGAGATGTTCATGCCCAGGCCCTTGAGTTCCGAGCAGAGCACATCAAACGCGACGGGCATGCCCGCCTCCAGCGTGTTGGTGCCCTTGACCATGCTCTCGTAGATCTTGGTGCGGCCTTCCACGTCGTCGGACTTGACGGTGAGGAGTTCCTGCAGGATGTACGCCGCGCCGTAGGCCTCGAGGGCCCAGACCTCCATCTCGCCGAAGCGCTGGCCGCCCGTGCGGGCCTTGCCGCCCAAGGGCTGCTGCGTGATGAGCGAGTAGGGGCCGGTGGCACGGGCGTGAATCTTGTCGTCCACCAGATGGTGGAGTTTCAGGATGTACATCACGCCCACGGTGGTGCGCTGCTGGAAGGGCTCGCCCGTGCGACCGTCGAAGAGTTGGATCTTGCCGCCGCGCGGCATCTTGACCATGATCTCGCGCGCCGTCGGCCAGATGCCGTCCTTCTCCTGCTGCTTGATCTTCTCGTCGACAAACTCGTTGGCGTCCTCGATGGCCTTGTGCACCTCGGCCTCGGTGCCGCCGTCGAAGACGGGCGTGATGGCCTGCAGGCCAAGAATCTTCATGGCCCAGCCCAGGTGGGTTTCGAGAATCTGGCCCACGTTCATACGGCTGGGCACACCGAGGGGGTTCAGCAGCACGTCGACCGGCGTGCCGTCGGCCATGTAAGGCATGTCCTCCTCGGGCACGATGCGGGCGATGACACCCTTGTTGCCGTGCCGGCCGGCCATCTTGTCGCCCACCGACAGATGCCGCTTGGTGGCGAGGTAGACCTTGACCATCTCCAGCACGCCGCTGGGCAGTTCGTCGCCCCGCTTCATGTGGCCGATCTTGCGGTCCTTCTCGCGCTTGATGGCCTCGATGCGGGGCCAGAACTGGCCGTACACCGTCTCGGCCTTCTCCTTGGTCTCCTTCGAGCCCTTCATCCACTTCAGGTCGAAGTTCTGGATCTGCTCCAGCAGCACCTCGGCCAGATCGCTGGCGCCGACCTTCTGGCGGGTGGTGGGATCGACCATCGGTGTGCCGAGCACGTCGTTCACCTGCTCCACCATCTGGCGGAAGATGCCGATGGCGCGGGTGTCCATGTCGGTGGTGTACGTGTCGATCTGGGCCTTGAGTTGCTTCTTCTGCTCCTCGGTCATGTGCAGGCGACGCGAGAACCGCGACGCGCCGATCACGATGCCCTCGACGCCCGCGGGCACCTCCAGCGAGTCGTTCTTCACGTCCTCGCCCGCGCGCCCGAAGATCGCGTGCAGCAGTTTTTCCTCGGGCGTGAGTTCGGTCTTGCTCTTGGGGCTCACCTTACCAACAAGGATGTCGCCGGGGCCCACGCGTGCGCCCAGGCGGATCACGCCGTGGTCGTCAAGGTTGCGGAGCATCTTCTCCGACACGTTGGGGATGTCGCGCGTGAACTCTTCCTTGCCGAGTTTCGTCTCACGCACCTCCACCTCGAAGGCGTCGATGTGGATGCTCGTGAACACGTCGTCCTTCACGAGCCGCTCGTTGATGACGATCGCGTCCTCGAAGTTGTACCCGTCGAACGTGTTGAACGCCACCAGCACGTTCTTGCCGATCGAGAGTTCGCCCTGTCGCGTGCTCGCGCCGTCGGCGATGACCTGGTCCTTCTTCACCTTCTGGCCGATCTTCACGACCGGCCGCTGGTTCTGGCACGTCCGCTCATTCAGCCCCGCGAACTTACGCAGCACGTGCTCGTCGGCATTGTCGATGATGATGCGCTGGGCGTCCGCGTAGGTCACGGTGCCGGCGTTGCGCGTCCGCACCACCATGCCCGAGTTCTTGCCCACCTCCCGCTCCATGCCCGTGCCCACGATCGGCGGCTCAACCTTGATCAGCGGCACCGCCTGCCTCTGCATGTTGGAGCCCATGAGCGCACGGTTCGCGTCGTCGTGCTCCAGGAACGGGATCAGCGCGGCACTCACGCCCACGATCTGCTTGGGCGCAATGTCCAGGAACGTCACGTTCTCGCTGGCCACCTCGGCCAGTTCGCCGTTCACGCGGGCCAGGATCATGCCCTCCTCGATCCGCCCGTTCTGGCCCACCGAATCCGTCGGGGCCAGCACGGCCTTCATCTCCTCGTCGGCCCGCAGGTGCACGATCTTGTCGCTCACCTTGCCGTCCTTCACCACGCGATACGGCGTGCGCAGGAAGCCGTAGTCATCGATGCTGGAGTAGATGCCCAGCGACGCGATGAGGCCGATGTTTGTGCCTTCGGGCGTCTCGATCGGGCAGATGCGCCCGTAGTGGCTGATGTGCACGTCGCGCACCTCGAAGCCCGCTCGCTTGCGGTTGAGGCCGCCGGGGCCCAGCGCCGACAGCCGACGCTCGTGGATCAGCGTGCTCAGCGGGTTGGTCTGGTCCACCACCTGGCTCAGTTCGCTGCGCCCGAAGAAGAAATCAATCGCCGAACTCACGCTCTTGCTGTTCACCAGGTCGGAGATCTTCATGATCTCGCCGGGGTCCTTCACGCTCATGCGCTCCTGCACGGTGCGCTTGAGTTTCAGGAAGCCCTTGCGCAGTTCGTCCACCGCCAGTTCGTCCAGCGTGCGCAGGCGGCGGTTGCCGAGGTGGTCGATGTCGTCCACCTGTGCCGCGGCGTAGCCGGTCTTGGGGTCCACGCGCTTGGAGCGCAGGTCCAGCAGGTACGTGATCACCTTCAGGAAGTCCTGCGAGGTGATGAACATCAGGTCCTCGGGCGTGGCGAGGTCGAACTTGCGGTTGATGCGGAAGCGGCCCACCTTGCCCAGGCGGTAGCGCGAGTCATCAAGGAACTTCTCGATGAACAGGGCCTTGGCCTTCTCCACCTGCGGCGGGTTGCCGGGGCGCAACTTGCTGTACAACTTCAGCATCGCCCGCTCGTACTCGGTCTCGGCCTCGAACTGCTCGAGTTTCTCTTCCGCAACGGTGTTGAGGATCAGCGTGTCGGCCGGGTTCTGGATGACCAGCACGGTCTTGAGTTTGCTGGCGATGATCGCCGCCGCGCCCTCGTCGCCGATGCGCCGGCCCACGTGCACCAGTTCTTCGCCGGTCTCGGTATCGATGATCGTCGCCGCGGCGTAGTGGTCGCCCTTCACCTGGTCGGCCTTGATCTCGCTGATCTCGTAGAACAGGCTCAGCACGTCCTCGGTCCGGCTCACGCTCTCATCGAGGCAGCGCAGGAACGTCGTCGCGGCCATCTTCGTGCTCTGGTCGATCTTCATCGCCAGCACGTCCTTCTTCGTCACCTCGAGCTCGATCCACGAGCCGCGCTCGGGGATGATGCGGGCCGAGTGCAGCGGGCGGTCGGCCTCGCTGGAGACGATCGAGAAATCAACGCCCGGCGAGCGGTGCAACTGGCTCACGATCACGCGCTCGGCCCCGTTCACGATGAACTCGCCGCCGCCCATCATGATCGGAAACTCGCCCAGATAAATCTCTTCCTCGGCCACGTCCTGCAGACCCTCGCGACGGAACCGCACGCCCACCTTGAAGGGCGCGCCGTACGTCAGCCGCAGTTCGCGGCACTCATCCTGCGTGTAGCGAGGCGCTTCCAGCAGGTAGTAGAGATAGTCGAGCGACATCGTCTCGTCGTAACTCTTGATCGGGAAGACTTCCTTCATCAAGGCTTCGAGCCCGACGGAGGCATCGCGCTCGTGCGGACCCTTGCGGGTCTGCAGAAAACGCTCATAGCCGTCGGCTTGAATACGGGTCAAGTCGGGGACGTTCATCCCGTCGCCACGCTTGGAGAAATCGCGCACTTTCATCTCGGCCATCGTGGAGTCCCTCGCGATGGAGATAGCGACCGCGCTCGCAGTCGCTTGTCGCCTGTGATGCTCTTAAAGAATTCTTTTCATCTGTCGCCGCGCACGCCCGGTCCAGCAAAAGGACGGCAAGTGTACCCCCGCTTCCGGGGCCGTGCAAGTAAAGTCCGTGCCAACTTGAATCTTCTGTGGAGAAAAAGAAGGGGGTCTGCCAAATTTGGCAGACCCCCTGTTTGGGGCATATTTGCTGACACGGGGCACGATTCAAGGGTTTTTCCCCTCGCCCCCGCCAACCGCCTCACACCATCTCGGCCACGCCGCCGGCCTCGGTCAACTGCTTGACCAACTTCTCGGCATCGGCCTTGGCCAAACCCTGCTTCACGGGCTTGGGGGCGCCCTCGACGAGGTCCTTGGCTTCCTTGAGGCCCAGGCCCGTCACCTCGCGCACCACCTTGATGACGCTGATCTTCTTGTCCGCGGCGGACGACTTCAGGTTCACGTCGAAGGAGGTCTTCTCCTCGGCCGGAGCAGGCGCGGCGGCCGGGGCCGCCATCATCATGCCGCCACCGCCCGCGGCGGCCTCGATGCCGTACGTGTCCTTCATGTACTTGGCCAGTTCAACGGCGTCCTTCAAGGAAAGACCCGCCAGTTTGTCGCCGAGGTCAGTAACGCTCATAGATCACACCTTTCACAAACGCGGCGGAACGTTGGTCGCTCGCCGCTCACTTTTCCTTCAAGAGGGCCGCGGGACAGTCCCGGGCTTTAACCCGCAAACGGGCCAGTCGAAGGTTCGAGTCAATCGTTGAATCAAGCCGTCTTGGCGATGGTCTCGCCCTTTTCCAGTTTCATTTCGATCGCTTTGATGATGCCGGCGATGTTCGAGCCGGGGCCCTTCACGGCCGCCATGAGTTTGCGGGCCGGGCTCACGATGAGCGTGACGACCTGTGCCTGAGCCTCGCCCTTGGTGGGGAACTTGCTCAGTTCCTTGCAGCCCGCCTCGCCCTTGAACAGGTTGCCATCAAGCACGGCCCCCTTGAGTTCCAGTTTGGGGAAGTCCTTCAGCAGGGCCACGATCTCGCGGGCAACCTCCACCACCGACGGGCCGAACGCCAGCGCCGATGAGCCGGTGAGCAACTCGGTGAGGTTCTCAAGGCCCGTGCCCTTGAAACTGGCCTTCACCAGGCTGTTGCGCACCACCTGCACCTTGATCTGCTTCTTCCGCAGGCCCGAGCGCAGTTTGGTGGTGTCGGTGCCCTTGAGCCCGCGGACGCTGATGAGCATGGCATCGCTGGCGCTGCCCAGGCGGGCGGCGTAGTCGGTCATGATCATTTTCTTGACGGTCTTTGACATAGAAACCTCGAAGGCACTGGGCACTGGGCATCGGGCACTGGTGCCGCCAAACCACGCTGCTACTTGGTCACTTCGTCACTCTGTCACTTCGTCTCGACAGCCGCCACGTACTTGATCTGCACGCCGGGCGTCATCGCCCCGGCGATAACCACCTTCTTGATGAACGCCCCGCGCGTGCTGGGCGGACGCAACTTCTCGATGTGGGCCACGAACGCGTCAAGGTTTGAGACGAGGTCCGCGTCCTTGAAACTCATCTTGCCCAGCACGGCGTGAACGTTCCCGCCCTTGTCGTTGCGGAACTCGACCTTGCCCGCCGCGAACTCTTTCACGGCCTCGATGATCTTGGGTGTCACGGCGCCCGTCTTGGGGCTGGGCATCAGGCCCTTGGGGCCTAGCACCTTGCCGAGTTTGGAGACGATCTTCATCATGTCCGGTGTGGCCACGGCCACGTCAAAGTCCATCCACCCCTTCTCGATCTTCGCCACCAACTCCTCCGCGCCCGCCTCCACCGCCCCCGCATCGCGGCAGCCGGGCGCAAGGTCCTCGCGGCAGAAGGCCACAACGCGCTTCTTGGAGCCGATGCCCGCGGGCAGGCTCACCGAGCCGCGAATGCCCTGGTCGGCATGGGCCGGGTCGATGTTCAGGTGAAGCGCGATGTTCACCGTCTGATCGAACTTGGGGGCCTTGAACTTCTTGAGCGCGGCGATCGCCTCAGCACCGCCAACGGGCTGCTGCGGAACCTGCGTGAGATTGGCTTTTTGACGCTTGGAAATATGCATGGTTTAGCCCTCCACCACCACGCCCATGGAGCGGCACTGGCCTTCGATGATCCGGACCGCCGCGTCCATCGAGCCGGCGTTGAGGTCCGCCATCTTCTCTTTGGCAATGGCCTCAAGATCGGCCCGATTGACCTTGCCCTTCTTGTCCTTGTTGGGCACGCCCGAGCCCTTCTCGATCTTGGCCTTCTCTTTGATCAGCACGCTCGCGGGCGAACTCTTCACCTCGAACGTGAAACTCTTGTCGGTGAAGACCGTCACCACGCAGCCGACGATCTTGCCCTTAAGGGCCGCCGTCTTGGCGTTGAACTGCTGGATGAACTGGCCGGGGTTCACGCCGTTGGCGCCGAGCACCGGCCCCAGCGGCGGCGCAGGAGTGGCCGACCCACCCGGGGCCATGATCTTGAACGACGCTTTGATTTCTTTCTTGGCCATTTCCAGTCACCTCCCACCGGCCTGCTGCCTCCTAGGCAACTCGGGCCTCACCCCGGCAAGGGTGAGGCAGGCGCGGTAGTTCTTACGGTGCCGGGCATGTGGTCGCCCGGCGGACATTCGATTGAGAGGGAAGTATTGGCCCGCTGCACGCCAAAGGCAAGCCGCCGCGCCCTGCCGCCCATCCATCCGACCGCCCAAGCCCGCAGGGCTTGGATGCGACAGCCGGGGGCAGCGCGAGGTCGCGGCAGCGACCGAGCATCGCCCCCGGGAAGACCACGCGTGCCCGTACGACCCCGACGGGGTCGTACATCGAACGAATCACCGTGTCCGGGGGCGTTGCCCCCGGCTGTTTCATTGGAGGCCTTCGGCCTCCTCCCGACCGGGCATCTGCCCCCTCAGCACCCGTCCCCGTAGTAATCCGTGATGTAATCGCCGAGGTTGTCCGCCGTCGGCGGCGTGCATTGCCCGTCGCCCGTGCTGAGGTACGCGGCCTTGTACCCCGCGTCGAAGGGTGGGTCGTTGCCGGGGCAGTCCACGGCGTAGCCGGACGGACCGGGCACCGCAGGCTCGTTGTAGTAGTCGGTGATGAAATCACCCACATCGTCCGGGTTGACCACATGGTCGCAGTTGTAATCGGTCGCGTTGTAGACCACCTGCACGGCCGCGCTCGTCGCACTGCCAAAGGGCGATCTGGCCACACACGCGTACACGTCCGCCCCGCCGGATCCGGCGAGCGTGGCATACGTCGGGCCCGTCGCACCGGGTATCGGCACGCCCGCTGCGCCCCGCAGCCACTGATACGCCACGGGCTCGGAACCAACCGCCGCGGCACCGAGCACCAGACGTTCGCCCGGGCACAGCGCACGCGGCCCGTCCGTAAGTGCCACGCTGGGCACAGCGCCCAACGCCCACATGTCTGCGAAATAGCCGCCACTTCCGTCCAGACTGCCAAACCGCGCGTCCCGGCCCCCGAACACCATGGGCGTCCGGCGAACGCCGTCGTAGGACATGGCGTGGCCGTCTCTCGCCAGCGGACCGGGAACAGTTCGCTTTGTCCACGTGGTTCCATCCCAATCCCATGTCTCCGCGCTGCTTGCATTACCCGTGAACCCACCGAACAGCGTGACGAGTCGGCGCGACTCGTCAAATGCGAGCGCGTGCCCGTACCTCGCGGACGGCCCGGAGACCACGCGCTGGGCCCACGCTTGTCCGTCCCACTCCCACGTGTCGGCGAGGTAGGTTGTCCCGATGCCCCCGAACAGGATCGCCACGCCGCGCACCGGGTCATAGGCCATCGCCGCGTTTGAGCGCGACGGCGGACCCGCCACGATCCGTTGTGTCCACACCGCCCCGTCCCATTCCCATGTAGTGGCCGCGCCCGAGGGCTCACCACTCCCCACCAGCACGGCCACGCGGCGCCGCGAGTCGAAAGCCATGCAACTTCCCGACTGGGCTGGCGGCCCGGGCCCGGCCCGCGCGGACCATTCGATGCCGTTCCACACCCAAGTCTCGCCAGTGGCGGTGCCAGCAACCAACCCGCCAAAGATCACGGCCTGCCCGCGGATCGAGTCGAACGCCATCGCGTGCAAGTAGCGTCCCGACGGACCCGAGACACTGCGCCGCACCCACGCGGATCCATCCCACTCCCACGTATCCGAGAAACTCACCGCGGGCAGGTCTGAAGCATCCCGCCGCCCCCCGAACAACACCGTGCGCCCGCGCAGCGAGTCGTACACCATCCCTGCCCGCCGCCGCTCGCTGGGGCTTTCGGGGCCACTCCGCCACACCTGCCCGTCCCAGAACCACTCATCCGGGCTGGGGTCTGAAGTATCGCGCCCCCCCACGAGCCGCACGTACGCACGCGCCGTGTCGTACGCCATCGCGTGCGCGGCACGCGCCGACGGCCCGTTGAGCGCACGCAGTGTCCATTCGTCCCCATCCCATTCCCACGTCTCCCGCGATTTCAACCCGTCGGCCGTGGTCCCGCCGACCAGCACAGTCACCCCGCGGGCCACGTCATACGCCATGCCGTGCGCGGCCCGCGGCGACGGGCCCGTCGTCTCCCGCTGCACCCAGGTTGCGCCGTCCCACTCCCACGTGTCGCCCGCGTAGGTGTCATCCACGAGAACCCCGCCAAAGAGCACCACCAGACTCCGGTTCGCGTCGTACACCATCGCGTGGCTCGACCGCGCGGGGGGGCCCGCCACCATACGTCGGCCCCAGGCTGCTCCGTTCCACTCCCAAGTCTCGCCGTTCCGCCGCGAATTGTCGCGTCCGCCGAACAGCACGGTCACCGCACGGGCTGCGTCATACGCCATGGCTTGGCGAAACCGCTCCGACGGCCCGGAGGTCGCCCGCTTCAACCACGCCGTCCCGTCCCACTCCCACGTATCACGAAATGGGGAAGGACCCACGCTGCTCATGCCGCCAAACAACACGGCGCAGTTCCGCCCGGTGTCGTACGCCATGGCGTGAGACAGCCGGTGCTCGGGGCCCCCACCACTCTTGATGGTCCAACCATCGCCGCTCGCCTCCCATGTCTCGCGTGTCGGAACTGCCACCAGATCCGTCGCGGGGCTCGTCGCTCCCCCAAACAACACCGCGACACTCCGCCCCGCGTCGTACACCATGGCCGCGCTGGTGCGAGCGGACGGCGGCGCACCGGACACAGGCACCCACACCACGTCCTGCGCCAGCGCCGCCACGCACACCGTGGACGCCCCACACACGGCGAGCCGGGCACCTCGCGCCAACACCCGAGCCAGGCACCCACAGGCCCGCGCCACCAATGCCACCGCCGGCTTCGTTTCGTGTGTTTTTGAATGCATCGTGGGCAACCAAGCATTCGGCCCGCCAGAACGGCGAGCGTGTGTGGTGCTATTCGATCCCCGCCGGCCAAAGGTTCCCTCGCCCACGAACATCATGGCCGCTCGCTACAACCGCCGCGGCACATCGGCCACCCGCCCGTACTGGCGCTCGCCCTGTGCGACCGGCCGGGACGCCGCGCGCTTGCGCGCACATCAACCCCCCCCCCAGCCACACCTCAAACTGCTCCGCCACCGCCTTGCTCAGCCCCGCCGCCTTCGCCAGGTCCACCATCCGCCGCACACCATCGGGCCTGTCCGCCATTTGCAGCGCCACCGCCGCCGCGGCGTAGGCATCCGCCGTCTTCACGCGATGGGCCAGCGGCACCAGCCGCGCGGCAAGGTCTCGCGCGTGCGTGAACACCACCGGCCGCGCCGCGGCCTCCAGCGGGTGGGCGGCAAGCGTGGGGTCCGCCGCGAGCGCCGCGCTCAGCAGGGCCGTGCCCGCGCTCGTGTCGCCCGCGAAGAGCAGGGCCATCGCCAACCCGCGCGTGAGACGCGCGTCACCCGGCGCGGCGGCGAGCGCATCGCGATACGCCCGCGCGGCGAGATCAAAGTCTCCCTCGGTCATCGCCGCGGCGGCGACTTCTGCGGGGTCTGCCGGGATGGGCGGGGCTGCGGGCTGGGCCGCGGGCGCCGTGCCCGCGATGAACGGGTCGACCGGGCCCGGCAGCATGTACGCCGTGTTCGGGTCCGGCTCATCGCCATAAAACGCAAGGCGATAGCGGTCACCGGCAAAGCGCGGCGGGATGACGTAACTGGCGGTGCCCGTTGCAGGCTGAATACCCGGCCAGTAGAAGAACGGGCAACCGTCGATGTCAAAGGGCGCGCCGAACTGACCCAAGCGCGAGCCACTCTGCACGAACTGTTCGGGGATCGCGGGAAGCGAGGGCAGCGACGGCACCGTGAAGAACGGCTCGCCGCGGGGGGGCGGTGCGTTCGTGCCCCCACCGCCGAACGTGCCGCCGGGCAGTGCGGGCGTGCGCGCCCCGCCGATCACTTCGGGCGTGAAGTGCGCGCGACCATCGGGCCCGACGGCCGGGCCGGGCGACGGGATGAGCCGGATGCCAGTAGGCAGCACATACCCCGGACCCGGCTCAGGGATGAGCCGGATGCCCGAGGGCGGCAGCGTGGGCACGCGCGGCACCTGCTGCACGGGCTGCGGAGCGGGATGGGGGGGGCGAGGGGGTGGGGGTGGAACCGGGGTGGGCTGGGGCTCAGGCGGGTTCGCTGGCGGTGACCGCTCGGCCGCGGCAAGTGCAGCCGCGCCGAGGCACGCCGTTGCGCCCGCGACAGCCGCGAGCGAGAGACGCACGAGATGCGCGAGTCTGGTTGAGAAACCCACGGCCAACATGGGCGCACTCCGTGCGTGGCAACGCCACACACCTCATGGTACGCGACGGCCCGTGCTCCGGTTCCGCCGGTCCTCCACTCCGCACCCGATCCCGCAGTAATCCGTGATGCACTCGCCCGGATCAGTACGTGAAGTTGGCGTTGGGGTCGGTGGAGCCCGGTGCCACGCCACCCGCGTTGCCGGACACGGCACCCGCGGCGGTGGCGTTGACAACCAGGATGATGTTGCCCGCGACGACATCCCAGTTGTTGGTGTTGCCCGAGCAGGTGTTCCTGATGATGATGTTGCCGGCGAGGTCCACGTCGATGCCGCGGTCGGCTCCGGTGCACGTGTTCCCCTCGATGCGGTTGTCGCCGCCCGTGGCGTGGATGCCCGCGCCGTCGCCGCCGTTGCCGTTGTTCGAGCAGGCGTTGCCCCGGATCACGGCAGATGCCGAGCAGACGATCCCGTCGACCCCGTTAAGCCGCACCGTGCAGTCGGCGACCAGGCAGCCAGTGGTGACGCTGATGCCGCTGCCGGCGTTGTCGTACACGGTGCACTCGGAGACCGTGCTGCCCGTGCTGGTGATGATGCCGGTGCTCCCGTTGTCGTACACAGTGCAGTTGCGCAATGCGCAGCCGGCGCTCGCGTTGATGCCGACTCCGGTGTTCTGGAACGCCGTGCACTGCGAGATCGTGCACCCCGCGTTGGTGCTGATACCGGCGAGGCCATTCCCAAAGAACGCGCACTTCGTCGCCGCGCTCCCGCGCCAGAGGTGGATGCCGAACGTCGCGTTGCCGCTCGCCGCCACGCCCTCCACGCGGCAGTTGCTCGCCTGCGCGCTCCCCAGGTCCACGCCGTCGTCGCCCCAGTTGCGCACCGAGCCGTTCTTCACCGTGATGTTGCTCAGGCCCACGAAGATCACGCTCACGCCGTCGAACGCGCCCATCCCGGCCACGCCCACCAGGTCAAACCCGTTCAGGTCCAGCGTCACGCCGCTCACGGTGATCTCGACGCCGCGCTTGCCCGCCACGCCCGTGATGTTGCCCGTGAGGTAGTACGAGCCGGGCTGCGTGATCCTGAACACACTGTCGGCGTCGCCGGGCGTGTTGGTCGCGTTCACGGCGATACGCGGCTCAACCTCGGTCAGCGTCTTGCCCGTGCTCGCCACCGGGCCCGGCGGCGGCGTGAGCGGGCCGGCGTGGAGCGCCACGCCGGAGAAGGCCAACACCAGGATGGAGAGGAACACGGCAGAGTGAAGTCGCGAACGTGCCATCTTGGAAACTCCGGAGGGAAGAGCGCCGCATCGCCGCCAGCCGCGTGGCTATCACGGCTCCGCAGGATACTGCCCTATTCCCCGCGATCCGGCAACCTCTTCGCGCCGGAGACGGCAAAACCAATCGCAGAGCGCGACAATCGCCGGGCCTCGAATCAATGCACCCGCCCTCCGGCACCGTCAGTACGCTGTGTGTACGGGTCGGTCGCCTCGCCCGGCCCTCCGCGCTGAGGTGGCTGCGATGCCGGTGCTGTGTGGTGCCGAGCCCATTAGCATCTGGGCCCAAACTCTGCCCCCGCACCCCGCACACCCCGCCCATGGCCCCTACCCCCCGCATCAACCTGAAGAACCAGGCCGCCGAGCACTACGGCAACCACCGCAGCGGCTGGGCCTTCGCCGTCCACTCTCTGCTGCCCGCGCACGACGAGCGGGCCACCTATCTCGACACCTTCGTTGAACGCACGTTCGTGTGGGACCCGCCCAGCGCGCAGGCGATCCGCGAACCCTGGCTGGGCTTTGTCCACGTTCCGCCCAACGTGCCGCGCTGGTTCATGGCGCACCAGTCCAACGAGGCCATGTTCGCGACGCCGGCGTGGCAGGAGAGCCTGCCCCATTGCCGCGGCTTGTTCACACTCAGCGAGTATCACCGTGCCAACCTCGCACCCAAAGTTCCCGTGCCCGTGGAGAGTCTGCTGCATCCCACGGAGGATGCGGCCCTGAAGTGGAGTCCCGACGCGTTTGCACGCAACCCGCACAAGTGCGTCATCCAAGTGGGGTGGTGGCTGCGCGTGCTGCACGGCATCTTCGAGTTGCCCGAGTGCGGCCTGCACAAAGTGTTTCTCAAGGCCCGCCGCGAGCCCTTCCTCGATCAACTCATGGCCGTCGAGCACGAGTTCCGCCAGCGCCTAGGCCTCTTCCGCCCCAGCATGTACGCCTCGGCCCGCATCGTGGACTTCGTGGCGTCCTCTCAGTACGACCAACTCCTCTCGCACAACATCGTCTTCCTCAACCTCTACGACACCAGCGCCAACAACGCCGTCATCGAGTGCATCGCGCGGCAGACGCCGATCCTTGTGAACCCCCTCCCCGCCGTGGTCGAGTATCTCGGTGCCGATTACCCCCTCTACTACCGCGGCATGATCGAGGCCGCCGAAAAGGCCCGCAACACCGACCTGCTCATCAAGGCCCACGAGCACCTCGCGGCACTGCACGCCAAGCGGCCGCTCAGTGGCGAGCGCTTCCGGGAAACACTGGTCAACTCGCCGCTGCTCGCCGCCGCGCTCAGCACCCCTGGTAATACGCCGTGACGTAGTCGCCCAGGTTGTCAGGCGAGGGTGGGTTGCACTGGCCGGCACCGTCGGCGGTGAAGGCCGTCCTGTAGCCCGCGTCGTAGGGCGCTTCGTTGTCGGGACAGGCAACCGCGTAACCACCGGGACCGGGCAGGTGCAGGGGCGTGTAAAAATCGGTGATGAAATCTCCGAGGTCGTCGGGGTTGAGGGCGCCGTCATGGTCGTAATCCACGGCGCACCCAGCACCAAGTTCCCACGTCTCGCCGTTGCTGCCGGTGTCGTAGTTGCCGCCGCCGAAGAGCACGGTGACGCGGCGGGCCGCGTCGAAGGCCATCGCGTGGTAGAACCGTGGCGACGGGCCGGTGAGCGCACGCTGCGTCCACGCCCCACCACCAGCGCCGTCGCACTCCCACGTCTCGCCGTCCGGCACGTTGCCATCAAGATTGCCACCGAACAGGACCGAGACGCCGCGGGCCCCGTCGTAGACCATCGCGTGCAACGACCGCCCGGAGGGGCCGGCCATCGCGGCGTGTGTCCACTCGCTGCCGTTCCACTGCCAGGTCTCGTCGCTCAGGGGCCCCATGGCCTCGCCCCCGAAGACGACGGCCACGTCGCGCCGTGCGTCATAGGACATCGCGAGCGCCGATCGTGGCGACGGTCCGCTCACCTCCCGCTGGGTCCAGGCCGCACCGTTCCATTCCCATGTCCCCCCGAGCCAACTGACCGAGCCGGGCTCCTGCCCGTTGGTTCCACCGCCAAAGAGCAGCGTGTGGCCGCGGGCCGCGTCGTAGATCATCGCGTGCCCAAACGTTGGCGCGGGGCCGACGACCTCGCTCCGCGTCCATGTGGTCCCGTTCCATTCCCAGGTGTCGCTCAGCGGCACGATGCTGTACGTCGCCGCGTCGTAGGCGGCCCCTCCAAAGAGCACCACCACGCCGCGCGCCGGGTCGTAGGCCATGGCGTGCAGGATGCGGGCTGAGGGGCCGCTGACCATCCGCTGGGTCCAAAGGGTTCCGTTCCATTCCCATGTCTCGTCGCTGGCGCCCGTCTCCTCGTTGTATCCGCCGAAGAGCACCGTGACACCCCGCGCGGAGTCGTACGCCATCGCGTGGGCCCCGCGTGGGGAGGGGCCGGTCGCCACGCGCTGGGTCCAGGTGGTGGCCTGGGCGTGCGTGCGCGCGGGCCACACCACGCACAACGCAAGGACCACGAGTGCAAGGAATGCGAGGCCGGTTGCCGACGTTCGTGCGTTCATCCCTCCACCTCCCTTCCTGTCGTGCGCCGCCCAGCCGTGCGTTCCCCGGCCGGGCGCTCGTTTCACCTGCAATGAAGGTTGCGGCCGATCCCGGCGTACGCAAGGCGGGAAACTTGCTGATTCCGTGCTTTACGCATCTCCCCCGCTACGCTCCGCCATGCCGCACGCCGAGTGGTTCACCAAGCCCGATTCGCCGGAAGCGGGCTCTGGGCTGCGCTTCGGCTGCACCATGTGCGGGCGGTGCTGCAGCGGGCCCCCGGGGTTCGTGGTGGTGAACGAGGCCGAGACCGCCGCGCTGGCCAAGCGCCTGGGCATCAGCATCGCCAAGTTCAAGCACGAGTACACCAACATGATGAGCGAGGGCCGCTCGCTCAACGAGAAAAAGACCCAGCACGGGCTGGATTGTGTCTTCCTCGACCGCACCACCATCCCCGGCAAGGCCGTGTGTGGGGTGTACGAAGACCGCCCCACCCAGTGCCGCACGTGGCCCTTCTGGCCCAGCCTCGTCAAGAGCCGCCGCGACTGGGACGCTGCGGGCAAGAGTTGCCCCGGCATCAACAAGGGCTCGCTGGTGCCGGTGGAGCAGGTTCGCATCCTGCGCGACTCGTTCAGCATCTAGCCGCGAGCCGCGAGCACCAGTACCGACCGCGAGAAGCATGGTGGGCCACAGCGACAGCCAACTCGTGCAGGCGTGGCTCGCAGCCGCGAGCGATCCCGCCGTCGCGGGCGAACTCCAAACGCTCTTCGCACGCGTGAACGCCGCCATCGCCACGCGCGGCCCAGCCTGCTGGGCCAGCGGCCGCTGCTGCAACTTCGAGGCTTTCGGGCATCGGCTCTATGTCACCGGGCTCGAAGCCGCGTACACCGTCGCGAGCCTGAAACCCGGCGAGCACCCCCCACTCTCGCGCGAGTCCCTTGCCGATGCCCTCTCCCGCGGCGGCTGTCCGTTCCAGATCGCCAACCTCTGCGGCGTGCACACCATCAAGCCGCTGGCCTGCCGCGTCTTCTTCTGCGACCGCTCCGCCCAAGCATGGCAGGGAGAGTTGCTGGAATCGCTGATCGTGGACCTGCGGGCCCTGCACGACCGGCACGACATCCCCTACCGCTACGCGGAGTGGCGGGGCCTGCTGGGGATGTTTCTAGCCCCGTAGCCTTGGGGGTGCAGGGGGCGATCCGCCGCCGTGCATCCGTAGGAACCTCGCCTGCGAACTGCCTTGCAGTCCGCGCCCCCGCAAACCAGGCAACGCGCCGCGAGTTTGAACATGCACACACGAACGCTTCGCCACACGATCCGCCTCTCGCTGCTGGGCCTCGCCCTGTGCGCCGGGTGCAACAACGCCCCGCAGGGCAACACCGGCGGCGTTATCGACCCGCGCCGCCGCACCACCGCCGACACATTCGACCCCGCGGCCGACAGCGCCACGCTGCTGGAGTTCGCCGACGTGGTCGGGCAGGAACTCGGCTCGCAGATCGCCCGCATCCCTGATATCCGCTCATCGCCCACCCAGGTGGTGATCGAACTCGGCGGCCTGCAGAACAACACGAACACGCCGAGCAACGACTTTGCCGCCGTGCAACGCCGGGTCTTCCTCACGCTGGTGAACAGCGACCTCGCCCGCGAGAGCGCCCGCATCGTGGAGCAGCGCGACCGGATGGTGCGCGATGCCGCGAGCGTGATGCCCGCGCCGGGCGACACCCTGGCCTCGCAACCCGCCGGGAGCCAGGGCACCATGAAGGATTACCCGCTCGACCTGACCTACTTCCTTCAAGGCACCTTCAGCGAACTCTCCCGCGGCAGCGGCGTCCAGAGCACCTACGTCTTCGACTTCACGCTCACCAACGCCTCCTCGCGCCAGATCGTCTACGCCCGCCAGATCACACCCAAGCAGTATCGCTGAACATGGGCACCCCCGCGTTCTCCCCGTGCCACTGTCCATGGTGGGGCGGACATCCTGTCCGCCGCCTGTGCCACCGATCGAAGATCCGCCGTGGCGGACCGTGGCTCGGCACGGTCGGTGCTCTTGCGCTCATCCTCCAGTTCGCCGCCTGCTCCCCCGCTGCCGCCGACCGCTCCACCGCCCTGCGCGGCACAGACCTCGTGCTGACCACCGACAACATGGTGCAGCAACTCGCCTCCAGCGACTTCCTGCGGCTGCGCACCGCCGAAGCCGGTGCGCACAACCCCATCATCCTCCGCCCCGATCCGATGCAGAACCTTTCCGACACCCGCCTCACGCCCGGCGACCAGTGGGCCGCGATCTCGCGCGTGCTCTTCGCGGGCGGCATGATCGACCTCCTACGGGAGCGGCACATCGCCGTGCAGATGCCGCCACTCGCAACCGAGGGGCTCGCCCGCGCGGGCGTCACCATCAACGAGCCGCCCGCCACCGTCGCCCCCACGCACGTCTTCCGCTCGCGCCTGCGCTCGCTCACGCGCGCTGGCGCCGCCACGGGCACCCTCGCCTCGCAGCAAGCCCAGCGCAAAGACACCTTCCTCTTCGAGTACACCATCGTCGATCTCTCCACGCGCGCTGTCGTCTGGACGGGCAGCACCGAACTCGCACGCGTCGCCACCGGCTCCATCGTGGACTAGAAACCGTGTCGTCCCGCACCCTCCCACTCCGCCGTTCGTGCCACTGGCCTTGGTGGGGCGGACATCTTGTCCGCCGCCGACCCCGGCTCGGCGGGGTCGGGGCCCTTGTCCTCACGCTCCTCAGCGCCTGCGCTCCCTACCAGCGCGGTGAGTCTTCCGTCATGCTCACCCGCGCCGGCGACTTCGGCCGGGCCCGCGCCGCCACGCTCAACCGCGCCACCGAAGATCGCACCGACCGCTCCTTCATGCTCGACCGCATGAAGGTGCTCACCATGGCCATGGCCGACGGCGTGCCCGAGGCCGCTCGCCCCGTGGCCGATGACCTCTACGCCTTCCTCCGCACACAGGGCGTGAACGCCCAGAACACACTCCCCACCGTCTTCTTCGGCGAGGGCGCAAGCCGCATCTACAAGGGCGAGCCCTTCGAGCAGGCCCTCACGCTCGCGCTCATCGCCACCCTCGACGCCAGCGAGGGCGACTGGGGCAACGCCCGTGCCGCGGCCAACAACGCCCTCTTCCAGGTCCGCGATTTCTCGAAAACACTCGGGTCCGACTCCGGCAGCGCCGTCTCCGACCGCCTGCGCCTGCTGCAAGCGGCCCCCGGCAACGATGCCCGCTCTCTGGAGCAACTCGCCACGCCGCAGACGTCGGACTTTGAGATCGGCTATGCCCTGCGCGCCATCGCGTCACGCCAACTCGGTGAAACGGCGGACATGGACGAGGCCCTCACGCAACTCGTGAAGGTCGCGCCGCGACTCGACGGCCTCGCCGCGCAGATCAAGGGTGGCAACTACAACACCGTGCTCGTGGTTGATTCCGGCACCGGCCCGCAGAAGATCGCCACCGGCCCGGACGGTGCCATCGCGGCGTTCCGCCGCACGGCCCCACAAGATGATGCGCCCTTGCGGGTGAGTATTGGCGGCGCAGCGGCTGCGCAGGGTGCTTCCGAATCGTTCCCCCTCGTCACAGACATCGACCGCCTCGCCCTCGATCTGCGCTGGAACAACCTCGAAGACCTGCGCCTGGCCAAGTCCACCATCGGCACCGGCTTGCTGGTCGGTGGCACCGTGCTCGCCGGCTCCAGCAATGACCAGGGCACGCAACTGGCGGGCCTGGGCCTCATTCTCGCCGGCGTCCTCTCCAAGGCCACCGCCGCGGCAGACACGCGGCACAACGAACTCCTCCCCCAGCGCACGCACATCGCGCTCCTCACGCTCAACGATGCCGCGCCCATCCACCTCAGCATCGAGGGGCCCGCGCCCGCGAGCCTCATCCTCACCGGCCTCGGACCGCCGACCACACGAGGGGGAGTGGTGCAACTCCGCTACGTCCGCCTCCCCGCCGACCGCAGCGCGTGGGCCGAGTCGGGCGCGATCCGCTATAGCAATGACCGCGCACCGCCAACCGAGGCGAGCGCAACCACGGCCCCCGCGGCAGACCTCTCCCTTCCCTACATCCTCGGCGGCCGCTGCGTGCGCACGCCCAACGAACAGGTCCTCTCCGATTACCAAGGCGCCGGCCACCTGTCGGGCTTCACGCTCAACGACCTCCTCGATCTCTATAAAGAGGAAGGCATCGACATCGTCGGCCGCTCCAACGATCCGCAGGTCGGCCGCCACATCCTCGAAGGCGGCCGCTTCCTGTACACGCCCCTCGCCGGCACCACCGGCTTCGCCCGTCTCTACGGTGAGGTCCATCGCGCGTATCAGCCAAAGTCCAACCGCGTCCGTGCGCTCGCCGAGCAGATTCGCGGCGCACAACCACGTGCCAACCCCTGAAACCTCTCGCCCGCATCGGGCGAAGTCGATCCCCGGAGACCCCGCCATGAGTGCCATGCCCCGTCGCCTTCTCACCCCCGCCCTGTTCACGCCCGTGCTGCTGTTCGCTGCAGCCCTCTCGGTTGCCGCCTGCGACACGGGCCCCCGCGCCACGCCGGGTGTGCTGCAAGAGCCCGTGCCCAGCGCGAGCCAGCCCAACATCACCATCGACGGCGGCCTGCAGAAGTTCCTCGTAGCCGACTACGGCCTGATCGTCTTCAAGCCCGCCTCGGCAGACAGCACGCTCTTCGTGCAGGTGCCCGTGCGCTCGCAGGCAGACAACCAGTTCTCCATCCAGTACAACTTCACGTTCTTCGCCGCCGACGGCCGCCAGGTGGGCGAGACCGGCTACCGCCTCGCCGTGCTCGACTCGCGCCGCCAGATCATGCTCTCGGGCAACGCCATCGTGCGTGAAGCCATCGCCTACCGCCTCGACATCCGCTCCGCCCGCTGAGAACAACCGGCTTTGCGCCCTCACCCCGCCTGCCCGCGTCCCATCCATTCCATCTCAACGGGTTCGAGTTCCGCCACCAGACGCGTGCGCTCGCCCCCCAGTTCGTTGCACTTGGCAGGGTTCCGCCACACCTGCGGGTCGGCCATCTGCTCATCAATCTGCCTGATCCGCGTCTGCGCCTTCTCGATCCGCTTCTCCAGTTCCTCCACGCTCAAACGCGCCAAGGGGTTCTTCCTGCCCGCCCCCCCCTCCGGCCCGCGGCTGCTGCTCGCCTGCGTTGCCTTGGCCTTGCGTTCCTCCGCCTCACGCCGCGTGCGCTCGGCCGCGTCGCGCCGGTCGCGCTCCACCGTTGCCGCCCGCATGCCCGCCTGCTTCTTGGCCACCTCGCGCTCGTGCCACTCGGTGTAACTGCCCGTGAACGTCGACACTCCCCCATTGCCGTCGAACACCAGCAGGTGGTCGCACGTCGCGTCGATCAGCGCGCGATCGTGCGAGATCAGCAGCAGCGTCCCCTCGTACCCGTCGATCCCCGCCTCCTCGTCCGGCTTGGCCAGCGCATCCTCCAGTCGCTCCGCGCTGGGAATGTCCAGGTGGTTCGTCGGCTCGTCCAGCACCAGCACGTTCTTGGCGGATGCCAGCAACGCCGCCATCACCGCGCGGCTGCGTTCACCGCCCGAAAGCACGCCCAGTTCCTTCTCCTGCTCCGCCCCGCTGAACAGGAACGCGCCCGCCAGATTGCGGGCCTGCTGCTCGCTCATCAACTGCCCGCCCGTCTCCTTCAGAATCACGTCCTGCAGGTAGCGGAACACCTGCTTGTCCATCGGCAGGTGCTCGTGCGTCTGCCGGTAGTGCCCCACCACCACGTTCGAGCCGGGCTTCACGGTGCCCGTGTCGGGGTCTTGCTCGCGCAACAGCACCCGCACCAGCGTGCTCTTGCCCGCGCCGTTGGGGCCGATGATGCCCCACCGCTCGCCGCGTGAGATCACCACATCAATATTGTCGAACAGCACCTTGATGGTGCCGTCCTCGGCCGGATAACTCTTGCTGATGCCGCGTGCCGCCACCACCACATCGCCGCTGCGCGGGGCCTTGGGCAGTTCCAGTTTGAACGTCTCGACCTCCATCGGCCGTTCCAGCGTGCTCTCGTCCTTCGCGCGATCGAGTTTGCTCAGGCGGCCCTGCGCCTGCTTGGCCCGCTGACCGGCGCGATACCTCCGGATGTACGCCTCTTCCTTGCGGAAGCGGTCCTGCTCGTTCTCAAACGCCCGCAACTGCGACAGCCGCCGCTGAGCGCGAATCTCGCGGAAGGCCACGTAGTTGCCGGGATAGTCGATCAACCGCCCCTGCTCCACCTCCACGATCCGTTCCACCACGTTGTCCAGCAGATACCTGTCGTGGCTGATCAGCACCACCGCCCCGCGATACTCATCCTTCAGAAACGCCTCCAGCCACAACCGGCCGTCAAGGTCAAGGTGATTCGTCGGCTCGTCCAGCAGCAGCACATCGGGCTGCTCCAGCAGCAGTTTGGCAAGGGCCACGCGCCCCTTTTGCCCGCCAGACAAGCCCGAGATCTTGATCCCGAACTGCGCATCGGTAAAGCCCAAGCCGTGCAGCACCGCATCGATCTTGTGGTCCACCACGTACCCGCCCGCGGCCTCCATCTCGCGCTCCAGCGCCACCTGCCGCTGCAGCATCTTGTCCAGCGCATCCGCCCCGCCCGGGCCGTGGTCCACCGTCGCCATCTGCTCGAAGAGGTTGTCCAGTTCGCGGTGCAGCCCGTGCAGACGCTCAAAGGCCGACTCCGCCTCGCCCCGCAGCGTCTCCTCCTGATCCAGGTTGGGGTCCTGGTGCAAATACCCCGCGCGGCAGCCGCGCGCGAGAGCCACCGTGCCCCCCTCCGCCTGCACCAGCCCCGCCATGATCTTCATGAGCGTGCTCTTGCCCGTGCCGTTACGCCCCACCATGCCCACCCGCTGGCCGGGCTCGATGGAGAACGAGATGCCCTCCAGCAAAATGCGCTGGCCGAACGTGTGGCGGATGTTGGTGGCGGTGAGGACGGGCATGGCGGGGGGGATGATAGAAGGCCCGCCGCGCAATACCTACGCCTACACGCGATGCAGGGACGGCAAGATCACCAGCGCGATGAGGTCGTACGCCGCGTGGGCGGCGACCACGATCCCCAGCCCGCGGGCCACGTAGATCGTGCCGAAATACACGCCCGCCGCGAAGAAGAAGACCAACGCCCCCCAATCGATGCTGCCGCCCGCACCCGCCACATCGTGGTACACGGCGAACGCCGCGGCGGTGCCCACCACCGCCACCACGCGGGCCACGCCCTCGCGCGAACGCAAAATGTCCTTTGCCACCAGGTGCAGCAGCGCCACGCCGATCAGGCGGAAGAGCAACTCTTCGTAGATCCCCGCGCCGATGGCGATCGTCGCCCGCGCGGGGATGCTCTTGTCCAGCAACCCGCCCCCGCCCGCCACCCCGGAAGCGCCGCCGGGCCCATTGGCCAGCGCGGCGGGCAGGCCGCCCGCATCCAGCAGGTGCCCAAGCGCGCCGGCAGGATCGATCATCGCGCTGGCACGCTGGAAGACCGCCCCGAACACCATCAGCGGCAGGGCCCACATCGTCGCCTCCAGCAGCATCCCCACGATCACCCACGGCCGCAGAGCCCACCGGTCTTTGGAGAGCACGTGCATGATGAACAGCACCACCAGCATGGCCACACCGCTCACCAGCAGGCCCGCCACACCGAAGGTGTTGAAGAACAGATCGAGCAGTTTCTTGGCGCGGATGGTCTCCTGCATCCCCGCGTGCGCATCCGTCAGATACAGAAGCGCACCGATCTCGTACAGCAGCACCAGCGGCGTGAGAAACACCAGGCTGTGCAGCGGACGCTGCGAGAGCGTCCAGTAGTCTTCCGTCAGCAGGTGCGCAGAGGGGCCGACCCTGGAGCGTGCTGTTTCGGTTCGCCGCCGCGTCATGCGTGGTGCGCCCCATCCGTGGCCGCGCCCGGGCGCGGCATGCTCAGCAACGAAAAACCAGGCTTGGTCAGCCCGGTTCGTTCCAACTCAGCGTAGCAATGGCCGCCGCGGCCCGCGCCGCCGCACAGGGGGCGAAGGCCGCCTCACTTCTTGGCGAGGGCCTTGGCCTTCAGACGCGACGCCAGGCGGCTCTTGCGACGCGCGGCCTGGTTCTTGTGGATGATGCCCTTCTGGGCCGTCCGGTCGATCAGACGCGACGTCGCCCGGAAACTCTTGGTTGCATCGTCCACCGAAGCATGGGCGATCTTGTCCAGGCACTCCTTGATGGCGTCGCGCATCGCCGTTTTGCGCCACCTGTTCCGGGCGTTCTCCGTCTCGTTCTGGCGGACGCGCTTCTTCGCGGACAATGAGTGAGCCATGGCTGGACCGGTTCCTTGAGAGCGAGATTCGAGGCGGCACCTCTCCCACAGAGAGCGGGATGCGCCGGGGACAAATATAGAGGGGTGAGGCCGCCCGGATCAAGCACAAAGGGCCCCGCCGCCCGCGGTTCGCCCGCACGGCCCTCCGGGCCCGCTCAATACTCGCGGCCGCGCGCATTCCGCTGGTTCTGGTCGCCGATCACCCCGCCGCCCACCGCCCCCGCCGCGGCACCGATGAGGGCACCCGCACCCGCGCTGCCTGTGAAACTGCCAATGATGGCGCCGGTTGCCGCGCCCAAGCCGGCACCCGTGAGGGCGCCTTCACCGGCGTTGTTGCAGCCCGCTGTCATGGCGACGGCGGCCGCAAGGCCCACGGGGGCCGTACCACGCCGGAGCCCCTGCCACACGCCGCGAACGCTGGTGATGATGCTCATGCTTTTTCTCCGAGCCCGCCGTACCGGAAAGTTCCCCGACCGTGCTTATTCGTCGAAATGAGCGGGCGAGATTCGCCCCCGCGGACCCGAAAAATACTCCCCGACCCCGGTTGGTGTGCCGCTTGTCCGGCTTCCGATGGGGTGCGGTCACGCCCGGCCGCACCGCACGTACGCCGCGCGCGGTGCCCGGTCCCCACTGCCCGCCGCCTCTTCCTTCAACTCAGCGGGCCGCGCTCACCCACGCTCTGCGTGCCGCCGCCGGCGATCGCCGAGCGCATCAGCGTGTCGGCCTGCACGTTCTTCAGCCGGTAATAGTCCTGCACGCCCAGTTGGCCGTTGTTGAAGGCGTTGGCGATGGCCCGCGGGATCTCCGCTTCCGCGAGCACCACCAAGGCCTTGTTCTCCTCGATCTTGGCCTTGTTCTCCTCACCCAGCGCCATGGCCATGGCGCGCCGCTTCTCGGCCTCGGCCTGGAACCGGGCCTTATCGGCCTGGGCCTGCGCGGCCTGCAACTGCGCGCCGATGTTCTCGCCCACGTCGATATCCGCGATATCGATGGACAGAATCTCGAAGGCCGTCCCCGCGTCCAGCCCCTTGGCCATCACGGTCTTGGAAATGTTGTCGGGGTTCTCCAGCACGGCCTTGTGGCTCTGGGCCGAGCCGATCGTGGTCACGATGCCCTCGCCCACGCGCGCGATGATCGTCTCCTCCGTCGCACCGCCCACCAGCCGCGCGATGTTCGTCCGCACCGTCACCCGCGCCTTGGCTTTGAGTTGAATGCCGTCCTGGGCCACCGCGTCGATCGTCTGACGACCACTCGCCGGGTTCGGGCAGTCGATCACCTTCGGGTTCACGCTCGTCTGCACGGCATCAAACAGGTCGCGCCCGGCGAGATCGATCGCCGCGGCCGTGCCCCAGTCCAGTTTGATCTTGGCACCCGTGGCCGCCACCATCGCGCTGATCACCTGCGGCACGCGACCGCCGGAGAGGTAGTGCGTTTCCAGTTGGTTGGTGCTCACCTCCAGCCCCGCCTTCGCGGCACGGATGCGGCTGAAGACAATGGTCTTCAGGTCCACCTTCCGCAGCCGCATCCCGATCAGATCGAGCAGGCTCACCTTGGCACCGCTCACCAAGGCTTGGATGTAGAGGTTGATGAACTGACCGACCACAAACAGCAAGATCAACGCGATGAGCGCGATGACGACGCCGATGGCGATCCACACACCGTTTGGAATGCCCATATCCGCTGTCTCCCTGCAAACAAAACCCGAAGTTGGGCGCGAGTATAGCGGGTTTCACGGCTGAAACTGAGTCGCAACCAACCTGCGGGTTGGCCCTCCCCTCAATCGCGGCAATATGGCCCGGGCACCCACCAACGGCCCACAGCACGCCCCGCTCGCTTGAAAGTCTCGGGCCGGTCGATACGTTGTCCGCCATGAGCACCGCCACCGCACCCGCCAAAGAGATCGTTCTCCGCACCGCCGAAATGCACGTGTACAGGCCCAACGAGCCCGTCACGGTCACCATCCACCGCAACGAACTGTGCACCTTCAAGAAATCCGCCAGCGTCGTGCGCCATGTGGAGGTCGATCTCACCGGCACCAACCTGGTGGGCAAGTGCCAGCCCGGCCAGGCCCTGGGCGTCCTTCCCGATGAGCGCTCCGCCAACAACGGCATCGATGCCAAGACCGGTAAGCCCCACAAGCCCCGCCTCTACTCCTTCTCCCACCCCACGCGCGGCGAAGACGGCAAGGGCAAGATCGTCGCCGTCACCGTCAAGCGCACGGTCGATGAACACTGGGACGACCACAGCCTGTTCGTCGGTGTCGCCAGCAACTGGCTCTGCAACCGCCGCCCCGGCGACAAAATCAAGGTCTTCGGCCCAAACGGCAAGAAGTTCCTCCTCCCCCAGAAGCCCGAAAACCACGACTACGTCTTCGTCGCCACAGGCACAGGCATCGCCCCCTTCCGCGGCATGATCACCGACCTGCTCGAGGCCAAGGTGAAAAGCCGCATCGTGCTGCTCATGGGCGTGCCCTACAGCACCGATCTGCTCTATCACGACTTCCTCCTGCGCATGAGCCAGGAGAACCCGAACTTCATCTACCACACCGCCGTGAGCCGCGAGAAGAACGGAACCCACGACCGCCTCTATGTGCAGGACCGCATCCGCACCGAACGCGACCAGATTCTGCCCATCCTCACCAACGAGCGCACGCTCGTCTATATGTGCGGCCTTGCCGGCCTCGAACTCGGCGTCTTCCAGGAACTCGCCCTCAACATGAACGGCGCGGCACTCCAGCAGTACCTCGAGGTTGACAACGAGGCCATGCGCGACATCCGCCGCTGGAGCCGCACCATGATCCACAAGCAGGTGCGCCCCACCAACCGCATCCTCATGGAGGTTTACGCGTAAGGGAAGGCATCAGGCATCAGGCATCAGGCATCAGGCATCAGGCATCAGGCATCAGGCATCAGGCATCAGGCATCAGGCATCAGGCATCAGGCATCAGGCATCAGGCATCAGGCATCAGGCATCAGGCA
>JBJXEW010000051.1:0-14373 GCA_046156035.1 Phycisphaerales bacterium | reverse complement strand
GTTTGGTGTCGCGGGCGAGGTAGACCACGCCCATGCCGCCGCGGCCGAGTTCGCGGAGAACGGTGTAGGGGCCGATGGAGGCGGGGGCGGGAGGGGAGGACATGTGTGGAAGTCTAACGGACCGGTGAGGGGACACGGGGCAAGGCAAAGCACCACTCGGAGAGTGGTGGTACCCAAGACACGGAGTGTGGGGGTACCCAAGCCACCCACACGAAGTGTGGTGGTACTCAGAACAAGCCAATCTCGCCCACCCCCCACCCCCTCCCTCTGGGAGGGGGAGTTCGGAAGCGGTCTCTTACTGCTTCACGGCGATGAGTTCGTAGACCGGCGGGGGCATGACGAAGTCGGTGGCAGAGTCGCGCACGGCCGTGAGGTCGAGCATGAGTTGGTCGCAGTCGGCCTTGGCGAGCAGGTTCATCTCGACGAGTTTGGGTGCGTAGATGCGCCACCACACATCCACCCATTGGAACATCGTGTCATGCCCGCGGGCGAGGCGCTGGTGGACGGCGAGGTGCTCGATGGTGAAACCGTGATTGGTGAGCATGGCGGGGAGGCGGCCGCAGATGTCGGGGTCGCCGCCGCGCGAGCGCCAACTGGCGATGGTCGCGGCCACGGCCTTGTCGTGGCTGGCGCGGCGCGGGGCCATGGTCATGGAGCCGTAGTTGAAGTAGTCTTGGATGACGAAGCGCCCGCCGCGTTTGAGGAGGGAGGCGACGCTGGCGATGACGTCGTCTGGGCGTGGGACGAAGCAGAGGACCCAGCGTTCGTAGGCGAGGTCGAAGGGGCCGTGGGCACGCGCGGCGGTGAGGTCTTGGACGTCGCCGACGAGGCCGGAGAGGTTGGCGAGGCCGCGCGAGGCGGCCTGGGCTTGGAGGTGCGAGATGAAGGCGGGCGATTCGTCCACACCGACGACGAGGCCGTCGGGGCCGACGAGTTGGGCGAGGTCGAAGGAGGCGAAGCCGGGGCCGCAGCCGACATCGAGCACGCGCTGGCCGAGGCGGAGTTGGGCCTTGCGCCACGCGGCGTGCGCGGCATCGGCCCAGAGGCGGTGCTGGAAGCCCAGACGCTGGAGTTCGTCAAGGCCGGTGCCGAGGACGTATTCGCGTGGGGCGGGGGGGGCGGTGGTGGTGGACGTGGGTGCGGCGCTGCTGGGCATGGCCGACGGTACGCGGCAGGCTCGGAGCGTGTTCAGGGCTTTTTGGGCTCTGGCTTCTTGGCGCCGGGGAGAAGATCGCCCAGACCCTTGCCCAGGCCGTCCATCACCTTCTTCTCGGCGTCTTTGAGTGTGTCTTGCACGGCCTTGGTGGCCTGTTCGGTGGCGGCCTTGGCGGCGCCATCGAGGCCGCCGGTGACGGTGATGCCCAGTTCGGAGAGGTTGCCGATCTTGGCGAGGCTGCCTTGCAGGTCGTTGACCAGGTCGGCGGGGAGGATGCCTCCGCCAGCATCGGCGGCTGCACCGAGCACAGCGCGGACGATGATGGCGCAGAGTTCGCCGGGCGTGACGCCCGAGTCGGCGATGCCGGTGCCGGTTCTGCCGACGTTCTGGAGGCGGATTTCTTTGATCGTGGGCACCTTGACGGTGGAGACGCCTTTGACGATCTCGCCGAGGGGGCCGGGGGCATCGAAGAGTTCGGCCTCGACGTTGACGTTGGTGATGAGGAGGTCCTTGATGATGAGGCGCTTCTCGCTCTTGCCCGAGGGAGCGGGTGTGGTCTTGCCGCCGGAGTTGGTGACGGAGGCGAGGTGGTCGAGCATGACCTGGTAGTTGGCCTTGCCGTCTTTCCTCTCGATGACGACGACGATCTTTTCGAGCCGCAGCGAGGGCACCTCGATGACCGGCTGGTTGAGCGTGGACAGGGTGATGGCGGTGGAGGCGGTGTCAAGGAAGAAGAAACTGGGCTTGGCGTAGCCCTTGGGGTTGTCGATGCGGAAGCCCTTGAGGGCCATGGTGCCGGCGAAGAGGCGGATGTCGGTGTTGCGGAGGTGGACGCCGGTGCCCAGCGCGTAGGTGCCGCCACGCTCCACGCCCTTGACGACCAGGGTGTTGATGTAGAGCAGGCCGGTGAAGAGCACGGCGACGATGGCCACCACGAGGACCACGAACGCGGCGAGGAGTTTGAAGGGTGTCTTGGCGCTCATGCGCGCATTCTACCAAGCGGCGCGCGGCGATGCGGCGCGTGGGAATGCAGAAGGCACGGAGGCACGGGGAAGGCACGAAGGCGGAGAGTGGGGGTGCCCAAGGCAAGAACCACCCACTCGGAGAGTGGGGGTACCCAAGGCAAGAACCACCCACTCGGAGAGTGGGGGTACCCAAGGCAAGAACCACCCACTCGGAGAGTGGGGGTACCCAAGGCAAGAACCACCCACTCGGAGAGTGGGGGTACCCAAGAACAGACTCGCCCACCCCCCACCCCCTCCCGCTGGGAGGGGGCTTCAAGCCGCCATGCCGCCGCGGTCGTCGGCATCGTCGGCGGGGTCGCCCAGCGAGCCCCACTGGTCTTTGGGCAGGTGGCGGTGGTGGATGCGGATGACGCGGGCGAGTTGGCGGCCGAAGACCTCGGAGAGTTCCTGCAGGAGCGAGAACTGCCGGGGGTCGAAGGGTGTGGAGCGGTCGCGGAAGAGCGTGAAGACGGCGAGGCACTCGGCCGGGTCGTCGGCGGTGCGGGGTGAGCGGCAGGTGAAGCCGACAAGGCCGTGGTCGAGGAGCCAGTCGGCAGAGTCGCCCAGGCGGTCGGTGAGTTGCTGGGGGGTGCGCAGGTAGAGCACGCCGGTGGTGTGCTCCAGGCGCGGCGCGGCGATGTTGGCGAGATGGTCGAGGAGGACCTCGACGGTGTCTTTGGGGCAGGTGTAGTTCACGTAGGCGCCGAGGGAGTAGTCGCCGGTGGTGCCGGGGAGGAAGACGGCGGCGTTGGTGGGGCCGAAGTGGGCGAGGATGAACTCGAGGACCTGGCGCAGGAGGGTTTCCACATCGAGTTCGGCGCGGATGACGGTCTGGAACTGTTCGCAGAGAGCCGAGAGCGGCACCTGCACCGGCGCGGCCCCTTTGCCGGTGCGGGGGCGTGCGGCGGGCGTGGGTTCGTCGGCGTCGGGTTCGCGGTGGCGGGGCATGGCGGGCTCCCTGGATGGATCGCGGGGCGGCTGCGCGGCACGGGCCTGGGCCACGGCGGAGCGGACGCGCTTGCCGAGGTCTTTGGGCTTGATCGACGCGTTCACGACGTCTGCCGCGCCGGCGCGCATGGCGGCGACGGCGTCGTCGAAACTGACGGTGGGGCAGACGAGGACGGCGGCGACGCGGCGTGCGCCGAACTGGCGGACGGCGCGGAGGGCCTCGGGCGTGCAGGCGGGAAGATCGACGAGGACGGCTTCGTAAGGCCCTGCCGCGGCGGCGCGGTTCGGGCCGAGAATCACGACGGCGGCGTCGATGGAATCGGTGAGGGAGCAGGGGAGGTTGTCTGCGAGCATGGCGCGGGCGAGAGATTCGCGGCGGAGGGGGCAGGCGGAGACGACGAGCACCATGGGCGCGCCGGCGTGCAGGCCGGCGGGCGTGGCTTTGGTGGGCTCGGGTTTGCGGTTCTTGGCGGGCATGGTGGCCGCGGTGAGGCCGCGGTGCATCCGGCATCGACACACGGGGGGTGCGGGTTCAGCGCAGGGCCACATCAAGTTCCGGGGCCCGCGCGGGTGCCGGGTTGAATGGGCGGGGGAGGTTGAGTGCGGCTTATCAGGCGGCCCGAGAGCGCGCCTGAAGAGCCGGGATCGGCAGGGGTTGCGCGTTGGCGGGGGCGGCGGCGGGCCCGTGTGCGAGGGGCAGGAGGAGTTCTGCGCAGCATCCGCCCTTGTCGCTGCGTGCGAGGGAAATGTCACCCCCGAGCGCGTGGACGAGGGCGCGGCAGATGGGCAGGCCCAGGCCGGTCTGGCGGCCGGCGGCCTTTTCGGAGAAGAAGGGATCGAAGGCGTGGCGGAGGGCGAGCGTGCTGAGGCCCGCGCCGCCGTCGGTGACGGTGATGACGACGCGCTCGGATTCGAGCGATGCCTGCACGCGCACGCCGGCGGGGGCGTGGCCGGGCGCGGGGGGGGCTTCGAGGGCGTTGGCGATGACCTCGGCCAGGGCCCGGGCGAGGAGCGCGCTGTCGGTGCGCAGTTCTGCTCCGGGCGGGCGCACCACGATGCTGACGTCGGCTGTGGCCTTGCTCGCGGGTGCGCCGTTGCGCGAGCCGGAGCGCATCTGCGGGCGCGGGGTGATGCTGGCGCCGGCGCGGCCGAGGCGAACCGCCTCGGCCAGACAATCGCTGAGGCGGCAGGGGGCGGGGGCGGGCAGCGGGGGCTTGGCGAGGAGGTGGAGTTTGCTGACCAGGTCGCTCAGCGCGTGCGAGGCCTGGGCGATGGCGGTGGCATCGTCACGGTCTTTGTTGAGGCTGAGGCGGGCGAGGAGGGCCTGGGCCTTGGCGCTGATGACGGTGAGCGGGTTGTTCATCTCGTGTGCCGCGCCGGCGGTGAGTTCGCCGAGGCGGGCCATGGACTCGCGCTGCGAGCGGGCGGATTGAGCACGGGCGAGTTCGGCGTTGGCGGCGGCGAGGCGCTCGCCGAGGCGGCGGGCACCTTCTGCGTGCGAGGAGGCCAGGAGCGCGGCGGAGGCGACGGCCACGAGGGGGGCGAGGAGGGTGTGGCCGTCTGCACCGGTGTGGCCGGGGGGTGGTTGCGGGAGCGGGCGGTCGTGCAGGAGGAGTGCGCCGATTCCCGGCGCGGCGAGCCAGAGGGGGCGGAGGGCGCGGATGTTGATGTCGGCGAGGGCGGGGGGGAGGTGGGCGGTGAGGAAACCGGCGAGTGTGGCCGCGTCGCCGAGTGAGCCGTTGGTGGCGAGTGTGCGGAGTTCGGGGCAGGGCGCGGCGAGCGTTGCGGAGGCGATGGTGCGGCCGGCCTGGCCGATGCGCGTGAGCGTCCAAGGGGCATCGGCGCGGGGCTGGTGGATGGCGAGGAGTTCGCCGGTGCCCGCGATGGATTCGAGGGCGGCGGCGAGGCGTGTGAGGACTTCATCTGGGCCTGCGGCGAAGGTTTCGGCGAAGGAGGCGACACCGGCGAGGACGCGGGCGTGCAGATCAGCGGAGGCGGAGCGGGCGGCGGCGGCGCGGTGGAGTTGGGCGAGGCGGCTGTTGGCGGCGGCGATGGACTCGATGACGAGGGCGGGGCCGGAGTGTTCGCCCAGGCCCAGGTCGGAGCAGCGCTGGGCGACGGCGGCGTGGAGGAGGGCCTCGACGTCGGCGACGCGCGCGGGGTTGAGTTTGGCGGCGGCGAGGAGGAGGGCGCGATCGGGCAGCGGGCCGCAGGAGCCGGACCAGCCGATGTGCAGGGTGCGCGCGAGCGTGTTGGCGGCGGCGACGAGGTGGACGAGGTCGGGGCGTTTGACGGAGGCGATGGAGGCGTCGTCGGCGGCGTGGAGCCAGATGGGGTCGAGGAGTGTGTGGGGGAGGCCCCAGTGCTCTGCCAGGCGCTTGCCGACGATGTGGTGGTCGATGCCGAGGAGGTCGGTTTCGATCGGGGCGAGATCGGAGCGGCGCGCGGCGGCGAGGGCGAGCACGCCGGGGTAGGAGCGCGGCAGGACCCAGGCGAGGGCGAGTTTGCCGATGTCGTGGAGGAGGCCGGCGGTGAAGGCCTCGCCGGGGTTGATCTTGAGTTCGCGGTGGTGCTGGGCGAGGAGTTCGGCGGCGCAGGCGACGGCGAGTGCGTGGCGCCAGAACCCTTCGGCGTTGAAGCCCTCGGCGAGGGGGCCGGGCTGCTGGCCCTGCTGCTCGCTGCCGGGGGGGCGGCGCATGAGTTCAACGACCTGGACGGAGAGGATGGCAGCCTGAAGGGCTTCGAGGCCCAGGAGGACGACGGCGCGGCGGACGGTGGAGACGGGCTGTGCCGCGCCGGTGCCAGCGCGGCGGCAGAGGGAGAGGAGGCGGCCGGTGAGTGTGGGGTCGGCCTCGATGAGGCGGATGATCTCGTCGAAGTCGGCGTCGTCTGCGCTGGAGAGGGCGAGGAGGCGCGCGGCGACGGGTGCGAGCGTGGGGAGTTCGTCGACGTGGCGCAGGATGGTTTCGATGTGGGGCACGGGGGGAGGCACTGGGGACTGGGCACTGGGCACTGGGCACTGGGGAAGGCAGGAAGAAGGCACGGAGGCAAGGCAGCACCGACTTCGCCGAGCCGAAGTCGGTGGCACGAGGCGGACGGGACGTGCGCCCCACCAAGCCGCAACGGCGGACGGGACGTCCGCCCCACTGAACACCCCACCGAGCGATCACACCCCTAGGAGGCTGGAGATGCGGCTCATGAGGTGCTGGACGTTGAAGGGCTTTTTGACGAACTCGTCGGCGCCGGCCTTCATGAGGGTGTCGATCTCGGCCTGGTTGACGACGCCGGAGACGACGATGACCTTGGTGTCGCGGGTGTTCTCGGCCTCGCGGATGCGCTTGCAGACGTGGTTGCCGTTGATGTCGGGGAGCATGTAGTCGAGCACAACCATGTGGGGCTTGAAACTCTCGACGAGGACGCCGGCGTCGTAGCCGGTGCCAGCGGTCTGGAGTTGGAAGCGCGGGTCGCGGCCGAGGAGGTCGGTGAAGACCTCGAGGATCTGGCGGTCGTCGTCGACCACGAGGACGCGGCGCGGCCCGTTTTCGAGGGGGGCGATGGGGATCTCGTTGTCCATCATGAACTTGATGAGTTCGGCCCTGGGGATGCGGCGGAACTTGCTGCCGGGCACGCGGAAGCCGCCGAGGCGGCCGGCGTCAAAGCAGCGGATGATGGTCTGCTGGCTGACCTTGCAGACCTCGGCGGCCTCGCCGGTGGTGAAGATTTTTTTGTCGGACCATCTCGCGCTGGCAACGGCCTGGTTGTTCATGTGCGTGCCCCGTTTGCGGCCGGTTCGTGCGGGCGTGGTGCGGTCCGCGGCGAAGGTCGGCGGTTTGTACGACGGGGGAGAGATCGGCCGCGGGGGAAGCGCGCTTCACCAGTTGGCCGATGCCCCCGAGACGGCCCGCGCGACCCGCGTGGGTTGGGCCGGTGAATCCACCTGAGCCGCATGACCGGCGCGGCATTTGGGACCCAGCGCGGGGTTATCGCCCGGCGCTTGGAGCGGTGAAGAGGACGACAGGATGTGATGGACCCCCCGACATGAACGCCGGGCGCGTGAGCCGCGCCGGCAAGGGACTATCCGTTGGCGGGGGCGGTGCGGTTGCAGGGGCGGGCGAGGGCGTGCGCGAGGCGGACGGGACGTCCGCCCCACCTTTGGCATGGGGCACGGCACTATGCTCACGGCACATGGCTCACGCACGCACACCGACCGTTGGCGGGAACTGGAAGATGAACACCGATCGCGCGGGGGCGGTGGCGCTGGCGCGGGCGGTGGCCGCGGCGGTGGGGAGCGGCGGGGGTGGGGGTGTGGAGGTGGTGGTCTTCCCGCCGTTTGTGTATCTGGCGGCGGTGGGTGAGGCGATCGCCGGGTCGGCCGTGCGGCTGGGCGGGCAGGATGTGTATCACGCGCAGAAGGGCGCGTTCACGGGGGAGGTGTCGCCCTTGATGCTGCGTGATGTGGGGTGCACGACGGTGCTGTGCGGGCACAGCGAGCGCCGGCATGTGATGCACGAGGGCGACGACATGGTGAACGCGAAGTTGCGGACGGCCCTTGATGCGGGGCTGCACGCGACCTTGTGCGTGGGCGAGACGCTGCACCAGCGCGATGAGGGCGAGACCAACACCAACAACGAGCGGCAGGTGGAGCGCGGCCTGCGCGATGTGAGCGCCGAGCAACTGGCGAAGATCACGATCGCGTACGAGCCGGTGTGGGCGATCGGCACGGGGAAGACGGCGACGCCCGAGGATGCGCAGGATGCGCACGCGCATATCCGCGGGGTGGTGGGGGCGTTGTATGGAAAGGGAGCGGGTGAGGCGATCCGGATTCAGTATGGCGGGAGTGTGACGGGGGCGAACGCCGCGGGGCTGTTTGCGATGCCGGATGTGGATGGGGGGCTGATCGGGGGAGCGAGTTTGAAGGCGGAGGAGTTTGTGGCGATTGTGCGAGCAGCCGCGAGCCGTTAGCCGCGGGCGGAGAGCGGAGAGCGAAGAACGAGGCAGAGAGGCAAGAGGCCCCACTCGGAGAGTGGGGGTACCCAAGGCACGAAGGCACGAAGAAGGCACAAAGAAGGCACGAAGGCAAGAAGGCAAGAAAGGGAGCAGGCATGGCCAAGGGCGCGAAGAAGAAAAAGGGCAAGGCGAAGGCAGTCACCAAGACCAAGGGCAAGGCCAAGCGCAAGGGCGGTGGTGCGAAGGGTGCGCCCAAGATGCCCGCAAAACTCACCAGCGGCGCGGGAGCGAGCCCCTTGCAGATCGGCACCGACCTGGTCGCGCTCTTCAACGCCGGCAAGTGGGATGCGCCGTGCAAGAAGTGGTGGAGTGACAAGATCGAGTCTGTCGAGGGCGATGGGCAGGTGTGGCGCGGGCGCAAGGCCTGCGAGGGGAAGAACGCGTGGTGGTACAGCATGTTTGAGCCGCTGGGCGGACGGGCCGAGGGGCCGTACGCGGGGGCGACGGGCTTTGCGGTGAAGTTCGAGGCCCACGTGCGGGAGAAGGCCACGGGCGTGGAGACGCGCATGACGGAGATCGGTTGCTACACGGTGAAGGGCGGCAAGATCGTGCGCGAAGAGTTCTGGCCGGTTGCCGCGGTGAAGTGATTGCGCCTGGGGCGCTGCACCCCGGCGGACGGGACGTCCGCCCCACCGAGTTCATCGGCGCCGTCTACCGGCGCGGGTTGCGCAGGGGGTTCTTCGGACCGTGGCCGGGGCCGAAGGGGCCGGGCTTGGGCGCTGCGGGCACGGGCGAGAACGTGGCGGGGAGCGGCGGGGGTCCATCGAGCGGCGGCGGCGTGAGCGCGGGCACGCCCGGCTCTGCGGGAGTGGCGGGCTCGAGCAGGCGCGCGAAGATGAGGCGGCCCGCGGCGGTCTGGAGGGAGGACGAGACCTCGAGTTGCTGGTCGGTGCCGATGGCGTGCGCGGCGTGATCGACGACGACCATGGTGCCGTCTTCGAGGAAGCCGACGGCCTGGTGGGGCTGCTCGCCGGGGCGCATCAGGTGCAGCGAAAGTTGCGAGCCGGGGACGAGCGAGGGCTTGAGCGCGCTGGCGACCTCGTGGATGTTGACGATGTTGATCTGCTGGAGCGCGGCGACGCGGGCAAGGCCTGAGTCGGTGGTGGCGATGGCGGCGGAGAGGGTGCGGGCGAGTTCGATGAGGCGCTGATCGACGGTGGTGGCGGGGGGGGCGAGGGTGTCGGAGCGGTCGATGGAGACGGCGAGCGGTGAGGCGCGTTGGAGGCGAGTGGCGACTTCGAGGCCTCTGCGGCCGCGGGCGCGTTTGAGTTTGTCCTGGGAGTCGGCGAGGCGTTGGAGTTCGAGGAGGACGAACTCGGGGATGATGAGGGGTGCGGAGATGATGCCGGTGGGTGCGAGGTCGGCGATGCGTGCGTCGATGAGGGCGGAGGTGTCGAGGATGAGGGGGCGCGGGCCGCGCGTCTGGCGGGCGAACTCGACGTAGGGGATGACGAGGCGGAGGTCGTCCTGGGTTTGGAGGACGGCGGAGATGCCCAGGTAGCAGAGGACGATGCCGAAGAGGATTTTGATGGCGGGAAAGTACTGCGGCGAGGCGATCTCGTAGGACTTGCCGAGGAGATCGATGACGAGGGAGACGACGAAGGAGGCGATGAGGCCGAAGAGGAGGCCGAAGAAGACGCCGCCGACGGTGGAGAGTTTTTTGACGGGCGTGAGGATGTCGAGGGCGAGGGCGACGAGGCCCAGGAGGCAGGCGCCCGTGAGGGGCACCCACCACTGCTCAACGAAGACCTGCTCGGTGCCGCCGGGCAGGGCCTTGCCGGAGTCGAGGTTGAGGATGTAGGAGAGGGTGACGACGAGGAGGAGCACGCCGAAGATCATGCGGACGATCCGCAGCATGGAGGCGCGGTTCTGCTGGGCCTGTTCCGCCGGTGAGAGGGGGGCGTCGGGCATGGGGAGAGGGTAGTGGGGCGGGGGCGGGGGCCAAATAGCCAGAACTCAAATGGCCAAATGGCCAAATGACCAAATCAGAGCGGGAGGCACCGCGCTCGCGCGGCGGACCTTCGGACGGAGAGTGGCGGTACCCAAGGCAAGAACCACCCACTCGGAGAGTGGGGGTACCCAAGACAGAAACCCGACCCGGAAAGAGGGGGTACCCTGCCGGGTGAATCGCTCCGGTTGACGGCCGGGCCCATCGCACGGATGGCTCGTGAACCTGGTCAGAGCCTGACCGCAGCAGCCATAAGCGTCGTCGTCCGGGCCGGTGGTCGCCTGGCCGTCAACCGGGGTGATTCGGGGAAGGGGACAGGGGACAGGGGCTAGGTGACAGCGAGCAGGGGCTAGGGGACAGGGGTTAGGTGTTAGCCAGAGCGCGGCACCCAAGGGGGTGGACTGTCCCGGCAGAGGACGAGCCGTATCCTGTTCGCGTCCGGTCCGCTGCCGCGCGTCTGGCTGTAACCTGTCCCCTGTCACCTACCACCTCCGCCATGGCATACACCGTTCTCGCACGCCGCTACCGCTCGCAGGCCTTTGATGAACTCATCGGGCAGGAGGGGATCGCGCGCACGCTTCAGAACGCGATCAAGGAGGATCGGGTCGCGCACGCCTACCTCTTCTGCGGCACGCGCGGCGTGGGCAAGACCAGCACGGCCCGCATTTTCGCGTGCGCGCTGAACGCGGTGGACGACAAGGGCAAGGGGGTGCCGGATGTGGCCGCGGCGATCATGAAGGGCCAGGACACGGACGTGATCGAGATCGACGCGGCGAGCAACAACAGCGTTGACAACGCCCGCGAACTGATCGCCAACTGCGTGTACCGGCCGATGCGGGGCCGCAAGAAGGTGTACATCATCGACGAGGTGCACATGCTCTCGCCGGCGGCGTTCAACGCGCTGCTCAAGACCATGGAGGAGCCGCCGGACCACGTGGTGTTCATTCTCTGCACCACGGAGACGCACAAGGTGCCCGCGACGATCCAGAGCCGCTGCCAGCGGTTTGACTTCCGGCCGATCTCGACCAAACTCATCGCGGGGCATTTGAAGGCGGTGTGCAAGGGCGAGGGCGTGCAGGCCGAGGATGAACTGCTGCACATGGTGGCGCGGCTGGGCAACGGCTCGATGCGCGATGCGCTGAGCCTGCTTGACCGGTTGATTGCCGGCAGGGATGAGGCGGGCGGCAAGCGGCTGACGGCCGAGGGGCTTGAGACCCTGCTGGGCGTGCCCGAGCGGTCGCTGATCGTGGGGCTGGTGGATGCGTTTGCGGACAGCGATGCACGCGGCGCGCTGGAGCAGACCGATGCGCTGCTGGCGCGGGGCGTGACGGTGGAGCAGATGCTGGTGAGCGTGGCCCAGCACCTGAGAGATTTGATGGTGCTGCGGGCGTGCGGTGCCAAGACGGAACTGGTGGACCTGACGGATGACAGCCGCGCGAGCGCGGCGGAGCAGAGCGGCAGGTTTGATGAGGCCGCGCTGACGCACATGATCGCGCTGTGCGAGAGTGTGGGGCGGGCGGCCAAGAGCAGCGCGTTCCCGCGTGTGCTGGTGGATGCGCTGGTGGTGCGGCTTGCGCAGACGCACAACATTGCCGATGCGGTGGCGGTGGCGGAGGGGCGAGCGCCGGCGGCCGGTGCGCCGGCACCTGCTGCGAGGGCGGCGCGGCCTGCGCCGGCCGGGGGTGGCGCGCCTGTGTCCGAGCCCAAGCCGGGGCCTGCACGCGGTGCGAGTGATAGTGGTGGGGGAGAGGGCCCGCTGTTCGGGCGGAGTGCCGGACCAAAAAAAACCTGACGGCGGCTGAGGCCGGAACGGGCACGCAGCCGCCGGAACCTGCCAAGCCAGTGGTGGCTGCGGCATCGATGCGAGTATTTCAGAAGGCGGAAGACCCGCCCACCCCCCAACCCCCTCCCTCTGGGAGGGGGCGTTCTGAAGCCGACTCTGAGGTGCCGCCGGTACCTGTGGTGGTGGTGCCTGCGCGGGGGAGCGAGGGCGTTGTTGCCGGCGGCGTGCGAGAGAACCCGCTGGTGCGTGCCGCGGCGGAGTTGTTCCACGCGCGGGTGGTGGATGCGGCGGAGGGCGAGGCGGACGGGACGTCGGCTCCGCGCCAAGCAGACACCGACTCTCTCGCCAAGCCTCGAGAGTCGGTGGCACGGACGGCGGACGGGACGTCTGCCCCACCGACATCCGGCCCACCATAGACACACAGGCCCGTCCCGCTTTCGTACGCTTGTTCATGAGCGCGGCTGCGGGCGCAGCACATTTTGACTGGCGCGTCGAGCGCATCGCCCCCGGCGAGAGCGCGGCGGCGTGGCAGGGCGCCCTCGCTGGCTTTGACGAGGCCAGCGCGCGGGTGCTGAAGCGCGACGGGGCGGATGTGGTGCTCGCGGCGACGGTGAGCGGGCGCGAGGTGGTGGTGAAGGGGTGGCTGCTGGGCACGCTGTGGGCGCGGGTGAAGCACCGGGCGAGGGGCAGCCGCGCGTGGAGGCAGTGGCGGGGTGCGGAGTTGCTGCGGGGCGCGGGGATCGGCACGCCGGCGTGTTATGCGGTTGTGACCGAGAGGGGCGCGGCGGGCGTGCGGGCGTGGTTGGTGATGGAGCGGGTGGAGGGGCGCAGCGTGCTGGAGCACTTGGCGGCGGGCGATTTGAGTGCGCGGCAGGAGCACGCGGTGGCGCGGGCGATTGGGGGGATGCTGAGGGGACTGGTGCGGGCGGGTGTTCACAACCGCGACGGCAAGCCGAGCAACGTGATTGTGACGGGGTTCGATGCGGCGGGGGAGGCGCGGGTGGCGGTGATCGACACGGTGGGTGTGCGGCGGCGGCGGGCCGATGTCGTTGAGATGATGAAGAACCTGTGCATGGAGGCGATGGGGCACGGGTGCATGGCGCGGCGGGGGTTGAGGATGCGTGTGGTGAGGGAGGTGGTGGGTGCCCCCTCCGGTCGCCTGCGGCGACCACCTCCCCCAGAGGGGGAGGAGAGGGAGATGTGGCGGGCGGTGGGCGAGCGGATTGAGGGGCACGGCGACCCGATGCCGCGTGTGGATATGTTGTCGGATGCGCGAGAAAGCGGCGGGCGTGAAGATTCTCGGCGGTAGGGGCTGGCGCAAGGGCCAAAGGTGAAGTACCGTTGACGCATGGCGCGGCGAGAGAAGAAGAACAATGCGGGCGATGGTGTGGCGGCGGACGATGGCGCCGATGGCGGCATATTTGGTGCGAGCCCGCTCGCCCCGACGCACGCGCTCGCCAATCCGGAGGCCCGCGTGTATGTGGGTGATTGCCGCGAGGTGCTGCCGCGGGTGGCGGAGGTGAGGGGCGGGGAGATTGACCTGGTGTTTGCGGACCCGCCCTTCAACTGGAACCGGGCGTACGACGAGTGGGACGACGGGATGAAGGAGTCGGACTATCTCAAGTTCACGTACGACTGGCTGGATTTGTGCGTGAAGGCGTTGAAGCCGACGGGCAGCATGTGGGTGAACATTCCGGATGACTGGGCGGCCGAGATCGTGGTGCACCTGAAGCAGCGGAAGATGCACATGGTGAACTGGTGCATCTGGCATTACCGGTTCGGGCAGAACCGCAAGAGTGCGTTCATCAGCAGCAAGGTGCACGCGCTGTTCTTCTGCAAGAGCGGGCAGCGCACGTGGAACCCGGAGGCGGTGCTGGAGCCGAGCGACCGCGCCACCACCTACTTTGACCCGCGCACGCTCAACAAGAAGGACGGCATGCCCGCGGGGATGCGCGTGCCGATGGATGTGTGGTACGGGCCGTTCTGGGGGCGGATTCAGGGCAACAACACGGAACGGCGCGGCAAGCACGACAACCAACTCCCCGAGGCGTATCTGGAGCGGGTGATTCGCTGTTCGAGCAATGAGGGCGACCTGGTGCTCGATCCGTTCCTGGGGTCTGGCACGACGGGCGTGATGGCGCACGCGCTGAAGCGGCGGTTCATCGGCACAGAGTTCAGCGCGCAGAACGCGAAGAGCGCGTTCGAGCGGATGACTCTGGGGCCGGTGCGGCTGGGGGCGGCGCTGGGCAAGAGCACGGCGATCTTCGGGAAGCGCAAGGCGAGCGCGGGCGTGGAGGCGAAGTTCGCGGCGGTGAACGGCAGGTACGGCGCCACGGGCACTTCCAACGTGTAACACGGATCGCGGTTGAATCTCGCGCGTGCGGCGAGCAGGCTTGTCGGCCCACGCGGAGAGCTTTATGCGCTTTTCGGTATTTGACTGGCGCGAATAAAAACCTCGTGGCATGATGATCCTGGATCGACCAAGATTCAGGAGGCACCATGGATCACGAGGTTTTTCGAGCGATCA
>JBJXEW010000049.1:0-43272 GCA_046156035.1 Phycisphaerales bacterium | reverse complement strand
TTCGCCCGGGACCTCGTCGGCAGCCGCAAGGCCATCGAACGCTTCTTCGCGCAATGGACCAACTTCGGCGGCGGCCTGACCTGCCTCCCCGCCTGGGTGCGAACCTACCCACGCACCCGTGCCTGGGGTCAATCCAAGCTCATCATCGCCCTCGCCAGAGGGGCCATCCCCAGACCCACCCGGCAGGTTGCTGCATAAACCTCAGAGGGAGGGGGCGGGGGGTGGGCGAGTCTGGTTTGATTCCGACACCGGCCTATTGCAGGCCCGCCGCCTCTTCCAGCCCCAGCATCAGGTTCGCGTTCTGGATCGCCTGCCCGCTGGCGCCCTTGACGAGGTTGTCGATCGCGGCCACCAGCACGAGCCGCTCGCCGATCGCCCGCACGTTGATGTGGCACTGGTTGGTGTGCCGCACATCACGCAGCGTGGGGGCCTCATCGCGCACCACCACAAACCGCTCGCCGCCGTACGCATCGCGCAGTTCCGTCAGCAGGTCGTTCGTGCGGTACGCCACGCTGCTCGTCGCGTAGATCGTCTCCAGAATGCCCCGCTCGATTGGCAGCAGGTGCGGCACGAACAGCAAGCCCGGCCCCCCCGGCCCGCCCGGCCCCTCCGGCTCGCCCGCACCCCCCGTGCCACCGACTCGCTCGGCGAGTCGGTGTTCCGCTCCTTCTCCCTTCGCTCCTGCCCCACCCCCTCCACCAAACACACGCACGCTCTGCTCGATCTCCGGCTGGTGCCGGTGCGTGCCGATGCCGTACGCCGAGAAGTTGCCGCCCGCCTCCACCAACGTCAGGTGCGGCTTCGCCTCGCGCCCAGCCCCGCTCGCGCCGCTCGCCGCGTTCACGATGATCGAGCCCTCCTCGATGATCCCGCGCCGCAGCAGCGGCACGAGCGCCAGCGCTGCCGCCGTCGGGTAGCACCCCGGGTTCGCTGTCAGCGTCGCCTTTGCAACCGCGGCCCGGTTCAGTTCCGGCAGGCCGTACGCCGCGTGGGCGAGGTTCGCTCCGTCCGTGTGCGCGTGCCCATACGCCCGCTCGTACACCTTTGCGTCCTTCAGCCGATACGCCGCGGAGAGATCAACCACCTTCACGCCGCGTGCGAGCAGCGGCCCTGCGTGCTGCATCGCTGCTTCGTGCGGCACGCACAGAAACGCCAACCGCACCCCCGCCCCCGCAATCGCGTCATGGTCAATCGCGCGGCACTGCGCATCCACATCGCCCAGCCGCCCCGCCAAACGCGGGAACTCCACATCAATCCGCGGCTGCTTCTCCCGTGCCGTGCCCAGATACACCACACGCATCGACGGATGCCCCAGCAGCAACTCGATGAGTTCGAGCCCCGTGTAGCCCGTGGGCCCCAGAATGGCGACAGGAACAGGCATGCCCGCGAGTCTAAGCCCGTTTGGCCCGACCCGCCGGGCTCGCCCGATCCGCCGAGGTCGCCGCCGCACCCGTCGTAGGTGCTGCAGGTGTCGCGCTGCCCGGGGGGGCTGGGGAGTGGTGAGCGTGGGCTGTGTGCGGGAACGAAAGTGGTTGCCGTGGAACCTCCGCCTCCACGATCAACCTCGCCACCTCCACCACCAGCGTGTCATCCGTAATCGGCCCGCGCTGCCGGTGCCGGTCCACCGCCGTCAGCACCAGTTTCGTCCAGTCGCCCGTTCCCATCGCCGCCGCGCTGGCGATGGCACGCTGAATCCCCGCGATTCCCAGCATCTTCCCGTCCGGCGCGGCACACTCAATCGCTCCATCCGTATACGCGATCAGCGTGTCGCCCTTCCCGAACCGGCGCGGCTGCGGCGCAGGCTCAAACTCCGCATCGCTCAGCACGCCCAGCATCATCGCCGTCGGCGGCAACTCATCGATGGTCCCATGCACGGCCCGCAGGAACGCCGGCGGGTGGCCTGCCGACGCATAGTGCAGCATGTCGTGGTTCGGGTCCACGCGCAGGCACGTCGCCGTGGCATACACCTCGTGCGTTGCCAGCGTCAGGTGCACATACCGGTTGAGCGCCCGCAGGCACTCGCCCGGTCCCAGGTCCGGGTTCTCGGCAAACAGCCGCTCGATCTCGCCGTACAACCGGTTCACCGTGAGCGCCGCCGCCACGCCGTGCCCCGTCACATCCAGCAGCGTGAGCGAGAGGGTCGGCTCCTCGTCGTACGCCGCGTGGTGGAACCGCGCGTACACAAAGTCGCCACCGATCTGCCGCGCCGGCTCGTAGCGGTACGCAAACGCGACGGTGCCCCGTGCCTCCGGGTGGGGGAAAAGAGCCTCGTGCAGCCGCCGCGCGTCGGTCAACTCCCGCCGCATGTCGCCATACCGGCCACGCAACGTCCGGAGCAGAAAGCGGTCCTTGAACCGGCTGTGCCGCCACCAGCAGATGCCCAGCCCCGGCAGCGCCACCAGCGGGCTGAGAGCAATGCTCGCCACGACGAACCCCATGCTCGCTGGCACAAGCACCAGCGACACCACCGCGTACGCGACGAACAACGGCAGCAGCGGTCGCACACACTCGCGCGGCGTCCAGGGCAGAAAAGCGCACGCGAACAGGTGCGTCAGCAAGATGCTCACCATCATCCCCAGCACCGTCGTCTGCACGATCGCCGGCCCCGTGTCTTTTCCGGGCTCCACTGCCCCCACCAGATATGCCGCCACGATCGCCATCGCCACGAGTTGCAACAGCCCGTTGCCCACGATCAGCCAGTGCGCCATCGCCATCAGCCGGTGGTGGTCCAGGGCGGTGCGCTTCGTCCAGAAGTACGCCACCAGAAACGACGCCGTCGAGACCGCGCCCAGAAAGATGTTCGCCGCCGCGGCCACGGGGGAGGCCGCCGCCGCATCGGCCCCCGGCAGCGCGTGCACAAACGGCGACGCCATCGAGAGCAGCAGCGACACCACACCGAGGGCACCCACCACGCCCGTGTACATCCGGAAGCGGCGGCGCAGCCACTGGGCCCGCTCGGCCTCGAACTCGTGTGTGAACTCGGTCGTGAACGTTTGCGTCATGAGGGGTTGTGCCGTGCGGGCCGCCTGAGCCGCGCCCGCCCGTCTCCATCCTACTTCGGCCGGTTGGCTCCCGGCACCCACAGCACATCGCCCGTGCCCTTCCCGTTCGCCACACGCGAGAGCACAAACAGCAGGTCGCTCAGCCGGTTGAGGTACTTGATCGCCTCCGGGTTGGTCGCCGCGGGCTCCGCCGCCTGCAACGACACCACGCACCGCTCGCCGCGCCTCGCCACCGTGCGGGCCACGTGCATCGCCGCCGCGAGCGTGCTGCCGCCCGGCAGCACGAAGGAGTTGAGCGCCGCCAGATCGTGGTTGTGCAGGTCGATCGCCCGCTCCAGCCGCGCCGTCTGCCCGGGCGTGATCCGCAGTTTCTCCGCTGGCTTCTCGCCCGCACCAATCGGGCAGCACAGGTCCGCCCCCAGGTCAAACAGATCGTGCTGCACGCTCCGCAGCAGATCGGCCAACTCGCGTGCCGGCGCCTCCGCAGGGGCATCCGCCGCCTCCCGCGCCGCGAGCGCTACGACCACGCCCAGCGCGGCGTTCGCCTCGTCCACCGTGCCGTACGCCTCGACGCGCGCATCGTCCTTGGCCACGCGCTTCCCGTTGCCCAGACCGGTTGAGCCCGTGTCGCCCGTCTTCGTGTAAATCCGGTCCAGTTTCACCATCGGGGTATCCTCCCGCCTCGTGAGCGATCCGCTGCCAACCACCTCGTCGTCAAGCCCAGTGTACCGCGCCGGGCCGCTCCCCACACCCACCGCCCACACGCCCATCCGGGGCCTCACACGCCGCTGGATCCTGCGCGAGGGTGCCGCCGCCACCGACCACGCTCTGTCCCTCCTCGAACGCATCCTCCACGCCCGCGGCACACACGACCCTGCCCAGGTGCTCGCCTTCCTCAACCCCAAACTCACCCACCTCCACGACCCCCGCCTCCTCCCCGATATCGATCTCGCGGCACACCGCATCCTCGCCGCGCTCCACGCGCGGGAGCGTGTGGTCATCTACGGCGACTACGACGTAGACGGCGTCACCGCCACCGCCATCCTCGTCCACATCCTCCACCACCTCGCGCCCGAATCCGTCGTCGCCACCTACATCCCCCACCGCGATGAGGGCTACGGCCTCTCCGTCGCCGCCCTCCAGCAACTCGCCTCCGAAGGGGCCAATGTCGTCGTCTCCGTCGATTGCGGAGTCACCGCCGTCGAGCCCGCCGCGGCTGCCAAGGCCGCGGGCATCGACCTCATCATCACCGACCACCACAACCCGCCCGCCGCGGGCTCACCCTGGCCCAATGCCCTCGCCATCGTCCACCCACGCGGCAAGAACTCCCTCTACCCCTTCGAGCACCTCAGCGGCGCGGGCGTGGCCTACAAACTCGCCTGGCGCATCGCCACGCTCGCTGCGGAGGCTCAGGGCCGGACGCGCGTGGATGAACCCACCGCCGCGCTCTTGGTGGAGTTGTTGCCGCTGGTCGCGCTCGGAGCGATTGCCGATGTGGTGCCCCTCACGGGCGAGAACCGCATCCTCGCCCGCTTCGGCCTCGAACGCACCAAGCACAGCACCATCGTCGGCCTGCGCGCCCTCGTCGAAGCCTGCCGCCTCGCCGGTGAAAAAGTCAGCACGTGGGATGTGGGCTTCCGCCTCGCCCCACGCCTCAACGCCAGCGGCCGCATGGCCCACGCCGCGCTCGCGCTCGAACTCTTCACCACCACCGACGCCGCTCGCGCCGCGGCCATCGCCGAGCAACTCGAAGCCCGCAACCAGGAACGCCGCGCCCTGGAGCAGACCATCACGAACCACGCCGCAGAGCGCGCCGTCGCCGAGGGCCAAACCTCGCCAACCCATCGCGCCATCGTCCTTGCCGATCCCACCTGGCACCGCGGCGTGGTCGGCATCGTCTGCTCGCGATTGGTGGACCGCTTCGGCCGCCCCACCATTCTGCTCGCCGAAGAAGACGGTGTCTGCTACGGGTCCGCCCGCTCCATCGAGGGCTTCAACCTCCACGCCGCCATCGGCCTCTGCGCCCAGCACGTGGAATCGTTCGGGGGCCACGACATGGCCGCGGGCGTGAAGGTGCTCCCCGCCAAACTCCCCGCCTTCGTCGCGGCCTTCACCGCCGTCTGCAACGAGCGCATCTCCATCGACGACCTCACACGCCGCGTCGTGATCGACGCCCTGTGCACGGGCGATGAACTCACGCTCGAAACCGTCCGCTCGCTGGAAAAACTCGAACCCTGCGGCAGCGGCAACCCGGCGGTTCACCTCATGCTGGCGCGTGTGCGAATCGAGAAGCCCCCGACGCCGATGGGCAAGGGGGGCGAGCATCTGGCCATCGAAGTCCGCTCCGGTTCGCGCGTCCTGCGCCTCGTCGGCTGGCGCATGGGCCTCCACCGGCCGCTCTTGCGCCCCGGTCAAACGCTCGATGTCGTGGTCCGCCCCGGTGTGTCAACGTGGACCGGCAAGCCCGTCGTCGAGCCCGAACTCATCGACCTCCGCATCCTCTGATGCCTCACGCCTCACGCCTCTTCCTACACCGTCGCAACCACCTTCACCTCAAAGTTGATCGCCGTCGGCAGTGCCCGCACCTCCACCGTTGTCCGCGCCGGCGGGTTGGCCGCGAAAAACTCCGCCCACACCGCGTTGTACGTGGCAAAGTCCCGCTTCATGTCCGTCAGATACACCGTCACATCCACGATCCGCTCCCACGAACTCCCCGCCTCTTCCAGAATCAGCCGCACGTTCTCGAAGCACTGCCTCACCTGCGGCTCGATCTCGTAACTCACCACGTTCCCCGCCGCGTCCTGCTTCACGCCGGGAATCACGCGCTCCCCGCGCTTGCGCGGCCCCACCCCCGCCAAAAACAGCAGGTTCCCGACGCGCCGCGCGTGCGCATACGCGCCCACGGGCTCCGCCGCGCGATTCGAGTTCACCGTGCCGGCGCTCATGCTCGCCCTTTCAAGAGTGTTCAGCCCAGTGCCCAGTGCCCAGTGCCTTCACCTCGTCAACGCCCCAAACCGCTGCTCCATCTCTCGCTCGTCCTTTCCCAGCGAACCCGCCGGGCCATCATGCACCAGCCGCCCGTGCGAGATCAGCAGCACCCGGTCCGCCAGTGCCCGCACCTCGCTCAGCACGTGCGTGCTCAGCAGCACCGCCCGTGTCCGGGCAAGGTCCTTGAGCAACGCTCGCACGTGGTCCACCTGGTTGGGGTCCAGCCCCGCCGTCGGTTCATCGAGAATCAGCACCCGTGGGTCGTGCAGCAGCGCCGCCGCCATGCCCACGCGCTGGCGGTATCCCTTCGAGAGTTTGCTGATCGTCCGCGTGAACACCTGCTCCAGCCGGCACTGCGCCACCACCGCCTCCACGCGCGCCGCGAGCGTTCCCGCATCCATGCCGCGCACGCTGCCCATGAACCGCAGCAGTGAGCGAGGCGTCATTTCCGCGTACAACGGCCCGTTCTCCGGCAAATAGCCGATCACCTCCGCCGCGCTCACCCGGTCTTCCGCCATGTCAAACCCCGCCACGCGGGCCACGCCAGCCGAGGGCGACAGGTACCCCGTCAGCATCCGCATGGTCGTGCTCTTGCCCGCGCCGTTGGGCCCCAGAAACGCCACCAACTGCCCCGTCGGTATCGCAAAACTCACGTCCTTCACCGCGTGAAAGTCGCCAAACGTCTTGGTCAGGCCGCGAGCCTCGATAGCAAGCGTGCCTTCCGTCGTCCGACTCGCGTGGCCCGTCTTCGTTGTGCTCGGTGCTTCGGCAATCATCGCGAGGGGATTCCTGGGGTGGTTCGGGGGCAGTCCGGCCGTCGCGGCCGGTTTGATACGCCGCCACAATGGTAAATCCACACTCGCCACCCCGCCACTCCCGTGTCTTAACGCGGTCTTAGCGCAGTCTACACCGGAAGTTCGGCAGATGGTGGATATCTTGCACGAACGCATCCACGCCTCACGCTCCCCTTCGGAGGTTCCCCCATGCGGCGTTCATGTACCCTTGCCAGCGGTTTCCTCGCCTCTCTCGCCTGCTTGGCGACCAGCACGCTCGCCGCTGACATCCGCCTCAGCGGCGCCGGTGCCACCTTCCCCGCACCCCTCTACACCAAGTGGGTGGTCGAGTACCAGAAGGCCAATCCGGACATCAAAATCGACTACCGGTCCATCGGCTCCGGCGGCGGCATCAAGGCCATCACCGACAAGACCGTCGCCTTCGGCGCCTCCGATGCGCCCCTGAACGAGAAAGAAATCGCCGCCCTGGGCGGCAAAGCCGCGGTCGTGCAGTTCCCCGCCACCGCTGGCGGTGTCGTGCCGGCGTACAACGTCCCGCAGATCACCGAATCCCTCAACCTCTCCGGCGACCTTCTTGCGGAGATCTACATGGGCAGCGTCAACTCGTGGGACGACCCACGCATCGCCGCGCTCAACCCCGGCATCAGCCTTCCCAAACTCGCCATCACGCCCGCCTACCGCACCGACGGCAGCGGCACCACCCACGTCTTCACCAGTTACCTCGCCACCCAGAGCCCCGCGTACACCAAGTCCGTGGGTGTGGGCAAGCAGGTCAAGTGGCCCGTCGGTCAGGGCGGCAAGGGCAACGAGGGCGTTGCCGCCGTCGTCCAGCAAACCCCCGGCGCCATCGGCTACGTCGAACTCAACTTCGCCACCGCCAACAAAATGCCCTTCGCCGCCGTCCAGAACGCCGCCGGCACCTTCGTCAAGGCCTCCCCCGCATCCATCTCGCTGGCGAGTACCGCCGCGGCTGCCAAACTCAAGGGCAACCTGCTCGCCGCCAACATCTGGAACCAGCCCGGCGAGGGCGTCTACCCCATCGCCGCGTTGTCCTACATCATCGTCTACGCCGACCTGCACAACCTCGCCACACCCGCCGAGGCCACTGCGCTCGTCGGCTACCTCAGGTGGTCGCTCGCCGAGGGCCAGGACCTCGCCGGTCAACTCGACTACGCACCCCTGAGCGAGCCCGTCCGCGCCGCGTCGCTGGCCGCCCTCGAAACCCTGACCTTCAAAGGCCAGCCCCTGAGATAGGCCGTCAACCCTTGCCCGCCCACGCGCCACCCCGCTCCGCCCTCCGCCGCCACCTGCCAGACTGGCTCCTGCTCCAGTCCGTGCGTGCCAGCGCGATGGTCATCCTCCTCATGCTCGTCGCCCTTGTCGGCGTGCTCATCGTGCAGGCCTGGCCCAGCATCCGCCACTTCGGCCCCGCCTTCCTCGTCAGCAGCGAGTGGCGCGCCAACGAACTTGAACGCCCCCTCCTCAACGCCGCGGGCGAAGTCGTGATGCGCGATGGCGAAGTCGTCACCGAAACCCTCGCCCCCACCTTCGGCGCCCTCCCCGTCATCTTCGGCACCGCCGCCAGCAGCGGCCTCGCCCTGCTCATCGCCACGCCCCTGAGTTTCGGCGCGGCACTCTTCATCGTGCGCGTCGCCCCCCGCCTGCGCATCGCCGGCATCGTCTCCTTCCTCATCGAGTTCCTCGCCGCCATCCCCAGCCTCGCCTACGGCCTCTGGGGCCTCTTCGTTCTCGCCCCCTTCGTGCAAGACCACGTGGCCCCCTTCGCACGCGACACGCTCGGCACACTCCCCCTCTTCCAGTGGCTCTTCTACGAGCAGGTGTTGGGTGGTGGTGGGGGGGCAGCGCTCGTCCAGCGCACCATCCCCCTCACCGGCCGCAACCTGCTCACCGGCAGCCTCATCCTCGCCATCATGGTCATCCCCATCATCACGGCCGTCAGCCGCGATGTGCTCCGAGCCGTGCCCCGTGCCCAGATCGAGGGCTCGCTCGCGCTCGGAGCCACGTGGTGGCAGAGTTGCTGGGCCATGCTCCGCTACGGCCGCGCCGGCCTCTTCGGCGCCGTGTTGCTGGGCCTCGCGCGCGCCGGCGGCGAGGCCATGGCCGTCACGATGGTCATCGGCAACAACAGCCAGATCTCGGCCAGCATCTTCCAGCCCGCCCAGACCATGGCCAGCCTCCTCGCCAACGAGTTCGCCGAGGCGGGCGACGGCCTGCACCGCTCCAGCCTGCTCGAAGTCGCCCTGCTGCTGCTCATCGTCTCCCTCGTCTTCAACATCCTCGCCCGCTGGCTCGTCGTCGGCACCAACCGCGGCGCCATGGTCGCTCACTAGCCTCGCTCCCGTGCATCGCCCGGTGCTCAGTCCCCAGTGCCTATCCCCTATTCCAACCCGAAGGCCCGCCTCATCAGCGCCGCGCTCTTCGCTGCGTGCGCTGGCTCCGCCGCCATCCTCATCGCCGTCCTCGCCCTGGTTCTCTGGTACCTCGCCTCGATCGGCATCGGCGCCATCACCACCTCCTTCTTCACAGACCTCCCCACGGGCGATCTCGCCAACCCCGGCGGCATGCGCCATGCCATCCTCGGCACCATCATCCTCCTCGCCCTTGCCTCCGCCGTCGGCATCCCGCTGGGCATCGGGGCGGGCATTTACCTCTGCGAGTATTCGTCCCGTGGCTACCTCGGCACCCTCGTCCGCTTCACCGCCGATGTGCTCGCCGGTGTCCCCAGCATCGTCGTTGGCATTCTGGGCTACGAACTCCTCGTGGTCCCCATGGGCAACTTCAACGGCTACGCCGGGGCCGCGGCACTCGCCTTCATCATGATCCCCATCGTCGCCCGCACCACCGAAGAAATGCTCCGCCTCGTGCCCCACAACTACCGCGAGGGCTCCCTCGCCCTGGGCGCCTCGCGCTCACAGACCATCCTCCGCGTCATCCTCCCCTCCGCCACCGGCAGCCTCATCACCGGCGTCATGCTCGCCATCGCCCGCGTGGCCGGCGAAACCGCCCCGTTGCTCTTCACGGCCTTGGGCAGCCGCCTCCTCGCCACCGACCTCAGCCAGCCCTTCCCCGCCCTCACCCTGCAGATCTACACCTACGCCACCGGCCCCTACCCGGAGCAGAAGCGCCTCGCCTGGGCCGGCATCCTTGTGCTCATCGTCCTCATCCTCGTCCTCAACCTCGCAGTTCGCCTCGTCGTGGCCCGCACCACACGCGTGGTCGGGTCTTGATCCATGGCCCCGGTCCCTTCTTGAAGAACGCTGCACAATCCAGCCCACCCGTGCCGAGCCCTCCAACGATCAACCCGACCCTTCACCCAGCCGACCCCGCCGTCGTCCGCCGGAGCCTTCCCCCCGTGGATCGTGTTGTACAGGTCAACCCGACCGCCTCTCTGCCCGCCCCCGCCTCCCCGGCGGCGCGAGCCTCCGCTCCCGCATCACTCGCCACACCCATCCTCCCCCACACGCCCACGCTCGATGCCATACGCAGCAATCAGGCCACACCCTCGCGGATCCACGCCGCCATCCTCGACCAACCAGCCATCTTCAACATCAAGAACTTCTCACTCTGGTACGGTCCTTCGCGGGCCATCCACCACGTCTCCATGCCCATCCCCACCGGCCGCGTCGCCGCCCTCATCGGCCCCTCCGGCTGCGGCAAGAGCACACTCCTGCGCGCCCTCAACCGCATGAACGACCTGATCGACGGTGTGCGCGTCGAAGGGTCCATCGACCTCGAAGGCGCCAACGTCTACGGCCGCGGCATCGACGTCATCGGCCTCCGCCGCCGCGTGGGCATGGTCTTTCAGAAGCCCAACCCGTTCCCCATGTCCATCTTCGAGAACATCGCCTACCCGCTGCGCATCGCGGGCGAGCGCAACCGTGCCACGCTCGCCGAGGTCTGCGAGCGCACGCTGCGCCAGGCCGCGCTGTGGGACGAGGTGAAAGACCGCCTCAAGCACAGCGCGCTCAGCCTCTCCGGCGGTCAGCAGCAGCGCCTCTGCATCGCCCGCGCCATCGCCGCCGAGCCGCAGGTGCTGCTCATGGACGAGCCCTGCTCCGCCCTCGACCCCATCGCCACGCTCAAGGTCGAAGAGTTCATCCGCGAACTCTCCGGCCGCCTCACCGTCGTCATCGTCACGCACAACATGCAGCAGGCCGCGCGCGTGAGCGATGCCACCGCCTTCATGTACATGGGCCGCCTGGTGGAGTACGGCCGCACGCTCGACATCTTCTCCAACCCGCTGGTGGCCGAGACCGAGCACTACGTCACCGGTCGCTTCGGCTGACCGGCGCGCATCGCGCACCCATACCGGTGAGCGCCCAATGAGGCCCCGGCGCAAGCCGGGGCTCTTTCGCTGAGCCCCGCCCCTTCGCCCGCGGCGCCCTCGCGGATGCAACGTCCGCAAAGCAACATTCTCTCCACGCGGCGGAACTTCCTTCGCACCCGCGCGTCTCATCACGCGGATACGCTCAGCCTTGCACCACGGCGGCTTGCGCCCCCGGAGCACACCCATGAACACACGCCTCTCGCTCATCCTTCTCTCCCTCCTGGCCGGCTCCATCGTCCCGGTGTCCTCCGCCGCGCTCGCGCAGCCCGCCGGGGCAGCCGCAGCGCAGGCGGTGGGTGCCGCACAGAACGACCTCCCCATCACGCAGGTCCTCCTCTACCGCTCCGGCGTGGCCGCCTTCCAGCGCGATGGCCGCGTGGATGGCAACGCACGCCTCGCCCTCAAGTTCGAGGTCTCGCAGATCAACGACATCCTCAAGAGCCTCCAGGTTCTCGACAAGGGCGGCCGCGTCGAGAGTGTCACCTACTCCAGCAAGGACCCGCTCGCACGCCGCCTCGGCAGTTTCGGCGTTCCCATCGGCGATGACCCCTCCCTCGCCACGCTCCTCGGCCGTCTCCGCGGCAGCGTGGTCCGCGTCTCCATGCCCGAAGGGGAAATCACCGGCACCGTCCTCGGCGTCGAAACCCGCCTTGTGAGCAGCACCAAAGACTCGCCCCCCGTCAGCCGCGCGTTCGTGAACCTCGTCACCGCCAAGGGCATCCGCTCCATAGACAGCACGCTCGCCACGAGTTTCCAGTTGGAAGATGCCGCGCTCGCCGAGGAACTCAACAAGGCCCTCGCGGCGGTCGCCGAGAGCCGCAGCGAGCGCAGCAAATCCGTCGATGTCGCCGTCTCCGGTAGCGGCACGCGCGATGTCATCATCCGCTACATCCACGAAACGCCTGTCTGGAAGACCAGTTACCGCCTCCTCCTGCCCGAGGGCAACGAGGCCAAGGCTCCCGCCAGCGACCAGTTCAACCTGCAAGGCTGGGCCATCGTGGAGAACACCACCGACAGCGACTGGCGTGATGTCTCGCTCAGCCTCGTCGCGGGCCGCCCGGTGAGTTTCACCATGGACCTCTCCGAGCCGCTCTACGTCTTCCGCCCCAACCTCCCCGTGCCCACCGTGCCGGGTGTCCTCGCCCGGGCCTACGAAGAAGCCATGGCGCCCGTGCGGCAACTCGCGTCCGACGCGATGGGTGGGCAGTCCGTGGCCACGGAGGCGTGGAGAAGGGAATCTGCGCCCGCCAGAACGAGCAGGTTTGGCAAGGCGGCGAGTGCGCCTGCCGATCGTGCAGCCGCCATGCCCGCGTCTGCCGCCGTGGAAGTTTCAGCCGACGACCTCCTCAACTACTCACCCTCCGCCGCCGCCCGCGGCACCGAACTCGGCGAGTCCTTCTTCTACAAAGTCTCCGCTCCCATCACCATCGAGCGCCAGCGCTCCGCCATGATCCCCTTCCTCACGTCGCCCGTCGGCGGCCGCCGCGTCAGCATCTACAACCGCATCGACCGCCCCGAGCACCCCATGCGCGGCGTAGAAATCACCAACTCCTCCGACCTCCAACTCCTCCCCGGCCCCATCGCCGTTTACGACGGCGCCATCTTCGCCGGTGATGCCACCATCTCCCATCTCCCGCCCGGCGACAAGCGCCTCCTCGCTTATGCTGTGGACCTCGACATCAAGACCCGTGCCACGCCCGAGGCCACCGATGAGATCACCAAGATCCGCATCGTCGACGGCGCGTTCGAGGTCACCAACCTCAACCGCATGAAGATGCTCTACCGCTTCGACAACAACGACAAGAAGCGGGCCCGCACGGTGATCGTGGAGCACCCCAAGAACTCACCCTACAAACTCGTGGGAGACCTCAAGGCCACCGAAGACACGCCCTCCAACTACCGCTTCGAGGTGAGCATCGACGCGGGCAAGAGCACCGAACTCGTCGTGAACGAAGAGTGGGTCCGCAGCCAGCAGGTGGGTCTGAGCGGCTACAGCATGCCCGACCTCGTCCGTCTCAGCAAGAACGGCAAGGTCTCAAACGGCGTGCTCGACGCCGTCCGCACCTGGGCCCAGAAGAACGCCGCGGCAGAAGAGGCCCAGCGCGAACTCGCCCAACTCGATGAGCGTGGCGCACGCAGCGCCACCGAGCAGGAACGCATCAGCCAGGTCATGCAGCGCGTGCCCAACAACTCCGAGGTCTACGCCAACTACATGAAGGATCTGAACCAGGCCGCCAACGAGGGCCGCGCCATCAAGGGCCAGCGCGAGGCCGCCGTGGCTAAGGCCACCGCCGCGATGAGAGACCGCGACGACTTCCTCCGCAACCTCAAGGTCGATTGATGCGAGCGCCTCTCACACCTGCACGCACACGTTGCTCGATTCCGTGAAAAACTTCAGCGCATCGTTGCCGCCCTCGCGCCCCACGCCCGATTGCTTCACGCCCCCGAACGGCGTGCGCAGGTCGCGCAGCATCCAGCAGTTCACCCAGATCACGCCCGCCGCAAGGCGCGACGCAAACCGATGCGCACGCCCGAGGTTGCTCGTGAACACCGCCGCGGCAAGGCCGAAGGGCGTCCCATTCGCCAGCGCGAGTGCCTGCTCCTCCGTCTCGAACCGCTGCATCGTCACCACCGGTCCAAAAATCTCCTCCTGCTCCACGCGGCACGCCGGGTCAAGCCCCGAGATCACCGTGGGCCGGAAGAAGAACCCCTTCTCGCACCGCGCCGGCAAGGCGTTCGTTGGCACACGCTCTCCCCCGCAATGCACCTTCCCGCCCAGTTCCCGCGCCAGTTTCACGTACCCCTCCACCTTCTCCAGTTGCACTGCGCTCACCTGCGGCCCGTGCTGCGTGGCCGCGTCCAGCGGGTCTCCAATCTTCAGAGCATTCGCTCGCTCGACCATCCCGGCAAGCACCCGGTCGAACACGCCGGCCTGCACCAGCAGCCGCGATCCGCACAGGCAGATCTGCCCCTGGTTGCTGAACGCCGCGCGGGCGGCCGTGTCGATCGCTGCGGGCAGGTCCGCATCGTCAAAGATCACAAAGGGGTTCTTCCCGCCCAGTTCAAGCGACACGCGCTTGAGCATCCCGCCCGCCGTGGTGCCGATCCACTTGCCCACACCCGTCGAGCCCGTGAACGAGATCGTCGGCACATCCGCGTGCTGCACGATCGCTCCCCCGCACGCAGTGCCCGTCCCGTGCACAATGTTCAGCACGCCATCGGGCAGCCCGGCCTCCTTGGCCAGTTCGCCCAGCATGGCCGCCGTCATCGGCGTCATCTCGCTGGGCTTGGCCACCACCGTGTTGCCCGTCGCCAGCGCGGGGGCGATCTTCCACGTGAACAGGTGCAGCGGAAAGTTCCAGGGTGTGATCAGCCCCGCCACGCCGCGCGGCCGGCGCAGCGTGTAGTTGAGCGCCCGCGCCGGCGGGCCGAAACTGGGCATGTCGGTCTCGTGCAGTTGCGAGTGCGTGTGCAGGATCGCCGTGGCGAAGAAGCGCAGGTTGCCGATGGAGCGTGGAATGTCGGCCGCGCGGGTCGCGCTGATGGGTTTGCCCGCGTCCACGCTCTCCGCCTGCGCGAACTGCTCCAGCCGCGCTTCGAGCAGATCGGCCCAGCGCAGCATGATGCGCGAACGCTCTGCCGCGGGCGTGCCGCTCCAAGCCGCGAAGGCCCCCTTCGCGGCATCCACAGCCGCCGGCACATCCGCCGCCTCGCTCGCGGCGACGCGGGCGTACGTCTCACCTCGCGCGGGGTCGATCACGTCCAGCCACTGGCCCGCGCGTGCCGGCACAGCCCGCCCGTTGATCAGGTTGAGAATCTCGCTCATACGCCGCGAGTGTACCGCGCAGGGTGACGGGCGTGTTACCTGTCGCCCTTGGGCGCGGGGCGGTTCATGCGGCTGGGTTCATCGCCGCGCTGCGGTGTGCGGAACGCGGTGAAGCGCAGGCTCTGCTCACCCATGCCCGTCTCCGGGGTGGTGAGCCACCCCCAGAACGCCGGAGACATCGCGGTCACCGTCGTGGGCGGGTGGAACCCGAACGCCAGCGGCAGCACGCCGTTGAGTTCATCGTGCGTGCCGAAGAACCTCCACGGCGAATCAAACGACGGCGGACGCGACGACACCCGGCGCAGCCGCACAACATCCACCGGCACCCAGAAGACCTTGTTGTCGAACGGGTCCACGAGCGCGAACTCCACCCACGAGCGCAAGTTGGAAGGACCGCTGCTGTTGCGGATCAGCCCTCCAGACTTGCCCGACTGCGCGTCTTCCTTGTCGTAGCCGATCACAACGCGTGCCGGCAACCCTGCGCCTCGATAGACCGCCGTCAACAGGCAGGCCACATCGTGCGAACTGCCCTTGCCGTCGGCGGCCATCGCCACGGCACCCTTGAGCAGAAAGCCTCGGAAACTGCTGTTCTTGTTGAAGACGAGCCCGTCCCCCGAAGGCTGCGCCATCTTCAGCACCTCGCCCGCAAGGTGCTTGGCCACCACCACCGGCGGCTGCGCCTTCGGGTCCTGACCGTTCAGCAGCCGCGTCACCAGGTCCTTGATGGCCGGGTCGTCGCTCTCGATGAACATCTGCGGCTTGAGCGCGCTTGCGGCCACCGCCGGCCACGCGCCCTTGGGCCACGGAATGGTGCGGGCCAGGTCCTCATCAAACACCGTGTTCCAGCACGTCATCTTGTACTCAACGTGCAGTTGTGCGTCGTTGCCCTCCACATCGCGCATCTCCCAGCGCGCCAGTTTCGTCCCCGCCGCGTACCCCTCCACAAACGTCGGCGTCGCGTCCAGCACCGCCCCGTTGAACCTCAGTTCACCCGTGTACCGGGGCACGTTCGACGAGTCCATCTCCAGCCGGTGCGACGCCGAGGCCGTCAGCATCGGGAACACCAGCGCGGCCGAACTGAACTTGAACGGCACCTGACCTTCGATCACCTGCCCATCCACCACGCTCTGCACCGTCGCGGCCACCACCCGCACGTCCACCGCCATGGTCCAGTCCTTCGACCGCTCCAGCACCAGCACCCTGTCCGACATCGGCTCCGTCGGCGGCGGTGGGGGCGCGTTCAGCGCTGCCTGCTTGGCCGCCTCACGCTTGCGGTCCTTCTCCTTCTCCTCTTCGCGGTCCTTCTTGGTGAGTTGCCCCAGCGCCGGCCCGGCTGCAATCAGGAGCGCCATGAGGCCCAGCGAGATCACGGTGTGCGCGTGCTTTGGCATCAAACCCTCCATGCGGCCGGCGCGGGTTCGCGTGGGCCGTCTACTTCAGGATATGTTCGTCGCCCGGACGGCCAGCGGATGCCGCAATCCGCACATTCGGGTGGGATTGGGTACCCCCACTCTCCGAGTGGGTGCATTGGATGGTCGGGCCGTCCCCGCCGGTCCTTTTCTTCACGCCTTCAAGCCCAGGTCGTGGGGCGTGGGCAGGTCTTTGATGCTCGAAAGGCCGAACGACCGCAGAAACTCGCGTGTCGTCGCGTACAGCATCGGCCGCCCCAGTTCCTCCGCGCGCCCGGCAATGGTGACCAGTTTGCGATCCAGCAAACTCTTGAGCACCTCGCCGCACGCCACGCCGCGGATGGCTTCCAGGTCCACCCGCTTCACGGGCTGGCGATACGCGATGATCGACAGCGTGACCAGCGCCTCGTGCGACAGCCGCGTGCGTGTGGCCGCCCCCTGCAGCGCCGCGATCGCGCTGCCGAACGCCGGCAGCGTCATCACCCGATACCCGCCCGCCACCTGCTCGATCCTGAACGCGCGGCCGGTGCGGTCATACTCCGCGTTCAGCCATGCCACGGACCGCGCGATCAACTCGATGGGGTTGGGGCCATCGGCCTCGCCTTGTGCGCCGCTGCGCCGCTTGCGGCGGCGCGGCTCTGCCAGCGCGGGCCCGTCTTCCGCCGCGCAGCCAGCGGCAGCGGGGGGGGTGGAGTGTGCGGGTGGCGCGGGCGCATCCGTCGTCGCCTCGTCCACCAGAGTGGGGGGAAGCAGGCCCAGCGCCTGCGCGATCCTTGTTGCCGACAGCGCCCGCGACCCCGAGATCACCAGCGCCTCCACCATCGGCGCCATCGTGCGAATGCGCTCGGCCACCTCATCGCTCACGGCTTCCGGTGTGCCCGACGCGCCCGCACCCCGCGCGGCGTGCGCATCCACCTCCACCGCGGGCCCCGCAAGGCCCACCCGCTCAAGCCCATCGGTCGGCGGCACGGTCATCTGCTGTGCGTTCATCCTTGAACACTCCAAAGGGTTGCTCTTGCGCGGCAGCACCCTCTCGCGGAGTGCAGAGCGGGCAACGCCTTGCAGCAGTGTATCGGCTCCCCCGCCGGCACGCGGTCAACCGCTTTCTCGCATCACGCCTCACGCCTCACGCCCCCGACACGCTCAACGTCGCGATGTCCGGCACGTTGCGGTAATACCCGTCATAGTCCAGCCCGTAGCCCACTACGAACTCGTCGCCGATGTCAAACCCGGCGTACTCCACCTCCACCTCTTCGCTGCGCCCTTGCGGCTTCTTCTTGTTCAGCAGCACCGCCAGCCGCAGGCTCTGCGGCCGTTGGGCCGCGATCATCCGTCGCAGCAGGCCAAGCGTGCGGCCAGAGTCGAGGATGTCATCGACGACCAGCACGCGGCAGCCGCGCAGGTCGGTGGGCACGCCGCTCTGCACCGTGACGCCCTGGCTGGTGGTGGCGGTGCCGGGGTAGGAACTGAGCGTGACGGGCTTGATCGCCAGTTTCACATCCATCGCGCGGATGAGGTCGGCCACGAACACCAGCGCGCCTGTGAGCACGGGCACGAGGACGATGGGGCCGGGTGCCTGGCCAGCACCCGTGAAGATTGCGGCCTCGTTGTCCAGATCGCTGGCGATGGCGCGGCCAAGTTCCGCCACACGCGCGGCAATGGCCTCGCGACGGATGAGGATCGACTTCACTTCAACCATGCGGGCCTCCGGCGAAACCGTACGCAGGGGCGCGGGGCAACAGTCTTGGGTACCCCCACGCTCTGCGTGGGTGCCTTGGAGTGGTCCGACCGTCCCGGCCGGACTCTCCTCATCAACTCATCAACTCGTGAACTCGTCAACTTGTCTACCTACGCGGCCACGTTTGCGCGCGATTGCGTGGTCATCGCTCGCTCCCCCCTTGCTTCCGCCCTTTCCTCCGCGCATCGTCTCGGCGTGGAGCACCCGCCCCAACCCGACGATTCTTGTGGCTCCGGTGGGGCGGACATCCCGTCCGCCACCCCCTCCCAGAGGGAGGGGGCAGGGGGTGGGCCGTCTTCACCCGTGCCTCCCTCCAATCCCGCTCGCGGCCAACCGCTCGCGGCTACCCGCTGCTCCGCCTCCGTCCTCTCCGCCATCGACGCGTTCAACTCCGCGATGGGCGACTACAAACTCCGCGCGGCCAAAGTCCTCATCACACTCGCCGAGAACGAGAACACCGACGCCGTCGAACGCCGTCGCTGCGCCTCCGCACTCATCCGCGCCCCCTTCGAGCGCTACCCCAACGCCGCGGCCATCAACCCCGACCCACCCGAGGATGACGACGACTCCGACGATGACGGTCCCGATGACGGCGATCCGCCACCGACACCACCCGCCGACCTCATGAAGGCGTACGACCACGGCTACTGGCACGGGCTCTCCCGCGACATCTGGACACTCGCCAAGCCCACACCCGACACCATCGTCGGCTACATGAAGGACCACGGCGCCTGCCACAGCCCCGGCCGTCAGAACCCGCTCCCGCCGCCCAACGCTGGCCCTGGTGGGGCGGACGTCCCGTCCGCCGATCTTCACCGCGAAGCGGTGGAGGTTAATAGCAGGTGGTTGCCGCGCAGCGGCACCCCCGGAACCGAACCACCACCACCACCAGCCCCCGCGCCCGACGACGGCTAGCGCCCCCCTCCCGCCTTCATTTGGCCATTTGGAAATTTGTCCATTTGATCATTTGGCCTCCCCTCCCCCCGACGACGGCTAGCGCCGCCTCCCGCCTTCACTTGGCCCGCGCGGCGGCGGCCGCATCGCAATCGCGAGTCACGACATAGGGAAAGCAACCTACGGCCAGCCACACACAGCCACTCAATCGCGTGGCACCCGGCTTGCCGAACACGTTGGCAGGCCACCCAAGCCGTCAGAACTTCATGGGATTTGGGGACCGGCGGGCAGAAACCGTGGTACGCTGTATGGAACAGTGCTTCTCACCAGCGAACGTGCGGCCAAGGGCCAAGCCTCGCGTGGGATGCGCGTTGGAGCCTCGTCATGACCGACCATGTCACAGGTTTGGTTCGGTGCGTTGCCATTGTGTCAGCGTTGGCCGCCTGGCTCTTCCCGGCCTTGCCCGCGAGCGCCGATCCGCCAACCTTCTGGGAGCACAATACAAACAACGATGACCTGAGCGGGTGGGTCAGCCCCACACAGGTCGTCTGCCCGTTCGGTGTCATGCACCGAGGCACCGGGCTCCCAACCGACATCCTCGGCATCAGGGGGTTCACTACGAACTGCGTGATCGGCTTCCCCCCCGTCGTGTCCCCCGAGTGGTACCCCTGCGCTGAGCTCCATGCCGGCGGGTCAGGAATGACCATCCGTCTCAGATTCGGTGGCACGATCAGCGACGTTTTCAGCACGGGCGCGACGATGCTCCAGGAAGGGGGCACCTATTCCTCGCCCGACCATGTGTACTTTCACGGGAACTACACCGCGACCGGCGGCTTGCTCGATGCCGGGGATGCGATCGTGGGCGAGGGCGGAACGCCCAGCAGTTCCGGAGTGCTGAACATCGACGGGGGCGAGCTGCGTTTCTCAGGGCCCATGACGATTCGGTACTGGCTCCCGCTTGGCCTCACGAGCGTCAATCTTTCGGGCGGCAAACTGTCTGTCGGGCAACTCATCGATCAATCGCCGAACTGGAGTTCGTTCCACTGGACCGGCGGCGAACTGGCGTTCACGAACGCACCCACGCTCACGCTCGGGACGGGCACGCTGTTCGGCCCGACGCTGGAACTGATTTCGAGCGGGCGTACGGGCTTCTCGACCAACAGCGCACTGCAGGTTCCGAGTGGTTCCTCCATCACGCTCAACGGCGGCGCCACCCTGACGGTTGGCACCCTGCGGCTGAATGCCGGCGCCCTGCTGACCCACCACAACGGCACCGCCAACCTCGGCGGAGCCGAGATCGGCAGCGGCGTAGGGAACGCGACGTACAACTTCTATGGCGGCACGATCAACACAACGGGCGGCGGCGTGTTTGTTGGCAACTCGGGCGCAGGGACGTTCAACCACACCAACGGCGCGTACGTCGGTGTAGGGTACAACACGCTGGTCGTGGGGCAGAACGGCACCTACAACATGTCCGGCGGAACGCTGACGACTACGAGCTACGACCCCGCGTATTTCACGGAGATCGTGGCGACCTCCGCGTTGTTTAGTCAGTCTGGCGGCACACACAACGCCGCCAGAATCATCCTCAATGATGGTGGCACCTACAACCTGTCCAACGGTACGCTGAACCTGACGGACCAGTCCGGCGGGTACTACGTATTGATGGTCGGCCACACCGGCTCCGGCTCGTTTGTCCAGACGGGCGGCGTGAACAACGTGATGGTTCGCGGGTGGGGCCTGGTCATGGCGTGGGGCTCACCCACGGGGACCGGCTCGTACACGCTCTTCGACGGAGACCTGAACGCTTCCGAGGAGAACGTGGGCATGGACGGTGTGGCCGTATTTACGCAATACGGAGGGCGGAACACCACCACGCCCGTGGGTTTTACAAGCGGGTCGCTTATTCTTGGCCGCAATGCCGGGTCGCACGGCACGTACAACCTCCACGGTGGCTCCCTTTCGGTTTCCAATGCCAACAACGGGCCAATCGCCGAGTTGATCGGCGGCAACGGCACGGGTGTATTCACGCAGCACAACGGCACTCACAACGCCACTTCACTCGTGGTGGGGTATGGCACCGGGACTGGAACCTTCACTCTGCTGGGGGGGACCGTTGCCGTGAGCGGCAATGAGGACGCTGGGAAGTTGGGCCACGGCACGATCATCCAATCGGGCGGCACAAATACGATCAGCAACACTCTGTACGTTGGCACAGAGGTTGGAGGGACTGGCGTGTTCTCGCTCTCTGGCACGGGCACCCTGACGGCCACCCGCGACTATGTGGGCTTCCGGGGCACGGGCACGTTCACACAAACCGGTGGCACGAATTCCACCACGAGTTTTATCTCCATGGGGGAACTCGCGGGGTCCACCGGGATTTACACACTCTCCGGCACGGGTTCGATCAACGCCGGGGAATTGGATGCCGGGTGGTCCGGCTCGGGCACGTTCACTCAACTGGGCGGAACCAACACGGTTCAAGGCCCGGTCCGTGTTGCGAACAACCCGGGGTCAAAGGGCCTGTTCAGCCTGCAAGGCGGCGTGCTCTCGGCGGCATCAGTCACCATCAAGGCGGGTACGCTGCCCACGAACGGCGGCACGTTCGAGATTCTGGGGACGTTCCCGGCCACGACCATGACGGCCCAGTCCATCACCAACTCGGGTGTGCTGCGCGTCAACGGCGACGGCCTGCGATCCGGGCCCAGCGGCCCCACGTTCACGCAAACAGCGACCGGCACACTCAACATCGAGATCGGCGGTTACGCCACCGGCGAATACGGACGGCTGGCCACGACGCAGGCCGCGCTCGCGGGCACGCTGAACGTCGCCCTCGCCGATGGCTACACGCCCGCCGACGGCGACTCGTTCGACATCATCACCGGCCCCGTCTCCGGCACGTTCGCCACCGTCTCCCTCCCCGGCTGCGGCTGGCACATTTTCTACGGGGCTGGCTACGTGCGGGTTGTGTTCACGCAGGTCCCCGCCTTCCGCGGCGACCTGGCCAGCGCCGTCTGCCCCACCATGATTCTCCAGCCGTTACAGCAGGGTGCGTGCGAGAACGGTGCCGTCACGCTCACGGTGGATGCGTGCGGCACACCACTGCCCGGCTACCAGTGGATGCGTGGTGGCGTGCCGGTTGTCAACGGCGGCAATATCTCCGGGGCCACCACCGCCTCGCTCACGATCAGCCCCGCCACTGCCGCCGACTCGGCCGCATACACCTGCGTGGCGACCAACATCTGCGGCAGCATTGTCAGTGCCCCCAGCATGATTGAGGTCATGCTCCCCGTGTGGGTGCCCCTTGGCACCGGCACAGACGGCACCGTGCAGGCGCTCGCGATCCTTCCCGGCGGCGATCTGCTGGCCGCGGGCCGCTTCATCAACGCGGGCGGCACGACCGTCACCCGCGTGGCCCGTTGGAACGGCTCGGCGTGGTCGGGCCTTGGCTCCGGTTTCAACAACACCGTGAACTGCGTGGCTGTGCTGCCCAACGGAGACATTGTGGCGGGCGGCACGTTTACCACGGCCGGTGGAGTCGCGGCGAACAGGATCGCTCGCTGGAACGGCACCGCGTGGTCGCCCCTCGGCTCGGGCCTCAACAGCACCGTCTCTGCCGTGGCCGCACTGGCCAACGGCGACATCGTTGCCGGTGGTTCATTCAACACGGCGGGTGGCAGCGCGGCCAACCAGATCGCCCGTTGGAATGGCACGGCGTGGTCGGCGTTGGGCTCGGGCACGAACAACACGGTGAATGCGCTGGCGGTTCTCGGCAACGGCGACATCATCGCGGGCGGTGCGTTCACCTCCGCCGGTGGCGTAATCAACCGCAACTTCATCGCAAGCTGGAACGGTACCACGTGGTCGGGGTTGGGATTGGGCTTCAGCGGCACCGTCCGTGCGCTGCAAGTGCTCACCAACGGCGACCTCATCGCGGGCGGCACCTTCACCGCGGCCGGAGGGCTGAGCGCGAACAACATCGCACGGTGGAACGGCACCGCGTGGTCGGCGCTGGGTTCGGGCCTGGGCAGCACCGTCAACAGCCTGACCGTGTTGCCCAACGGCGACATCGTCGCGGGCGGGGCCTTCACCACAGCGGGGGGCAGCGCCGCCAGTCGCATCGCCATATGGGATGGGGTTTCGTGGTCCGCCCTCGGCTCTGGCTTGACGGGGCCGACGGTGAGCGTGCTGGCCCTCGCTGCCGATGCCGAGGGGCAACTCTTCGCCGGCGGCGCGTTTACCGCCGCGGGCGGGGCTGCCGCGAGCAACATTGCCAACTACCACGTCGGCCCGGTCATCACGGGGCAGCCAGCAAGTCAAAGTGTGTGCGGGTCGGGCGAGGCCACCTTCTCCGTCGCGGCCAGCGGTGCCCCGCTCACCTATCAGTGGCGTCGGGGCGGAACGCCCCTTGCCGACGAGCCCGGCCACATCGCGGGCGCGATGGGCCCGGTGCTCACGATCACCGGCATCGTCGCCGACGACGCGGGCACCTACACCTGCGCCATCGCCAACGCCTGCGGCTCGCAACAGAGCGCGGCCGCCACCCTCGACATCAACGGGCCCGGGTGCTGCCCGCTCGACTACAACCTCGACACGGTCCTCAACCCTGACGACCTGGGCGACTTCATCACCGACTACTACACCTCTCCGCATATCCCCGGCCCGGGCGGGTACGCGATCCCCTGCCCCGCGAACGAGGTGCCCTACGACGTGGGCTACAAGGCCGCGTACACCGTTGATGGCGCGGGCCAGTGCAACGCGCCATTCCCCGACAACCTCGGCGACTACATCACCGACTACTACACGGGCTGCTGATGGCGTGCCGAACCGCTCCACACGCATAGCATCGCCATCGCCGCCCTGATCGCGCTCCTGTGCCGCACCGGCGATGTGCAACGGAGTTCGTCGTGGAGTCGCCCGGTATCAAGAGCAGCACGGACGCGGCACAGGTGCCCGCGCCCACGCGCCACGGCCTCTTTGACAAGCGAGGCGTCCTCCGCCACAGGCACTTCCGGCGCGTCTGGGCCGCCAGTTTCGTCTCCAACAGCGGCAACTGGATGGAACTTGTCGGCATCCAGATGACCGTCGCCACCCTCACCGGCGACCTGCGCATGCTCGGCATTCACGGCGCGGCCACGCTCACGCCCATCCTCGTCTTCGGCCTCTTCGGCGGCCTCGCGGCAGACCGTGTCAACCGCCGCAAACTGCTGGTGGTGACGCAGGCCATGCTCATGGTGCTTGCCGCGGCGGTGGCCGTGGCCAGCATGGTGCACTGGGAAAAGCCCATGACGCTGGTGTGGGTGCTGATCGGCCTGGGCGCGTTGCAAGGGCTGGTGATGGCCTTCAACATGCCCGCGTGGCAGGTGATGACGCCGCGGCTGGTGCCCAGGAGCGAGTTGACGGCGGCGATCACGCTCAACGGGATTCAGTTCAACCTCGCGCGGGCCGTGGGGCCGGCCTTGGCGGGCCTCATCATGGGCACGTGGGGCACCACGCCGCTGTTCGTGGTGAACGCCCTGACGTTCATGGGGGTGATGCTGGCGGTGGTGCGCACGCCCGATGCCCCCGCGCCGCCGCACGATGGGCGCAACCCGTGGCGGCAGATCGGCGATGCCATCGGCTACATCGCGTTCGGACGCGGGCCGCTGGCGATCTTCATGGCGATGTTCTTGATGTCGATGCTTGCCGCGCCGCTGGTGCGGCTGCTGTCGATGTTCGTGATCGATGTGTACGACCTGCACGGCGACGCGGCGGACAAGACCGTGGGATGGCTGCTGGGCGTGCAGGGGATCGGCGCGGTGGCGGGGGGCCTGTGCCTGCGCTATGTGCCCGTGTGGTACCCCAAGCACCACTTCATCCCCCTCTCCGTCGCGGCGTGCGGCCTGGCGATCACGGTGTTCGCGCTGCTGGCGGTTCCCTGGATGGGCTACGTGGCGATGACGGTGGTGGGGTTCTTCTGGATCTGGGCGTTCAACCAGAGTTGGGCGGCGATGCAGAACGTGGTTCCGGATGCGATGCGTGGGCGCGTGATGAGCGTGGCGAACGTGGCCGCGTTCGGCGCGACGGCCGCGGGCGGCCTGGCGGGGGGCTACTTCGGCGAACTGCTGGCGGGCAGGGCACTGCCGCTGGTGGGGGTGGTGTCGAAGGCGGCGAGCACGCAGGCGGCGATCGGGGCGCTGGCGGTGCTGCTGCTGGTGTCGGGCGTGGTGATGATGGTGTGGCGCGTGCCGGAGGTGGACGGCCTGCCGCGGGGGGGGGCGGATGCGACGTGGCGCAAGCGGCTGGACCTGTTCAACGCGATCACGGCGCGGAACCATCGCCCGCCGGATGATGCGGCCGCGGGGCCGGGGAATGTGGCGTGAGGCACGGCGGTTACGCGGCCAGGCGCACCGGGGTGCTTGCGGGGCTTCGCAACTCGCTGGCACGGGGGCGGCGTGCGATGCCGAGCAGCGTGATGTCATCGGGCTGGTGCAGCGAGCCGCGCTGCGAGTCCATGCGAGCGGTGAGCGCGGCCAGGGCGTGGGTCAGGTCCGTGTTCTCGTCGCGGTGGCCCAGCCCGGCGAACGCGGCGAGATAGTCGTTGTTGGGGCGGCGGCCACCCTTGGCCTCCGGCGAGAAGGCCCACTCGAAGCCGTCGGTGTAGAGCAGGAGCGTTTCGCCGTCCTGAAGCGTGAAGGATGCCTCTTCGTAGGCGGCGTGCTCGTCGAGGCCGGCGGAGGGGCCGCCCACGTCGATCTCGCGGGTTTCGCCGCGCGGGCCGACGACGACGGGGAGCGGGTGGCCCGCGGAAGCGAGGGTGGTGCGGCCGGTGCGCAGGTCGATGACGCCGTAGACGGCGGTGACCATGGTGGAGTCATCGGCGCGGCGTTGGAGGAAGGCGCGGTTGAAGCGGGTCATGGCCTCGCCGGGGGGAACAAGCCGCTCGCCCGAAGGGCCCGTGTCTTTCATGGGCAGCAGGCGGCTGACGAGCATGGTGAGCAGCGCGGCGGCCACGCCGTGGCCCATGGCGTCCGCCACGAAGAACCCCGCGTGGTCATCATCGAGTTGCACGAGGTCGAACATGTCGCCCGAGAGCGAACTGCCGGGACGGTAGAGCACGCCGGCTTCGAGGCCGTCGATGGCGGGCATGCGGTTGGGGATGAAGGCCCGCTGGACCATGACGGCGACGGCGGTTTCGGCCTCGTGGCGTTCGAGTTCGCGTGCCGCGGCGGCTTTGACGGCGCGCTCGAGTTCGAGTTGGCGTTTGACCTGATCGAGGGCGGGCTCGCGGCAGAGGAGCGCGTAGACGGCCCCGGCGATGGCCTCGCGACCGGCGGCCGAGGTGATGGGGACCACGGCGGTGCTCGAACTGGCATCGGCGGTGGCGAGGGCTTGTTCGTCTTTGGCGACGAGCAGCGCGGGCATGGAGCGATCGTCGAGTTCGGCGATGAGGCGGCGGAGTGTTTTGGCGCAGGCCTCGCCGCCGGCGAGCAGAACGGCGACGCGTGTGCCGTCGAGCACGGAGGCGAGTTCGTTGCTCTCGCGGATGCCGAGTTCGACGATGCGAGCGAGGGGCTTGCTCCGTGCGGGCCAGGCGGCGTGGACGGTCTCCCACCAGTCGGCCGCGCTGGCCGCAGAGAGGCCGCAGGCGACCACGGCCACGCGAGCGGGGCCGTGTGGCATGACGGGTGACAGACCTGCGTTCTCGGACGGTTGATTCATGCGCGGCCCAGCCGTGTGCGCGGAGAGGGTGGGGGAAGGCGGCGACGGCCCGTGCCGCCGCCCGCCCTGCGCATCGGCCTACTTGGCCCGCTTCTTCAGTTCGTCGCGGTCAAACTCGACCTTTGCGCCCTCTTTGAGTTTGAGGGGTTCGAGCGCCCCGCCCTTGAACTCCAGCACGAACTGCGAGGGGAAGCGGCTGGAGTATTGCGGCAGGCGGCTCTCGTACTTGAGGTTCTCGGCATCGGTGTTGTTCGCCAGGCCCGGTTTGCCCTCACCCTCGCCGCGCGGCGGTTCAACCTTCATCGTGTGCTGGGTGAGGATGCGGCCGCTGCCGTCGAGGTACAGAATGTCGATCGGGAAGGTGCAGTCGCGCATGATGAAACCCTGGACGCGGACCTGATCGTCCGGGAAGACGAAGAACATGCCGCCGTCGTCGGGGATGCTCTCACGCTGCCCGAGGCCCTTGATGCGCGTGTCGTTGTCGAGGGCGAGGTCGAGTTTGAAGGTGCGGTCATTGATCTTGATGGAGATGGCCTTGCCATCGGGCGAGATGGTCGGGCCTGCCGCGGCACCCCGCAGTTGCTTCTCGCAGGAGGCGGGGTTCATCGCCAGCAGCGGGATGGAGCCGATGACGACGACGGCGGCGAGGATGGTTACGAGCGTGCTCGAGCGCGAAGCCATGCGTCATGCTCCGGGAGGAAGATGATGGGTGAACGCGGGATGGCCCGCGCATCCAGCATAGACACCAGTTCTGCGGGCGTACACGGTTGCGGGCGGGCGGTGGCCCCGCACCAGTGGGCCACGAGGCCGATGAGGCGCTCGGGGGGAACGCCTTGAGCGCGGTAGGTGTCCACCCGCGTGTCACCGTGGCGCTTGGCGAGGCGGCGGCCGTCGGGGCCGATGACGAGGGGGAGGTGCGTGTAGAAGGGTTCGGGGGTGAAGCCCAGGGCGCGGTAGAGGAGGAGTTGGCGGGCGGCGGAATCGAGCAGGTCGTCGCCACGCACGATGTGGGTGATGTGCTGGCGGTGGTCATCGACGACGACGGCGAGTTGGTATGCGGGTGTGCCGCGCTTGGTCCAGAGGACAAAGTCGCCGATGGTGTTGGCGGGGACGCGGCGCTGGAGGCCGGCGCACTCGTCGAGGAACGCGACTTCGCCTGTTGGAGGTGGCGGGGTGAGGAAGCGCCAGTTCGCGGCGGTGTCGGTGAAGGCGCAGGGCTCGCCAGCGGTCGCGGGCCGCAGAGACGGGGGGAAGGGGACTTCGCCGGTGGCGGCAGGATCGGTGCTTGGAGATTGTGGTGCGCTGGCCGCGGCTTCGATGTCGGTGCGGGAGAGTTCGCAGCGGTACGCGAGACCGCTGGCCGCGAGGTGTGTCATTGCGGCGCGGCACGGTTCGAGGGTTTGCGATTGGATCAGGGGGCCTTCGTCCCAGTCGATGCCCAGCCACGCCAGCGTGCGCACCACGCCGTCTATCGCTTCGGGCCTCACGCGTGGGCCGTCAAGGTCTTCGATGCGGAGAACGATGCGCCAGGACCGCTGGCGGGCGAGGGCCCAGTTGACGAGGAAGGTGCGGGCATTGCCCAGGTGCAGGGCGCCGGTGGGGGAGGGGGCGAGGCGTGTGGTGGCCGCACCCGGCGCGGGGCCACCGGATGGAGCCGGTTGCGGCGTATTTTCGGGGTTTGTGTGGATAAACGGGTCCAAGGGTTGGGCCACGGTACACTCCGGGCTGAAGGCCGGTGCTTGGTTCGCTGTTGTTCGGCCCTGACCGATGCTGATCCGCACCCGTTTTGCCCGGCCAGAAGGCGCACGATTGTGGCGAAGACCGTGAAAACCAAGCCCCCGGGCGCACCCTCTTCGGCAGGCGGCGGCGGGGGGGCGGGGCGGATGGGTGAGGAGCAGGTGGGGCACGAACTGGCAGCGCGGCCGGAGTGGTCGGAATCGGGCGGGAGCATCCAGCGGACGTTCGCCTTCAAGACCTTTGTGGAGGCGATGGCCTTTGTGAACAAGGCGGCCGCGGCGGCGGAGGCGATGCAGCACCACCCGGACATCCTGATCCGCTACAACAAGGTGACGATGACGCTGAGTACGCACGATGCGGGCGGCATCACGATGAAGGACTTTGATTTGGCGACGAAGATGGATGGGATGATCTGAGGGCGACACGCGCCCGGGCGGCACACACGGGCGGCACATGGAAGACACAGTGATGGCGCGGCCACTGATGACCACGCGCACATACGCGCTGGTAGTGGCGTGCGTTGCCTTCGCCGCTCTGTTGGTGGCCGTTGCCTTCGTGTGGGTTGGTGCGTACTCACTGGCGCAACTGCTGTGGCGGTGGACCATCGCCGTTGCGATTCTTGGCGGTTCAATCTGGGCGTTTGACAGGATGCGTGGGCTGGCGGAGCGGGCCACTCCAGAGCGGCTTCCGCTGCTCAATGCCGCGGCAGGCTGCACTGGTATAGCGGTGTATCTGCCCACGTTGGCCGTGATGATGTACGGCACGGCTGTTGGGCACCACGCGGTCGGCTTGCTGTGGCTGGTGCCGTTCATGTTCGGCTTCTCGCTGGCCGCGTCGGGCTGGCGGCGGCGTGTAGGCACCAGCAAGCACTGCCCGCATTGTGAGTACGAGTGCGGGATCCTGGACCCGGATCGGGTTCCGATCCAGTGCCCCGAGTGCGGGTACATCTGGCTGGGGCCGATGAAGCGGGGGCGGCGCGTTCCGTCGCGCAGGTAGGTCGTGGCGGGCGTGGTGATTGTCGCGGGCGGCTTTCTGATCGGCAACCCGAGGCTCTACATGGGGTGGATGGCCCCGCACCTGCCGACGCCTGTGCTGTTCGCGGCGCTGTACACGATGCCACAGAGCGTGACCTCGGTGTGGGACACCCTTGGTACGCGTTCCCTGAATCCGTCTTCCATCCGAATGATGGCGGAGCGTGTGCTGGGGTCGCGGCAGCAGAACGCGTTTGAGCGGGGGCCGAGCAAGTGGTTTGAGGGTGTGATGACGGCGGGCAAGATGCCAGCGGACTTGGTGGAACGGTTTTATGTCGAGGGGTTTGTGGCGGACTTGCTCGTGCCCGAGCGTGTCAGGGCGGGCGAGAACTTTACCGCGTACCTGCGCGTAAACAGCGCGGCCGCCGGTTTCAACTCCAGCGCAGGGATTCTGGTCGCGGGATACAGCGTGGGCGAGCCCGGGGAGCGAGTCGGGCGCAACGACAAGGCCCAGTGGGTTTTTCGGTTGGGTCCCCAGTGGGGGTCCGAGTATCGCGATGTGCTGCCGGGGGTGCTCACGGTGGACCGGCCCGGCGTGGCGACCGTATCGGTGGTCTACTGGCTGGTGTATTCCGACTCATTCCGCGACGAGTTGGTGTGGCAGGCCGACGGCACGCCCGCACCGTGGAAGCGTGCCCTGTGGATGCGGCGGTTTGAGTTGCGGGAAACGATCCACGTTGAGTAGGGCGGGTTGCCGGGGGTTTCTGCGCACGGGCAGGCCCGCCTGCGGCGGTCCAGCCCGTGGCACAGGGTTCGGCGGGCGGTTTGCTGGCCGCGCCGGGTTTGGGGTATGCTGTGGGGCCGGCCCATTCCTCCTCCTCGCGAGAATCCACCATGCCCACACCCCTCACGTCGTCTGCCGCATGGCAGAACCTGCAGAAGCACCACAGCGCGATGGCGGGTGTGCACATGCGCGACCTGTTCGCCAACGACCCCGGGCGCTTCAACGCCTTCCACGCCAACTTCGAGGATGTGCTGCTCGACTACTCGAAGAACCGCGTGTCCAGTGAGACCATGCGGCTGCTCTTTGACCTGGCGCGCCAGGCGGATGTGGCCGGGTGGGCGAAGAAGATGTTCGCCGGCGAGAAGATCAACATCACCGAAGACCGGGCCGTGCTGCACGTGGCCCTGCGGAACCGGTCCAACACGCCGATTGTGGTGGACGGCAAGGATGTGATGCCAGAGGTGAACCGCGTGCTGGAGCAGATGTTTGCCTTCGCCGATCAGGTGCGGGGTGGAGGGTGGAAGGGGTACACGGGCAAGGCGATCACCGATGTGGTGAACATCGGCATCGGCGGGAGTGACCTGGGGCCGGTCATGGCGACCGAGGCACTCAAGCCGTACTGCAAGCGCGACCTGCGGTGCCACTTTGTCAGCAACATCGACGGCACGCACATGGCCGAGTGCCTGCGGCAGTTGAACCCGGAGACGGCCCTGTTCATCGTGGCGAGCAAGACGTTCACGACGCAGGAGACGATCACCAACGCCACCACGGCGCGGGACTGGTTCCTGAAGACCGCGGGCGACAAGGCCCATGTGGCCAAGCACTTCGTGGCCCTCTCGACCAACGCCAAGGAGGTGTCGGCCTTCGGCATCGACACCAAGAACATGTTCGAGTTCTGGGATTGGGTCGGCGGGCGCTACTCGCTCTGGTCGGCCATCGGCCTGCCGATCATCCTGGCCATCGGGCCGGCGAACTTCCGCGACTTGCTGGCGGGCGGGCACGCCATGGACCAGCACTTCATCAGTGCCCCGCCGGAGAAGAACCTGCCCATGATCCTGGGGATGGTGGGTTTGTGGTACAACAACTTCTTCAACGCGCAAACCGAGGCCATTCTGCCCTATGACCAGTACATGCACCGCTTCGCGGCGTACTTCCAGCAGGGCGACATGGAGAGCAACGGCAAGTTCGTGCGGCGCGATGGCCAACGGGTGGACTACACGACGGGGCCGATCATCTGGGGTGAGCCGGGCACCAACGGCCAGCACGCGTTCTACCAGTTGATCCACCAGGGCGAGAAACTGGTGCCGTGCGATTTTCTCGCGCCCATACAGAGCCACAACCCGGTGGGGCAGCACCACGCGATCCTGCTCTCGAACTTCTTTGCGCAGACCGAGGCGCTGGCGTTCGGCAAGACGCCCGCGGTGGTGCGCAGCGAACTGGAGAAGAGCGGCATGAAGGGCGCGGCGCTGGAGGCGTTGGTGCCGCACAAGGTGTTCGAGGGGAACAAGCCGACGAACAGCATCATGTTCAATAAACTGACGCCGCGCACGCTGGGGAGTTTGATCGCGATGTACGAGCACAAGATCTTCACGCAGGGGATCGTGTGGAACATCAACTCGTTCGATCAGTGGGGCGTGGAACTGGGCAAGCAGCTGGCGAAGGCGATTCTGCCGGAGTTGCTGGCGTCGGGCGAGGTGAAGAGCCACGACAGCAGCACGAACGGGCTGATCAACCACTGGAAGAAGAACGGGGCGAAGTAGTCGCGTTGCCGAACGCTTCAGTACAAGACCGTGGAAGCGAGCGATGGGGCAGTACGAAGCGCGATATCCGGTGGGGACGAGCGTTCGCGTCGCGTCGGTGCAGGTTCTGCGAGCCTTCATCGAGACATGGCGCCACCACAACCCGCTGCCCGTAGAACACCTTTCGTTTGCGGGCCACGGGACGGAGATTCTCACCGTAGGATTCTATCACGGCGGTGATGTGCTGTATGAACTGCGCGGTGTTCCGGGCGTTTGGCATGAGTCGTGTCTTGCGGATGTGATGGAATAGGAGCGCGGAATGAGCATTATCCGGTTGCTGATTCTTGCTGCGGTGGTCGGAGGCCTGCTGTCGTTGACGGCATCGGCGCTCGCAGAGGATGTTCCGCCGGTGTTCGCGCAGATGGCGTTTGAGGGCGCACGCGAATCCACGAAGGGCAACGCAAAGATTCTCGTGGTGAAAGCGACGGCCGAGTGGTGCGGGCCGTGCAAGCAGATGGACAAGACGACCTGGCGCGATGCGGGTGTGGTGGAGTGGGTGAAGGCCAACGGTCTGGCGATTCAGGTTGATGTGGACAAGGAGCCGGCGATTGCCAAAGACCTGGCCATCGAGGCCATGCCGACCATGGTTGTGTTCAAGAACGGCAAAGAGTTCGACCGCATCGTGGGATACCGCACGGCTGAGCAGTTGCTGGCATGGCTGGCGGATGTGAAGGCGGGGAAGCGGACGGCGGATGCGATGGAGGCGAAGGCCGCCAAGTTGAAGGCAGGCGGCGATGTGAGCGTGGACGAGCGGTACAAACTCGCGGTCGAACTGAGCCGCGGCAAGAAGTACGACGAGGCCACGGAGCAGTATGTGTGGCTGTGGAAGCACATGCTGGAAACGGCACCCGCCATGGTGGGCGTGCGCAGTTCATTCATGGCGGGCGAGATGAAGACCTTGGCCGCACGCCACGCCCCAGCGAAGGCCGCCTTTGCCGCGCTGCGCGATGAGGCCGAGGCGGACCTCAACGGTCCCGACAAGGGGCGGCAGACGCTCAGCGACTGGGTCGTGCTCAACGACGTGCTGGCAGACGAGGCCCGCACGCTCGCGTGGTTCGATCGCGTCAAGGGCACCGCCGATGGACGGGCGCGCGTTGCGTTGGTGTCGCACAACTTGGATCGACTGCTGGAGAAGCACGAGCGGTGGGCCGACATGGGCATGGTCGTGACCGATCCGTTGGCACGCCTCCGTCAGCATCACGGGATGCTCGAGACGACCAAGCGGCTCGAGAACGATCCGCGCTTCAAGGACCGGGCCGAGCAGATGGGCGAACTCCATCGCAAGATGTTCCGCGACAGCGCGGCCAAACTCTACGCCTCACTTCTGGCCGCCCAGCGCGAGGCGGACGCCACGGCCGTGGGCGCCGAGGCGGTGCGGCTCGACGACACCGGGGCCATGCGCGTGGCGCTGGTGGAGTGGGCTCTGCGGGCCAAACAGGCACGGCCCGCGCAGGCGGCGTGGCTGGACGAGGCCAAAGACAAGGGGGAGTTCGTGGGTCCGCTCCGCGCCGAGTTGGATGCCGCGCTCAAGCAGGCACCCTAGCGTGAGCCAATGGGGGCCCTGCGAGCACAACCGGCAAGCCTTCACCGCATTCGGAGCGCTACGCGGGTCAGTCGGTGCATCGCGGCATCGCGGTTCCCCCGCGCCACCGTACCCTGCTTCTTCATATGGCCCGCTCCTCGCCGCTGCTCAACTCGTTCCGTGCCGACGGCGCCCTCCTGGAGCGCTACGGCCCCGCTGCAACAGGGGTGGGGGGGCAGGGGGGGGCGGGGCAGGTCGAGGTGGTGCAGGCCTTCGAGCCGCTGGACGTGGAGTATGCCGCGCTGCGAAGGGCCAGCGGATTGATCGACCTCCCGCAGCGTGCCACCATCGAGGTGCGCGGCACGGACCGGCTCGATTTCCTCAACCGCATGCTCACGCAGGAACTCAAGGGCGTGCAGCCGCTGAGCGCCACGCGGGCCTTCTGGCTCTCGCGACAGGGCCGGATTGATGCCGACCTGCGCGTGCTGGTGCTGGAGGATCGCGTGCTGCTGGATGTGGATGTGTTCGCTCTCGCTAAGACGCTCCAGACGCTCGCGGCGTACATCATCTCTGAGGATGTGGAAATGGCGGACCGCACGGAGGAGTTCCACCGCTTTGCGCTGCACGGCCCGGCCGCGCGTGCGGCGCTCGACCGGGCTTCCACGCCCGTGCGCGGGCAGGCGTCAACGGAGTTGGCGCCGGGGCAGGTGGCCGTGGTGCGCATCGCCGAGGCGGAGTGCATCGTGGACCGGGCCGACACGGCGGGCGAGATCGGGCTGGAGGTGCTGGTGGCGGCGAACCTGGCCGCGGGTGTGCACGCGGAGGTGCTGAGGGCGGGGGGCTTCGTGCGGAATCCGCAGGGGGTCATCGCGCACACGTCCACCAAGGGCGCGCTGGTGCGGCCCATCGGCTGGGGCGCGTACAACGTGGCACGCATCGAGGCGGGCACGCCGTTCTATTTCCTCGACTTCGGCCCGACCAACGTGCCGCACGAGAGCGGCGTGCTCGACTCGCGCGTGAGTTTTACCAAGGGGTGCTACCTCGGGCAGGAGATCGTGGCCCGCCTGCACGCGCGCGGCCAGCCCAAAGAACGGCTTGTGGGCCTGCGGCTGCCCGGCCCGCCCGTGCCAGGGAAGTCGGGCACGGGAGGGGCCGACTTCGATGCGACCGCGGATTTCGACCCGCCGCTTGTGCCGCAACCTGTTACGGGCGCGGCGGTGTTTCTCGCAGATTCCACCACGTCGGCGGAACAGGTGGGCAGCGTCTGCAGTTCGGCCGTGAGCCCCATGCTCGGCGGCGTGCCCGTGTGCTTTGCGATGGTGCGGAGCAAGCACCTCACACCGGGCGCGGCGTTTGTCGTGGAGTGTGAGGGCGCGATGCTGCCGGCGGCGATGCAGCAGGGCCTGGTGTTCTGGACTCGCCCGAAGGGCTAAACCGTGGAGCCCGGCACGGGGTAGTAGGGATCGCCGTTGGATTTTCCGCGGGCCGGGCCGGACTGGCCCGACGGGGGGGGCGGCGCCGATCCGGGGCCGAACTGTGGACGCGCCTGCGGTCCGGGGGGGATGGGTGGAGCCTGGCTCACGACCGGGCTGAGGCGGGCCTTGAACACATAGTCCGTCACGCGGTCGCGCACGGCCTGCATCATCTCGTTGAAGAGGCGTGCGCCCTCGCGCTTGAACTCGATGCGCGGGTCCTGCTGGCTCATGCTTCGGAAGCCGATCGTGTCGCGCACCTGATCGACCCCGTGCAGGTGGCTCTTCCACGCGTCGTCGAGCACATCCAGCAGCAGCGTGCGCTCGAAGAAGACCAGTTCCGACCGCAGGATGGACTCCACCTTGGAACGGATCGCGTGGTCGCGTGCCTCGCCCGAGAGGCGCTGCATGTTCTCCGGCAGGTCGATCTTGTAGCGGTCGCGCAGGTGGGCCTCCAGCGCGGCATCATCAGCGCACGCCAAGGCCTCGGCCACGGCCTTGTCGAAGCGGCCTTCGTCGAGCGACTTCGCCGACGCGGCGATCAACTCCGTCCGCACCGTGGCGGGCGTCTTGGTGCGCATCGTCTCGCCCGTCCAGCCGATATTGAACCGCTGGTTGGCCCAGTTGGCCAGGTTCTCCATCGCGCCCTGCGGAGACTGCCGCACCAGCGACATGGTCATCTCCATCATGAAGTCCACCGGGTACTCGATCTCACGCGTGCGGTAGAGTTTCTCCGCCTGATTCATGATCAGGGCTTCGACCGCCGCGAGGCCGCCCTCCTGCTGGGTCTTCATCACCTGCGTCGCCGAGAGGTCGATCTCGAACTTGGTCTCGCACCACTTCACCAGCGACTCGGGCCCGTGGGCCTTGTCGAGGTAGGTGTCGATGCCGTCGAGGCCGGCGGCCTCGATCTGCGCTTCGCCAGCCTCGGAGAGTCGGTCCATCAGCGCGGAGCGAATGTCGGGCCGCATGGCCTCCAGTTCAGCGTCGCTGAAGACGATGCCGAAGCGCTCCTTCGTCCAGTTGTTCAGGCCCGCCACGTCAAAGTCCACCTCCGGGGCATCGCCCTCGCTGGGGGGCAGATACTCGCCCAGCGTGAGGGCGATCATGGAGCGGAGTTCGTCCTTGGCCTCGCTGCGCACGCGCTCGTCGAGTTCCGTGCGGTCCAGGCCTCGTAGGCGTTTGGGCTCGATGGCGAAGCCCGTTTGTGTGCGGGCGTACTCGGCCACGCCGCGCAGGCCGAAGGCCGGGTCGAGATATTCCGCCGCGGCATCGCGGACAGCGTCGCGCAGGTACTCGAAGATGAGCCCGCGCAACTCGCGCCCCTCCAGCACGCGCTGGCGCAGGCCGTAGAACTTCTGCCTCTGGTGCTCCATCACCTCGTCGTATTCGAGGATGTTCTTGCGGACCTGGAAGTTGCGTTCCTCCACCTTGCGCTGGGCCCGCTCCACGCTCTTGGAGAGGATGGGGTGCTCGATGGCATCGCCCTCCTTCATGCCCAGGCGGCCGAGGATGCGCTTGGTGGTGTCGCCGGCGAACAACTGCATGAGGTCGTCCTCAAGGCAGATGAAGAAGCGGCTGGAGCCCTTGTCGCCCTGGCGGCCTGAGCGGCCGCGCAACTGGTTGTCGATGCGGCGGCTCTCGTGGCGCTCGGTGCCCACCACGTGCAGGCCGCCGATCTCTTCGAGCGTGGTGAACCAGCGCAGGCGGTGGAGCATGAAGCGGCCGTGCTTGTCGAGTTCCTTGCGCAGGTCCTCGGCGTTCATGCGCTCGATGGCCCCCGGCGTGGCCCACGTGTGCAGGTTGGCCCAGTGCCGCAGGAGTTGCATCTCCAGGTCGGCGAAGGCCAGCACCTCGGCCTTGTGCTTGGGCAGGTCGAGTTCGGCGGGGGCCATTTTGCGGTACACGCCCTCGCGCAGTTGCTCCTCGGTGGATTCGGGCGTGACGCTGGCGGGGCAGATGCTGCGGCGCTGCCAGTGGTCGAGCAGGGTCTGCCGGGTGACGGGGCCGAGTTTGATGTCTGTGCCGCGCCCGGCCATGTTGGTGGCGATCATCACGGCGCCGAGTTGCCCGGCGTTCTCGACGATGTGGGCCTCGCGTTCGTGCTGCTTGGCGTTGAGCACCTCGTGCTTGATGCCGTGCTTGCGCGTGAGCATCTGGCTGAGCATCTCGGAGTTTTCGACGCTGGTGGTGCCGACCAGCACGGGCCGGCCCACATCGTGAAACGCCTTGATCTCATCGGTGATGAACGACCACTTGTCCTTGGCCGTGAGGAAGACCATGTCGTCAAAGTCTTTGCGGGCCACCTGCTTGTTGGTGGGGATGCTCACCACGTCGAGCCGGTAGATGTCGTGGAACTCCTGGGCCTCGGTGTCTGCCGTGCCCGTCATGCCCGCCAGGCGCGGGTACATCTTGAAGAAGTTCTGGATGGTGATGGTGGCGACGGTCTGGTTTTCCTGCTTCACGGGCACGCCTTCTTTGGCTTCGCACGCCTGGTGCAGGCCGTCGGACCACTGCCTGCCCACCATCGGCCGGCCGGTGGAGACATCCACGATCACGATTGAAGGCTCGGTGCGCCCGGTGTTGGGGTTCTCCATCGGGGCCACGATGTAGTCGCGGTCGCGCTTGTACACCACGTGGGCGCGCAGGGCCTGCTCCAAGAGGTGCGGCACGTCCATGTTCTGGCCCACATAAAAACTGCCGATGCCGGCGATGCGCTGCGCCTCGGCCACACCCTGGTGCGAGATGTAGCAGGCCTTGCGCTCAAGTTGCGTCTCAAAATACTGTGTGTGCCTGGCCTTCTCGGCCACCAGGCGCGGCAACTCCGCCCTTGCCGCCGCCAGGGCCTTCTGCATCTGGGGCACCTGGGCCTTGTCGCGGGCCGTGCGGATGTCGCCCTCGAGGCCCTTGATCGTGATCTCGCACGCCTCGACCTTGTCGTGGGCCTCCTGCCAGGGCTTCTGCTTGGTCACCAGGTGGCGGGCCAACTGGTCGGCCACGTCGTAGCGCGGCTTCTCGTCGTGGGCGGGGCCGGAAATAATCAGCGGCGTGCGGGCCTCGTCGATGAGGATGGAGTCCACCTCGTCCACGATGGCGAACTGGCGCTTCTTCTGCACCTGCTGGTCCGCCGCGCGTTTCATGTTGTCGCGCAGGTAGTCAAAGCCGAACTCGCTGGTGGTGCCGTACACCACATCGCAGCGGTACATGCGACGCTTCACATCCTCGGGCTGCATGTGATGCGGGTGGATGGCACCCACCGTCATGCCCAGCGCGTGAAAGTACGGGAACGTCCAGTCGCGGTCGCGCTGCACCAGGTAGTCGTTCACCGTCACCACATGCACCTTCAGCCGCTCAATCGCCGCCATGTAGCACGCCAGCGGGGCGACGATGGTCTTGCCCTCGCCGGTCTTCATCTCGCTGATCTTGCCCTGGCAGAGCACCATGCCGCCGATGAGTTGCACGTCAAAGGGCCGGGCCCGGAAGGGCGGGCGGCTCTCCGGATAGAGCGTCCGCACCTCTTCGTACAACTCGGGCGGAATCTCCACCTGCATCCACCCCGGCTGCGGGTCGTTGCACCCCAGAAACTCGCCCTCCGGTGCCGCGGGCTGGCACGCGGCCACCTGCGCGGCGACCGCCTCATACGTCGCCCGTCCGGTCGCGGACAGCCGGGCCGGATCAAACGCCGCGGCGTGCAGCGGGCTGAAGACATTGCGGATGCCCACCGAGCGGTCCATGCCCTCGCGGGCAACCGCAAACGCCTCAATCATGACGACCTCGGGCTTCTCACCGGCATCCACGCGCCCACGGAACTCGGCGAGTTTGGCCTTGAGTTGGGTGTCGGTGAGTTTGCGCGTCTGGGCCTCGAGTTTGCCCATGGCGCCCACGCGCTGCAGATAGCGCTTCACGAAGCGCTCGTTGCGGCTGCCGATGATGAGGTTGAGGATCGGACCGATCAGGGGAATATCTTGCTTGGACATGGCGTGCTCGAAAGGCTTGTTCAGAAGCCCGACCGTGAGGGAGGGCCTTCTGCTCGCGTGCGGAAGAAGGGAGGGAGTGCTCGCGGATTTCATGGTGTCGGCGGCGGCAACGGTCGTCCGCGGCCCGGCATCTCCTCCCGGAGACCACGGCCCGCGATCAACCCGCACCAGATGCCAACGGGTTCGCTCAGCCCGCCACGGGCGGGGGCAGGGCGACCAGTGCAAGCACCATCGGTGCCCGATGAGCCGTTGCCAGCGCCGCCGCGCAATCATGCACGCAGCCGGGGGTGCGGACCGACGAGCCAGCAGTCTGTGCCCACAAGCGGGGCCGCTCACGCTGCACCCGCCGCTCGCTGCGGTAGGTTGTGCGGTGAACGATCGCCCGGATCGGCTGCCCAACGCTCACCCGGACCGCCAACTCACCCGCAAGCCACATGCGGTCCAGAGCGCCCGCCTGGCCCGTCATCGTCAGGGCCACCAGCAGCAAGAACGACACGCCACAGGCGGCGCGCGTTGGCTGGCGGGTTTGGCGGTTGTCGGGGGTCATGTGGCCTGCCGGAGTCTGTCGTGTGGCGGTCGCCAAACTATAGGATCGGTCCGCCCGCGGGCTTCGCTTGCGTGCGGTGCCCACCTCCATCTGAACTGTTGGCCCCTGCGGGCCTGTGCGTCCGATACCCAAGTGCCCCGGGCCCTCCGGGCGTTCTTGTGTCGGATGCGTTGCCGGTTTCCTCACTTTGCCAGAGGCCACACATGATCGCAAACCGCATGGTTCTGCCCGCCACGCGTGGTTCAATCACCCACAAGTTCACGATCGACGGCCACGAGGGCTACCTCACCATCGGCTTTCACCCGGACGGGTCACCCGCGGAACTCTTCATCAAGATGAGCAAGGACGGCTCCACGATCTCCGGGATGTGCCAGGCGTTCTGCCGCGCATTCAGTTTGGCGATCCAGTACGGCCTGCCGATCAGCGAGGCGGTGGCCCGGTTCAAGGGCATGCGTTTTGAGCCGATGGGGGCTACGAGCAACCCCGAGATTCCTGAGACCCTGAGCATCGTGGATTACGTGGCCCGGTTCCTCGAACTCAACGTTCACGCCAGCCGGCCTCCCCTCTAGCGCTGGCGGGTATCCTCCGGTCATGGCCAACCTCCTCATCGTGAACGGCCGGGTGATGGACCCAGCCTCGGGCCGCGACGAGCACGCCGATGTCGCCATCGAGTCCGGCCGCGTCGTGGCCATCGGACCGAGACTCGCCCGGCAGGGCGCGCAGCGTCTCATCGATGCGGAGGGCTGCCTCGTGGTGCCGGGCCTGATCGACCCGCACGTGCATCTGCGCGAGCCCGGCAACGAACGGGCCGAGACCATCGCCACGGGCACCGCCGCCGCGGCGGCTGGCGGCTTCACCACCGTCTGCTGCATGCCCAACACCACGCCTGCCCTCGACAGCGACTCGATGATCGAACTCATCCACACGCGCACGGCCAAGACCGGCCTCTGCCGCGTCTTCCCCGTGGGCGCGATCAGCAAGGGCCGGCGCGGCGACGAACTCGCCGAGATTCAACTCATGGCCCGCGCCCAGGTGGCCGGCTTTTCGGATGACGGCGACTGCGTGGCCTCCGCGGGGCTTATGCAGCGGGCGCTGGCCGCGGTGAGGGTGGCCGGTGAGGGTCGCCTGGCGATCATGCAGCACTGTCAGGAGCCGACGCTCACCAGCGGGGCCGTGATGCACGCGGGCGATGTGGCCACGCGCCTGGGCCTCACCGGCTGGCCGCGCGTGGCCGAGGAGGTGATCATCGAGCGCGACGTGCGTCTCAACCGCGGCATCGGCTGCCCCTATCACGTTCAGCACCTTTCCTCCGCCGGGTCGGTGGAGATCGTGCGGCGCGCTCAGAGCGAGGGCCAGCCCATCACGGCGGAGGCCTCGCCGCACCACCTGCTGCTCACGCACGAGGCCGTGCTGGGCGGTGGCCGGGGTCAGGGCCTGCACGGCTACGACACGGCGGTGAAGATGAACCCGCCGCTGCGCGAGCAGAGCGACATCGACGCGATCAAGGCGGGGATCGCCGATGGCACGATCACCGTGCTCGCCACCGACCACGCGCCGCACCCCATGGGGGATAAGGAACTGGAGTTCGATGCCGCGGCTTTCGGCATCATCGGCCTCGAAACGGCCCTCGCGCTCTACATCGAAGCGCTGGTCTCTCCCGGCATCATCGGCTGGATGAAACTGGTGGAGATGATGACGCTGGCGCCCGCCCGCTTGTGCGGTCTGGAGCACGCCCTGGGCCTGGGGCACCTGCGCGTGGGCGGCCCGGGAGATGTGAGCGTGATCGACACAGGCCTGGATTGGACGATCTCACCCAAGGACCTTGCGAGTCGCTCGCGCAACACGCCGTTCGTGGGCCGCAAGGTGCGGGGGCGGGCCACCGCGGCAGTGGTGGGGGGCGAAGTGCGCCTGGACCGTCGCCGCAACGAGGTGCCCACGGGCCAACCGCAGATGAAACTGGCGGGCCTTGCCATCGCCGACCACTGAGCCGTCCGAGATGTGCCTTCATTTTGCCGTTTGCTCTTTGCCATTTGCCATTTGGCTATTTGTCGCCCGCCCCTGCTTCCAGAACTGGATCGCCAGCACGGCGATGCCCACGATCAGAAACGCGTCGGCCACGTTGCTCACCCACGGCCACACCTGCCCGCCCGAGCCGAAGGGTTGCCAGCCGAAGGGAAAGTGAACACCCGGCAGCGGGTGGATGAAGTCGCGCACGCACGCGTACACCCAGCGGTCGTAGAAGTTCCCCAGCCCGCCCGCCACCAGCAGCCCGATCGCGCCGTGCGCCGCCCACTCGTGCGCGTGCGTCCACCGCGCGAACATGAACACCGCAAAGCCCACCGTGGCCAGCGTGAAGGCCATGAAGAACATCCGCCGGCCCGCCCCCATGCCGAAGACCGCCCCGGGGTTCAGCACCAGCGTGAAGTCCAGCAGGCGTGGCACCACCACCATCGGCGGGTGGTCGGGCACCAGCCGACCGATCATGCGGGGGTCCGATGCCGAGATCGCCAGGACCGCGGCACGCTCGATTTGCACGGGCCTTCCGGCGACGCGCTCGAACGCGGCGTGCTTCGTCCACAGGTCAACGGCAAGGGCCGCCGTAGCGACCACCAGCAGGACGATCCAGGCCCTGCGGCTGCTCCACGCGGGCACCGAACGCAAGGGAGTGGGGGTTGTGGTCATGAGGCCCGGCCGCTTGGTGAAGGGTCTGCCGCCGCTCACGACTTGGGGGCAACGGGCAGATACTGCCTGCGCTCGCGCTCGCGCGCGCCCTCGATCGAGAAGCGCGTCCAGGGGAGTTCTTCGAGCCGGTCTTTGCTGATCGGCTTGTGGGTGATCTCGCACACGCCGTACGAGCCCTTGTCGATCCGCATGACCGCTTCGTCAATCTCGCGGATCAGGTTGCGGTCGACCTGCGCAATGTCGAGGGAAAGGCCCTGGTCGAAGTTGTCCGAACCCTGCTCGGCCATGTGCTGGGGCGTGTGGCTCAGGGCACCGCCGCTGGCATCCTTCAGGGCTTGGCCCTCAAGGTGCGAGACATCGCCCACCAGTTCGGCCCGCTTGCGGAGGAGCACCTGCTTGTAGTAGTCAAGGTCGCGCTTGCCCAGGTGCGTCTTGAGCGTGTGGTTGGGGCCGTGCCCGTGGTTGAGCGACACCTGCACGGGCGCCTTGGGCCCGGAGGCAATCAGCGGCTTCCACTTGTGGCCCGGCTTCAGCAGCGGCTGCCCCAGGTTGGGCATCACCAGAATCTTCTTGGGCTTGGGCGGCTTGCGCATCGGCTTCTGCGACACGATGGTGATGCCCTTGGGCTTCATCTTCTGCCCGAGAAGGCCCCCGCCGGCGACGGCGGGCATCGCGCCGGGGGCGATGCTCTTGACGGCCTTCTTGGCCGCGGGCTTGGAGGCGCTCCCCTTCGCTGAGGCGGCGGGCTTGGACGGGGCGGCTTTGGGAGTGGGCAAGGGTTTCTTCGCTTTGCCCTTGGCGGAAGAAGGCTTGGCCGCGCCCTTCGAGGCTGGCTTCGCTGGCGGCTTCTTCGTCTTGGTGCCTTTGGCCACGGTGCGTCCTGAAAAGTCCCCGAACGAAGGGGGGGGAGCGTAGGCACCGGGCCTTGTGGAATCGACCTGCGGGGCCGCAAGTCCCTAGAGGGTGTTATGGACTTGCGTCGGGCAAGCGGGCGAGCATGAGGCAGGCGAAGACGACGAGGTGGAGGCCGGCGAGGGTGGCGGGCAGACGCTCGTAGTCCTTGGCGAGCCGTCGGAAGCGC